>SVJU01000050.1 GCA_015068825.1 Oscillospiraceae bacterium | reverse complement strand
ATTTGATAAAACAACCGTCAAATGATCAGCAGGCATTGGCGCATTAGCAAAAACAGGTAGTACAAATGAAGAAGCAAGTATAGTAACTATGACAACTATAAAAAACAATTTTTTTAAATTTTTCAAATCATCACCGCCTTAGGTGTATTATAGCATAAAAGCGGTAGAGGGGCAAGATTTAATGATGCATCGCCTTTGGCGATATGATGCATTTGCTTCGCAAATATGAAGCACAAGGCTTCGCCTCGTATGAAGCAGCGGCTTTGCCGCTATGAAGCAAAGCGCACACTAACTTTCGATGTTCCCGCAGGGAACGCTTCATAGCCGTAGGCGGCTTCATTTTTCATGCACCGCAGGTGCGCTTCATTTCCAAAAATAAAAGCAGGTCGGTTGACCTGCTTTTATTTTTGGGACCGACACTCAAAATGGAAGCGGTCGAAAAACCTGATTCTCTCGTATCAAACCGGATTATTTTAATATTCGAAATTCACCTTACTGTTTTATTGCAAATTTTCTAAGGTTTATATGATCAGAAAATCTAAAATTAAAAACATTGCTTTTATCAGATAATGTCATTTGACGTACAGTTTTATTTGAATCATTTGAACTTATTGAGAATGAAAGCACATTTTTGCCACCAACATTTAATGTTATGGGATATTGTGCTAAACTTTCATTCTTGCACTCAGTTTCAAATAAAAAAATACACTTTTTATCGGTGTCGAAAGTTAAATTGTATTCTTCTCCTGATATAACATTATCAATGACAGCAACTGTTTCAAATTCAGCCTCATCAATGCTTGCATACTTAGGCTTTACACAACCTGCTAAAACAAACTTCTTAAATGTGGGCGAATTTAAAATGTAATTTAGTATATTTTCTGCACAATATTGTAAATCTCCTCTTGTAATATAGCCTTCTTCGAGACCCTCAAAAATATTATGACGTTTTTCTTCGGCTGAGGAACAAACCATATAAATATCATTGTGTGCGCGTATCATAGCTTTGAGATTTTCCGGGTTGCCTGCCTCTCCCTTGCAATTACACCTTGCCCACCAGTCAGTCATAACAAAGCCCTTGTAACCCCATTCGTTTCTAAGCACCGTTGTTGTAAGGTCATAGTTTGAAGCGCTCCAATAACCATTTATGGGGTTGTATGATGTCATGATAGCTGTGGCGTTTCCTTCTTTTACTGCGATTTCAAATCCTTTAAGATAAATTTCTCGAAGAGCCCTTTCAGATACAACAACATTACATTTATTTCTGCTGGTTTCTTGGTTATTACACAAATAATGTTTTATTGTTGTTGTACAACCGGACCTACTAACACCTCGGCTTTGAGCCGCAGCAATTTTACCTGAAAGCAACGGGTCCTCAGAAAAATATTCAAAGTTTCGACCACAAAATGGATGTCTGTGTATGTTCATACCGGGGCCTAGTAGCGCATCAATGTTATAGGCAAAAAGTTCTACTCCTTCAAGTTCGAAAATTTGCTCTGCAAGCTCGTCGTCGAAGCTTGACGCAAAAACATATCCGTTAGGAAGTGATGTGCTTTTAAAATCTCCACCTATCCTTATGCCTGAGGGTCCGTCGGTCACACAGCAAACAGGAATCCCAAAATCCAGAAGTGAATCGGTAACGCCACCAAAAGCACCAACGGTACCTACGGTTGCTTTAGGACTGTTCATTCCCTCTCCGCAAACGATCGTAGCTAAATCGTTATCGCTCATTTGAGCGATAAATTCTTTAAGGGTATTTTTGCCATCAGCGACATCAATGAGCTTTATTCCTTTATTGCCTGTAAAAGCAATCGACTCCGGTCTGCGTTCATCTATTCTTTGATCAACATCAAATTTTCTAACGGGTACGGGAAGTTTAGTTAATACTCTATTGCCGTTAGCATCAAGTGATGCTGAAAAACGCTCAAATTCCTTTTCTGCAGGCATTATTTGCTCGTGTTTTTTTACGACAACAGTTTCTGCCTGTTCATAGGTTAATACGCACTCGCTGTTTCTTACACTTGTACCTGCATATATGCTATAAGAGCCTGCCTCTAAAACGTAACAAAATTTATTACCGGTAACACCACAGTCATCATAAGCAACCATATCGGTAATATCAAAATCTATCTTTAAATTTTGAGTCTCACCGGGCTTTAACTCTTTTGTCTTTTTATCATGCACCGCAGGTGCGCTTCATTTCCAAAAATAAAAGCAGGTCAATCGACCTGCTTTTATTTTTGGGACCGACACTCAAAATGGAACCGGTCTAAAAACCTGATTTTCTTTACATTTGTTTAATTTTTTATAAGTAATACAGTTTTAAAAATTATTTTCATATTGACATAACAGTTTCCAGATGTTTTCATAGTTTTAGAAAACTTCTCTTATCAGTATTTTTATACCACTGCGAAAAAGCATTTTAATCATCGTTCTTCAAAAACCATTCTCTTACCTTTTGAACATTATCAAAATCTTTTACTAAACCATTTATGTAGGCAATGCATACGTATAAAACCGTTGTGAAATATCGATAAAACACCGGGTTACTATCTTTTGAAATGTGTCTTCTTTCATTTAATTCGTTTATTTTAGTCAAAACAAATTGTGGGTGCTGCATAACATCTAATAAACCTGATTCTTGGGTGTTTTTGTCAATGTAATACAAACTCAATTTATCAAAATTATTAATTATATATTTTACTGCCGACTCATATCCAGCTAAATTGAATCTTGTATTCAATTCTGTTTTATACTCGCGCAAATGATTACATCTTAATGGCTCCGTACGCCCTGTTTCTGCCATCACTTCAATACACGGCGAGCTTAACAACAATAAACCATTTCCTGTCTCATCATTATACTTTTGAAACATCTCTTCTAAATCATCGTTCATGGTATGATCAACATCAAAAATAATAAAGATACCAGCAAACTTTCCTTCTATCTCTTTGAAGAACAACTCGAAATCTTCTTCGTTTAATTTAATTTGCTTAAGCCAATCGTGTATGCGATTTCTCGGGCCTTGTACCAAAAAGATTTTATCTTTTTTGGAAGTATAGTATAAATCTGCAAATACCTCATTAACGTTTGCTTTTAGATCTATTCTTCCGCTGTCAAAAACTTCAACATCGCATTTTTTAAGAATAGATTTTAAAATACTCTTTTCAGTTACTGCACCTTCTACAATCAACAAAAAATTCTTACTCATCTTTTGATATCCTCTGTAAAAAGATTAGAAAGATACATTTTTTCAATATTATTTACTTCTCTAATATTAGGATATATATCACACAACCTTTTATATTTAGAAAAGCCTTCTTGCCAATGAGCAAAAAACACTTGATCCGGTCTTAATGATTGCAGAATATAGGTATTATGCGAAGTGAAAATCAATTGTACATTCTTTTCTTTAACAGCTGCTATAAAATCCAATATAGTTAAGGGATGTAGAGCATCTTCAAGTTCATCTATTATCAATAAACCATTTTCTGGAAGGGAAAGAACTGCTGAAAGTAGAAGACTTTGATTTTGCATACCACTCGAAACAAGATCCCATGGTAAAACCAATTCGCCACCGCTATGTTTGATTATAGCTAAAAACTCCTTTTTTCCTTGCTCAGTGGTCGAACTATGAACTTCATACAAAGGAAACTCCTTATATTTTTGTAATATATCTTTAATTTCCTCTGATTTCTCAACAATAATATCTTTATAACTTTTTTGTTTTGCGGCTTTTAATTGATACAGTTTTTTTGAAGCATCAATATATCCAATACTACTTAAATACTCATAGCAAAGATGAATTTCTTCATCATTTTTTTCTATATCTAATGTTCTTAAAATCGGGAACATTTCCGAACTTACAATATTAGTTTCATTGTTATAAAAATAGTCGGTCTTGCTTCTATTAAATAGTTCAATGTTATTTTTTATAAGAACCTCTTTAGAAATATATCCTTTTAAAGATGTTTCAATAAAATAAATATACTTGTTTTTCTTTAATTCAAAAAACAATTTAATAGAAGATGATCCCGTTGTTGTCAAAACTACTTTATTATCTTTTTTTACGTTTTGGAAATGGGGTATAAAAGTTCTTAATTGGCTAGGCTCATCTATCAATAACGAAACAAGTTGAGAAATTGCAGTTAAAAAAGATGACTTTCCGCTACCATTAGTGCCATAAAATGCGATAGGACTAACCACTTCATTGTTATAGATCATCTCGTTTTTGTACTGATACTTACATTTAGCAAAATCAAATGTAGCCTCAATAATAGCATTAATATTTTTAATTTCAACCTTTGTTAACATCAGCTTACCTCCTAACTGTATATTTTATACAGTTTAAAGTTATTATATACTAATATATCCATTTTTTCAAGAGAAAATACATAATTAAATAATATTTTAATTTTTTCATTTGTACAACAATACGAAAAAACTGTTGATTAGATAAAAATAAAGGGACTGCAGAAACAGTCCCTTTATTTTTTGGCTCCCCCCAACAATTTCGAACCTTTGACGATTCGGACGATTTTGGAGGGCTTTTTCTTAACAAATAGATTATAGCACAATCAAGCAGCTAAGTCAATAGAATTTTGAAATGTTTAAAAAGAATTCACACTTTTTCTTTGCCGTGGATTCCACCTTTCAGAATGATCTCAATCGTTCTGTCCGGAGAAACTTTGATGCACTCCACCAAACGT
>SVJU01000049.1 GCA_015068825.1 Oscillospiraceae bacterium | reverse complement strand
TGTTGTGATACAATCTCCCTTTATGGCACCACCCCAGCATCCGCCATGAATTGCAGTAGGAACATAATTTGAAGAAGTATCACTTGTATCGTAATTTTTGTTTACTTGTCCACCAACTGTTAAAATACAATCACCATTTACATTGTGCGCACTGCCACCGCCATAAATTGTTTTGTAATGCCCGCCATATACCTCAAGATGTGTTCCGTCTACCGCCTTTGATGTACTTCCACCTCTTATTGAAAGTATATTTTCGGTTTCTACACTTTCTTTTATTATAACGTGGTATCCATTTGCAGAAATTGTATTTTCAGGCATAATATCTTCACCTGTGCCTGTTTGCGCACAGCCAAAGGTTAAATTTTCAAAAGTTGTGTTACAGTTTATTTGCAAATGGTCAAGTGTTTTAATATCAATTACAGCATTATTTTCACCAGATATTATAATGGTTTTGTCAGATTCAGGCCATACAAAATCAGTATCAAGCAGAACCAACCCGTCAACGATGATTTTTCCGTTATCAACAACTTCTTCTAGTGCTTTTTGCAATGTATATGGTTTTTCTTTTGTGCCATCACCGTTGTCTGTACCGTTTTGCGAAGCATATAACGGGATTTCATCCGAAAGTAATTTTCCTTTTATATTGCTTACAACTTTGCTGCTTGTGGCTGTTAAAAGCGATACAGGAAGTGATATTTCAAACGAGCCATCGTCATTTATTTTTTGCTGATTGATATAGCTTATATCCGATGCCGATATATTATTTATATCGGCATCAGGTTTATATAACGCTATTGTAACACTTGTATCAAAAGTATCTGTTTTTCCCTTAAACACAATATTTAATGCACACACATCAGCTATATTGGCAAATATAAGGGTGAAAACAAGCATAAATATTGCTGTTTTACATAAAACTTTTTTCATAACTATCCTCTTTTAAGATAATTTTATTCCAAGGTTGTGTAAATAGGTGTTGCTCCAATATCGCTTACAGGATAAAGCGTATCCATTGAGTCAAACAAAAATACTTTTATAAATCCACCTTCTAAATCTGTAACTTCCATTCCATTTATTGTAAAAGTAGTTTTTCCGCTTGATGCTATAGGTGTTGATGTGCTTAGTGCAACATTTTCTAAAATTCCTGTCTCATCATAAACTGCAACACACATAATCGCATTTTTGCTTGTGTAGTTTATGGTGTTTACATCAAAAGATACATTTATCTTGCCGGCACCTACTATGTCAGCAAATGTAGTAAGAGATGCTGTATTTTCTATATCTTTGAATAATGGTGCCTCTTCATTAAGAACATTAACAGGCAAATCAACATATGTCACAACAGGATTCCAATAAACATATTTTGTCTGTTTATTATCACTTTTCTCACCGCTTACTACAAACCAGATTTCATCCCCTGCAGTAACATTTGCAGTAAATTCCTTAAAATCATATGTGGTAAGAGTTATTGCAGTGAAAGAAGGTGATGTATGATTAATTTCTGTATTCCAAAGGTTTTCAGCTTCATTATTTACACTTTTTTTATCTATATATAATTTTGGACCTGCTGTGTTTTGCTTTTTATTATTACGAACATATATTTTTGCGTTTTCACTTTCATCTTTTGCCGAAATTCTAATTGTTCCTGAATATGGCGCTGTAAACACTTTTGCTACTCTGCATGTTTGAGTGTTGTTCGGAGCCTGCCACCATTTTCCCATAACAATTGTTGCATCATTATTTACTCCATTAGTGTTATCGTTGGAGTCTGTATATACTCTTGTATAATTAGCTGCCGATTGAACTGTAGTATAGTCAACTGTACCATCTTCTTTATGTATAGGCTGAGCATAATGATGTGTATTGTTTCCTGCTGATAAGCTAAAATCTGTATAAGTCACGCCACCGTCTTTACTATACTTGAATTTCCAGATTTCATTATTATTTGAAATTGTAGATGTATTGGTTAAAGTTTCAGGCCAAGATTCATCTGACGAATATGATTTAAGAAGAGTTACTACAGGCTTCCAGTAAACATATTTACCAGCACAATATGTAGTGCCTGCCTCATCTGCAACTGTGCCTTCATCATTACCATTAAACACAACAAATCTTATTATATCACCTTTTTTTACATAAAACTGAACAGGTTCAAATTTATAATCCTGTGTAGTTGTTTCAGGAATACGAATTGCTGCATCAGAAGGCCATATTCTTTGAATATTACTGTTTGAATCTTGCTTTGTAATCTGTATAAAAGCCGTTCTGTGTCCTGCTGCTCCGGGATTTAACGAACCGCCGTAAATGTATCCGTCCTCAGTTGAAAATTCGTATATACCTGTTACAGGCGCAGTAAAATTTCTTGAAACAGCATATGTAGTCTCTGTTTTTGAAGCCATTGGTTTCATCCAGCCTTCGCCAACCGCAGGATGTGTACCTTCAGCTGCCTTTGTAGTCCACGCAGGTCCCGAATATCTTTTTCCTTCACCGGTATCCTTCGGATTCATTGCAAAACCCATTCTTAATCTGCAATAATATGCAAGCGACTGTCTTACATTATTATCGCTTCTTTCCCAAGTCCACAAAGTATTACCATTATAGGTATTATTTGTATCTTGGTCGACACCCGATGCATACCATGCATCAGACGCCTTGTAAACAATCTGTGCATCTTTGGCATCTTCCAAAGCAAACACATTAAAAGAAAACATACCTACCAACATACAGGCTGCTAAAATCAAAGATGTAATTTTTTTGATTTTCATAAAATTCTCCTCTTTCTTTATATAAATTATTTATCTGTAAATAATTGCTGTTGTTACTGTTCCTGCTTTTCGGTGAATAAATATCATATCACCTTCCAAAATTTCGGTTGCGGGTGCAAATTTAAGTTCATCGGTTGATTTATCATAAAACCACACATTATCCGACGATGTGAAAGGATACATTCTGTTCCAGCTCTCCATTGGAAAAACTCCACCATCTGCCACTTCAGCACTTGTTGGAATGTGATTATTTACCACAATACCGCCAGGAACTCTTTTTACTACCTTTCCATACGCACACATCGTTGCCCCGTTAAAAAGATATTCGGTTATGCCATAATCATAGCTTGTAGAGCTATTTGACTTTTCAAACAATTTTTCGCTGTTATCAGCCATTGGAACAGACTGAACTGATATTGAGCTTATACCGTATTTATCTTCTTTTATCTGCAAAACAGTTCCTTTTACTAAATCCTTTGCAGTAATCTTTCTTAATCTTTCATCACCGGAAAATACATTTCCGCCAGGTGTTTTTAAATCACCATCACGAATAAGACTTGAATTTATATTACCTTTTCCATCATAGAAAATAAGTTTATAATAATTATCGTCGGTTGCACTATCGTAAACCTTTGTAACATTTTCTACAACATAGGTTGTGTTATACCAGTCTACCCACTCACCAAGTTTTGGTGCTGCTTCAATTGTTGCATATGCTGGCACATAATCCTCACCAACATTATAAAGCTTTATTTTGTAACTTGTTCCCGTTCCAAGTGCATTACCGGTCTGAACATAGCACTCATCTATTTTAGTACTTACACAAAATAGCTTTGTGTCGGAATCAGGAAGGTATTTTGACCCCAAAACTTTTTTACCGTTGGTAGTAATTATTCTTAAGGTGCTCTCTTTTTCATAGTCATAATCAAGAGAAAAAGAAGCATCGTCACTAGTTTTTCCTATTCCCGAATTATCTGTAGCTGTATCTAAATAGAAAATTTTTCCGTTTGAGTTATCTTTATAAAGTATAAGTTGTGGAATTACCTCACCATTTTTAAAAAGCGATTCACATCCTGAAAGCGAAGAAGCTTTTCTTTTAACATTGTCCAAAACAACACTTGATGCAAATTCAACCTTGCCAATACTGCCGTCTTCTTTTAATAATCTTATCTTTGGTCTTTTTGCATCTTCCGAAATGTTGTCAATAATATATCCCGCTTTAACAACACCTGATATTCGTTTTATATCTGCAACAAATCCGGCAAAATCAAAGAAAAGTTTAACCTCATCACCAAGATTTACTAAATCATATTCATTTCTGTTTTTATGATACCTGGTAAGTGTTTCATACTTTTCGCCCGATACATAAACATACCTGTAATCACTCTGCATTTCATTAAAAATACCTTCTTCGGTATTTTGTGAAACAATAAATTTTGTGTATTTATTGTCCTTTGATTTTAAATATGAAATAATACTGAATGCACCAAAATCATCAAGTGTAATACTATCACCGTCGGTATTATAAATTTTACCGCCTTCTTCAAAATAATCAGTCAAGTCATAAACGTTGCTCTTGTTGTCGATTATTTTGTTTTCATTCATTATAACTATATCTGTCATGAAGGTTTCATATTTTTCAGCAATAATAACATCTATTTTTCCATCAGATGTATTATCAATCAAGGTATAAAAACAATCATCAAGAGTTAAATCGTCTTTTGTATAGTACTTGTATAAAGCCCCGTTATATATGTAATCTGCTTCAGCAGAAATTCTTAATGTTTTTTCTCTCTCATTTTCCTTTTGATATGTAAGTTTTAAACTTGTGGTTGATGAAGAGTCAATATCATGAGAAGTCACATTATATACATTGTTGCTACCTTCCATGGCAACAATACTCTTTATAATATCTTCATTTTCATCGTATTCTTTTGTCAAGTAAGTGAACAAAAATTTTTCATATTTTTTTGAAAAATTTTCATCACGCTATTTTAATTCATTTGGTATT
>SVJU01000018.1 GCA_015068825.1 Oscillospiraceae bacterium | reverse complement strand
ATATTTCTGTGATTTTCCTAAATTTTATACAATATTATTTTTTGATTATAGTATTTTTATTATATTTTAAATATTTTTAATTAAAATATTGCATAAATATGTTTTTTGATATATAATTATGTAGGAATGTGCTTTTTTTTCAAAATATGCACTGTATTCTTAACGGCGAAAGGATGATTTAAATGAGTAAAACCATTATACCTAAGGGATACAAAAGCAATCTTACCCCCTATCAGACACAGGGTGCAATAGAGCTTGTTAAACGAAATTTTGAAAATGAATTATCTAAATCTCTCAACTTAATCAGAGTTTCTGCTCCGTTATTTGTTGACAGCACATCGGGTCTTAACGACGATTTAAATGGTTTTGAAAGACCTGTAAGCTTTGATATTTTAGAAACCAAAACCGAAGCTCAGATTGTTCACTCTCTTGCTAAGTGGAAAAGAGTTGCATTATCTAAATATGGTTTTTCTGTTGGCGAAGGTTTATATACTAATATGAATGCTATACGCCGTGATGAAGATATGGACAACATTCATTCAATTTATGTTGACCAATGGGATTGGGAAAAAGTTATTGATGAGAATACAAGAAATATTGAGTACTTAAAAACAACAGTTAAAGCTATTGTAAAGGCTGTTTGCAATACACTTGATGCTGTTAAGGCAAAATATCCTAATATCAAAACCTCTCTTTGCCGTGAAGTAAGCTTTGTTACAACTCAACAGCTTGAGGATATGTATCCAACCTTAACTTCAAAAGAGAGAGAAGATGCATATTTAAAAGAACATAAAACTGCATTTATTATGCAGATTGGCGACGTTTTAAAATCGGGCAAAAAGCACGATGGCAGAGCGCCCGACTATGACGACTGGCAATTAAACGGCGATATTATGTTTTATAATGAACTGTTAGGTCATGCATTTGAAATATCGTCTATGGGTATAAGAGTTGATGCAAAATCGCTTGATACACAGCTTACAAAAGCAAATTGCGATAACAGAAGAAATCTTTCATATCACAAAATGCTTTTAAACAATGAACTACCGCTTACTATGGGGGGCGGTGTAGGTCAGTCAAGACTATGTATGCTTCTTTTATCTATGGCACATATCGGCGAAGTTCAGGTATCTATCTGGGATAACCAGACAAAAGAAGCTTGCGAAAAAGCAGGAATCAAACTTTTATAAAATAGACTTAGGAGGAATTACAATGGGTTATGTATCAGAAATTTTTGGCAGTTATGTTTTTAACAACACCGTAATGCGTGAAAGACTGCCAAAAGAAACATATAAAGCACTTAAAAAGACTGTTGATGAAGGCATCCCACTTGATATTCATGTTGCAAATATTGTTGCAAATGCTATGAAAGACTGGGCTATTGAAAAAGGTGCAACCCATTTTACACACTGGTTTCAGCCAATGACAGGCATTACCGCCGAAAAGCACGACAGCTTTATATCTGCAACTGATGATGCTCATGTTATAATGGAATTTTCAGGAAAAGAGCTTATAAAAGGTGAGCCAGATGCTTCATCTTTCCCATCAGGCGGACTTAGAGCAACCTTTGAAGCAAGAGGCTATACTGCATGGGACCCTACCTCTTACGCTTTTGTTAAAGACAATTCCCTTTTTATACCTACTGTTTTTTGTTCATACAGCGGTGAAGCGCTTGACAAAAAAACTCCGCTTCTTCGCTCAATGGAATTAATAAATACACAAACTTTAAGAATTTTAAAACTTTTTGGTGATACAACCGCTAAAAGAGTTGTTACAACCGTTGGTGCAGAGCAGGAATATTTTTTGGTAGATAAAAAATATTACGATCAAAGAAAAGACCTTATTTTTACAGGCAGAACCTTATTTGGTGCAATGCCTCCAAAAGGTCAGGATCTTGACGACCATTATTTTGGTGCAATTAAAACAAGGGTTTCGGAATATATGAAAGACCTTGATGAAGAGCTTTGGAAGCTTGGTGTTTTTTCTAAAACAAAACACAACGAAGCTGCTCCTGCTCAACACGAAATGGCACCAATTTTTGAAACAACAAACACCGCAACCGACCATAATCAGCTTACAATGATGACTATGAAAAAGGTTGCAGAAAAACACGACCTTGTATGTCTATTGCACGAAAAACCATTCAGCGGTATTAACGGAAGCGGTAAGCACAACAACTGGTCACTTACTGTAAAAGATGGACAAAATCTCTTGAATCCAGGCAAAAACCCACACGAAAATAAGCTGTTCTTACTTATTTTGGTTGCAGTTATGAAAGCTGTTGACGAGTATCAGGATTTACTTAGAATTTCTGTATCAAGTGCAGGAAACGATCACCGTCTTGGCGGTTATGAAGCCCCGCCTGCAATAATCTCTATGTTTTTGGGCGATGAGCTTTGTGATATACTTCAGTCAATTGAAGATGGTACCGATTACGAAAAAAGAAAAAAAGAAAAACTTGAAGTAGGCGTTGATGTTCTTACAAACTTTTCAAAAGACACAACCGACAGAAACAGAACATCCCCATTTGCTTTTACCGGTAATAAATTTGAATTCAGAAGTCTTGGTTCAAGCTTCTCTATTGCAGGTCCTAACATAATTCTTAACACTATTGTTGCGGATGCACTCGAAGAATTTGCAGATAAGCTTGAAGGCGCAAAGAATTTTGACACTTCTTTAAATAAGCTTATGAGGGATACCATTAAAAAGCACAAACGCATAATATTTAATGGTAACAACTATTCGAACGAATGGGTTGAAGAAGCCGAAAAAAGAGGTCTTTTAAACTTTAAAACCGCAGTTGATGCACTACCACATTACACCGACAAAAAAAATGTTGACCTTTTTACAAAGCATCATATTTATACAAAATCAGAGCTTTCTTCAAGACAGGATATTCTTATTGAAAACTATTCAAAAGTAATAAACATTGAAGCAAAAACAATGGTTGATATGGCAAGAAAAGATATTATTCCTGCTGTTTCAGGATATATTTTAAATCTTTGTGATGCTTTAAATTCAAAAAAAGCGGCTTTTAAAACAATTTCTTCTAAATATGAAGAAGAAACCGCATTAAAGCTTTCAAAGCTTAACGATGAATGCTTTGAAACAGTTATTATGCTTGAAAATGCTTTGGAAGAAGCAAAAAATATAACAGACATTCTGGAAAATGCAAGATTTTGTCAAAATACTATTGTGCCTGTTATGAATAAATTAAGAAGTATTGCTGATGAAATGGAAATTCACACAGCAGAAAAATATTGGCCATTTCCCACTTACGATAAGCTTCTTTTTGGGGTTTAAATAATATTTTTATCAATATATGTTGACAAATGTCAAAAAAAGTGGCATAATATAAAAAAACAATTTTATATTAGCTAAGTGAAGTATGCAGGAAAAGGGTTTAATCTTTTAAACCCGCCGAAGGAGTAACACTCTCAGGTGCTTTATTAAAGTAAAGACTGCAAACGGATAGCGCTCCGGAGAAGTCCGCTTATATTTTAAGCAAAGGATGCCGAAGGTGCAAGACTCTTTTTTTAGAGTTAATCTCTCAGGCAAAAGGACGGAGGTACAACCTTTTAAATTAATAGGTTTGTTTACTGTTTACGGAGTTTTTGTGTTTATCAAAAACTCCGTTTTTGCTTTATTTAGCGAAAAAAGAAAGGAAGTAGATTTAAAATGAGTTTCTTTGAATGGCTCACAAACTTTAACAACAATGTTAATAGTTTTGTATGGGGTAAAGGTTTATACCTATTACTTGCAACCGGTGTAATTATGACTGTTATTACAGGCGTATTTCAGATTACACACATTGGTCACTGGTTTTCTGAAACACTTGGAAGTTTATTTAAAAAAGATGTTTCAGGTCACGTAAAAGGCAAATCAATTTCACAGTTCCAGGCACTTTGTACTGCACTTGCAGCTACAATCGGTGTTGGTAACATTGCCGGTGTTGCAGCTGCTATTGTTGGCGGTGGTCCCGGTGCTGTTTTCTGGATGTGGATTGCTGCATTCTTTGGTATGATGACCAACTATTCTGAAAATGTTCTTGGTATTTATTACAGAAGAAAAAATGAAGATGGCGAATGGTCAGGCGGTGCTATGTACTATTTAAGAGATGGTCTTGGCAAAATGAAAGGCTGCAAATACATAGGCATTATTCTTGCTGTTCTTTTTGCAATCTTTGCTATTTTGGCATCATTTGGTATTGGCGCTATGGGTCAGATAAATAAAATTGTTGTAAATATCGTTGATGCTTTCCAAGTGCCTTCATTAACAGCAATTCCTTTTGGAAACGTAACTATGTATCACCTTATCATTGGTATTGTTTTAGTTGCAATTGCAGCTCTTATCATCCTTGGCGGTCTTAAGAGAATTGCAAACTTTGCAGAAAAAGTTGTACCTTTCATGGTAGTTTTATTTGTTGCAGGAAGCCTTATTATTCTTGGAGTTAACTTTGCAAATATTGGTGCAGCGTTTAAATCAATTTTCAAATATGCATTTACAGGTCCTGCTGTCTGGGGTGGTGTTACAGGTATTGCTGTTAAAGAAATTGTAACACTTGGATGTAAAAGAGGCGTATTCTCGAACGAAGCAGGTCTTGGTTCATCTGTTATGGTACACTCAAATTCAAATGTTATTGAACCTGTAAGACAAGGTCTTTGGGGTATATTTGAAGTTTTTGCAGATACAATGGTTGTTTGTACAATGACAGCTTTGGTTGTTCTTACATCTGGTGTAATTAACCTTGATACCGGTACTTTGATTGAAGGCGCTACCGATGCTAACCTTGTTGCTAAAGCATTCTCACTTCTATTTGGTGTTTGGGGTGAAAGATTTATCGCTGTTGCAATTTTACTTTTCGCTTTCACAACAGTTCTTGGTTGGGACCACTACGGTTCAAAAGCATGGGAATATCTGTTTGGTACAAAATCACTTGTTGTTTACAGAATTATTCACCTTGTAACAATTATGTTCGGTGCACTTTTAACATCATCTCTTGCATGGGATATTTCAGATACATTCAATGGTCTTATGATGGTACCTAACTTAATTGGTGTTCTTGCACTTTCTGGTCTTGTAATGAAAATTACAAAGAACTATGTTGACAGAAAACTAAAGGGTAAAGATATTAAACCTATGATTTCTGTATTTGACGATATTCAGGCTGAGCAGGAAGCAAAGCTTAAAGAAGAAGTAAAATAATAATTTGACATAAAAAAAAGCCCTTCTATGAAGGGCTTTTTTTATATAAATTTAATAATCGTTTCGCATAAGAACACTGCAAGACACGAAAAAAATGCTACTGTAACAAGGCTTTTTTCTTTATATGCAAGAATAAGAGCAATTAAAAATCCTACTATTGCAGATATTTTATAAGATGTTGCATAAAATATTGCAGGAATTGTCATAACACTCAAAACCGCATATGGTATGTAATATAAAAACGACAGTAAAAATTTGTTTTTAATTTTCTTTTTAACAAGCACAATCGGAAGCATACGGATTAAATATGTTATAAGCGTTGCGCAGGCAAGATATATCCAAAAGTTTTTTATCATTTCTGCTCACCATCCTCATCTTCGTTTTGAATGGGTGCAAAAAGAGCAAAAATCACACTTGATAGTGCCGCACAGATAATAATAGTAAATCCATCAGGTACACTTTTTAAAAGTGGCATATACTTAAATAAACAGCTAAAAACTATTGCACACAAAACGCAAAGAGCTGTTTGAGTATGTTTTTTTGCCTCTGGCATTACAATAGCAACAAACATTGCATATATTGCAATACCAAGTGCGCTTGTTATTCCAAGCGGCAAAATATTGCCCGCTCCTGCGCCTATTAGTGTTCCTGCGCTCCAGCCCAGGTATGGGGTTAAAATAAGCCCGTATAGGTATTTTTTACCAACCAGAAACTTGTTTGAAGTTGCAATAGCAAAAACCTCATCGGTGTTTACAAAGGATATTACAAATCTGTCAAACATATTTACGCTTTTTCCAAGCTTTTGAGAAAGCGATACCGACATAAGTGCATATCTTAAATTTATTACAAACTGAGAAATTGCAAGTTCGGTAAGCGTTCCGCCAACGGCTATTATGGGCACCATTGCAAGCTGCCCTGCCGATGTAACATTTGTCATTGAAATTAAAAGTGTTTGAATAATGCTAAGTCCTTTATCTGTTGCAAAAATGCCAAATGCAAATGCAACAGATAAATACCCTAAGCATACAGGTATTCCGTCTGCAATTCCTCTTAAAAAGTTGTTATTTTCTTTCATATGTAAAATACTTCCTTTATAATCAAACTTTAATTATTTTACCATAAATAATTAAAGTTGTAAAGACAAAAAGACTACCTTTTAAAAAGGTAGTCTTTTAAGGTTTTAAAATTATTCTTCAGTTGTTTCTTCAGCTGCAGCTTCTTCAACTACTGCTTCTTCTTTAGCTTCTTCTTTAGCTTCATCTTCAGCAACTACTTCAGCTTCCTGAGCTTTCTGTGTTTCTTCAATGATAGCTCTTATGCTAAGACCGATTTTTTTGTTTTCAAAATCAAGTTCAACAACTCTTGCAGTAATGTGCTGACCTACTGTAAGCTCGTCCTCAACTTTGCCGATTCTTTTTGCAGCAACCTGAGAGATATGAATTAATCCGTCAACACCAGGATAGATTTCTGCGAATGCACCAAAAGGTACAATTCTTACAACCTTACATTCGATATCTTTGCCAACTTCAAGTTCAGCTTTTGCTTTTTCCCAAGGATTATCACTTGATTTTTTATAACCTAAAGAAATTTTGCCTTCTTCTTTGTTCATATCGATAATATATACTTCAACTGCATCGCCTTCTTTAACAACTTCAGAAGGATGTTTGATTTTAGCCCAAGACAGTTCAGATATATGTACCAAACCGTCTACACCGCCGATATCAACAAACGCGCCAAAGTTTGTAAGTGATTTTACAATACCGTTGTATGTTTTGCCAACTTCTGCATTGTTCCAGAATTCTTCTGCAAGTTTCTTTTTCTGTTCTTTTAAAACTGCTGCAATTGAACCGATATATGTTTTACCACGTCTTTTAGCAACATCAATAATTTTGAAATCAACTGTCGCATTCTGCAAAACTGATAAATCTGTCAAAAATCTGTCACTTGCATGTCTTGCCGGAATTGTTACTCTTCCGCCATTTGTAGCAACCAAAACTTTTCTTTCTAAAACTTCAACAACTTTACCTGTTAAAACAGTACCATTTTCATAAGCTTCGTCTAAAAGTTTTTCGCTCTTTTTAGCATCAACTTTTCTTTTAGAAAGCTTAACTTCACCGTCTACATCGTTTACTCTTACAACGAAGACTTCGATTTGGTCACCAACATTTATTAAATCACAAATGTTAGCTTCAGGGTCGTCAACAACATCATAAGCCGGTATAAAACCGTCTGATTTATACCCTAAGTTTACGCTAACACCGTTTGGTTCTACCTGCATAACGGTTCCCTTAACAATATCACCTGTTTTTAGGGTTACCAAAGCCTGTTCCCTTTCATGTTCTTCAAGTACTTCGGCAAAACTTAATTCGCCATTCATCATTTCTTCCATGTTTCCTACTACCTCCTTAATAATCCACGGGGGAGTTGATGCTCCCGCCGTTATACCAATTTTATTTTTTGGTATATTGAAACATTGAGGAATATCCTCAATGGATTCAACCTGAAATGTATGCTCACAAAAATTTTTACATATATCTGTAAGTCTTTTTGTGTTTGCACTCATTTTGCCACCTATGACAATCATAGAATCAACGCATTTTGCAATTTTTTCTGCTTCCTGTTGTCTTTTTGTGGTCGCATTACATATTGTATCAAATATCACTATGTTTTGGCAAGACATTTTTAAAAAATTTTTAATTTTTTCATAAGTTTTTTTATCCAATGTTGTCTGTGCCACAAGACACACCTTGTCACCATTATTAAAAACGCCTTCAAGTTCACTTACATCTTCTGCAACAAAAGCTGTATCTTCACACCAGCCGTTAATACCATCAACCTCAGGATGATTTTTGTCACCCGCTATTACTATTTTGTAACCATTTTTATGGTGCTCATTTACAATATTATGAATTTTTTTAACAAACGGGCATGTTAAGTCAAAAATTTTTATTCCGTTTTTTTCAAGTTCATCAACAACTTTTTTCTTAACACCATGAGTTCTTATAGCAACATGGGTATCATGCGGAATATTATTTATATCATCTATAATTGACACACCCATTTTTTTTAGCTTGTCCACAACAAAATCATTGTGTATTATAGGACCAAGCGTTGCAACCTTATTGGTTTTTGCAATATTTATAAGTTCATTTACTGCTCTCTCAACTCCAAAACAAAAACCTGCACTTTTAGCAACAATAACACTCATATATTCATCCCTGCTTTTTTAACATATCCACAATTTTTGAATAAATATTTTCGCTGATACCATCAAGTTCTTCACCTGTTAATTTAACACCTTTATACTTAGAAAGGTCTACAGGCTTATCAACATATATTGTAATTTTTGAAAAAGGTTTATATGTAGCTTTGATATAAACAGGAACAACCTTTGTTCCCATTCGTGATGCAATAAGTGCTGCACCTGATTTTGGTTTGGCTGTTGCCACATCTTTATTTCTTGTACCGGTTGGAAACATACCTAAAACTTTGTCTTTTTTTATTAGTTCCATTGCTGATTTAATTGCCCCAACATCTGCAGTGCCTCTTTTTAAAGGAATTACACCCGCACATTTTAATATTGCTGCAAGAGGTTTGAATTTAAAAAGCTCACTTTTAGCAAGAAAATGCACCTTTCTTTTGAAAGAAATTATTAAAATAACCGGATCCCAATTACTGATATGATTTGCACAAATCATACATGAACCATCCTGAGGCAAATTCTCGTTTCCCACAACCTTTATTCTGAAAAGTATGTGACAAACGCCACTTACCAATGCTTTTAATATTTTATAACCCATAACTTTTTCACTTTCCTATTTTATCCAAAATAATACTTTTTATAATATTAACTGATTTTTCAAGAGTATTCCCGCTTGTATCAATCAAAATACTGTCATCTGCAGGTTTTAAAGGCGCAAACGAACGCTCCGAATCATTTTTGTCGCGTTTTATCATATCAGATAATACATCCTCATAAACAACTTTCTGCCCTTTTTCCAAAAGCTCGTCATATCTTCTTTTTGCTCTGTCTTCTACTGATGCTGTAAGGAAAATTTTTATCTTTGCATTTGGAAGAACATAAGTTCCAATATCTCTTCCATCCATTATACAATTATTCTTTTTTGCCAAAATTCTCTGAAGCTCAACAAGCTTTAAACGAACCTCTTTTATAACTGCAACAGCTGATGCACCCATAGAAACCTCAGGAGTACGGATTTTTCCTGTTACATCTTCTTTATCAAGAAAAATAAGCTGACCTTCATCTGAATGTGCAATATCAACCTCTGTGTTATCAAGTGCTTCTATAACCTTATCCTGTTCATTTTTAATATCAATACCAAGATTAAGCATTTTAAGAGCAACCGCACGGTACATTGCACCGGTATCAATATAAATATACCCCATTTCTTTTGCAATAATCTTTGCTATTGTGCTTTTTCCCGCACCGGATGGTCCGTCTATTGCAATATTTATAAATTCCATATTTAATCCTCCGCATCGTTTTATGTAATTTATTCTAACCACGATTGTAAGCTTATTTAATATATTGCGTAAAATTTTACACATACAATAATATTATATAACATTTTTTTACATAAAACAACACTTTTTTATCTTAACTTTTAAGAATTATTCTTGACACCATATTAATTCCCTTTTTAATACTGACATCTATACCAGATGTAACAGCTTTTAAATTACTTGTCATATCCGAAATTTTAATAACTGCACCATCTTTTGATGATGATAAAACCTCAACTACTGATGTACTTAAAATTTCTATCTTTTTTACTTTTTCATCAAATACATCATATTTTTCACCATTTATCATAATTTCAAATTCATCCGAAGGTAATCCTGAAACCATTTCGAGTGTTATAACTCCCGAATTTATTGCACTATCTTCATTTATTGCTTTACCTTCAAATACTTCTATATCAGTAAATACACTCTTTAGATACGGAATTTTAAGTCCTATCTGCGATATTAAAACAACCACAAAAACCCACAAGCATAAAAAAATCAAAAATTTATCTGTATTAAATTTTTTCAAAACAAAACCGCTCCCTTCAAAACTATTTTATGAAGAAAGCGGAATTTAAATTCATTTTATACATTCTTTCCTGCAAGGTAACCTGTTGAAAAAGCAATCTGAAGATTAAAACCTCCTGTATATGCATCAACATCTATTACTTCACCTGCAAAAAACAATCCTTTTTCTATTTTTGATTCCATTGTAGACGGATTTATTTCTTTGACACAAACACCGCCCGATGTAACAATAGCTTCGTCAACAGGACGAAAATCCTTAATTGTAAGAGTAAAGTTTTTTATACTGTGCAAAAGATTTCTTCTTTCCTCTTTTGTAATTTCATTTACCTTTTTATGCTCTTCTATTCCTGATAATCTTACAATAGGTAAAATCATTTTCTGCGGAAGAAGATTTGATAAAGAATTTACAAAATCCTTATTTTTAAATTCTTCAAAATCACGGATTATTCGTCTGTCAAGTGTTTTTTCATCAAGTGCAGGTTTTAAATCAATTACAAATTTATAGGCATTTAATTTTGAATGTTGTAAATGACTTGATGCACTTAAAACAAGAGGCCCTGACACACCATAATGGGTAAAGAGCATTTCACCCATTTCAGAAAAGATTTCTTTTTTATTATCATAAACACTAAGAGTAACATTTTTTAAAGATAACCCCATTAAAGGATAGGTATCTTCATTTGTTACAACAGGAACAAGTGAAGGCTTTGGATTGATTATTGTATGACCAAAACTTTTTGCGAATTTATATCCGTCACCGGTAGAACCTGTTTTTGGATAGCTCACACCACCTGTTGCAATTATAACCTTATCGCACAAAAGAGTTTTCTTATCATCAAAAATTATTCTTTTTCTGCCCTCTTCGTTTACAATGCTTTCTACATTGCCATTATAAACAGTTACTCCGCTTATTGAAAGAAGTTTTTTTAAAGCATTTAAAACATCTTTTGATTTATCGCTTACCGGAAAAACACGCATACCTCTCTCAACCTTTGTTTCAAGACCGAGTTTATTTAAAAGGGCAATAAGTTTTTCATTTGTAAACGAATAAAACGCACTATACAAAAAGCTTGAATTTGTGGGCACATTCTTAAAAAACTCTTCGATATCAGCATTATTGGTTATATTGCATCTGCCCTTACCCGTAATAAGAAGCTTTTTGCCGAGCATATTATTTTTTTCTATTAATATTACTTTTTTACCGCGTCCTGCTGCAATGCTTGCTGCCATCATACCTGCAGGACCGCCTCCTATTACTGCAACAACATCCATATTTATTTAAAATCCTTTTTATTATTTTTGAGAAAACTTTTCATAAACCTCGTATTCATCCCATATATCTTCAAGATGCGAAAGTGTTTTTACAACTTCATCTTTTTTCTCCATAACAAGTGCAACGATAAGTGCATTTATAATACTAAGCGGTGCAACAAGTGAATCAACAAAAGATGACATATCACATCTTGCAGTTAAGGTATATGTGGCATTTTCTGTTATTGGAGAATTTAAACTATCGGTAATTGCAATGATACTGCTTTTCTTTTCATTAGCATACTTTAACGCATTAATAGTTCTTCTTGAATATCGCGGAAAACTTATAGCAATAACAACATCATCTTTATCTACTCTGTAAATCTGTTCAAAAGTTTCACTTGCACTGTTGGTAGAAATGATTTTTACATCCGGAAAAATATGATTTAAATAAAAGCCTAAAAAGTTAGCTATTGAATAACAACTTCTTGTGCCGATAACATATATTTTTTTAGCTTTTAAAATGGTAGCAACACTGCCGTTAAATGATTCGTTATCAATTTCTTCAATTGTTTTGTTAAGCTTGTCTATATCCGCCATAAGAACGGTTTTTAAAATATTCTGCTCATTAAGTTTACTTGTAATTATTTCCATTCTCTGCACAGATGTAAGCTTATTTCTTATAAGCTCCTGAAGTGCTTTCTGAAGTTTTGGATAACCCTGATAGCCAAGTTCAACCGCAAATCTTACAACAGTAGATTCACTTACTCCCACAACCTCACCAAGCTTTGAAGCTGTAATAAATGCCGCTTTGTCGTAGTGTTTTATTATGTATTCGGCAATTTTTTTCTGACCTTTACTGAAAGAATCCATAGATTTTTCAATTTCGGATATTAAATCTTTTTCCATACTAAACTCCTGATTTCTGGCATTTTATATATTTTACTTTACAATCAAACACCCCCAATGTGCCATTGGGGGTGTCATAAGGCTTGTAATTATCGAGCTAAATATACACTTTCTTAAAATAAAATCCTAATCAATCTATATTTAAACCCTTGCATCAGATGGCCAAATTAGCACTTTGTAACGTTAGCTGCCTGAGGGCCTTTGTTTCCTTCGATAACTTCAAATTCTACGTTGTCACCTTCTGCAAGTGATTTGTAGCCTTCCATTGAAATTGCTGAAAAATGAACGAATACGTCTGTTCCGTCTTCACCTTCGATGAAGCCATAACCTTTTTCAGCGTTGAACCATTTTACTGTACCTTTCTGCATGTTTAAAGTACCTCCTAAAAAAATTGCGAACATTTCTGCTCAACATTTAGTGTAACATACAAGGTAGTAAAAGTCAAATGTTTTTTCAAAAATCGGGCAACATTTTTTTACAATTTCTGACAATGATTAAAGCTTGATTTCTTTGTATATTTCGGGGATAACTTTATTGTCCATATCAAAATCATCAGCGGTCATTTCATCAAACATACCAACATGATACGGAACAACAATTTTTGGATTTACTTTTTCGGCAAATCTTTTTGCATCAGTTTTATTCATGTTGTTTCCAAGTCCGTTAACAGGAACAAACATAACATCAATATCATCGGGGATATCTTCAAAAATATCGGTATTATATAGTGTATCACCTGTTATGTAGTATTTCTTTTCACCATCTTCAATAATAACACCAATTGGATGTATGTCGGAGTGTGCAGCCATAACAGCAGTAAATTTTACTCCGTTTTGTGTCCACTCTGTATGACGGTTAAACATAACATAATTCTGGTTTTTATTACCTATTTTTCTTACTGCATCAAAAACTGCCGATGGACCTAAAACAACAACACTATCTTCGCCACAAATAAAATGCTCAAGTGTTTCTGGGTCGGTATGGTCAAGATGATTATGTGTAAGCACAATAACATCAGGTTTAATTTTTAAAAAGCTTTCATCAATTGGTTTGCGTCTGTAGTTTCTTGGATTTATCTTTTCAACACTGTTTGAAAGATAAGGATCAACCATAATTTTAATGTTTTCATTTTCAAGCAAAAGACTTGCCTGACCAAGATAAGTAATTTTCATTTTTCATCATCCTTTATTTTAATTTTTGTTTACATGTGTAATATTTCTTTTTCCATGTTTATTGCATCTTCATCGAAATTATCTGTTTTATCGTCTATTTCAACAAGTCCGTCGGGTGTTTCAACCATATCGTGACGGTTTAACAAAAATCTTCTTATAGCAAAAAGAACTGCTATTGCAACTACTGTAACAAGATTTTCTAACGGAGCTTCATGGCCCACAATAAGCTGTCGCGCAAGCGCAAACGCAAGAACTTCGATTATTGTTTCGGGCGTATGCTTACAAAGCATTTTTATAAGCTCGGCACCAATTGCAAGAATAATTGCATCATCTAAAATTTTTACTAACGAATCTGCTCCACTGGAATACTGATTTAAATCAAACATATTGATAACAAGTATAACCACCATTATCAAAACTGAAATTCCAACTATTACAGATATCAAAAGTTCAACTATGTAGCTTATTTCAAACATCTTATCCTGAAGCTTTTTTCTCATAATAAAACTCTCCTTCATTTGTGAATTATATACTGTGTTTTTCTATCCAGTCTTTGTACCAGTACGCAGAATCTTTAGGAATTCTTTTTTGAGTATTATAATCAACAAAAACAATACCAAAACGGTCTGTATAGCCTTTTGCCCACTCAAAATTATCCATAAACGACCAAAGAAAGTATCCTTGGATATCTGCACCTTCATCTGCCGCTTTTTCAAGTTCTAAAAGATAACGGTTTAAAAAATCAATACGGTTTGGATCGTGCACCTTACCATCAAGTGAGATAACATCATGTGCTGACATACCGTTTTCTGTAATGTAAAACGGTAGTTTATATCTTTCGTATAAAAATTTTGGCCCCCATCTTAAACACTCGGGTGTAATGGGCCATTGAATAGCTGTTTTAGGAAAGCCCGCATAGCGATCTGTAAATTCGTAATTTCCGTCGCTTGTTGCTCTTACCCCCCGCCCATTATATATGTTTTGCGCATAAAAATCAATAGGCTGATTTATAAGTTTCATATCTTCATCTGTAATTTCGGGAAGATATTCATTATACATTTCAAGTCCATCTTCCGGATAGTGTCCAAGCACAACAGGATCACTCCACCATGCTGTATTCCACATAACAGAACGGCTAAGTGGATAAGAATCAAAAAATGCCTTGCGTGCTGCATCAATATCTTCTTTCTTTTCGCTTGCAGGATATTTTACACTGCATGTTGGAGCATAGCCTATTTTAACAGGCTGTTTTGCATTTTCTCTTATTGCAATAACTGCTGCACCGTGGGCCTTTAATACATTATGACACATTTGAAAAATATCTTTGTACGATACTTTTAAGCCGGGCGCATGCGCACCCGAAAGATAGCCTTCTCCAATAAAACACTGTGGCTCATTAAATGTAATAAAATTCTTTACACGATCTGAATAAAGCCTTGAAACCTCACCGGCATATTCTTTGAACCACTTAACACTATCATCATTTAACCAACCGCCTTTCTTATACAAGGCATAGGGATAATCCCAATGAAAAAGCGTAATGTAAGGTTCTATGCCGTTTTTTAAAAGTTCATCAATAAGGTTGGAATAAAACTTAACACCTTTTTCGTTAATTTTTCCTGTTCCATCCGGAAAAATACGGGGCCAGCTCAAAGAAAAACGATATGCTTTTATACCAAGATTTTTCATAAGAAGTACATCTTCTTTAAACTTATGATAATGGTCACATGCAATATCACCTGTATGTTGACAATCTACATTGCCCGGTTGATGAGAATGAACATCCCAAATGCTTAATCCTCGGCCGTCTTCGTTATATGCACCTTCAATCTGATATGATGAAGTTGCCGTACCCCAAACAAAATCTTTTTTAAACCCCATTTTCATTTCTCCTTTCTTATCTAAGAAACGTTTTATACGGAATATAAGATTTATATACGATTATTTCAAAGGTTTCTCTTTTAAGGCAACTCCGCCACAGACGGCGGTAAAGTACAGATTGTAAAAAACAATCGTCCTTCCTTTCCCACCTTATTCGTCAGCTACTGCTGACACCTTTCCCTAAAAAGACTTTCTTTTTTTACATTAAATATTCAACAAATAAATTATACAACATAATTATCCAAAATTCAATATAATCACATAATATAAATTCATTATTGATTTATTATGAAAATAATGATATACTTATAAATTGAAAAAAGTATTTTAGCACAAAAATTAAAAAAGGAGAGAAGAAAATGAAACTTACCATGAGATGGTATGGCGAATCTGACCCGGTAACACTTGAAAAGTTAAGACAAATTCCGGGACTTACAGGTGTTGTATCTGCCATTTATGATGTACCAGTTGGAAAAGCCTGGAGCGAAGAGTCGATTTTTAATTTAAAAAAGAAAATCAACGATGCAAATCTTGAATGGGAAGTTGTTGAAAGTGTTCCTGTTCATGAAGACATTAAGCTTGGCTGCGGAAAAAGAGATGAATACATAGAAAACTTTTGCATCACATTAAGAAGACTTGCAAAAGCAGGTGTTAAAGTTGTATGCTACAACTTTATGCCAGTATTCGACTGGACAAGAACTGAACTTAAACATATACTTCCTGACGGTTCAAATGCACTGATTTACATTGAAAAAGAAGCTCAGAAGATTGACCCTATGGAAGGTGATTTATCACTTCCCGGCTGGGATATTGGTTACACAAAAGAAGAGCTTGTTAACCTTATTAAAAAATACAATACAGAAATGACAGAAGAAAAACTTTGGGATAATATTAAATATTTTCTTGAGAAAATTATTCCTGTTTGTGACGAGGTTGGCATCAAAATGGCTATTCACCCGGATGATCCCCCCTGGTCAGTATTTGGACTTCCAAGAATTATAACCGATACAAAGGCACTCGAAAAGCTTTGCTCACTTGTACCGAGCAAAAACAACGGTCTTACACTTTGCGCAGGTGCACTTGGTGTATTAAAAAGCAACAATATTCCTGAAATGATTAGAAAATTTGGTGACAGAATACATTTTGGCCATGTAAGAAATATTCTTATTACAGAAGAAAAATGTTTTGAAGAATCTGCTCACTACACCCCATGCGGTTCGCTTGATGTTTATGAAATTATGAAAGCATATCATGACATCGGTGGCGATGTTTACATTCGTCCTGACCACGGCAGAATGATTTGGGGCGAAGAAGGAAAGCCAGGATACGGTCTTTTTGACAGAGCTTTAGGTTTAACCTATCTTAACGGTCTTTGGGAAGCTATTGTTAAAGAAACAGAAAAAGATGTAGATAAAAAATATCTTCCAAGATAATTAAATAGCCATCCGCAAAAGAGGGTGGCTATTTTTTTAACCTGTTATTTCAACAGTTTTTGTATTACTATTCCAGTTAACATTACAATCAAAGCTTTGAGCAATAGCTCTTACAGGAACAAAAGTTCTTGATGATACAATCATTGGAAATGCATCTAAAATCTTAGTTTCGTTGTTCTTTGTCATAACATAATCATTTATTGTTGCCATAACCTGTGTTTCACCTTTGGTTGCGGTAACCGTTTTTGCTGCACCATTCCATTCAACAGATGCACCAAGAGCTTCGAATATTGCCCTAAGCGGTACAAAGGTTCTGTTATTATAAATAAATGCAGGTGCATCAAATGATAATTTTTGTCCGTTTACAACAACACTTATTTCACTCTGTAAATTGTTTTCTATTTTAATTCCCATTTCTTTGCCCCAAACCTTGCCTGATTCGGTATATGTTTTAACACAAAGAAGATGATGTCCGTTTTCAAACTGTGATAAATCAATTGTTGCAATAAATGGTTTTTTGTTACTTGTTGCAACTAAAGTGCTACCTATGTAGTATTCGGCACTTACAACTTTTTCACCATAAATATGAGAATATGTAAAAAGATTTACAATATTTGAAAGAGTGACACTTTCGTTAATCTCGCTATAATAAACAGGCGATATATTATTTTCGCTATCCTGAATAAATCTTGGAGATTTGGTATATTTTAAGTAATTTTTTTCTATTTCAGACACTTGCGGAATTGAATAATCATCACTTTCGTGACCAAATGATTTATCAAAATATGCTATAAGCTTAATTTGCGGATACATTATTGGCAGATATGTATAAAAATCTTCCATTCTTTCAAGTGCAAATGCGGTTGTATCAACACCGATTTTATTTGCATAATGAGAAAATCCCGATTCTGAAATCATAATGGGTTTTCTGTTGCCGTATTTTTCAACAATGTTTTTAACAGCAAGATACGGTTCGGAATTTATTCCTGTTTTAAACACAACTTCTGTGTAACCATCATCATTACCATATTCGCCTTTAAAATATTTTTGATAATAAGATGACATTCCAACCCAGTCAACATATTCATCTCCGGGATAATAGTCGTCTATGTTTATATCCCAGTTAGAAACATGGTTAAGACTCCATACCATTGCAACATTTTTACATTTTGATTTAAAAAAATCCGATACATACCTGTATGCAGAAACGAAACTCTGACTTTCGGGAATTGTTGTCCACACATCAAATTCTGCCGCAAAACGAAGAAAGATTTTCATATCAGGATAGTTATTTAAAAATGCTGCAATATTTGAAAGATTGGCATCATACTGATGTATGTTATCAATATCCCAGCCTTCATTTTTGCAGTTTAATGCAAATTCTACCGCAATATCACTATCATTTGCTTTATCCATTATCATTTTCTGCCAATCAGTAATGCCTTCATTAAGCTCATGATACAAAATCATCATTGATTCGTTACTTAGCTTTTGTCTTATATTAGCATCTGAACACGAACCAAAAAGCACACCATTAGTATGTTCATTTTTTGCGCCGTAAAAAACTTCGTTACCATTATCGGTATAAATTTTTACATCTGATTCATATTGCAGAATACTTGCATTTGCAATTTTTACACTGTCACTCCAGCCCAGTTTTTCTCCATAAGGAATAAAATTTTTGTATGCCTGGGCGCTTTTATCAAACTCGCCAAGCTTTGCATACGATTTTGCCACCTGTTCATAACGGGATGCCAAAACATTTAATGTCTGTTCGTTTTCCGGCTCATTTCGTATAAGTGCAGTTGTTTCTTCTCCAAAATGAACAATTTTCCAGTCATCACCACTGTCAAGAGCTGCCTGATAAGCATCGTTGATTTTCCAGAAACTATTTGGAAACTTATAGGCATAAACAGAAAATGTCAACATATTAAAAACAATAAACAAACAAATCAACAAAGAAATAATTTTTTTCATAATTATTATCCCTTCTTAAAAATGGTTTAAATTATTCATTTTCTTTTAAAAACTCATCGATAATTTCTGCAGCTGTTTCTACAAACCTTAAACATGGTCTTTTTTTGTAAAACTCGTCGTCGCGTTTGGTTGGAACATTTGATGTATCGTGCTTGATATTTACCAAAAGTTCACGGCAAACAATTGTTCCGTATTGTGATTTGAATTTTTCGGCAAGCTTTTGAATAAGTGCATAATGCTTAGCTTTTATTTTATCATCTTCAGGGTCGGTATAACCGCATACAAATCCTGCTATCATAAACATTGCCGAAACAGAACCGCAAACCTCTCTCATTCTGCCCATTCCGCCACCGAACGATGATGCAAGCTTCATACTTGTTTCAAAATCTATTCCCGTAACATCTGAAAATGCACCAAGAACAGCTTGTGAACAGTTGTATCCTTCTAAAAAAAGCTTTCGTGCCTCCAAAACATGATCCATTTTGTCTATCTCCTTTGTAGTATATTATCAAAACAATCCTTCAGCAAAATCATCAGCATTAAATCTTTGCAAATCGTCTATGCCCTCTCCAACGCCGACAAATTTAACACCAATTTTTTGTTCATTTGCTATTGCAACAACAATACCGCCCTTTGCAGTTCCATCAAGTTTGGTTAAAACAATGCCGGTAATATCGGTTGCTTCGCCAAAAAGCTTTGCCTGACTTAAAGCATTTTGTCCTGTTGTAGCATCCAAAACAAGAAGTACTTCTTTTTTCGAATCAGGAAGCTCCCTGTCGATGATTTTGTATATTTTTTTAAGTTCATCCATAAGATTTTTCTTATTATGGAGTCTTCCTGCAGTATCGAAAATAAGAACATCACTGCCTCTTGCCTTTGCAGCAGAAATTGCATCAAACATAACTGCACCGGGGTCTGACCCCTCCTGATGCTTAACAATATCTACCCCTACTCTTTCTGCCCATATTCCAAGCTGGTCTATAGCAGCAGCTCTGAAGGTATCACCTGCACCAAGTATTACCTTTTTACCCTCTGATTTAAAAAGGTTTGCCATTTTTCCTATTGAAGTTGTTTTACCAACACCGTTAACACCAATAACCATTACAACAGATGGTTTTCCTGATAAATTCACTTCATTTTCATTTTCTGATAAAATCTCACTGATTATTTCTTTTATAACCTCTTTAACCTCATCAGATTCAGTAAGATGCTTTTCCTTTACCTTCTTTTTTAATTCGTCTATTATATACATTGCGGTTTCTACACCCACATCTGCCATAATAAGTGCTTCTTCAAGCTCATCGTAAAGGTCGTCATCTATTTTTTTGAATACCTTTAATACATTATCAATTTTTTCGCCAAAAGAGCTTTTTGTTTTTTCAAGCCCTTTTTTAAGCTTTTCTTTAAATATGTTAAACATCGCTATCCTCCAGATCTGTAAAGTTAAGTTTAAGAAGCTTTGATACACCCTTTTCCTGCATTGTAACACCGTATAAAATATCGGCAGTTTCCATTGTACCTCTTCTGTGTGTTACAATGAGGAACTGCGTTTTACCTGCATATTTTTTTGCATAATTTGCAAATTTATAAACATTTGCCTCGTCAAGTGCCGCCTCAACCTCGTCAAGAAGGCAGAATGGTGTTGGCGCACATTTAAGTACAGCAAACAAAAGAGCGATTGCAGAAAATGCCCTTTCACCACCCGATAAAAGAGTTAAATTCTGCAGCTTTTTACCTGGGGGCTGAACTTCAATTTCAATTCCCGAGTTTAATATATCACTCTCATCGGCAAGATATATTTTTGCAATACCGCCGCCAAAAAGGTCAACAAACACTCTCTTAAATTCTTCGCTGATTAGATTAAATGCAACGGTGAATTTTTCTTTCATAACCGTTTGCATTTCATCTATTATATCAAGAAGATTTTTCTTTGCAGTATTAAGATCATTTTCCTGATTTGACAAAAATTCAAATCTTTCGGATACTGCTTTATATTCCTCTATTGCATCAATATTAATGTTTCCAAGCTCTTTTATCTGTCTTTTTAAAGACGCAGCTTCTCTTTGTGCTTCGGCAAAGTTTTCGATATCTTTTTTATAGCTTTGTGCATCAGAAAATGTAATTTCATAATCATCCCAAAGCTTATTTATAACATTTTCAATATCTGCTTCTGCTTTTGCAACCTTATTTTCACAGCGGGTTACTTCCTGTGCCAGAACAAGCACAACATCCTGATTTTCTTTGGATTTTTCACGCGCTTTTTTTATATCTTCAAGAATTTTTTCATTTTCCTTTTTCTTTTCTTCAAGCTTAATTTTAAATTCTTCAAAAATTTCTTTTGTGCCGTGCATGTTCTTTTCTATTTCTTCAATATTTTTGTTTGAAGAAGAATTTTTGCTGTTATAATCGTCAATTTGTGCATTGTTGTCATCAAGTTTTATTAAAAATTCATCCTTTGCAGCCTGATTGGATTTTATATTGGAATTTATAAATTCCAAATCCTTTTCCATACCGCTTACATTAAGTTTTTCTTCAGAAATAAGATTGTCGGTCTCATCTTTTTTGTTTTGAACATCTATAAGCTTTTTATCAAGATTTGTTATTTCGCCTCTTATTACAACAATTTTTTCATCATTAATTTTTTGATTTTCCAAAAGCTGATTTCTGTTTTTATCAATTTCTTTAATCTGCGATTTGATATCCCCCATCTCGCCGCCAAGAAGATTTAGCTTTTCGGTTAATTTTTTGATATCCTCCAAAAGATGTTTCTCTTCTGCTTCAAGCCTTACAAGATTGTTTGCACTCTGGTTGTTTTTTAAATCAAGTTCTTCTTTTTTAACAGAAATCTCTTTTATTTTCTGATTATTTTCATAAATAAGATTATCGTTTTTATCAATGGTTTTTTCAAGTTTCTCTATATCTTTTGCAAGACTTTCAATATTTTTAGAACGACTTAAAAGTGATGCATTTTTATCACTTGAACCACCTGTTATAGAACCGCCAGCATTTAAAACCTGCCCGTCCAATGTTACAATTTTAAATTTATATCCGTATTTTTTTGAAATATAAATTGCGTTGTCAATATTATCAACAATAACGGTTTTGCCCAAAAGAGATTTAAATATTCCGTCAAAACGCGCATCAAACTCAATAAGGTTAGATGCAATGCCAATATACCCCTTTTCTTTTTCGGGTGCATTTTTCATAACCTCACCGTTAACAGATGTTAAAGGAAGAAATGTAGCTCTTCCGCCTTTTGAGTTTTTAAGCTTTTCTATACATTTTTTTGCACTTTCTTCATCTTCAACAACAATATTTTGAAGTGCTCTTCCCAGTGCAGTTTCAATAGCAATAACATAATTATCGCTTACTGTAATAAGCTTTGAAACAACTCCAAGAACACCAGAAACCTTATCATTTATTATTTCCTTAACGCCTCTTGCATAGCCCTCGTATCCTTTTTCAAGATCCTCCAATGCTTTTTTCTTGGAGCTTTTTGCATTATATTCAGTTGTAATAATATTCTGATGTGCTTTTATGTTATCATTATCTTTTACAATTTTAAAATATTCATTTTTTAATACATCAAGTTTTTCCTTGCATTCTGAAGCTGTTTTTTGATTTTCTTCAATAGATTCTTTACACTCTTTGAGTCTTTTTTCATTTTCTGAAAGTGCGTCTTTCGTAACACTTGTTTCGACTGTAATGCTCTCTTCACGCTCAGAGAAGTTTTTCTCCAATGTGTTAAGCCCCTCATAAGATGCACTATAATTGGTGTTTTCATTAAGAAGTTCAATTATATCGCCTTTTTTAGCCTCTATATCGTCAAATATTTTGTCATATTCTTCTTTTTTAAGATTAGATTCACCAATAAGTTTTTCAATGTGGTTTTCAAGTTCCAAAATCAAATTTTTAAGATTTTCGCTCTCATCATCTTTCTTCTTATTGTCATCATCTATTGCACTTATTTTTTCTTCAAGCTCTTTGTTGTCATTTTTAAGACGCTCTATATTTTCATTATTATGTAAAATTTCATTTTTTAAAAGCTCGATTTTATTTAAAAATCCACCTTCGCTTTTTTCAAGCTCAAATTTCTGCTCATTTATTTTTGCAATTTCAGCATTTTTTTCTTGCGAAAGTGTATTTAATTTTTCCTGCTCGTTATCAATATCAACCTGAGCTTTTTTAGATTCTTCAAGCTGCTCTAATGCAATTTTTAAATCATTATTGCATTTTTGAACATTTGCCTTATACTTTTCAATGTTTACAATGGCAATATTTATTTCAAGAACCTTTAATACTTCCCGAAGGTCAAGGTATTTTTTTGCCTTTTCACTTTGAATTTTTAAAGGTCCTACCTGTGATGAAAGCTCGGATAAAATATCTTTTATTCTTATTAAGTTTTCTTCGGTCTGATTAAGCTTTTTTTCTGCCTCAATTTTGCGGTATTTGTATTTACTTATTCCTGCCGCTTCTTCAAAGATGTGTCGTCTGTCCTCTGATTTTGACGATAAAATCTCATCAATTTTACCCTGTCCTACAACAGAATATCCTTCTCTTCCAATACCTGTATCCATAAAAAGCTCATAGATATCCCTTAATCTGCAAGGTGATTTATTTATAAAATATTCACCCTCGCCGCTTCTGTGAACTCTTCTTGTAACAGTAACCTCATCAAAGTCAATTTTTAAGCATCTGTCAGTATTATCAAGTATAATAGAAACCTCGGCAAAACCAAGAGGTTTTCTGTTTTGAGTTCCCGAAAAGATAACATCCTCCATTTTACTTCCGCGAAGGCTTTTTGCACTCTGCTCACCCATAACCCAACGGATTGCATCAGAAACATTACTTTTTCCGCTTCCGTTTGGGCCTACAATGGCGGTTATACCCTTTCCAAACTGTAATTCAATTTTGTCAGCAAAGGATTTAAATCCCTGCATACAAATTCCTTTTAAATACACTTAAATTACACACCTTTATGTAAAATTCACAATCTATATTATTATAACATATTTTTATGTTTTTTTCAAGTGATTAATTTTTTCGTGAGTGTAATTTTAAAATTTCTATTGACAAAATTATTTTTTTGGTATACAATACTTAAAAATTGAAAATTTAACAGGGGAGCTTGTAAATATCAGGCTGAGAGGAAGTAATTTAGCTTCGACCCTTTTAACCTGATTTGGATAATGCCAACGTAGGTAGTTTATACTAAACTTGTTTTTTAAACGAAGTTACCATTTCAGGTAGCTTCGTTTTTTGTTTTTCAAAAAAGTTAAGTTTTAAAGAAAGAAGGAAAACAATGTCACACAAAACATCAATATTTTCAAATTCGTTAATATGGTTTGGTGCCGCGGTTTCAATTGCCGAAATCGTTACAGGAACACTTATTGCACCGTTAGGTTTTGCAAAGGGTACCACAGCAATTTTTACAGGACACCTCATAGGATTAATACTTATGTGCCTTACAGGAATTATCGGTGGAAAAACCGAAAAAAGCTCAATGGAAACAGTTAAATTTTCATTTGGCAAAAATGGTTCTTTAATATTTTCTGTGCTCAATGTAATTCAACTTATCGGTTGGACTGCAATTATGATAATAAACGGTTCAAACGCTGCAAATTCTATTTTCAGCATGGGCATATTGACCTGGAATATTATTATAGGCGGTTTAATTTGCCTATGGATATTTATCGGTCTTAAAAATATGGGTAAAATCAATATCATTGCAATGTTACTGTTATTTTTTCTTACAATTTTATTAAGTACCGTCATTTTTAAAGTAAAAGGTAATTTAAAATCTTTTGACAACATAACCTTTGGTGCAGCAGTAGAGCTTTCAGTTGCAATGCCGCTTTCGTGGCTTCCGCTTATTTCAGATTACACCAAAGACGCAAAAAAACCTGTTGGTTCTACAATTGCAAGCAGTATTACATATTTTTTTGCAAGTTGCTGGATGTATATTATAGGATTAGGTGCTGCAATTTTCACCGGCGAAACAGATATTGCATTAATAATGCTTAAATCGGGCTTTGGAATATCTGCACTTTTGATTATTGTTTTTTCAACAGTTACAACAACATTTCTTGATGCTTATTCAGCCGGGGTAAGCTTTAAAAGTATTTTTCCAACTGCAAACGGAAGCGCATCTTCAATAATAATTTGTATTTTAGGCACGCTTCTTGCATCGTTTACACCAATTTTAAGATTTGAAAACTTTTTATATTTTATTGGCTCGGTTTTTGCACCTATGATTGCAATTCTTATTACCGATTATTTTATACTTAATAATAGAAATGACAACAAAAAAATTGATATGTTAAATATTGTAATATGGATTATTGGATTTATTATATACAGATTACTTATGAAAATTGATACACCATTAGGTTACACTCTTCCTGCAATGGTTATTGTAATTGTTATAACTTTTGTATCAAACAAATTTATAAAAAGAGTAACTGATTAATCCCCTTATCAAACGGATATTTAAATAAGCTTGCCGGGCGGGGAGCGCCGCAAGGATTTTAAGCATAAATATCTTTAAAGACAATAAAACAGCGATGGGAGTCTGTGTTTCAGATTGAGAGGAAGGAACTGACCTTCGACCGACCTTTTGGCTTTTTTAAAAGTCCGCTGTTTTTGCGCCCATTTTGGAAAATCCAAAAGGACAAAATTTTATTTAAAAAGGAGTTTTCCAAAATGAAAAACACAAAAAAATTAGTATTAACAGCAATTTTAATTGCCATTGCAGTATTTGGTTCAACCTTTTCGTTCCCTGTATTTGCATCAAAATGTTCACCTGTTCAGCACCTTGTAAATGTATTATCCGCTATTATTTTAGGACCATATTACTCAGTTCTTGCAGCATTTATTACATCTGTTTTAAGAAACATTTTTGGTCTTGGAACGCTTCTTGCATTTCCGGGAAGTATGTGCGGAGCTTATCTTGCAGGAATTTTATATAAAAAATTTAAAAACACTTTATCTGCACTTTTTGGCGAAGCGTTTGGCACAAGTGTTATAGGCGGACTTCTGGCATACCCTGTTGCTTATTTTTTAATTGGCAACAAACAAGCAGCTATTTTTGGATACATTGTTCCGTTTTTAATAAGCACACTTGGAGGCTGCATAATTGCATCGGTAATTCTTGTTGCCTTGAAAAAAACTAAAGTTTTGAACGATTTTTTAAAATAACGGGGTGTTTTAAGTGAATTTTTCCACACTTGACAATATAAAAAAAACAAAACCACTTGTTCATTCGCTTACAAATTACGTAACTTCAAATGACTGTGCAAATATTCTTTATGCAATAGGTGCTAAACCTGTTATGGCAGATTGTATTTTGGATATTAAAGAAATAACACCAAAATGCGACGCATTATATATAAATCTTGGAACTTTAAACAAGGATAAAATAAAGGCCATTAACAAAGCAGTAAAAATTGCAAACAAAAATGATATTCCTGTTTGCTTAGACCCTGTTGGGATAGGTGCATCATCTTTTAGACTAAAATACGCAAATTATCTTTTGAAAAAGAATAAAGTTTCTGTTATAAAAGGCAATGCAACCGAAATAAAAGCTTTTTACTATGGTAAAAAACTTGGCAAAGGTGTTGATACACATGATAAAACAACAAATGAAAACATTTATCTTTTTATAAATCTTGCAAAAGATTTTGCCAAAAAAACAAGTGCTATTATTGTTATTACAGGAGAAATTGACTTAATATCAGACGGTGAAAAAACATATCTTATAAAAAACGGTCATAAAATGATGGAAAGTATAACCGGATCAGGCTGTATGCTTGGTGCTCTTTTGAGTGCTTTTTTGGGTGCAAATAAAAGAGATGCTTTATCAGCCTGCGCATCCGGTGTATGCGCAATGGGATTGTGTGGTGAAAAGGCATTTGCCAGTATGAAAGAAAACGACGGTAATTTATCTTACAGAAATTATCTTATTGATGAAGTTTTTAATTTATCACAAAGCGATTTTACAAAAGGAGCAAAATATGAAATTCGATAAAAAAAATCTTATTTTATATGTAATAGTACATAAAGCAAACGAAGAAAGTTTTTTAAAGGATATTGAAGATATTATCCTTGGCGGTGCTACAATGATTCAGCTAAGAGAAAAAGATATGTGTGAAGATGATTTTTTAAAAGAGGCAATCAATTTAAAAAAGCTTTGTGAAAAACACGGTGTTCCGCTTATTATAAACGACAACATAAATGTTTGTATAAAATCGGGCGCAGACGGAATTCATTTGGGTCAGAATGATTTAAGTATAAAAGAAGCACGCAAAATTTTGGGTAATGATAAAACAATCGGTGCAACCGCAAAAACCGTTTTGCAGGCAAAAAAAGCGCAAGCTGATGGTGCTGATTATATCGGTTCGGGGGCAGTTTTTGCATCCGAAACAAAAAAAGACGCTGTTTCTTTATCATTGGAAAAATTAGAAGAAATTGCAAGAAGTGTATCAATACCAATAGTTGCCATTGGCGGAATAAATGAAAACAATATTTTAAACTTAAAGGCAACTAAAATTTGCGGAGTAGCATTATCAAACACAATTTTATCGTCAGATAACAAAAAGAAAATAACAAAAAAGTTATACAACCTTTCAAAAGAAGTAATAAAGGAGTGATTTAAGTGATTAAAAAAGTGCTTACAATTGCGGGCTCAGATTCAAGTGGAGGTGCAGGAATCCAGGCAGACATAAAAACTATAACAGCCCATAAAATGTATGCAATGAGTGTTTTATGTGCCGTAACCTCACAAAACACAATGGGCGTAAGTGATATTTTAACAGTTGACAAAAGTTTTGTATCCTCACAGCTTGACTCTGTTTTTACCGATATTTTTCCTGACAGTATAAAAATAGGAATGGTATCAGGTCCAGACAACATTAAGGTTATTGCAAAAAAGCTCAAAGAATACAGGGCAAAAAACATTGTATTAGACCCTGTTATGGTATCAACAAGCGGAAGTAAGCTTATTTTTGACGAAGCAATTGATGCACTTAAAAATCTTCTTATACCGCTTTGCGACATTATAACACCAAACATTCCCGAAGCAGAGGTTTTAAGCAGTGTCAAAATTGAAAACAAAAATGATATGATAAAAGCTGCAGAAAAAATAAGCCTTTACTTTAACGGTGCAATACTCATTAAGGGAGGACATCTTTTAAGTGATTATGCAACTGACCTTTTATATGATAATGGTAATATAAAATGGTTTTCGCATAATAAAATTAATAATCCAAACACACACGGTACAGGCTGTACCTTATCTTCTGCCATTGCCTGCAATCTGGCAAACAATTTTGATATACCAACTTGCATTGAAAATGCAAAAACATATCTTACAGGTGCGCTCTTAGCTATGCTCAATTTAGGTAAAGGAAGTGGTCCATTAGACCATACATACAGTATCAAACCGTTATTTTAAACAAAAAAGTGCATATCAGATTGATATGCACTTTTTCTAATATTTATATCTTATCATATTCCATGAATGTTTTTTGATTTTTATACTATGTTCCTCTTTTTTATCGGTACTGATATCATTTTTCTGTGGATATATACTTTCTGTATCAGGTGTGTTTTCTTTTTTTAAATCGTCACAATAAAGATATATATGCTCAACTTGCTGACAATCACCAAAATTTTCAAAATTTATGGTTACATCCATATCTTCTTCCAAAGAACGATTTACCAGAAACACGGTAATTTCTCTTTTTTCTTCATTGTGAATAACGGATTTTTCAACATACGGAATAAAATCAGAATATTTTGTTTTATAACCTTCACTTTCACAAATTACATTCATTGTCTCGCCTCTTCCAAAGATAGAAGCATACATATAAGGATAAAAAATTGTCTGTTTCCATACCTTACCGTCTTTTTCTGTCATTATTGGTGCAATTACATTTATAAGCTGTGCAAGGCAGGCAATTTTTACTCTGTCACAGTTGTTTTGAAGTGTCATAAGCATACAGCCCAAAAGAAGAGCATCTTCAAAATTATATTTTTCTTCAAGAAGATGCTGTTTTGCAGACCATTTATTAAACGGCTTATCCTTTGTTCGATACCATATATTCCATTCATCAAACGAAAGATTTACTGTTTTGTTTGAATGTTTTTTAGCTTTTATCGCATCGCACATTGCGCTTACACCTTTGATAAAATTATTCATGCAAACCGATTTGCCGACAAACTCATAATAATTATCATCTTCGTTGTCATAATACTGATGAAGCGAAATATAATCAACATAATCATAAGTTTTATCGAGTACATCAAGCTCCCAAGAACCAAAAGTTGACATATTTTCATCAGAGCTTCCGCACACCACAAGCTCAATGTTATTATCCATACATTTTAAAACCTTGGCAACTTCGAGCGCAAGATGGCCATATTCCTCACTTGTTTTATGTCCAATCTGCCATTCGCCGTCCATTTCGTTTCCAAGACACCACGTTTTTATATTGAAAGGTTTAATAAATCCATTTTGCTTTCTTAAATTGGAATAATATGTATCAGTAGAAAAATTACAGTATTCCAAAAGATTTTTTGCATCTTCTATGCCTTTTGTACCAAGGTTTACAGCCATCATAATTTCGGTATTTGCCTTTTTTGCCCAGCTTTGAAATTCATCAATACCAACCTCATTTGTTTCTATTGATGACCATGCAAAATCAAGTTTTTTGGGTCTTTTTGATTTATCACCTATTCCATCTTCCCAATTATATCCTGACACAAAATTTCCGCCAGGATATCTTACAATAGGAACATCTATGCTCTTAACAAGCTCAATTACATCTTTTCTGAATCCTTCGTCATCGGACATTTTATGTTCAGGGTCATAAATACCTTCATATACTGCCCTCCCAAGATGCTCAATAAATGAGCCATAAATTCTTTTATCTATCTTACCAATTGTATAATTTTTATTAACAGTTATTTTTGCCTTCACAACAAATCACCTCGCCTTTAGTATAATACATTTGACAAATTTTTTTCAATATATTATAATACTTTAAAACTGATGTTTTATGCTTTAATGTTTGAGGTGTAAAAATATGAAAATTGTTAATGTAGGCTATAATTACAAGCATCCTGAAGGTTTTTCTATCTATCGTCCTTACGGTTCTGGGGACTATATACTTCTGCTTTTAAGAACTGATGCATATTTTATAATAAACGGTCAAAAACAAATCACCGAGGCAGATTCTCTTATAATTTACAAAAAAGGCACTCCGCAATATTACGGTGCACTAAATGGAGAATATGTAAACGACTGGATACACTTTGAGCTTAATGAAAAAGAAGAAGAAAAGTTTAATAAGCTTAACATACCATTTGATACTGTTCTTAAAGCAAACAATACCACTCTTATTTCAGGATTTATTAAGAGTATGTTCAACGAACTTTATTCGCAAAACACCCACAAAAAAGAATCGTTAACGCTTTATTTTGAGCTTATTTTAATTAAAATTTCCGAAATAATAAAGCTTTCTTACGAAAAAAAAGAAAACCCTTTATATAATGAATTCACGCTTTTAAGAAATGAAATATATTTAAAACCTGAAAAAGACTGGTCGGTCGAAAAAATTTGCAAAAAAATGAATTTGAGCCGTTCTTATGTTCAGCATTTATATAAATCGTTTTTTAATAAATCAATAATATCCGACATTACCCAAAGCAGAATTGAACACGCAAAATATCTTCTTTCGAGTACCGATATGACGGTAAGCTATATATCTTCAATATGCGGATATAACAACGATGTCCACTTTATGAGGATTTTCAAAAAAGAAATGGGTGTAACCCCATCTGGTTACAGAAAACAAATTCACATAAATCAGAATGAAGTTGAAATAAGAAAAAATCAAAATCCATTCTGTTTAAAATCACATTAAAAAACATCCGCATTTTCAAAAAATGCGGATGTTTTAATTTCAGTATTATTAAATTATAAAAGTTCTTTATAAAGTTTTGTGATATCTTCAACACTTGTATCTTTTGGATTACCAGGACGACAAGCATCATCAAATGCAGACTGTGCCAAAAATGCAATGTCTTCTTCTTTAACAATTTCTTTAAGGTCAGAAGGAATTCCAACATCAGCTGCAAGCTTTTTAACCGCATCAACAGCAGCTTTTCTTGCATCTGAAAGGCTCATTGCATCAACATTTGCAACGCCCATTGCTTTTGCAATATCTCTGTATTTTTCGCCTGTTGCTTCTGCATTGTATTCCATAACTTTAGGAAGAATAATAGCATTTGCAATACCGTGAGGTGTATCGTAAAGTGCTCCAAGAGGATGTGCCATTGAGTGAACAATACCAAGACCTACATTAGAAAAGCCCATACCTGCAACATACTGACCAAGAGCCATTCCTTCTCTTCCTTCGTCTGTGTTTTCTACTGCACCTCTTAAAGATTTAGCAATAATCTCAATAGCTTTTATATGGAACATATCAGATAATTCCCAAGCGCCTTTTGTAATATAACCTTCGATTGCATGTGTTAGAGCATCCATACCGGTTGCTGCTGTTAAGCCTTTTGGCATTGAAGCCATCATATCAGGGTCAACAACTGCAACAACAGGAATATCGTGAACGTCTACACAAACCATTTTACGATTATTCTGAGCATCAGTTATAACATAGTTAATTGTAACCTCTGCTGCGGTACCTGCTGTTGTAGGAACTGCAATAATAGGAGTACATTTATTTTTTGTAGGCGCAACACCTTCAAGTGAACGAACATCTGCAAATTCGGGATTTTCAATAATAATACCAATTGCTTTTGCCGTATCCATTGATGAGCCGCCACCGATTGCTATAATATGGTCAGCACCGCTTTTTTTGAAAGCTTCAACCCCACCCTGAACATTTTCAATTGTTGGGTTAGCTTTGATTTCGCTATAAATTTCATAATCAATTTTAGCGTTATCAAGTATGTCTGTTACCTTTTTAGTAACACCGAATTTAATAAGATCGGGGTCTGAACATACAAATGATTTTTTAAAACCTCTTGCTTTAACTTCATCTGCAATAGCAAGTATTGCACCTTTGCCATGATATGAAGTTTCGTTAAGTACAAATCTGTTTGCCATTTTAATTCATCTCCTTAATAATTTTATTTATGTTAATAAATAATATCATAAAATATTATATCATATATTTTTGAATTTGAATAGAGGTATTTTAATAAAATATAAAAAAACGGTCGAAAAACGACCGTTTTTTTTATTAGTTAAAAATTCTTCTTGCACCTACATAACCATAACCGTAATATCCACTTGACATTGAAACAATTTCAACTGTTTCGCCGGTCTGCGGTGAATGGATAAACTGATTATCACCAACATAAATACCAACATGTGTAATATATCCGTCAAGTGTTCTTGAGAAAAGAACAATATCACCCGGTCTTAAATCTGCTTTTTCAACAACATATCCATTAAGACGCTGATCATTTGCAACTCTGTTTAATGTTACCCCAAAGTTTTTGTAAACATAATACACAAAACCTGAACAATCAAAACCAGAAGGTGAAGAACCGCCATAAACATAAGGTGTGCCTATGAATTTTTTTGCAAATTCAACTACCTCATCACCGGCTCTTGAGCGGTTTACAGCATCATTACCATCTCTCGAAGCAAGAACACTTTTTAAAACTATGTAATCGCCATGAACATAAGAAGGTATTGAATTAAAATTAATTTTATACCATTCACCTTCAAGTCCAAGAATATCAACTGTCTGTCCGTTATATAGAGTACCTACAATATTGTCTGCTATTTGCGGCTGCGATCTTACATTCAAAACATCTGCCTTAACAATACCCTGTGATTCAAGAGCAAAAGCATTCACTGTAAAAATAGTTGCAAGTAATAAAAATGTCATAACACTTATTATCAGCTTTTTCATATGTATCCTCCGTATAATAAATTTGGTGTTTTAACAATATCACCAATCAACGAGTTTATCATATCATATTTTTTAACATTTGTCAAATTTTTTTAACATTTTTTTAATAAATATTTTGTAAAAATTAACATAAACATAAAAAACAAAATAATTGAAGCCGATAAAATTAGCATTTTTTTACAAAATTATTAATCGATACTTCCTGTCGCAACCGAATTTGGAATTTGTCTGCCCGTAGGGTCAACAGTAAAGTTTTCTTTGTAAATTATTTCAGATACCGGAACTATTTTATAACCATCAGCAATAAGCTTTTCTAAAATTAAAGGCAATGCCTCGGGAGTATTTTTTGCAGCATTGTGAAAAAGCACAATTGACCCGGGTTTAACCTTTGTTGTAACCCTGTTTACAATTGTTTGTGCATCAAGATCCTTCCAGTCAAGGCTGTCAACATCCCACTGAATTGTATACATACCAATATCCCTCATAGCACCTACAACCGAATCGTTATAATCCCCATAAGGCGGGCGGAACAAAATTGGTTTTTTGTTTATTACCGACTCAATTTTTTTGTTGCACTCTTCCACCTCTTTTTTCATATTTTCTTTTGATAATGATGTCATATGCGGATGCGTATTTGAATGATTCATTATTTCATGGCCTGCATCAGATAATTCTTTCACAGATTCAGGATACTTATCCACCCACTCACCCACAACAAAAAATGTAGTTTTTATGTTATACTTTTTTAAAATTTCAATAAGTGAATGTGTATCTTCATTTCCCCAGGCTGCATCAAAACTGATTGCACAAATCTTTTCTTCCTTCTGAACACAGTATATGGGCAAATCCCTTTTTGGAGCCATCACCTCAAAAACCGACACCGCCGTATCCCAGTTAAGTGTAAGAATAGAAATTATAAACACCGCTATAAGTGAATATATAATTACCGTATCTTTATGCACAACATATAATTTCATATAAATCTTCCTTTCAGATAAAACCGTTATATTTTATTTTATTTTGAATAAAAGATTTATATTACTATTTTAAAATAAAACCGCCTGATTTAAAATCAGACGGTTTTGTTCAAAAATTATTTAAAGTTTATAAATTTATAACTTTCAAGAATCTGAAAATATTTTGCAAGTCTTTCATAAAGCGGATTTGCTTTATCTTTAAACCTTTCTTTTACATCTTCTCCGAGTGCTAAAATTGACTTTTCACCATCAATCAAAGGCCATATAAAACTTCCTGTTTCGTCAAGATGAACATAACTTATTTTTGGCTTTTTCAAAAGCTTTTGTGCTAATTTGTTAAATATACCTTTGTTTTCGATTTCAAGCGTTACAATACCATTTTCATCACTTGTAAAGTTTATTTTCTCATTCCTTACAGGAATTTTATCAAGATAGTTTTCGTTGATTACATTCTTTTTCATAACTTATTTTCTTTTTCTCCACAATGAGAATTTTAAAACGGTAAGAATGATAATTCCAAATAAAACTAATCCGCCAACATTTGAAACAACTGAAGGAATACCAAGTTTAGCTGAAAGGTTAAGCGCAGAATCTATTCCAAATACAGCTAAAAGTGCAAGAAGGATACCAACAAGGCCTTCACCTGCAATCATACCTGAACAAAATAGAATTCCGTCATTGACAATTGATTTCTTTTCTTCTTCATTGCGTTTTAATCTATCAAGGCAAAGTCTTACAAGTCCGCCAACCATAATGCAGGCATTAAGCTGAACAGGAAGATAAATACCAATTGCAAATGGAAGAACAGGGATACCTACAATTTCAACAACAACTGCAATAAACACACCAATAAATACAAGAGTCCACGGAAGATTTCCCTGCATAACACCTTCGATAATAAGTTTCATAAGTGTAGCCTGAGGAGCTGCAAGCTCATCTGTACCAAAGCCCCAAGCCTGATTTAAAAGATATAATGTTCCACCAATTGCAAATGCCGATGCAACAACACCAATAAGCTCACCAATCTGTTGTTTTTTAGGTGTTGCACCTAAAAGAAAACCTGTTTTTAAATCCTGTGATGTATCACCTGCGATAGCAGAAACAATACAAATAATTGAACCAATTGCAATTGCACTGCACATACCTGCAATACCATCATTTCCAACAATTCTTAAGATTAAAGTTGTTATTAAAAGTGTTGCAATTGCCATACCTGATACAGGGTTATTACTGCTTCCTACAAGGCCAACCATACGAGATGATACTGTTGCAAAGAAGAAGCCAAATACAACAACAATTATAGCACCGATAAATGTAACAGGAATTGCAGGAACAAGCCATACCAAAAGTGTTAAAATTGCGATTGAAACAAGAACAATTTTGAGATTTATATCCTGATTTGTTCTTTCATTTGATGTGTTTTTTACGCCTGCCATACTCTTCATTGCGCCACTGAATGTTGTTACAATAAGAGGAAGTGATTTAATAAGACTTATAATACCACCTGCAGCTAATGCACCTGCACCGATGTATCTTATATAAGAACTCCAGATTGCACTTGCACCACCTGCCTCATAAATTGCACCAATTGCTTCTGTTCCCGGATAAAGAACTATATTTTCGCCAAATAAAACTATTAAAGGAATAATAACAAGCCAGCTTAAAACACCGCCAGCAAACATATAAGACGAAATTCTTGCACCACAAATGTAACCTACACTCATTACAGCAGGATAAATCTGTGTTCCAATTTCGCCTGCAAAACCTTTTACATGAAACGATATTTCGCCCGCAACAAGTTTTAATCCGTCAATAATAAATTTAAAAAGTGCTGCAAATCCCATACCCAAAAATACAGTAGATGCATTTGCTCCGCCTTCTTCACCTGCAAGAAGAACCTCTGCACAGGCAGTTCCTTCAGGATACGGAAGTATTCCGTGTTCTTTTACAATAAGAGCATTTCTAAGAGGCACCATAAAGAACACACCCAAAAGTCCGCCGATTAAAGCGATAAGTGTAATTTCTACAATGCTTGGGTTTTCTACTTTACCTTCTGCAGCCCACAAAAATAGTGCAGGAAGTGTAAAAATTGCACCCGCTGCAAGTGATTCGCCTGCAGAACCAACTGTTTGAACTATGTTACTTTCAAGAATAGAGTTTTTTCGCATTATAACACGAATAACACCCATTGCTATAACAGCAGCAGGAATTGATGCTGAAACTGTCATACCAACTCTAAGTCCCAAATAAGCATTTGCCGCACCAAATACAACGGCAAGAATAATACCCATAACAATAGATGTTACTGTTATTTCGGGGGTTACTTTTTCAGCCGGAATATACGGCTTAAACTGTTTTTGCTGATCCATTTTTCCCTCGTTTCCGCCACACATTTATTATGTGCAGCTTAAAATACTTATGTCATTGTAGAATCAGTGAACAATTTAGATGCCACTCATTTTAAGGCAATTCTTCACCGATTATAATTATACTTTTATAGTATACCACAGGTGTTTGGAAATTTCAATGGATATCTGGAAATTTCATCATTATGCCGATAACTTTTTAAGGGAGATTCCATCAATAAAGAAATAACGAACTCATATCGGCGAAGTTTAATTTTTCAAATTCTCCGCCGACACATGTTCGAATGAAGGCAAATTGATTTCAAAGTAAAACATTAATCAA
>SVJU01000048.1 GCA_015068825.1 Oscillospiraceae bacterium | reverse complement strand
CATCTACCTTTGGTCTTCCGTCATCAAATCTTTCGCCCTTCCACTGCGGGGTTAAAGCAATAATTTCTTCTCTGTCATTAAAATGCATATTTTTTCTCTCCTTTAATTACAGGTGCATTCCACCATCAATTATTAAATCCGTTCCTGTTATGTATTTTCCGCTGTCAGAACACAAAAACAAAATGTAAGGTGCGATATCACATGGTGAGCCAATGTATCCTGCAGGAATACTGCCTATAACTTTTTTCTTAAATTCCAAATCGCTCAATGCTTTATCATTTCTTGGAGTTTCAATTGCACCGGGTGCAACATTATTAACTGTTACACCAAATGGAGCAAGATCGGGAGCAATGTTTTCTACCAGCTTCATCTGAGCTGCTTTTGTAGCACCGTAAAGTGATAACTCAGGGTGCTGATTGTATTGATTAACACTGCCTATGGTTATTATTCGTCCCCAACCATTTTCTTTCATTTTGGGTGCATATTTTTTCATAAGAAAATATGATGCTTTAAAATTGCAGTTAAGTTGTGCGTCAAATTCTTCTAAAGTAAATTCATCCCATTTTCTTTTGTACTGAATAGAAGCATTAAGAACAAGAATGTCAATATCGCCGGTTTCTTTGTAAAGTTTTTCAACAGATTCTATTTGACACAAATTAGCACATATAGGGTATGAATTTTTTATACCTTCACATGCATTTTTGCATTTTTCAATACTTGATGCACCATGAATAAACACAGTTGCACCTGCATTTGAAAGTGTTTTTGCAATTTCAAGACCAATACCCTGTGTAGAACCTGTAACAAGTGCTTTCTTACCAGTTAAATTGCACATATTTTTCACCTCCGAAGATTAGCTCCATTCTCTGTCGTTTGCCCATTCTTTGTTCCACTCATCAGTAGGCTCCCACTGACCTGGGTATTTCTCGTGCATATGCTGACTTATAAGCTCTTCATTTAAAGAATCTATACCAAGACCCGGTTTATTTGGAACATTAACAAAACCGTCTTTAAATAATGGATTGTCAATTCCGATTGCCAAATCATTCCACCATGGAATATCAACAGAATGGAACTCAACTGCCAATACATTCTGAACAGCCGCAGCAGCATGAATTGCAGCCATACAAGCAATTGGGCTTTCTGCCATATGTATTGCCATTGCAACACCGTATTTATCGCACATATTTCCAAGCTTTTTCATTTCAAGAGCACCGCCGACAGTAAGCATATCAGGATGTACTACCGAAACACCGCCTTCTTTCATAAGAGGTTCAAAGTTGTCTGCAAGATAAATATCTTCACCTGTACAGATAGGAACATTACAGCTGTTTGCAATTTTAACATAATGCTTTGTATAATGCCACGGAGCAATATCTTCAATCCATGCAATGTTGTATTTTTCAAGACGTTTTGCAAACATAATGCAGTCTTCAATACAAATATGACCAAAATGGTCAATTGCAAGAGGAACTTCATAGCCTATAACATCTCTTACCTGTTTAACATAATCTTCAAGATAATCCATACCTTTTTGAGTTAAATGAATACCAGTTGCATGATGTGGAATTGTAAATACTTCGTAGTTTTTACCAAGCATCATATCCATATCAATTGAACCTTTTTGATGATTTATAGCCTTCATTGAATATTTTTTAATATCTTCCAAAAATCCAAGGGGGGCATTAAGACATCCTGGCTCATCAAGCATAAGCTCGATACCCAAATCCATTTTAAGGAATGTAAAGCCCTGTTCCATTCTCTTTTTAAGAGCGTGTCCCATATCTGTACCTGTATGTTTTCCGTCAACATCGGTATCACAATACATTCTTACTTTATCTCTGAATTTTCCGCCAAGCATTTGCCATAGAGGTACTCCCCATGCTTTACCTGCCAAATCCCAAAGTGCAATTTCAAGACCAGATACACCACCACCCTGACGCGAGTGTGAACCAAACTGTTTTATTCTTCTGAATAGTTTGTCTACATTACATGGGTTTTCACCTATAAGTCTTGATTTTAGCATAAGTGCATATGTAGCACTTGATGCATCCCTTACTTCACCATAACCTACAAGTCCCTGGTTAGTATAAACTTTTATAAGCGGACAATGTTTTGGTGCACCATTGATATTGGCAACACGAATATCCGTTATTTTTAGTTCTGATGGACTTGAACATATATTGGTATTTTCCGAAATCATTTCTTTAATTGAACTGTTCATTTTAACCTCCTTGACTTTAAATGGTTTTACTGATATAATTCAGTTTATAAAATTGTATCATATTTCTTTTTTTACATTCCACCACTATTTTATGATATTTATCCACTATTTTATGTTTTTGACAAGGAGATTTGCTATGAGGTTTAATGAAAATATTTTTTATGACAATCACAACAATCCAATTATAAAATCTTTTCATTCAAGCGTTGCAGTTTCAAAAAGAATATATAATGAGCACCACCATACCGAGTGCGAGCTTTCCATATTTTTAAAGGGCAGCGGAACATATACTACAAATGGAAAAATTTATGAATTTGAAGCTGGTGATATGTTTCTTTTTGGCAGTAATGAATCGCACTGTATTACCGAAGTTTTTAAGCCTCTCGACCTTTTAAATATTCATTTCGAACCGCGAATTTTGTGGGAAAACCCTGAAAACGCAGAACTTCTTAATCTTTTTTCTGCACGAAACAAAAACTACAGCAACAAATTTTCAAAAAATGATGCAGTATTAAAAAAATATATTCTCGAACTTGAAAACGAATTATCAAATAAAAAAGAATGTCATAAAATCAAAGTAAGGTATGCCCTGTTATCAGCGCTGGTACACATTATAAGAAATTATGATTACATTGATGTAGAAAACACAATCAGTATGCAAAGCACTACAACTTCAAGTTTAAAAAAAGCAATTAACTATATAAATGACAATCTCGAAAAAAACATTACATTAAAAGAAATATCCAACATAGCTTGTATGTCACAAACATATTTTTCTTATATATTCAAAAAATATAACGGCATCTCACCTTGGGAATATATTACTATCAAAAGAGTTGAAAAAGCTATCGAAATGCTCAAAGCAAGCAATATGACAAAACTTGAAATTGCACAAAAATGTGGCTTTTCAAGCTCTTCAAATTTCTACAAGGCATTTAATCTTATAACAGGAAAAAAACCAAAAGATTTTACAATATAAAATCATCTAAGCAATTTAAACTAATATTTCTAATAAATACAGTAATATTTATGTATTATTATAATAAAAAATATGATAAAATATGTGCATCATTAAAATTTCAATCGGAGGATTAATATGCCATTCAATGTAACAGAACTTAAAGATGCAAATATAGTTTCATATAAACCAGATGATAATCATGCAAAAAGCCTTTTACCAGGAAACAAAAAATGGCGTCTTGCATGGAGTGACGAATTTGACGGTGACAAACTTGACGAAAGTAAATGGAATTACAGACTTGATTTCTGGGGATTCCGCTCTCCTACCTTTACAACTGAAGGTGTATCTGTTGCCGACAGCAACCTTTATATCAAAATGGTAAGAAAAGGTGATAATTTTTATTCTGCTCACCTTCAGACAGGTTCATTGACCTACGACATACCAAGAGAAAAAGATGCAACAGGTTTTTGGCCTTTTGGAAAAAAACAGGAAGCAAAGTTTATGCATAAATACGGATATTATGAAATTCGTTGTAAGCTTCCTAAAAAAGATGGATGGCATGCTGCTTTCTGGCTTCAGGCACCGGGAATCGGAGCGCATCCAAACCCTGAGTATGCAGGTGTAGAATGTGATATTATGGAAAACTACCGCCAACATAAAGAAGGTCAGATTATTTGCGGAAACGGTTGGGGCGGTTATGGTACTGAAAGCAGATGGTTCGGTCACTACGCATTCCCTTACGAAGAAACCAAAGATGGATGGCATTATTATGGTGTTGACTGGTCTGAAGATGGTTATATTTTCTATGCAGACGGAAAAGAAGTTGGTCGACAGATGGCACCTGAGTGCCCTGTTTCTAAAGTTGAACAGTTTATATTGGTTTCTACCGAATGTCATGGATATAACCGAAAATTCACCAAAACAGGCGAAGCAGGAGTTCCTACTCTAGCAAGTGAACCTGTTCCCGAATTATTTGATGCATATCCAGATGAATTTGTTGTAGATTTTGTAAGAGTATATGATAGAATAGATTAATACATAAAAATCCCATAGTAATCAAGCTATGGGATTTTTTATCTTTATTGCTTATTTAATTAGTAATGGCGGCAAATTGGCATCAAGCCAAGAAAAAAACGTTCAACCCCTTTATCTTAAATGATATCATACAATATGATAAAAGAGTTTGACACAAAGATAAAAACAAACAAAGCACACTATTGTCTGAAATGATAGTGTGCTTTTCCAATGAAAACAAAAAATACCACCTATTCACAAAGGAAAGGTGGTATTTAAAATATTATAAATCACAATCGTCTGCTACACACAGCGGAGCAAGAGTTGAATCCCAAAGAATCACATTACATTTTTTACTACCACTTGGGATAGAAACTGTAAACTCGTCAGAAGAAATAATATCATCCTTGACTGTTACAGTAACAAGTGCATTTTGATTATTATAAAATGCTATATACATTACGGGTGTTTTGGCCACGTCTTTCGAAGTAACAGCATATTTTACTGTACAGCTATTCGCATCTGCATCCTTAGTTACTGTTACACTTGTCTCGGCTGGAGTTTCTTTTTCTGCACCCGTTATAACAAATGGACTGAAGGTATTGGATGTAAAGGTTACTGAGCTGTTTTCACCATCAACCACAACTTCAAATTCTT
>SVJU01000017.1 GCA_015068825.1 Oscillospiraceae bacterium | reverse complement strand
TGGTATATAAGCTTAATGTATTATATGGGCAAAAACTACAAACTGCTACAATTTTTGCAAAAAATAAAAGCAGTCCGAATTGGACTGCTTTTAAATATATATTATATAATATTATAGGTTAGCAAAATATTTGATTGTTCTAACCATCTGGCTTGTGTATGAGTTTTCGTTGTCATACCAAGAAATAACCTGTACTTCATATAGATCGTCAGCGATAGGCATAACCATTGTCTGAGTAGCATCAAATAGTGAACCATATGTGATACCAACGATATCAGAAGATACGATTTCATCTTCGTTGTAACCAAAAGAATCAGAAGCCTGAGCTTTCATAGCAGCGTTGATACCTTCAACTGTGATATCTTTACCTTTAACAACTGCTGTAAGAATTGTTGTAGAACCTGTTGGAACTGGAACTCTCTGTGCAGCACCGATTAGTTTGCCGTTAAGTTCAGGAATAACAAGACCAATAGCTTTAGCAGCACCAGTAGAGTTAGGAACGATATTAACAGCACCTGCACGAGCTCTTCTTAAATCACCTTTTCTATGAGGACCATCAAGCATCATCTGGTCACCTGTGTAAGCATGGATTGTAGCCATGATACCAGACTGAATTGGAGCATAATCATTAAGAGCTTTAGCCATAGGAGCTAAGCAGTTTGTTGTACAAGAAGCAGCAGAAATGATTGTATCATTTTTGTCAAGTGTGTTTTCGTTAACACTGTAAACGATAGTTTTAAGGTCTTTACCTGCAGGAGCAGAAATAACAACCTTTTTAGCACCAGCATCAATGTGAGCCTGACTTTTTTCTTTAGATGTATAGAAACCTGTACATTCTAATACAACATCAACATCTAATTTACCCCAAGGAAGGTCTTTAGCATCTTTTTCAGCATAGATGATGATTTCTTTTCCATCAACAACGATAGAATTTTCTTTAGCTTCAACGGGTTTATTATATCTTCCCTGAGCTGAATCGTATTTCAACAAATGAGCAAGCATTTTTGGGCTTGTCAAGTCGTTGATTGCTACAATTTCATAACCTTCTGCACCAAACATCTGACGGAAAGCCAAACGTCCGATACGACCAAAACCATTAATTGCAACTTTTACTGCCATAATAAATTTCCTCCTAAAAATATAAAATTTACATTTGGTTATATTTTACTACAAAATATTAAAATATGCAAGTAGTTGTTAAAAAAATAACGAAATAATCATAATTTTATATAAAATTGCATATATTTTTGTGCATTTTTTTACTTATTCAACAATTTCAATTGTTTTGATTTTAACATCTTTTAAAGGTTTGTCGTTAAAATCGGTTTCAACCTGGGCGATTTTATCAACAACATCAATGCCTGAAGTTACAATTCCAAATCCTGCATATTTGCCGTCAAGACTGTGACTTACCATAGGAGATGTTTCTAAAACAATAAAGAACTGACTGCTTGCAGAGTTAGGATCAAAAGCCCTTGCCATTGATATAACACCTTTTGTGTGTTTTAAATTATTTACAACGCCATTTTCCAAAAATTCACCTTTAATATGTTTTTCAGATCCACCCATACCATTTCCAAGCGGGTCACCACCCTGAATAACAAAACCAGGTACTATTCTGTGGAAAGTAAGTCCGTCATAAAAACCTTCTTTTGCAAGATTGATAAAGTTTTCAACTGTTATGGGAGCATCAGATGGTGAAAGCTCGATTTCAATAATTCCACCGTCTTCCATAGTGATTTTTGCTACGGGTTTGTTTTCCATTAAAATTCCCTCCTTTAGTATTTTTAGCAACATCATATATTATATACAATCTTATCCAAAATTTCAACTATAATTTGATTTTAAGCAATAAATTTACTATAAATAAACTAATTTTATTATGAATGTTTTATTTTTTGTGATATAATAATCATCGGAGAGTGATGTCTTATGAACAAAATCGATGATTTAAAAATAATAAGCGAAAACAGAGAAGCTCAAAGAGCATATTACATTCCTTTTTTTAGTGGAGATGATGCTGTATTAAAAAATAAGGAAGAATCAAAAGCATATATTAATTTAAATGGAGAGTGGGATTTTAAGTATTTTGATTGCCCTCTTGATGTTCCTGATGATTTATACGATGTAGAGTTTAAAGATAAAATTTTGGTTCCGTCGTGCTGGGAGTGTTATGGATATGGACAAATTCAGTATACAAATGTAAATTATCCGTTTCAGTATGATAAGCCGTTTACACATACTTTAAATCCGGTTGGTATTCATAAAAGAAGTTTTAAAATTGTTGATTTTGAGAATGTTTATGCTGTTTTTGAAGGAGTAAGCAGTGCATTTGAATTATACATAAATAATAATTATGTTGGATTTAGTCGTGGCACACATATGCAGGCAGAATTTGATATTTCAAAATATTTGGTGTGTGGCGAAAATACTATTTGTGTGGTCGTTTATGCATATAATGCCGAAAGCTATCTTGAAGACCAGGATTTTTTCAGATTTCATGGAATATTCAGAGATGTGTATTTACTGAAAAGACCTGTAAATCACATAACTGATGTTGAAATAAAAACAGAAGTATCAGGTGCCATTGATGTTGATTTGAAGTTCAAATGTGGTAATTTACCTTATAATTTAACTGTAATTACACCCGATAACGAAAAAATATCAAGTCCTGAAAAAATTGAAAATCCTAAACTATGGTCGGCAGAAAAACCATATCTTTATGGTGTTTTAATTGAATGTAATGGAGAATTTATATATAAAAAAGTTGGATTCAGAAAAATTGAAACAAGTGATAAAGGTGAACTTTTAATAAATGGAGTATCAGTAATTTTAAAGGGTGTTAACAGACATGATTCGCATCCTGAACACGGATACGCGGTTTCATATGAAGATATGAAAAATGATATTATTCTTATGAAACAACACAGTATAAACTGTGTAAGATGTTCGCATTATCCTAATCATCCTCAATTTTTAGAACTTTGTGATGAAATTGGAATGTATGTAATAGACGAATGTGATATTGAAACTCATGGAGTTGAAAGTGCTTATGGTTTTTGTTCACTTGCTTCTATTGATGAAATTGCTAGTAATGATGAATGGACACCTTCATTTTTTGATAGAATGACAAGAATGGTTGAAAGGGATAAAAACTCACCAAGTATTATTATGTGGTCGCTTGGTAATGAAGGACAATTTGGAACTAATTTTATAAAAATTGCCGAATGGACCAAAAAAAGAGACAATACCCGTTTAATACATTATGAAAGAAGTGCATTCCCAAACAAAGAATACGGAAAGGATCAGATGCCCATACATAAATGTGTAGATGTTATAAGCAGAATGTATACAAATCTTATATATCTTGATGTTCAGGGAAATGAAACGAGTGATAAAAGACCGTATTTTATTTGTGAATATGCTCACGCAATGGGTTTAGGACCGGGTGAACTTTGTGATTACCGTGATATGTTTTATAAATATCCGCGTCTTATAGGTGGATGTGTATGGGAATGGTGTGACCATGCAGTAGAAAAGATTTTACCTGATGGTAAAAAAGGTTATTTATACGGCGGTGACCATGGCGAGTTTCCAAACGATAAAAACTTTTGTGCTGATGGTCTTGTTTTTCCTGACAGAACGCCTTCAACCGGTCTTTTGGAACATAAAAAGGTTATGCAGCCTGTAAAATTTGAACTTATTGACAAAAAAGAATTAAAATTAAAAATATCCAACTTATTTGATTTTACAAATCTTTCGGAATTTGAATTCTGTGCAAAGATTGTGCGCGATAATGATTTATATTGTAAAACTAAATTTGATGTAAATATTAAGCCGCATTGTAAAAGTGAGATAACTTTAAATCTTGATATTCCGAAAGAGGCTAAAAATGGCGCTTTTTTAGAAATTTATATGAATACAAAAAAATCAACATTATGGTGTGAAAAAGATTTTAATATTGCATGGGAGCAGTTTGAATTACCTGTTGAAATATTAAAGGAAACAAAAAAAGAACTTAAAAATATAAATGTCGATATTTTAAAACGCTATACAACTGTTAGTTATGATGATATTCAATATAAATTTGATGCTGCAACAGGTATGCTTTGCTCAATAAAAAAATCAGGCAAAGAGATTTTGGAAAAAGAATGCGACATAACTATCTGGCGTGCTCTTATTGATAACGACAGAACACCAAGAGATATGTGGCTTAATGAGTTTTTCCATAAAACCTATTTTAAATTAAAATCTTTTGAGGTAAAGCATACGCAAAAAGAAGCGAAAATCATTGTAAACGGAACCTTTGGTGCGTGTGCAAGACTACCCGTGTTCTTTATTGATATTGAATATACTGTAACATCAAACGGCATTGGTTTTAATATTAATGCAAAAAGAAACAGTGCATTAAAATCAATGGAGCGAACAATGGTTGAAGAAACAGATTTAGATTTGCATAAAAAGAGTGAAATAGATGAAGTGCCAAGGTTTGGTGTAAGATTTCATATTAAAAAGGATTATCAGAATATTGAATATTTTGGAATGGGTCCAAAAGAGTGTTATGTTGATTATAAGGAACATTCAAAAATGGGTATTTTTAAATCAAGTGCTGATAATGAGTATGAACCATATATTATGCCTCAGGAATGTGGAAATCACTATAATACAAAATGGCTTGATATAGATAATGGAGATAGTCATTTGAAATTTGCAGCAAAAGATAAATTTGAGTTTTCATATCTTAATTATTCTATTGAAGAGCTTTATGAAAAGAAACATGCTTTTGAACTTGAAAAATCTCCTTGTGGAGAACTTATCATTTGCTATAAGAACAGGGGAGTAGGATCAAATTCCTGCGGTCCTCAGCTTAGTAAGAAATATTGTGTAACCGACAGAGAGATTAATTTTAAATTTGATTTGATTTTGTAAAAAGGAGTTATATATGGAACGAAAATATGATGTTATTATTGCTGGCGGCGGACCTGCAGGCGCATGCGCAGCAATTGCTGCTGCAAGAGAAGGTGTAAGCGTACTTCTTATTGAACAGTCGGGTTTTCTTGGTGGTATGGCAACGGGCGGTCTTGTGCCAGAGTTTTGTCCGTATACTGATGGTGAAAATATTATTCATAATGGTCTTGCTAAAAAAATTCTATTAAAAATGAAAGAGTACACTAAAGACGAAAAAGATAAATTTGACTATTGTGCCATTGATGCAGAATATTTGAAATTTCTTCTTGATGATTTGGTGTGTGAAAATAATGTCGATGTCATGTTTTTTACAACAATAGTAGGATGCGATGTTGATGATAATAAAAATATAACATCGCTTACCATAGCGAATAAGCAGGGATTTTCAAAGGTTTTTGCAAAAGTATTTGTTGATGCTACAGGTGATGCTGATGTTGCCGCAATGAGCGGATGCGAATTTGATATTGGTGATGAAAATAACAAAGTACAATTGCCAACACTCTGTTTTGTTCTTAGTAATGTAAATGATGAAAGCAAAGAGAATAAAGACAAAATTAACCGCATTCCGTTTGATACAATAATTGATATGATAAATGATGACGAATTTCCTGAAATAGACGATAGATTTTTCTGCAAAATGCAACTTTCAGATAAGGTTTACGGATTTAATGTAGGACATGTTCAGAATGTAGACAATTTTAATGTATTAAGTCTTTCCAAAGGTATGATTAATGGCAGGAAGAAAGCTTTTGAGTATCATAAAGCGTTAAAAAAATATCTTCCGGAAGTTTTTGGTAATTCACATTTAACAGTTACAGCGCCAAATCTTGGTGTAAGAGAATCGCGAAGAATTAAAGGCGATTACACTCTTACAATTAAAGATTACATAGACAGAAGAGAGTTTGAGGATGAAATTGCAAGAAATTCATATCATCTTGATCTTCATAAAGGAATTTTGCCTGCAATTTCAAAAGAGGAGCTTAAAAACAGTACATATAACAAGGAATACAAAAAAGGGGACAGTCATGCTATTCCGTACAGATGTCTTGTTCCTAAAGATGTTAATAATCTTTTGGTTGCAGGAAGGTCAATATCCTGTGAAAAAATAGTTCAAAGTAGCATTCGTATTATTCCTGTATGTTTTGTTACAGGCGAAGCTGCGGGTGTAGCTGCTGCTATAATTTCAAAAGAGAATTGCGATACTCATAATGTTGATGTAAATAAAATAAAACGAAAACTAGAAGAATACAGATAAAAACAAAAAAACAAGTATCATATTTGATACTTGTTTTTTTGTTGGTGACCCCTACGAGAATCGAACTCGTGATTGAGCCTTGAGAGGGCTCCGTCTTAACCGCTTGACCAAGGGGCCATATATTCAACAAGTGGTATTATAGCATATACATAAATAAAATGCAAGTGTTTTTTAATGAATTATTACACAAAAACCATTCGCTTATAGCGAATGGTTTTTTATGTAAAGATTAATATTTATTTTAAAGAAATGTGTACCGGAATACCATCTTTTGTTAAAATTTTCTCTTCGCCTAAAATAAGCGGTCTTGCATAATTAATAAATGCTTTTGTAACATCGTTACCATTTGCGTTTATAAAGTTTTTTGGCATTTGTTTTTCTTTGTTTGCAATCAGGTTAATATCCATAGAGGATATACTCATTTTGTATTCGTCACTTTTCTCTCTTTTGAAAATCATCATTTCGCCACTGACGCCTTTAAAAGCATAAGAAACAGCAGTTTTTCCAATTTTAAAAGACTCAGAAATATCTGTTTTTGATAAAAAGTGTGACGCACAGCGTTGAAGTACATTAAGTTCAACACTTCTGCATTTGCAGCCAAATTTAATTTTAACTGCGTTTTCTAAATTTTTTGCAGCACCACCAAGCTTCATATGGCCAAATTTATCATTTTTATAAATCTGATTTGAAGCAGCAATATATAAGCCGTTTGAATCTTTTATACCTTCAGAAACGGCAATGATAAGATTTTTCTTTGTTTTGAATTTTTCTTCAATATCCTTGTAAAAATTTTCTATTTCAAAAGGATGTTCTGGCAAATATATAAGGTCGGGTGCACTCTGGTTATTACTTCTTGCAAGGGCAGACGAAGCTGCAAGCCAACCGGCATTTCTTCCCATTATTTCAACAATTGTTACACTTTCAATGTCATAGCAGTATGCATCACGCGCAATTTCTGCAATAGAAGTTGCAACATATTTTGCTGCAGATGCAAAACCGGGGCAATGGTCAGTTCCCCAAAGGTCATTGTCAATAGTTTTTGGAACACCAATAACAGTAAGCTTTTTGTTATGAGATTTTGCAAAATTATTAAGCTTCATAACAGTATCCATAGAATCATTTCCGCCAATATAGAAAAAATACTCTATATTAAATTTTTCTAAAGTAGAAAATATTTTTTCATACATTTTTTTATCTTCGTTTTCTTCTGGTAATTTAACTCTGCAGGAACCAAGATATGAAGAAGGCGTAAGTTTTAATAAAGACAAATTATCTTTATCGGAAAAGATTTTATTCAATTCTTTGAGATTTTCGTTAAGAATACCATCTATACCATTTATCATTCCGTAAACTTTGTCAATTTTTTTGCTTTTTAAAAGTGAATCTATAACACCTGCAAGAGTTGCATTGATTGCACAGGTGGGACCGCCAGATTGACCAACAACTGCATTTTTTAGCATAATAATTATTTCCTCCATAGTAAAATATAACTTATTATACCATTATTGTAATTTAATGTCAACTTGAATAGTCTTCAATAATATGCGCAAGTTCAATTTTGTCTTTAACTGCTACGCCGCTCAAAAAAGCTTCTTTATCAGTTTTTCTTAAGTGAGAAACATTTATATCAAGCCTGTCGTAAAAAGTTTTTTTGCCATCTGCTGATATGTGATATACGATAAGATTTTCGTTTTCGCATAAAACAAGATAATGTTCATCAATGCTTTTAGTAGCATTATCAAAAGACATGTTTTGCATATTATCATGGCTTTTTTTATTACCGGTCGCTTCGTTTTCGTTTTGTATTACTTTATTATTTATTGAAAAAACAAAAAATAATATTATTAATACTATAAAAAATGCACCTATAACAGATGAACATATTGTATAATACAGTTTTTTGTTCATTAAATTAGCTCCTTAGTTAATTCTTTGTAATATTTTGGACATATATTAAAAAAATATACATTGTGGTTAAAATGCATTGAAAATTATAAAAAGTTTATGATATAATGATTTATAACAAATACAGTTCACTTATTTTGGTAATTTTAATTATTGTAAAGGAAGTAATTAATATGAAATATTTTGAAAATATTGTATATGGCACTCAGTATTACAGAGCGCCTACACCACTACCTTCTGAGTGGGAGCAGGACATTATGAAAATGGATGAACTTGGAATTGATACTATGCAGATACGCGTTCAGTGGAGACAAAACGAGCGCGGTGAAGATAATTACTATTTTGATGATGTAGATAAGCTCTTTGAACTTGCGCAAAAGCATAACAAAAAAGTAATATTTAAATTTTTGATTGAAAATGCGCCTCAGTACATATTTGACAAATATGACGGCACCCGAAGAAATGCTGATGGAACACCGATTGTTCCAAGTAGCCATGGCGCGTTTTATGTAGGTGGATGGCTACCGTGCTTTGATAATGATAAGGTCATAGAAAGAGCAAAAAAATTTGTAAATGTTTTTACGGAACGCTACCATAGGCAATCATCTCTTGTATTATGGAATGTATGGAATGAACCAAGAACCCGTCCAGTAGGGGATTGTTCGTGTGAACATTGTAAAAAAGATGGAGAGAATATCTGAAAGATGAATATAAAACAATTGAAAATTTCAATGAATTCTTTGGGCTTGCGGAAGAAAGTTTTGAATCTATTCCTTATTCAGGAGTCCCACACGGATATTGGGATTTTTATAACTACAGAAAATGGCGTGCAGGAAAAGCATTACATGATAAATTAAAATTTGTATATGATGAAATAAGAAAAATTGACAAAGAAAGACCTATTATGAGCCATGTTGGAATTGCCGCAGTTTTTCAGGATAGTTTTGATGATAACAGCGATGATTATGAAGTGTCAAAAGCAGTGGATTTTTATGGTACATCATTTCCGCTTGCAAGTGCATTTCATTCGGAAGAACAGATTAAATTTATGTCACCAATGCTATGTGACTATTTAAGGGGAATTGACAAAAACTATTTTGTGCATGAGGTGTATTCAGACTGGGGTTCGTGGTATGAACCTGAAAAACCAGAAAGATTAAGATATATGCTATGGAGTATTATATCACATGGTGCAAAAGGGCTTTTATACTGGCAGATGCGTGCTGAAAGACTTGGACTTGAAAATAATCTTGCCGGATTTTTAAATATGGATGGCAGCAATAAGCAAATTACAAAAGTTGTAAGCGAAGTTGGAAAAATTCTTGCTGATAACAAAAAGATTTTTTCAAATGCCGAGCCTGAAAAAGCTGATATTGTTTTTGTGTATGATTATTCATCACTTATGATGTCTAATATTGAAGATCACGACAGAGAGCTTTTTGCAATAAGAAAATGTAAAAATCCTGTAAATTATTATAATAAAGCAGTATATGGTATGTATAAGCTTCTTATTGAAGAAGGCTATCGCATAGATTTTATTGATAGCCGCGACATAGAAAAAATTAACGATTACAAAGTTGCATATTTTCCATACGCAGCAATGCTCGATAACAATAGTCAAAAAACTCTTAAATCTTTTGCTGATAATGGTGGAATACTTCTTTTGGATGAAGGCTTTGGATTAAGACAAAAAAACACATGGCTTGCTACAAATCACATTGATTTTGATGTGCTTTTTGATGCCAGATGGAATAGCCGTGTTCGTGACTATAAAGATAAAAACGAAACATTTGTATTAGATGGTGAAAAGGTTACAATTAAGCCTTATAAAACTGAATATGAGGTTAAAAATGCAAAAGTTATTGCAACATTTGACGATAATGTACCTGCTATTTTAAAAGTTGCATCGGGAAAAGGTCAAATTATTCTTTTTGGTTCAAGTATTGGTTACAGTTATGCCTTATTTGGTGAAAAAGGGTGGAAAAGTTTTATAAAAAATGTACTTTGTGAGATTCCTGCTATGGATAACTATGGTGATGGAATTATCACCACAATAAACAAAACACCTGACGGTGAACTTAAATACATATTTAATACAAATGAATATGATATAAATATATCATGCGAATTTGACAAGATTGTATTTGGCGGAAAAACAAATGATAAAAAACTTTTGGTTAATGCGGGTGATGTCGCATGCGTTTTTATTAAAAAATAATTTTATCGGTATAATCCTGATTGGATTGTACCGATTTTTATTTTGGTGTAAGTTATTAACCTTAATCTGTCCATGTTTTGTAAATATAATAACCCGAAGTGGATTTTTTAATAAATTTTAGTTGAATAAGCAAAAAAAATATGGTATAATATATTCTGTATGATTGCATTCGGAGGGTAGATAATGTTTAGAAGTATGTTTGAAATTGACAAAACTACAAAAAGAAATTCAATAATAATTGTATCAGCATTATTATTTGCCGCTTTGATAGCGGGATGTATTGGTGTTTATATGAAATACATTTCGCTCAAAGAAATAGGGTGGCAATATGTTGGTGTTTTTTATACTGATCTTTCTGTAAGGGTAGTTTCCCGTATTGTAAGTTTTCTTATAATATTTGTTTTGTTTTATATAACAACTATTATTATTGACAGGGTATCAAGGCCCATTGGTGGACTTTTGTCGTCTTTTATAAAAAAAGCATGGGTTAAAATTATTTTGAGTGTTGTTTTGTCGGTATTTTCAAGTGCATATGTTAGCGAAACAATATATGAAACATATTTGCTTTTTGCCAATAGTAAAGATTTTGGAATTCTTGATCCTTTTTTTGGAAAAGATGTAGGGTACTACATATTTACTCGTCCTTTTCTCGATGCTTTGGTAAACAGTTTACTTTCGGTATGGCTTATTGTTGCTGTTTATACAGTTATTATGTATGCAATTGTTTTTTCTGTCAATGAAACTATGGATATAAGATGCCTTGCACAGGACAAGTCTACGGTTGTGCATATTACAGCTAATGTAGTAATTTATTTTGTGCTTAAGGCTTTTACTTATAGTTTTAAGTCACAGGAGATATTGTATTCCGAATTTGCGGGTGTGTCGGGTGCTGGCTTTACAGATATTTATGTGTGGTTTAATTTTTATAAAGTTGCTCCATACCTTCTTCTTGCGATTGTATTTGTTTCGATTATATTTATGGCAAAAGCCAAATATAAACCAATGATTTTTACAGTTGCCATATATCCTGTAACTATTGTTGCAGTTTCGTTGTCTGCACTTTATGTTCAAAAATTTATTGTTGACCCAAATGAATTTACAAAAGAAGAGGTATATCTTTCGTATAATCTTGAATTTACAAAACAGGCATACAATATAAATAATGTTATCACAACAGAATTTCCTGTTGATAATAAACTTACAGCAAAAGACATTGAAAAAAATAAAGAAGTATTAAACAATGTCAGAATAACCGATTTTAATTCAACTCTTACTGCATATAATGCTTTGCAGGGGATAAGAGATTTTTATACATTTTCGGATATTGATATTACCAAATATGATATAAACGGAACTCCGACTCTTGTAATGACCTCTCCTCGTGAGATAAATAATCAGAAATTAAAAGATAATGATCAAAATTATACAAACAGAATTTTTAGATATACCCATGGTTTTGGTGCTGTTATGAGCCCATTAAACAGAGTAACAATCGAAGGACAACCTGAATTTGTGATAAGTAATATTCCACCTGTATCCAGTAATGATGCACCGAAGATATATCAACCTCGTGTATATTATGGCGAAACAGCAAATAAAGATGATTATGCAATTGTAAATACAACTATTAAAGAAATTGATTATCTGGAAGGAGCGAAAGATAAGGAATTTTCTTATAACGGCGATGGTGGAATTAAACTTAATTTTATAAATAAACTGTTATTTGCGATAGATAAATTTGATTATCATATTCTTGTTTCAAATTACATTAAAAATGACAGTAAAATTCTTATTAACCGAAATGTTGTAGACCGTGTCAAAATGGCAGTTCCGTTTTTAACATTCGATACTGATCCTTATCTTGTTGTGGATTCAAGGGGCGGATTAAAATGGATACTTGACGGTTATACAACATCACAATATTATCCTTATTCACAATCATATAATGGCATTAATTATATAAGAAATTCTGTTAAAGCTGTTGTGGATGCTTATAATGGTGATGTAAGTGTGTATTGTGTTGATAAAAAAGACCCGATAATAAAGTGTTATATGGATATATATCCTGATGTAATCAAAAATGAAGAATTTCCGTATGATTTGAAAAACCACATTGTATATCCTGAATATTTGTTTAATATACAGTCGCATATTTTTGGTAAATATCATGTTGATAGCGCAAATTCGTTCTATAATCGTTCTGATGAATGGGTTTATTCAACTGAAAAGTATTTTAACGAAACAAAAAGCATTGTACCTTATTATAATCTTTTGAAAATTGATGAATTTACCCATAGTGATTATAATTTTGTGGTTATGATTCCTTATACATTAAATGGTAAAGAAAATATGACTTCTTATCTTGCTGCAAGCTGCGATTACGAAAATTACGGACAACTTGTAAATTATCGTTTTCCAAAGGGTAAAAATATTTATGGTACGCAACAGATAGAGTCTAAAATTGATAACGACCCTGTAATCTCGAAAGAACTTACATTGTGGAGTCAGGGAGGTTCTGATGTTATCAGAGGAAATACTCTTGTTGTACCAATAGAAAAATCGTTATTATATATTGAGCCAATTTATATAACATCATCTTCCAAGGATAGCGGTATACCAGAATTAAAAAAAGTAATTGTTGCTTTTAATGACCGGGTTGTAATGGAGAATACATTGGCTGACTGCCTTTCGGTGATTTTCGATATTCCAAAAGATATTACCAATACAAATACAAATCTGAAAGTTGAAGAAGAAAATCGCATTTATGATTTTACAAATGATGAATTGAATAATCTTATAAATAATATCGTTGAAACCTATGATGGGGTTAAAAACGCAAATCAAAATGGTGACTGGGTATTGTTTGGAGAAAAAATGGCTGATTTGCAAGCTTTGGTTACTCAACTTGAAGAATATAAGGATGTTTCAGCTTTTAGTGATAAAGAATTAAGTTCAGACAAAAAAGAAGAGTAAAAAATAAACGCACCTTGATTTTTAAGGTGCGTTTTTAGTTAATAAGAATCCGACCTGATAATGCAATAAAAGATTGCGTTTGTGTACATCGAAGCTTGTTGTGTATACAAAAAAAGTCGAAGCAAATTATACTTTGCTTCGACTTGGCTGGGATAGCAGGACTCGAACCTACGGAATGTCGGAATCAGAATCCGATGCCTTACCAACTTGGCTATATCCCAATGACTACTCTTGGTATTATATAACAAAACAATTTAATTGTCAAGTATAAAATTTAATTTATTTGTAACTTTTTTTTAATGTTTATGTGCTATAATTATAATAGTACAGTGTGTGCTTTTAATATGTTGCTTAAAAAAGGTTAAAAATATACAAAAAAGTTATGTGGAGGTGCTTTTATGGGAAATAGCACTAAAAAATCGACTCTTAAAAACAAAAAATCGGTAAAGAACATTACTATTGTTGCCATTAAACTTTTTATAATTTGTGTCGCGATATTTTTTGTATGGATGACAACAGGAGTAGACTTTGAGTTCATTGATGCAGTAAAAGATATGTCTTTAAAACTTAATACTACTGTGTATTATACCGACAGTGAAGGAAATACTTCTGAATTTGAACATATTGTATCAAGCGAAAACCGAATCTGGGTTGAAATCGATAAAATTCCGCAGGAGATGCAAAATGCTATTGTAGCAATTGAAGATGAACGATTTTTCAAACATAAAGGTGTAGATGTAAAGAGAACTTTAGGCGCGGTTTGGGGAGAACTTACCGGCGGTTCGACTTATGGTGGAAGTACTTTAACTCAACAGCTTGTAAAAAACATTACCGGTGACAGAGAACATTCGCGTGGTCGTAAGGTAAGAGAAATATTCAGAGCTATAGAGGTCGAAAAGAAACTTACCAAATCAGAAATTTTAGAGCTTTATTTAAATACTATTTATCTCGGACAGGGATGCTATGGTGTTCAGACTGCCTCAAACAAGTACTTTGGGAAAAATGTTCAGGAGCTTTCGTTGGCAGAAAGTGCTGCTATAGTAGGAATTACTCAATATCCAAGTCTTTATGATCCGCTTGTCAATCCGGATAAAAATGAGGAAAAAAGAAAAACTATTTTAGATAAAATGTTAGAACTTGGTTATATTACTGATATAGAGCATGACGAAGCATATGATGCTGAACTTGAATTTAATGATAATGCTATTGGTCAGGTGAATATTTCAAATTCATATTTTGTAGAAAAACTAATTAGTGATGTTATAAAAGATTTAATAGAAAAGGAAGGGTATAACGAATCACTTGCTAAACAATTGGTTTATAATGGTGGTCTTAAAATTTATTCTACTGTAGATAAAAAAGTTCAGGACGCTATGGATGATGTTTTTGAAAATGAAGATAATTTTCCTAAAACATCAGGTAGCGAAAAGCCGCAGGCTGCAATGGTTATTATAGATCCATATACGGGCGAAGTTAAGGGCCTTTATGGCGGACGCGGCAAAAAGACAGAAAGTCTTGTTTTAAATCGCGCAACAGATTCATATCGTCAGCCCGGATCATCAATTAAACCGCTTTCTGTTTATGGTCCTGCAATTGACCGCGGGGCCGTTACACAGTATACAGTAATAGAGGATGAACCTTTAAATATAAATGGATGGCAGCCAAAAAACTATGATGGCAATTTTACTGGTTCTATGACTGTTAAAACTGCTATTACCAAATCACAGAATATTCCTGCGATAAATATTCTTATGAAAATCGGTGTAGATAAATCTTATGAATATTTAACCCAGAAAATGCATTTTACATCGTTGACAAGTAATGACAAAAACTATGCTGCTTTGTCGCTTGGTGGTATGAGTAAAGGCGTTTCGGTATACGAAATGTGTGCGGCATACTCTTCATTTGTAAATAATGGTGTTTATAATAAGCCCAAAACTTATACAAAAGTTACTGATTCAAAAGGAAAGGTTATATTGGAGTCGACAGATTCTTCGAATGTTGTTTTTTCTGAAAATGCGGCATATACTATGAGAAAGCTTTTAAAAAATGCTGTTGACTATGGAACTGGTGGCGGTGCCCAGATTAGTGGTATGGAAACTGGTGGAAAAACAGGTACAACTGATAGTAATAATGACAGATGGTTTGCGGGAATAACACCGTATTATTGTGGTGTTGTCTGGTTTGGTTATGATGTTCCAAAACCTATATTGGGTGTTTCCGGAAATCCTGCACTGACAATGTGGAAAAAAGTAATGGCAAAAACACATGAAGGACTTTCTTCAAAGAGTTTTGATAAGCCTTCGGGTGCGTCTGCTACTGCACTTTGTTCACAAAGCAATAAACTTGCAACAAGTCAATGCGAAGCATATTATGAGTATTTTACAAAGGGAACAGCTCCAAAAGTATATTGTGAACCTGAAAATGACCATCACATAGACCCTGAAGAAGAAACGGAAGAAAATAACAGCGAAACAGATGAAGGTGTTAGTGAAGAAAATAATGGACAAAATCCAATACCAGATGATAATCAGTCAAATTCTTCCGAAAATACTCCGGAACAGAATTCTGGTAACTCGCAGTCAAATGAACAAGATGGTCAGAATAAACCTTCGGAAAATGAACTTCCAACAGTTAATCTTGATTAAAAACAAAGCGGAGAGCAATAGCTCTCCGCTTTTATAATTATCTGGTGTATTTTGCAAGATGTTCTTTAATTTTGTTAAAACTTTCGCTGCTTATAACATGCTCAATTTTGCAACTATCTTCATAAGCAGTTTTTTCATTAACGCCAAGTTCTATGAGTGCTTTGGCAATTATCTGATGGCGCTCGTACATTTGTTTTGCAATTTTTAAACCTTTATCAGTAAGTAATATGCCACCATCTGCATCAATAGTAACATATCCTTCTTCTCTAAAATTTTTCATTGCAACAGAGATGCTTGGTTTAGAAAAACCAAGTTCGTTTGCTATATCAATACTTCGCACATGTCTTTTTTGTTCTTTTAATATTAAAATTGTTTCGAGATAGTTCTCGGCAGATTCTTTTATTATCATTTTGCGTCCTCGCAATTATCAATTACTTTATTTACATAATATCACAGAGTAATGCTAAAGTCAAATTTAATAGTCAGGTAAAAACATACAAGTTTTTAAATAATAAAAAACTCAGTATCTATATGATACTGAGTTAACTTGGTCGGAGTGACAGGACTTGAACCTGCGGCCCCTTGACCCCCAGTCAAGTGCGCTACCAACTGCGCTACACCCCGATACTTTTGGTATTATATAATATTTCGTACCATTTGTCAAGGTGTTTAAAAAAATAAATCCATTTTTACACAAACATATTATATTTCTTCAAAACTGATACAAGTTTGCTTTTTGAGGAAAACTGTGTTAATTTTAGCATTTTATTTATTCTGTATTTTAAAGGTGTAATCGACAAAAAAAGCCCGGCGCTTATTTCTTCATAAGTTTTTTCTTCTACAAGCATTTTTATAATCTTAAAATCTATTTCATCAGCTTTCTGGAGCAGAATTTCTATTGTATCAAGCTCCTTGAACACAATATCGTCATAAACCTTAAGTTGCTTATTGTAACTATTTGTATTGATAAGATTATCACTTTTAAAACTTTCGTTAATTAATGCGGGAGTTGTTTCGCCAAGCATCAGATTGCTTTTTATAAAGAAAGATTGCTTTAACAAAAAATCATTCTTTTTAAGTGTAGTGTAAGCTTCAACTATTGCACATCCAACCTGATAGTAATCAATTCCTATTGTGGTGATTTTAGGTTTTGTATATTTTGTGCACATCATACCGCTAAAACCCGTTATATTATAATTATCCAAATTATTAATAAGTGTTGAAGTAAGAATTGCAATAATATCATTTACACAAATAACACAATCAAAAGAATCTTTTGCATCAATAATGCCTTTTACACATTCAGATATATTGTCGTTACTCATAAAAACATAGTCGTCGCAAAATTCTATCTTACAGTCAGAAAGTGCTTGCTTAAAGCCATTTAGTTTTATATTGTCGGTTGCGGATGCGGGGTTTACACCTGCAATTACAACTCTCTTTTTGCTATGTGATATTAAAAGTTTTGTAAGATGATAAAATGTAAAAAAATCATCTGTTGTAATATAGCTGAATGGGAGAGAAGTTATATCATCAGACGGAAATACAACAATAGGATGTATACCTCTGTTAAACAGGTTGCAGCACTCTTTTCTTTTCCAGTCTTTATCAATTCCTATAACAATAGCAATACTTTCATTGTTGTTTATTTCGGTTTCAGAAGAATAAATTTTTATAGGGCTTGGAGTTTTATCGCCAATACCAGTTAACATCTTTTTTAATGTTGTGTTCGAGTTATATCCTTTTTGAACAATTATGTTCATTTTGTCACCTCCACATCAACTTTGCTAAACTATAATTATAAAACTTTTAGTGTTATTTGTCAAGACTAATTTTCTTTAAAAAACCTTTTAATATTGAGTATTTTAATTGTTTTTTAATTAATATATAATGAAATAAAAGTTGGAATTTATGCACTATGAAAGGAGTGTAATGTCGGATTTATCCGATTTTAAGGAAATGGAAAAAAGAATTTTTAAAGGTATTTATGGTATTGTATTAACTCCGTTTAAAGAAAATGGGGAAGTTGATTACGATACACTTGCAAAACAAGTGGAAAAAACAATGAAATCTAAAGATTTGACCGGTCTTGTTGTATGTGGTTCAACAGGTGAGTTTTCAAGACTTAGCTTTGAAGAAAACACATACCTTATGAAAACTGTTAAAGATGCAATGAAAGGTGAAAAACAGTTTATCTGTGGTACAACAGCAGGTGATAGCTATACTGCAAAAAAATATACCAAATACGCAGAAGAAATCGGTGCAGACGGTATACTTATTGCACCACCTTATTATTTTACATTAAACGATGAAGAAATCTTTGAATATTACAAAGATGTAATTACAAGCACATCTTTACCTGTTGTAGGATATAACATTCCACAGTGTACAAATCCGGTATCTGTATCTAATTTTGAAAAATTACTCGAATTTGATAATTTCAAAGGCTTTAAAAACAGTTGGAATGATTTGCAGCAGATTACAACAGAAATAGGATTAAGAGACGAAAAAAGACCTGATGTTGCTATGCTGACAGGACTTGATGCATGTCTTTACGGCACACTTTCACTTGGCGGTGATGGAGTATTCTCAGCAATTACATATTTAATGCCGGAAATTATTGGCTTTATTAAAAATAATCAGGGAACTGAAATAGGTTTAAAATGTCAGACAGACCTTATAAAACTTATAAATGTTGTAAATAGATTTACTTTCCCTTATGGATACAGAGTTTTAAGTGATGCACTTAATATGCCTCTCGGAGAAGGGAGAGAAGCAATTCCTGTTTCACTTAAAATAAAAGCTGAAGAAGCAAAAAAAGAAATGAAAGCAATTTATGATGCTTTAGTAAAAGAATATATAAAGTAAAGGAGAAAAGAAAATGAAAATTACAAAAGTAGAACCAATTTTATTATCTTATGAGTACAAGCCTGACGAACAGTGGGGATGGTCTGGCGGTGAAGTAAAGGTATGGCATACATCACTTGTAAGAGTGTGGACAGATGAAGGCATGTATGGCCTTGGCGAAATGGGCACAGGTCACTATATTCCAGAAGCTGCAAAATCTATTTGTAACTTCCTTGCAAACACCTTAATCGGTCAGGATCCATTTGAAATCAATGTATTATTTGACAAAATGTATAAGCTTGGTGCAAACTGGGGTCGTCGTGGTATTGCTATGGGTGTTATCAGCGGTATCGAAAACGCACTTTGGGATTTAAAAGGAAAAGCACTTGGCGTACCGGTTCATTCACTACTTGGCGGAAAATTCAGAAAAGCAATAAGAACTTATGCAAGTGGTGGTATGGAACAACCTAACGATTCTTTAATAAGAGAGGTTAACAGCTATCTTGAAAGAGGTTTTACAGCAGTTAAAATCAGAGGCGGATATAACGCAAAAAGAGATGTTGATAAAGTAAAAGCTTTAAGAGATGCTTTGGGATATGATTTTGATTTGGCAATCGACTGCGGACAGGGTTATGTTCCTTTTGCATGGTCTGCAAAAGAATCTATTCAGGTTGTTAAAGCACTTGAAGAATATAAACTTATGTTCATAGAAGAACCTTGCAGAACAGATGAACTTGATGTTTATGCACAAGTTAGAGAAGCAAGTGGTACTACACCTATTGCAGGTGGTGAAAACGGATGTTCAATATTTGAATATAAACAGCTTATTGATAAAAAATGTCTTGATATCATTCAGCCTGATGTAACTCATGCAGGTGGTATCGGTGAAGTTAAAAAAGCAGCTGAATATGCTGCATTAAACGGTATTACAGTTGCTCCTCATGTATTCCGTTCAGGTGCATCATTTGCAGCACATCTTCATTTACTATCTGCAATTCCAAATGCACTTATCTGTGAATTCCAGCAGATTGCAAATCCGCTTCGTGAAGAACTTTTAAATCAGCCAATTAAAATGGTAAACGGCGAAATTATTGTTCCTGACGAACCAGGTCTTGGAATTCACTTAACAGACGATATAATAGAAAAATACCCATACAAACCGGGTACAGAACAGAGGTTTAAAGTAGAAAATGTATAATATTAAACTTTTAAAAACAGCACATATTGAGTGTGCGAACAGTGTTATTTATAAAAATGGACTTTTTGAAGAAGTAACAAAAATAGGCTGTCATGCTTTTCTTCTTAACAAGGGCGATGAATACTATTTAATAGATACAGGTATTGAAGATATTGATGTTGCCAATAAAACAAAATCAAGCGTTGATGACTGGGCAAGATATGACGATGAACACGCTATAAAAGAAAATCTTGATTTAATTGGTGTTGATTGTGATAAAATCACAAAAGTATTTATTACTCATGCACATTACGACCATATATCAGGTGCAAAATATTTTAAAAATGCTGTATTTTATATGACAAAAACGGAATATGATATGTTTTATAGTGAAGAAAATCATTTAAAAGAATTTCTTGCAGAATCAAAAGAATTTTTAAAAGACAAAAAAGTTGTTACTTTTGATGATGAATTAATGGTTGGTGACATAAAACTTAAAAAGCGTGGCGGTCACACAAACGGCAGTATGTCTGTCGAAGTGGGTGATACTTTGTTTGTTGGTGATACAATTTTTGTTCACGATAATCTAAACAAAAAAATTCCTGCAGGATTTACTGTAAACAGAGAAGTATCAGATAAGCTTTTGGAAGAATATCTTGAATACAAAGGAAAAATAGTTACAAGTCACGATTTTAATGAGGTGATATGATGTTTGATTTAAACGGAAAACTTGCTTTAGTAACAGGCTCAAGCAGAGGAATAGGCAAAGCTATTGCAATTAAACTTGCAATGGCAGGCTGTGATGTTATTGTTCACGGAAGAAGTAATAGTGATGCGCTTAAGGAAACTGCTTTGGAGATTGAAAAGCTTGGCAGAAAAGCTTATACAGTTTTTTGCGATACTTCGGATGTAAGTCAGATAGAAAATATGTTCAAACAAATCAAAGATAAGTTTGGTTATATTGATATTATGGTTAATAATGCAGCTATTCTTTACCGTACACCATTTATGGAAATATCAGTAGATGAATGGGATAAAATTATGGAAACAAACGCACGAGGATATTTTTTGTGCAGTCAGAATGCAGCTAAGCTTATGATGGATAAAAAATGGGGAAGAATTATAAATATTTCTTCCATATCACAGCTTGAAACAGCACCTAACCGTGTTCATTACTGTGTATCAAAAGCAGCTATTGGTATGCTTACAAAAGGTCTTGCACTTGAGCTTGCACCTTATGGCATAACAGCGAATACTGTTCTTCCCGGAAGCATACATACAGATTTTAACGATGATGTATTAAGCGATCCTGATTATTATAAAAACTGTGTAGATGGTATTCCTCTTGGAAGAATAGGTAAAGCCGATGATATTGCTGGTGCGGTAGTAATGCTTGCATCTGATGAGGCATCTTATACAACGGGTGCAGAGATTGTAATTGACGGTGGAAAAACAGTTTTCTAAAATTTAAGGAGTGATAATAAAATGTATAACGGAGTATGTCCTGTTGTGAATGTTCCTTTTAATGAGGATTATTCAATAGACTTTGATGGTCTTAAAAATATAGTTGATTTTATAATTGATAAGGGCTGTGAAAGTATTTGCCTTTTTGCTTTTAACAGTGAGCCTTATAAATTATCGTTTTATGAAAAATTAGATACAATAAAAGCATTTTTAAAAGATGTCGACAAAAGGGTAGAAACTCTTATAGGAATTGTTGAAAATTCTGTTGCAGATTGTATTGAACTTGGAAAATGCGCAAAAAAAGCAGGTGCTGATGGACTTATTTTGTATCCACCTGCACTTTCAACACCACAGGGAGATGCATTGGTTGAATATTTTAAAACCATTGCAGAAGCAGTTGATTTACCTGTAATGATTCAGGACAACCCTCGTTCAACAGGTGTTACAATGAGTCTTGATATGCTTATTTCGGCATTTAACGATATTAAACAGTTTGATTATATCAAAGTTGAATGTCCAATTCCAATGAGAAAAATGAAAGCTATTGTAGAAAAGACTAATGGCAAATTAAAATGTTATAGCGGTAACGGCGGAATTTTTGCCATAGATGCATTTTTAAACGGCGCAACCGGTATTATGCCAGGAGTTCTTCTTTGTGGCGAATTTAATCAGATGACCAAGTATTTTAACAATAACGAATTAGACAAAGCAAGAGATATGTTCGAAAAATTATTACCACTTACATGGTACGAAGACCAGTCGCTTGAATTTTATATAGCATGCGAAAAATATATGTTAAAAGAGCTCGGTATTATAAAGAGTGATACAATAAGAAAACCGTGCACATCACTTACAGAATCAGAAAAGGTTGAACTTAAAACTCTTTATAACAGAATGATTGAAAGAATATAAAAAAATCCCTGAAAGCTAAAAACTTTCAGGGATTTACTTTTTGAAAATTTAAATAACTGTTAAAAAGTATATCAGAACTATTATACCAAGAATAATCCTGTAATAACCAAATGATTTAAAACTGTGTTTTTTAATGTAACTTACAAGGAATTTTATTGCAAAGAGTGATACCACAAAAGATGTTATAAATCCAACTGCAAGAATAAATATTTCAACCTGAGTAAATGTAAAGCCGTATTTTAAAAGCTTTAAAAAGCTTGCGCCAAACATGACTGGTATTGCAAGAAAGAAAGAAAACTCTGCAGCAACAACTCTTGATGTTCCAAGTAGCGTTGCGCCTAAAATTGTCGAACCTGATCTTGATGTGCCAGGAATAAGTGCAAGAATTTGAAAAACACCTATTAAAAAAGCAGTTTTGTACGAAAGGGAATCAATGTTGTTGATACTTGATTTTTTGTTTCTGCTTTCAATTATTATAAAGAATATTCCATAAATAATAAGTGTTGTTGCAACAACATAGGCATTGTTCATTTTCTCTTCGATAAAGTCGTCGAATAAAAGACCAATAACCGCCGCAGGAATAACACCGACTATTACCTTGTACCATAGTGAGAGGGTATCTTTTTTTAATCCCGCTTTTGATAGCGGATTTAACTTTTTAAAATAGATTAAAATTACTGCGAGAATTGATGCAAGCTGAATTACTACCAAAAACATATCAAAAAAGCCTTCCGATATGCCATTAACATTGTTAATGTTTAAAAATGGTATTTCATTTGCGAGAATAAGATGCCCTGTACTGCTTATTGGAAGCCATTCGGTTATACCTTGTATTATTCCATAAATAACTGCTATCATAAAATTTAAAAGATTCATAATTTTTAAAAATCCTTTCAAATAAAATAAGGGCGAAAGGTGTTAAATCAATCGCCCTGAAGGTTTATTATTCTTCGCTATCATTATTTTCTTCATTATCTGAAGTCTGTTCGGAAGTTTCTGAAGAATCAGTTTCTTCGCTTTCTTGTGCTGTTTCTGCTTCATTAGCACTGTTGCTTGATTTCTCATCCAAAGTATCGTCAGATGTGTCGTCTGATTTTTGTTTTTCGTATTTTATTTCCTCAAAAACTGATGCAGTCTGGCACGGAAGTGAAGAAATTGAGGTGCCGGTAAAATATTTGTTAACCATTTGTGCAAGCGTTTCACCGATTGAATCAGCAGTAGGTTTTAATGAAATAAAATTTTTACCTACAACACTTTCTTCCGATGCGGCATAAACATAATAATCAGAATCTTCTAAAACTTCTGCAATTCCGGCAGCGGCCTGTTTAATGATTTTATCACTTGAAAGAAAAAGTAAATTTACACCGTCAGCGCGGTTTTCGTATTTTTTTGATATGTTACTTATTGTATTTTGTTCACCGGTAACGCTGCTTCCTGAAGCGGCTTTATAAAGCATTTTTGATGCAGATTGCTGGGCTTCAAGAGGGGTAGCAACAACTGACTCAGTATAATAATAATTGTTTAAATCAAGATATGATTTAAAAGCGTTTACGGTTTCCATTGGAACAATTTCACTTGTGTTGAAAATAACACCTATATGACCAACAGGTTTGTCACCGATTGAATTTGTGAAATTATTAAAAATGTAGTTGGCAGGAACTTCGCTTATAACACCTGTTGTTGTTGAAGGAGTGGTTTTGTCTGACATAAGCCCCATTAAAACAGGATTGTTTATATTTGCAAAGAAAATTGGGATTTGACCGTTAAATGCTTTGTTTACAGCACTTGATGCCTCTTTGCCGATTGGTGCAACCAAGATTGTTTCGTCTAATTTTATGCTTGAGATAATGCTTTCAAGCGTTTTGTCATTTCCTTTGGCATTTAATACATTGTATGTTAATTTTTCTTCTGTAAAAAGCGAATCAAGTGTTTCTATAAATTTATTCTTTATTGCTACATCATATTCGTTTTCATCATATAAAACTACATCAATTTTTTTTGTCTGAAATACATTTTCGGTATTTGTTGGTGTTTTTGAACAAGCTGATAAAGAAAACAAAATTACAAATATCAAAATTATGCTTAAAAGTTTTTTCATAAGTCTAATCAATCCTTTCTTATCTTCTATATATTATAACATTTTAAACTTACTTGTCAATGAAAAACTCAAAATAAAGAAAATATTGAATGTTTTGTTAATTATAAGGTTGACAAAAATGGTTGTTTTATTATATTATAATAGAATAGTTTATTTTTGATTTGAGGGATTTACTTATGGAAAAATTAGGTTTAAATGAAATCAGAGAAAAGTATTTATCTTTTTTTGAAAGCAAAGGTCATTTAAGACTTCCAAGCTTTTCTTTAGTTCCACAGAACGATAAAAGCTTGCTTTTGATAAATGCAGGTATGGCACCGTTAAAGCCATATTTTACAGGACAGGAAACACCTCCAAGAAAAAGAGTTACAACCTGCCAGAAATGTATCAGAACTCCTGATATTGAAAGAGTTGGAAAAACAGCTCGTCATGGTACATATTTTGAAATGCTCGGAAACTTTTCTTTTGGAGATTATTTCAAAAATGATGCTACAAGCTGGGCTTGGGAATTTTGTACAGAAGTGTTAAAGCTTCCCGTTGACAGACTTTGGGTGTCTATTTACGAAGAAGATGATGAAGCTTTTGAAATCTGGACAAAAAAAGTTGGTGTTTCTCCTGACAGAATAGTAAGAATGGGTAAAGAAGATAACTTCTGGGAAATCGGTCAGGGTCCTTGCGGTCCTTGTTCAGAACTTTATTTTGACAGAGGAGAAGAAGCAGGATGTGGAAAACCTGATTGTAAGGTTGGCTGCGAATGTGACAGATTTGTAGAGTTCTGGAATCTTGTGTTTACACAGTTTGATAAAGACGAAAATGGAAATTATAACCGTCTTGCTCATCCTAACATTGATACAGGTATGGGACTTGAAAGAATTGCGTGCATAATGCAGGGTGTTCAGAATCTTTTTGAGGTTGACACAGTAAGAAATATTATGGCGAAGGTTTCTGAATTTGCTTCTGTTAAATATGGCGAAGGTGAACAAAGTGACGTTTCTCTTCGTGTTATAACAGACCATATAAGAAGTACAACCTTTATGATTGGTGATGGTGTTAAAATTGCCAATGAAGGAAGAGGCTATGTTTTAAAAAGACTTTTAAGACGTGCAGCCCGTCATGGAAAATTATTGGGAATAAATGAGCCTTTCCTTTATAAAGTTTGTGAAACTGTTATAGAAGAAAACAAAAATGCTTATCCTGAACTTGTAGCTAAAAAAGATTATATAAAGAAAACAATTGAACTTGAAGAAATAAGCTTTAACAGAACAGTTGACGAAGGTATGGCTATACTTGATGGTTATGTCAACGAACTTAAAAAAGAAGGCAAAAACATTCTTTCTGGAGAAAACGCATTTAAACTATCTGATACTTATGGATTCCCGATTGACTTGACAGTTGAAATTCTTGAAGAAAAAGGTATCGGTGTTGATGTTGAAGGCTTTGAAAAAAATGTTGAAATTCAAAGAACACGTTCTCGTGATGCCATAAAAAATGCTGATGTTTTAGGCTGGAAAGACGAAATGCTCGAAAAATTCCAGAATGTTGAAAAAGGTGAATTTGTTGGATATGAAACATTAGAGTGCGATAGCAAAATCACAGGAATTTTCTATGACAATGATTTTCATAACAACGCCGAAGAAGGAATGAATGTTACACTTGTTGTATCAAAAACACCTTTCTATGGCGAAGGCGGCGGTCAGGTAGGAGATACAGGTGTAATTACTACCGACAATGCAAAAATAGTTGTTGCAGATGCTAAGAAGATGCGTGACGGAAGAATTATTCTTGCTTGCTTTGTTGAAAGCGGAAGTATTGAAGTAAATGAAGCTTGCCACTGCAAAGTTGATGCATCAAGAAGAAAAAATATTCAGGCTAATCACTCTGCAACACATATCTTACAAAAAGCATTGAGAATGGTTGTTGGTGACCATGTTGAACAGGCAGGCTCTTTTGTAAATGATGAAAGACTTCGTTTCGACTTTTCTCACTATGAAGCTGTAACACCATCACAGCTTGAAGAAGTAGAAAAAATTGTAAATGAAAAGATATTTGAGGCTTTAACTGTTGAATGTAAAGAAATGCCTCTTGAAGAAGCTAAAAAGCTTGGTGCAATGGCTCTGTTTGGCGAAAAATACGGCGATGTTGTACGTGTAGTTACAATGGGCGATTTCAGTGTTGAATTTTGCGGTGGTACTCATGTATCAAATACATCAAATGTAGGAATATTTAAAATTCTTTCTGAATCAGGTATTGCAGCAGGTACAAGAAGAATTGAGGCTACAACAGGCCTTGGAGTTTTGAAAGTATTAAATGAAAAAGAAAAAATAATAAATGACACTGCAAATGTTCTTAAAGCCAATGCAAATGATATTGCTCAGAAGGCGGAATCACTTGCAGAGGAATTAAAGGCAGTAAAAGGAGAGCTTACAAAGCTTAAAAATGAAGCTGCAAAAAGCGGTGTTGATGATGTAATAAATAATGCAAGTGAAGTAAACGGTGTTAAAGTTGCAACTGCAAAACTTGAAAATACAGAAATTGATGCTTTAAGAACAATGGGAGACGGCATTAAAGATAAATTGCAAAGCGGTGTAGCAGTTCTTGTTTCTTCATCTGACGATAAAGTTACAATTTTTGTTACTGCAACAAAAGATGTTGTTGAAAAAGGTGTTCACTGTGGAAATATTGTTAAAGAAGCAGCTGTTTTAGTTGGTGGCAGAGGCGGCGGACGTCCTGATTTTGCACAGGCAGGCGGTAAAGACAAAGCTGGTATTGATAATGCAATCAAAAAAGCTTTGGAAATTATCGCATCTCAGATTAAATAATTTGTTAAGGGAGAAATTAAAATGAATGATTGCTTGTTTTGCAAAATAGCAAACAAAGAAATTCCTTCCCAGTGCGTATATGAAGATGAGCTTGTTTTTGCATTTAAAGATATTGAACCTCAGGCTCCGGTGCATATTCTTATAATTCCTAAAGAACATATTTTGTCTGCGATGGAACTAAATGAAGAAAATGCAAATGTTATTTCACATATTTTTCTTGTTGCAGGCAAAATTGCAAAAGATTCAGGTATTGATAAAACAGGCTTCAGAATAGTTAATAACTGCGGCGTTGACGGCGGTCAGACTGTTGGTCATCTTCATTTTCATATGCTTGGCGGAAGAAATCTTATGTGGCCTCCGGGCTGATAAAAATATTAATTCAAAAAAATCTTGACATCTAAGTTTAAAATGTGTATAATAAATAATGTATAATTTTTGTCTAATCCCACTAATGAAGTGTTAAGTCACTAGAGAAGTAGCGGAGGGAGGGGATTTTGTGTCGGAAATTAGATTAAAAGAAAATGAATCTTTGGACAGTGCTCTTCGCAGATTTAAACGTCAGTGCGCTAAAGCAGGTGTTTTATCAGAAATTCGTAAAAGAGAACATTATGAAAAACCAAGCGTAAAACGTAAAAAGAAATCTGAAGCAGCAAGAAAGAGATCATTCAGATAAGTTATTTTTCTGGTAATTTTATAAATAAGGAGGGGTTTAGGTTGTCAATTAAAGAAAAACTGATGGAAGATTTAAAACTCTCCATGAAAGATAAAGATACTGTTAGAAAAAATGCTGTTCAAAGTGTCAGAGCGGCAATAAAACAAATTGAGGTTGATAACAGGGTTGAACTTTCTGATGAAGATATAATCGGTGTTATCGCCAAAGAAGCTAAAAAAAGAAAAGATGTTTTGCCTGAATATGAAAAAAGTGGCAGAGCTGATTTGATAGACGAGCTTAAAAAAGAAATCGAAGTTTTAATGGGATATTTACCTTCCCAACTTTCAAAAGAGGAATTAGGCGAAATTGTAAAACAGGCTATATCTGAAGTTGGTGCCACATCAATGAAAGATATGGGCAAAATTATGGCAAATGTAATGCCTAAAATCAAAGGAAGAGCTGACGGCGGTGCAGTAAATGCCATCGTAAAAGAGCTTTTATCTTAATTTATAAATAAAGAGTCGCTTTAGCGGCTCTTTTTTGTTATCTTTTTTATAAAATTACCATTAAATCAAAAACTTTACCACAAATAAATATGGGCGGTTTTATATAATAAAATCAGGAGTAATATTTAGATATTATTCGTATACGCAAATAACATTTTTATTTTTGTAAGGAGGATTTAAAATGCGCAAAAGACTTATAAGCATTGCACTTTTGGTAATTTTTATATTACAGATGGTGCAGTTTGGCAGTGTGTTTGCCGAGAATGAAAAAATTTCTTTGGACATGGAAAAACTTGCACAAAAAAGAAATGTGATGAGAGGTTCTTTGGAATACGGGGAATTCGATTCACAAAAGGTTCTTATTTTTAAACCCGGTTTTACAGACAGACAGGCATCGACTACTGCTGTTCTTGATTATGTTTTGCCTGACAAACCGATTATTAATGATTACAGATATGCTGTAATTGAATATTACAAAACAGATAATGATACTACTATGAAATTCAGACCGTCTTTAAATGGTAAAATGAAATATATTACATTTGACGGTACTTGCAATAGATGGCACAGAGCTGTTTGGGAAATGATTCCCGAAGGAAGCGAAACTACTGCGCTTTATCAGTTTCACTTTTTCCCGTTTGGCGACCAGGACGCAAATTCGGTTTCTGATGCAGTGTGCTATATTAAATCAATCGAGTTTTATAAAGAAAATCCTTTAACAGAGGAAGAGATTGCTTTTAACGAACAGATTGTTGCAGATATTTCTAAAAATTATGAGTCGCTTCGCGGTGTTGATGAAGAACTTGCAATTTTTGAAGATTTGGATAAGCTTGACAAAACAAGCGAGCTTGTTGCTGATTCGAGCTTTGAAAACGAAAGCGAAGTATGGACAGGTTATAATTCAACGGTTGAATTTGTTACATCAGACGATGCGTATGACGGCAAAAAATATGCTAAGATAACCGGAAGAAACGGCGAATATTCCGGTATGACGCAGAATTTAAAAGATGTTCTTAATAAATACGGCCCCGGCGATTACAGATTAACAGCTTACATCAAAACAGATAAAGATGCACCGAATACATATAAAGACTATAAGCTTGCGATTTCCTTAAACGGAAGAGAATTTGGCTGTTCAACCTATCATATTAAGGATGAGTGGCAAAAAATCAACGGCGCATTAAGACTTACCTGGAATGGTCAGCTTACCGGCGGATTTATAAAAATTTCAAGTGTTGATAAAACAGACCTTTCTGATTTTTATGTTGATAAAATCAGCCTTGTTAAATGTCTTTATAATGAGGTTGAAGAAAAGCATACTCCTTATATGAAAGGTAATTCTGACGGAACATTTGCTCCTCAGGGTAATATCACAAGAGCTGAAACGTGTGCAATTATTTCAAGACTTATGAATGATGAAGCAGCTTTTAAGGGCGTTTATCTTTCAAATTATCCTGATATAAAACAAACAGACTGGTATTATGATAATATAGCGTACCTTGAAGCTTTAGGACTTCTTACATATTTTAAAGGAAACTTTAATCCTAATGCGCCAATTTCAAGAGCAGAATTTGTATACATTGCTAAAAACATTTCTAAATTAACAGGTTCTGGTAATGTTAGCTTTAGTGATGTTAATTTATCACATCCATTGTATAATGACGTTGTAAATGCTGCAAAAACAGGACTTGTTGCAGGATATGAAGATGGAACTTTCCATCCTGACGCTTGCATAACAAGAGCAGAGGCTTGTACAATTGTAAACCGTGCAATTGGCAGAAATATTGTTACAGCAACTTATTATGGCGCAAAAGTTACTCCTTTTAGCGATGTTAATGATTCACACTGGGCATATAGTCAGATTGTTGAGGCAACAACAAACCACGATGCAACAATTATAGATAAAGGCGATAAGTTGTTGGAAGCGTGGAAGATTACAGCCGAAAACTATGATGCAGAGCTTGCTAAAAAAGTAGAAAGTGAAGCAATAGTAAAAGGTAATGCATTAAAAGATACTATTTTAAATGCAAAAGATAATCTTGAAATTGCAGGTACAAAATATTATATTTCAAATAACGGTGATGATAACAATTCAGGATTATCTCCAAACGACGCATGGAAATCAATAGATAAAGTAAATAACTTTAAATTCTCTAATGGTGATGCGGTTCTTTTTGAAAGAGGGGGACTCTGGAGAGGCGCAACTGTTCTTTGTCAGAGTGGCGTAACTTATGCTGCTTATGGCGAAGGTGAAAAACCAAAGCTATATGGTTCTGACAGAAACTATGCTGATACTGATTTCTGGTTAGAAACCGATACACCAAATGTGTGGAAAACTAAAGAAAAATTCTCAAATGTAGGCTTTATACAGTTTGACGGCGAAATAATGTCGCAGAAAATATATTCAAAAGAGGAGCTTAATAAAAATTACAATTTTATGCAGGAAAAATACAGCTCAGCTCCTCTTCTTTTGTATTATGACGGCGGAAATCCGGGCGAAAAATTCAAAAACATTGAAATTGCCCCCGAATATTCAATCTTTATTGCGAGTAACAAATCGGATATAAGAATTGATAATATTTGTATAAAATATACAGGCTGGCATGGCGTAAAATTTGCGAATGTAGAAAATGTAAGAATTACAAATTGTGAAGTTGGCTGGATTGGCGGAACAGGCGGAAGTCCTACAGGAGGCCAGACAAGATGGGGTAATGGTATTGAGTTCTGGCAGAATTGTAAAAATGTTTTGGTTGACCATTGTTATGTTTATCAGGTATATGATACAGCATTCACAAATCAGTGGAAAGGCGAAACCGGTGGTGTTGTTGTAGAAGAGGATGTTACATATACAAACAACCTGGTAGATTACTGTACTTATGCATTTGAATTCTTTATGAATCAACCAAACTCAAACAGCGCAATAATGAAAAATGTTAAAATTAACGATAATATTTGCCGTTATACAGGTTATGGATGGGGACAGGATAACAGACCTAACAAAGATACATCTGCCGATATTAAAGGCTGGAGTTCGTTAAACAGAGCAGAAAACTTTGTTGTTGAAAACAATATCTTCCTTGGTACAAAACTTACAAATGTTCATTATGCAAGTTATTCAAATAATATTCCGGGTGGTACAAAATCATTTAAAAATATGCTTCCACAGCATTTGATTAAACTTAATAACAACATTTATATAAATAATAGTGGTAAAGCATTTGTTGATTACAACTTCAATAAATATTCATCTAAACAGGGTGTAAACTATGATTTTATAAAAGATAATGTAGACCTTAATGCAAAACTTATACTTACAGATTCTAAGTTTGAACCAGATAAAAAAGAAGAAGCAACAACTTCTTCAAATGAGCAAGCAACTAAACCTTCAGGCGAAAATTTAATTCTAAATTCTGATTGTGATAACACAGAATTATGGAAAAAGAATACAGGCGCAAAAGGAAAGCTTACAGTTGAAGAAGAAGGCGGCAACAAGTATCTGACACTTGCAGACAGAGTAGGAGCATATGAAAGAATTGAAATTGGTTCAATCGCTGATAAACTAAATCAATACGGACCTGGAACATATCAGGTTTTGGGCAGAATAAAAATGGAAGGTGCAATGGCACCATGTACTGCAGAAATTTATATTCTTGCATCAAGCTACAAAGGTACTTATGAAAAATATAACACATATACAAAAGTTCAGGGGTTATCTGATGAGTGGAGCGAATTTAGTATAACAGTAGATACATCAAAATTAGAATTTACAACATGGCCTTCTGATACAACGCTTGCAATTGGTGAAGCCTCATCATCGTTTGCTACATCAACTAAGCTTTGTATAGATGATATAATGCTAATTCCAATTAATACAAAAAATCCTGCACCTTCATCTTCGGCTACACCTACACCTACAACTACACCTTCAACCTCTACACCGGCATCCAAGCCTTCTAATGCTACAGGCGAAAACTTAGTTTCAAACTCTGACTGTGATAACACAGAATTGTGGAAGAAGAACACAGGCGCAAAAGGTAAGCTTACAGTTGAAGAAGAGGGTGGAAACAAGTATCTATCACTTGCAAACAGAGTAGGAGCATATGAAAGAATTGAAATCGGTGCAATCGCTGATAAACTAAATCAGTATGGACCCGGAACATATGAGGTTTCAGGCAGAATTAAAATGGACGGTGCATTAGCTGATACTGTTGCAGAAGTTTACATTCTTGCACCAAGCTACAAAGGCACTTATGAAAAATACAATACATATACAAAAGTTCAGGGGTTATCTTGTGAGTGGAGCGAATTTAATATAACAGTAGATACATCAAAATTAGAATTTACAACATGGCCTTCTGATACAACACTTGCAATTGGTGAAGCTTCATCATCATTTGATCCATCAACCAAACTTTGCATAGATGATATTAAATTAATTCCTGTTAACACCAAAAATTCAGCATCTTTATCATCTGCACCAGCACCTTCAACATCTACATCTAATCCATCTTCAAATAAGGGTGAAGCATCTAATGTGTCAAAAGATGAAATTGCAAAAAACATTCTTTTAAATGGTACAATGGATAAAGATGGAAACTGGACATTAGCTGATAAAACACCAAAAGCTGTATCGCTTACAATAGAAAAAGAATCTGACGGTAACAGCTATATAAAAATGGCTGGCAGAACTGCTGATTGGATTGGTATGGAGCAAACAGGATTTGCATCAAAACTTAAGGCTGGAAAAACTTATGTTTTAAAAATGCGTGTTAAAATTGAAAACGATGTTAATTCTCAGGGTGAACTTCAATTTTATATGCTTGCAAAATCTAATGCAGAATTCAAAGTTTATAAAAAGTTTACAAATATCGGTGATTCCTGGAAAAACATCGAATACGAATTTACTTTGGATTCAGCTCCGTCTGATGTAAGGGTAAACTTCAGGGCAGCTACTACAAAGTTTGATAATGGTAATACTGCAAATTATAATATCTGTTTCGATGATGTTGTAATTGTTGAAAAATAATAAGTTGATACAAAAAAAGAACGGTTTTCAAAACCGTTCTTTTTTGTTTTTTAAATTTACCACAAAATCAAAAACTTTACCAAGAAAAGATTATATAAGTTTATATATAATAGAATAAAATAGTTGTCAGAATTACAATTATTAAGATTAACAGGGAGGAAAGATAAATGAAAAGAAAAGTTTTTGGAATTTTTCTTGTAGTAATTTTATTATTACAAACTTTTCACTGCGGCGTGGTTTTTGCTTCGGGCGATAGTATTTTGCTTGATCTTGAAACTATTGTCAATAAAGGAACTGTTCATAGAGGGCAAATGGAATATGGTCAGTTTGATTCACAAAATGTTATTATTATTAAACCAGGATATTCAAACAGACAATCAGGTACAACAGTTGTACTTGACTATGTAATTCCTGAATATATTGATGCATCTGAATATCAATATGCAATGGTTGAATATTATAAAACCGATAATGGAACATCGGTTAAATTCAGACCTTCTTTAGATGGCAAAATGACAAATGTTTTAGCAGATGCGGCATCAGATGTGTGGCATAGGGTTTCGTGGAAAATTGCTCCTGAAAGTGGCGAATCAAAAAGATTCAATCAGTTCCACTTTATGCCGTTTAATGCGCAGGATGCAAATGCACTTGCAGAGGAAAGATGTTATGTAAAATCTATTTCTGTGCATAAAAATGACCCTACAACACCCGAAGATGTTGCGCTTAATGAAAAAATCAAAGAAGACAGAAAAAAAGCAAATGATGCTTTAAGAGGCATTGTTGAAGATGTTTCTGTTTTTGAAGACTTTGATAAAATGGATAAAACACAAGAACTTATAGTTGATCCAAGTTTTGAAAATGAAAGTGATGCTTGGCAAGCAGTAAGCGGCAGCACTTTAAGCTTTGTATCAGGTGGAGCAAATGATGGCGAAAAATATGTAAAAATATCAAATAGGGAGTCAAATGCATCTTGTGTTTCACAGGATGTAAAAGATATACTTCTGAAAAATGGCCCCGGAGATTACAGGGTATTTGCATTCATCAAAAATGACGCGGATAGCCAAAGTAAATATAAAGACTATAAATTGTCATTGGTTATTAATGGCAATGAGTATACATATTCATCTTTTCATATTACAGAAAACTGGCAGAAAATTAATGGCTCATTCAGAATTGGGTGGACTGGTGAACTTTCAAATGCATCACTAAGAGTTTGTGGAGTTGATAAAGAAGATACTGCTGATTTTTATGTAGATAATGTAAGTATGAAAAAATGTCTTTACAATGAAGAAGAAGCATCACATAATGCGTACATAAAAGGTATGGCAGATGGCTCATTTAGTCCTCAGGGGAATATTACAAGAGCAGAAACTTGCGCTATTGTTTCAAGACTTATGGCAGATGAAGCATCATTTAAAGACGCATATACATCTAACTATCCTGATATAAACAAAAGCGACTGGTATTATGACAATGTAGCATACCTTGAAAGTGTTGGTGCACTGTCTTACTTTGAAAATAGTTTTAATCCAAATACACCTATTACAAGAGCAGAATTTGTATATCTTGTAAAAAACATTTCGATTTTACCTGAAGAAAAAGAAGTTTCGTTTGCTGATGTGAATGAATCTCATCCTTTATACAACGATATTGTAAAAGCTGCAAGATCAGGTCTTATTGCTGGGTATGAAGATGGCACTTTCCGTCCGGATGCTTCCATCACAAGAGCAGAGGCTGTTACAATGGTTAACCGTGCAACAAAAAGATATCCTGTTAATGTGTCTTACTATGGTGCAAAAACATCAAAATTTAACGATATTGATGAAAGTCACTGGGCATATAATCAGGTAATTGAAGCATCAACTTCACATACCTCAACCGTTTTTGACAAAGGTGATACTTATGTTGAGGCATGGAAAATCACAAACGACAATTACGATAAAGAATTAGCTAAAAAAACAGAAGACGAAGCTAATAAAAAAGCAGAAGCACTAAAAGATGAAATTTTAAACACAAAAGACAATCTTGTGATTACAGGCACAAAATACTATGTATCAAATAATGGCGATGATAACAACTCGGGTTTGTCGCCAGAAGAAGCATGGAAAACAATTGATAAAGTAAACAGTATGCAATATAACAATGGCGATGCAGTTTTGTTTGAAAGAGGCGGACTTTGGAGAGGTGCTACTGTTCTTTGTAAGAGCGGTGTAACCTATGCAGCTTACGGCGAAGGCGAAAAGCCAAAATTATACGGTAGTGCTAAAAACTATGCAGATGCCTCGCTTTGGATAGAAACAGAAACACCAAATGTATGGACAACTACTGAAAGCTTTTCAAATGTAGGTTTTTTGCAGTTCGATTATGATAAAATGTCTCAAAAAGTATTCTCAAAAGACGAACTTAACAAAAACCTTAACTTTATGCAGGAAAAATATAATGGGGTTCCAATTCTTTTATATTATGACAAAGGAAATCCTGGTTCTGCTTTTAAAAATATTGAAATCGCGCCAGAATATTCAATATTTATTGCAGATAATAAACATGATATAAGAATTGATAACATTTGTATGAAATACACAGGCTGGCATGGTGTTAAATTTGCAAATGTAGAAAATATCAGCGTTACAAATTGTGAAGTTGGCTGGATTGGTGGTACAGGCGGAAGTCCCACATCTTCAAAAACAAGATGGGGTAATGGTATTGAGTTCTGGGAAAGTTGTAAGAATATTCTGGTAGACCATTGCTATGTATATCAGATTTATGATGCTGCACTTACAAATCAGTGGAAAGGTGAATCCGATAAGATTGTTGTTGAAGAAAATGTTACTTATACAAACAATCTTATAGAATATGCAACATATTCTTACGAATTCTTTATGAATCAGTCTAACTCAAACAGTGCAATAATGAAAAATATTACTTTTGCAAATAATATTTCGCGCTATTCAGGATTTGGTTGGGGACAGGATAACAGACCTAACAAAGAAACCGCGGCTGATATTAAAGGCTGGCATTCAATCAACAGAACAGAAAACTTTGTTGTAAAGGATAACATCTTTATAGGAGCTAACCTTCTTAATGTTGATTTTTCAAGCTATTCAAGAAATGTAGTAATGAATACAGTAGCATCTAAAAATAAGTTTCCACAGTATCTGATTAAGCTTGATAGCAATACTTATATCAATAATGCTGGTAGAAAATATATTGCATATAATCAGTTTAATTATAATTCGGGATTAAACTCAAACTATGATTTTGTTAAGGATAAAATTGAATATGGTGCAAAATTAATTATTACTGATACGAAATTTGGACCATGGAAAAAGGGGACAGATATGCCATCTGGCACAACGGTAGCACCTGTGCCAACTGCACCGACTGTACCAGTATCGTCAAAAACAGATGAGGGAGAAAATATACTTGCAAACTCTAACTGCGATGATACAAATGTGTGGAAGAAAAATATAGGAGCAAAAGGTAAAATTACTGTTGAAACAGTAGGGGATAACAAATACCTTTCTTTGTCAGACAGAGTAGGCTCTTACGAAGGAATTGAACAAACAGGTATTGCTGATAAACTAAATAAATATGGTGTTGGAAAATATCAGGTAACAGGTAAAATAAAGGTAGATGGAACAAGCGGAACAACATGCGAGGTTTATGTTATTGCAGGAAGCTATAAAGGTCAGTATGAAAAATATAACCTGTATTCCAAAATAAATAATATAACAAGTGAATGGCAGGATTTTTCAATCACGCTTGATTCGTCTAAATTAGAATTTACAACATGGCCATCGGATACAGTATTTTCTATAAGAGAGCACTCGGGTGCATTTGATGCATCAACAAAACTTTGTATAGATGATATAAAATTGGTTCCTGTTGATACAAAACCTGCATCTTCGACGGTAGCAACTACACCATCAACACCTTCTTCATCAGTAAAACAAGGTGAACCTTCCAATGCATCAAAAGATGAAGTAACAAAAAATATTTTGTCAAATGGAACTATGGATACCGAAGGAGTATGGGCACTTGCAGAAAAAACTCCTAAAGTGGTTAAAATTTCTTACGAAAAAGAATCTGACGGAAACAATTTTTTAAAAGTATCCGGAAGAACTGCTGACTGGATTGGTTTGGAACAGACCGGCTTTGCATCAAAATTAAAAACAGGAAAGAACTATATTTTAAGAATGCGTGTAAAAATCGAAAATGCTGTTAATTCTGATGCAGACCTTCAGTTCTATATGCTTTCAAAAACAAATGCAGATTTTAAGGTGTACAAAAAATTCACAGGTATTGGTGATTCCTGGAAAAACATCGAATTTGAATTTACACTTGATTCTGCACCATCTGATGCAAGGGTTAATATGCGTGGCATAACAGCCAATATTGACGGTGGGAATCCTGCAAATTATAATGTGTGTTTTGACGATATTGTAATCGTTGAAAAATAATGTTCATAACAAAAGAAAAAAGACGGTTTAAGCCGTCTTTTTTTCTTGACTTAAAATGATGATTGAGTTATTATTTTATTTGAGGAGAGTGAAAAATGAGCATTGAAACTATAAAATATGATGAATATGAAGCAAAAATAGATGTAGATAACGGTGCAACCTGCATCAGTTTAAAAAATGTAAAATATAATGCTTCACTATTAAGAGAGTGCGAAGGCGAAAAAAGTACACCGTATCTTTACGGAATGCCAATACTTTTTCCGGCAAACAGAATAGAAACAGGAGTTTTTGTATTTGATGGCAGAGAATATAAATTTCCTGTTACAGAAGAGAGAACAAACTGTTTTATTCATGGCGATTTGTGTCAAAGAAAATTTAATGTTTTATCAAAAACCAGAAACACAATAGAATGTTCTTATGTTGCCAATAAAAACAATCGTTATTATGGCTTTGCAAACGAATTTGAAATAAGAATTGAATACATGCTTTCTGATAATGGTCTTAGTCAAAATACAAAAATTAGTAATCTGTCGCCATTTTCAATGCCTGTTATGTTGGGCTTTCACACAACTTTCAATGTGCCGTTTATAAACGATTCAAATAAAGATGATGTATTAATTTATGCTGATATTGACTTTGAAATTGAAAGAAATATAAATTATCTGCCCACGGGAAAAATATCAAAAGATGATTTTGTTAAAATGTTTCAAAAGGGTGAGTTTAGCACATCAAAAAATCCTGTAAGTAAGCATTGCTTCGCTAAAGATAGTGGTAAAATGGTAATGTATGATAAATCAAAAAACTTATCTTTGGTTTATGAAAATGACGAAAAATTTAAATATCGCCTTTTGTATAATGGCGATGGGAAAGAATTTATATGCCTTGAACCGCAGACAAATTTTGTAAACTTTTTTAAGGCTGAAAAACCAAATGATATATCTGGCTTTGATGTTATTTTACCAAATGAAAGTAAAGTTTATAAATCTTTAGTAAGTATAAAAGAGGGGGATTTCAGGTAATTTAAAACCGCTATATTTCCATAGCGGTTTTTCTGTATTCAAATGGTGTTTTGCCGGTCATCTTTTTAAATGTGCGTCTGAAATATGTAGATGAATTAAAGCCAGTCTGTTCACTTATTTTTTCTATTGATATTTTTTCGTTACTTTTTAAAAGAAGTATTGCTCTGTCAACTCTGTATCTGTTTAAATAGTCAACCGGAGTTACACCCATAGATTTTTTAAAGCATGGAAAAAATCTTGATACGCTCATATTACTTGCGTTTGCAAGTGTTTCTATTGAAATATCCTGAAAATAGTTTTGTTCAATGTATTTTATTGAGTTTATAATTCTTGTATCAATTTTCTTTTTTGTTCTGGTTTTAAGAACTTGAATGATCTCACCTAAAATTTTATAAAAATCACTTAAAACACATAGCATTGAAGAATAATCTTTATTAAAGTTTAAAAGTGCAAATTCAAAAATTTCTTCTGCGTTTTTAATAAATCCTGCGTCAATTTTTTGAAGTTTAAAATTTCCTTCGCGCGAAAAAATTCCCGGAAAGTCAAAAGTAAAATGAAAACTTGTGTATTCTATATCGGGATTTCCTTTCCATTCGGAAATATATTTTGATGCAACAGGAACGAATATTATATCACCTTCGCTAAGAAAAATTTCTTCTTTGGATGATGAGTCAGTATAATCTTTAAATACAGCAGTTCCTTTTTTTAAAAGTCCCATACAATAGTGCGGGCGGGGAATATTGCTCATATCAAAAATGTGAGTATTTGTGTGTATATTTTTTTCGATTTTAAAAAAGTTGAGTTTTGACAGAGAAACAATATCATTCAAGGTAATCTTCCTTTCGAAAAACGATAGAATAGTTCTGTTTTTAAAAATTATATAACAAAAAATATTGATTGTCAATTCAAAATGCTTATAAAAAATCATATTGACTTTTTACAAATATATGGTATTATAATTTTAATTTTGTTTTTAGGAGATGTTAAATATGCCAATTATTGATATGCCATTAGAAAAACTAAAAGTATATCAGGGAAGAAATCCTCGTCCTGACGATTTTGATGCTTTCTGGGATAAACAACTTGAAGATTTAAGTAAATTAGACCCAAAAACAGAGCTTATTGAGTCAAGTTTTAAGTCGGATGTAGCTACTTGCTATGATATGTATTTTACCGGAACAAAAGACAGCAGAATACACGCTAAATTACTTGTTCCCAAAAATATAGAAGGCAAAATGCCTGCTGTTTTAAACTTTCACGGTTATTCAGGACAATCAGGTGCATGGACAAGTTATTTAGGCTATGCAGGCTCTGGTTTTGTTGTAGCAGCTCTTGATTCAAGAGGGCAGGGTGGACTTTCGGAAGATGGTGGAAAGGTTATTGGTAACACATTAAATGGTTTTATTACAAGAGGGCTTTTGAATGAAGATGTGTCTGATATGTATTATGTTAATGCATTTTTAGATACTGCACTTCTTGCAAGAATTGTAATGAATATGGATTTTGTTGATGAACAAAGAGTTGGTGCTTATGGCGGAAGCCAGGGTGGAGCACTTACAATTGCGTGTGCCGCACTTGAACCAAGAATTAAAAAGGCAGCACCTTGTTATCCGTTCCTTACAGATTACAAAAGAACATGGGATATGGACCTTGATAAAGATGCGTATGTTGATTTAAGAACTTTCTTTAGAAAATTTGACCCTATGCATGAAAAAGAAGATTTTTATTTTACCAAGCTTGGATACATAGACCTTCAGTTTTTAGCACCGCGTATAAAAGCAGATCTAATTATGTTTACAGGTCTTCTTGATAATATCTGCCCACCTTCAACACAGTTTGCTGCATTTAACAAAATGACCTGCAAAAAAGATGTGAAAATATTCCCTGATTTTGGTCATGAAAGCGTAGATGTACACAGTGAAATTACTTATGAATTTTTAATGGATTTAAAAAAATAAAAATACAAAGAAACCCCCGAACCAAATTTAATTCGGGGGTTGTATATTTTTATTCTTCTGTAAATTTGAATTTCAGATTATGAACTTTTTTGTCACCTGATTTTAAAATTTCAAGCATTCCTTTTTTTCTCATTACATCTCTTCCATCAGGAGTGCAGTTTCCCGGTTCAAGACCAAGAACATATTCATGTTCACCCATCATTTTCCATTCTGTAAAGCATTTTAACTCATTTGTGTCAAACGAGATTTCAACACCTTTTTTTACATCAGGCGAATAGATCGAAACAGAAGGGTTGCCTTCAAGTGTGTGGTAATAACACATTTCTTCAAAACCTTTTTGTGGTTTTTCCATTGTAAGGCAATTTTTGATGCCTGATAGTGAATGTTCATCTCTTGCTTCAACTTTTTTTGAAGGAATGTTAACAATTGCATTTTTACTAAGTACAGGATAACCAATGTTGCAATGGTACATAACTTCAAGCGGAGCATCTTTTGGACCAATATTTTTGATTGTATCTTTTAAATAAATTTCGTTTTCATAAATTGGTACAATATATTCTCTTTCTAAAATAAGATGATATGAAAAAAGTGACGCATCTCTTATGTATGCTTTTACAAATATTTTATCATCTTCAACATAATAATTAACTTTTTCGCAAGGTGTATTTGAAATTGTGCCGTGTAAAGGCAATTCTTCACCATCATCAACACACGGAGAGCCAACTTGTGTAAGTCCGCAGGTTGTCATAAAACCTGCTGTAAATGATTTCAAAAAACCTGCACCTTTGTTGTCGTAATATTTTGGTGACACATATCCGCAAGGCGCAATAAAAGAATAGTTAACTCCTTTTAAAGAAAGCTTTGTTATATCGGCACATCTGTCTAAAGATATGCTAAATTCCAAACCACTTGCATTTTTTACATTAAGTATTCTCATTCCGTCAGCTTTTCCACCACAAAGACGAAATTCATCTATGCTATATAATTGCATTGTATGTCCTATATATTTATTCATAATAAACAACTCCTTAAAATCTTATAACTTATTTTAACATTATATAAATAATATTACAAGTATTGATTTTATTTTTGCGTGTTGGTATAATTGATTTGAGAAAAAGATTTTACTATCTTTGTGAATGCTTTTTTATGCAGCGAAGACGATGAGGACGAAGATCTTTGTTTAACAGAATTTGATGAATATGATTCAAATCTATGTTTTGATGTTTCGGCGTTTAAAAAGAATTATGAATATGTTTATTCAATTTCTGCAACGCCATATAGGGAATTGCTTGAATATGAGATCAGCAATGAAACACGGAGCTTGTTTACGGATGCATCCATTTTGGCTCATGTTCTATGGGAAGCAACAGGATATTCATACGAAAACTTTTCGTGATTTTTTTAGGAATAATTTAACACGAACTATATAAATATGTCGAATAATGTTGGAAAAGGAGAGGGAGAACTATGAAAAAAAGCGAAATTAAAGAATATATCAATAAATCAGTAGAGCATAGACAATTGTGCAGAGTAAAGTTTGACTATGATGACAATACGTGGTTTGTCTTTCCTTTACTTACAAATGATAGATTGTTTTTATGTGCGAACGAAGATGATTTTATATTAAATGGCTACTCAATCAGACGTTTTAAAGATGTAGAAAAAACAGAATATCAAGACGGAAAAATCCTTTCAATGATTAAAACAGAAGAAATTGATGCAAAAATCATAGTGCCTGATGTTGATATGACAGAGTGGCAGACTATCTTTACATCTTTAAAAGAGCAGAATATAAACATAATAATTGAAAATGAGAAAGCCGAGGAGAATGAAGATTCATTTATAATAGGCAAAATTATTAAAGCTACAAAAACAAAAGTTGTTATGCAACATTTTGATGCAGATGGCATATGGGAAGAAGAATTTTATGAAGTTCCATATACTAAAATTACTTCTGTTAGTTTTGGGACAAGATATGTTGAAACTTTCTCAAAATATCT
>SVJU01000016.1 GCA_015068825.1 Oscillospiraceae bacterium | reverse complement strand
ACTGCGGCATCAGGAGAAATCATAGCCATTGCAGAATATCTGTATTTGCTACCAACTTCAATACTAGATGCATCGCAAAAGCCAGTTGCTGTTGAACTGGTACTTACATAACAAGTGTTCGTCGTAACTGTGCATATTGCTGATCTACCACCAACATCGCTATAGTTGTAATCAGAAGTAATAGTCGGATTTCCACGACTGAAATTTGTAGATGAACTAGGAGATAATATAGCTATTTGTTCATAAGTATACTCCTCCGCAAAAGCTGTAAAACACATTGATGCACAAATTAGCACTGCACAAAGTGCAAGCGCAACAAGTTTTTTTAACATTTTCATTTTTTAATTCCTCCAATTTTTTTAAATTTTTATTTTTCAATCGGTGTATAGATTAAATTGATTATTAAACATAACTAGGCTTCTCCTTGAGGAGAGGCTCCGCTTTTAAGCGGTGGTGAGGTGTTTTTTAGATTCAACCTCATCCGACGGCTAATGCCGCCACCTTCTCCATTCTTGGAGAAGGCTCTAATTCTTTACCCTTTTATCGAGCCAATCATTACCCCCTTAACAAAGTGCTTCTGAACAATTGGGTATATAATCCATACAGGAAGTGATGCACAAATGATTGATGCATACTTTAATATACCTGAAAGGTCGTTTTGAACAACCGAAGCACTTTCTGCCATTTCGCTTGACATTGTGTTTCCAATAAGAATATCACGAAGCACAAGCTGAAGTGGGAATTTTTTTTGGTCGTTTAAATACAGGAATGCCGAAAAATATGAATTCCACGCCGCTACTGCATAATATAGCGATAAAACCGCGATAATTGATTTTGAAAGCGGCACAACAACTTTAAAGAAGAAAGTAAAATCATCTCCACCATCAATTCGTGTTGCCTCCAAAAGTTCTTTGGGTATGGTTGATGCAAAAAATGTTCGTGCAACAATCATATTATATGTATTTATGGCATACGGTAACAAAAGCGCCCAGATTGTATTTATCATTTTAAGGTCTCTTACAAGTAAATATGTTGGAATAAGTCCGCCTGAAAACATCATAGAAAATGTAAATAAAAACATTATCCAGTTTCTGCCGGGCATATCTTTTCTTGATAAAGGATATGCTGCCGCTATTGTAAGACATACATTAATAACTGTACCTAAAACTGTGTATAAAATTGTGTTTCCGTAGCCCGAAAGAATGTTATCATCTCTGAAAACTGCTTTGTAACCTTCAAGGCTAAAGCCCTGTGGCAGAAGAAAAACCTTTCCTTGTGTTACGGCAGACGGTTGCGAAATTGATGCCGAAATAATATGCAAAATCGGCACCGCAACAAGCAGACCTATAATTATCATCATAACATCTACACCAATGTAGAAAATGCGGTCGCCGCTTGATAATTTAACTTTTGTTGGTTTATTTAAATTTGACATATCTTTTCGCCCCCTACCATAAGCTTGTTTCTGTTACTTTTTTAGATATTTTGTTTACTGTTATAAGCAAGATAAAGTTAACAACAGAATTGAAAAGTCCAATTGCAGCACCGTAAGAATAATCCGTTCCCGACTGCAAACCTACTTTATATGAATAAGTTCCAATAATTTCACTTGTGCTTAAGTTAAGAGGATTTTGCATAAGCAAAACTTTTTCATAACCTACACTCATAACCTTTCCGACATTAAGTATTAAAAGCGTTACAACTGTTGGAAGTATACTTGGAAAGTCAATATGTATAAGCTGCTGAAATCTTGTTGCACCGTCTATTTGCGATGCATCATAAAGCTCTGTATCAACACTTGACAGCGCGGCAATATATATTATTGAACTCCATCCTAACCCCTGCCATGTGGCTGAAAAAACATAAACATGCGGAAATGCATCGGGATTTGAAAACAGGTCGGTTGCAGTTAATCCCAACATTGACGCAATCTGTCCGTACAGACCTACTCTCGGGTTTAATATCTGAATTAAAAGTCCTACCATTATAACTGTTGATATAAAATGCGGCATATATGAAAGCATTTGTATTGACTTTTTAAAATATTTGTTTCGTACCGCATTTAAGCATAACGCAAAAATTATGCTTGCCGGTGTATTAATAACAAGTGAATATATTGACAAGGTCAATGTATTTTTAAACACATCGAAAAACTTTGGAGTAGAAAACATTTTTTTAAACTGATACAAGCCTACCCAATCGCTTCTCCACATTCCTTTTACCGCTTTATACTTTCTAAATGCAATCTGCGCACCAACCATTGGATAATAATGAAACAAAATGAGATAAACAAGGGGAAGTATTAAAAACACATAAAGTTGCCAACTTGCAACAACTCTGTTTCTTGTTTTAATCCGGCGATTCTTTTTTATCTCTTTTAATTCTTTTTTTGAATACGATGCCGATGTATTAACATTCATTGCAAATTCTCTCCTTTTACTCTCTATTCTTTGGCACCTCTGAATCTGTCATAGCCTGACTGAGTAAGTTCGATAAATCTTTCCAACCCCATATTGTCAAGCTCTTTCTGGAAAGTATCCCACTCTTTATCTACATCTCTCCTGCCTGTTACAAACATTGCAACGTTTTCGGTAGCATAATTATGTATTGTATTATAAAGCTCATTGTATTCTTCACTTTCTTCAGGAGTATAAAGTGCTTTTACAAATATGTTTTTAGGCTCTTTGCCCATATATTCTTTAAGCGCGTTTGCTTTGTAATATTCACCATTAAGCTCGTCGCCATCCCATGTCATACCTTCTGCAATGGGAGAAGAACGAAATTCAGGATTAATCTGATACCAATGAGAGTTCTGCTTAGCACCATATTCAAGAATCTGGTTAATTCTCGGTTTGACACCTATATCGCCAAACAAGCAGATATCTGTTTCTTTTGCTTCTGTCCAGTCTGTTCCTTTAACACCGTAACGAGAAAACAATGTAGCTTCTTCTGAAAGCATAAAGTCCATAAGTCTGAATGCTGCCAAAGGATTTTCACAATATTTTGTTATAACACCCATACATTTTGGTGCAGATGTGTTTTTATATGCATAAGCCACGCCTTTCGGTCCTTCAAGGGGCGGAAGTGCAACATATTCTTTTAATCTTTCCATATTTTCGCTGTGCATTACGTCAGGCGAGCCTGTCGCAAATACTCCAAGCACAACATCTTCGCTAGCTGCAAGTGCTCTGAATATGTTTTTATCCTGTGTAAATGACTGAACATCAAACAAGCCTTCTTCAACCAATGAATTTAAGTATTTCAATGCTTCTTTAAATTCAGGGTCTACATATGTATAGCTTACTTTATGGTTATCGTCAACTGTTACCATATCGGCATAATTATGATATACAAATGAGTTTGTTAAAAATTTCCAAGCAGCTTCGTTCCAGCCGTCTTTACTGCCTGTAAACCCAATTTCATCTGCCTTGCCGTTGCCGTTGGGGTCTTTAGTTTTAAAAGCTTTTAAAACTTCTCTTAAATCCTCTGTTGTTTTTGGAACTTCAAGGCCAAGCTTATCAAGCCATTTTTTGTTTATCCATGCTTTACCACCATACTCATTACCTCTTTGTTCTGTATATGACGGCATCCAGTAGTAATTTCCGTCTGCCGAAATCATATATCTTTCAAGGTCTTCTGTTAAAGATGCTTCAAACATCTTTTTTGTCCAATAGCCGTATTTTTCGATATAGTCATTAAGTGGAACAAAAATTCCCTGATCGGCATAATCTAAAAAGACACTGTCTTTTAATGAAAAACCCATTAACACTTCGGGAAGCTCTGTGTTTGAGCCAAGCATTACATTAAGCTTTTCATTTGCGCCTGTTGATGCAAAGGTAAAAAACTCCAAATCTATACCTGTTTTTTCTTCAAGAAAAAGTGTAAAGGCATTTGTATCGAAATCTTCTACCTTCGGGTTGCTTTTAAGACCTATTTCAAGAGTTATTTTCTCTTTCACAATAGGCAGCGCACCTGATTCTGTTACATTTTTGTCGTTTTCGGTTGAAACGGTAATGTTTTCTTCTTTGCCGCAACCTGCAAACAGCATACTCACGCAAAGAATCACCGCTACAACACCGCTTAATTTTTTGTTCATATTTTTTCCTCCTTAAAATAAACATTTGTAACCTATGATAATATTATACCAAACCGCATTTTTAACTTCTATGGAAAAATTCTATCTGTTTTTTAACATTTTCTATAATTATTGCAAGTATTTCCTGGCATTATATAGCAATAAAAAAACAATCTTGTCATCAAATAACAAGATTGCTTATTTTTATAAATTCATCAGCTTAATATAATTCTCTTTGATTTCAGCTACAGTAACTGAATCCTTTGACGGAACCTCGTATGTAAATATTCCGTCATAACCCACTTTTTTAAGTTCGTTAATAATACTCTTCCAATTAATTTTTCCACAAAGTGGTAACCAATGTTGTTCATCAACAAAATCATAATCAGATACATGAAGAGTTACTATACGATCTTTTATAAGTCTTATAAAATCTTCATTTGTCTGACATAGAGAATGGTTTGTATCAAAGCACACGCCTAAGTCATCTATTTCATTAATAAGGCTATAAATTTCCTCTTTTGTTCCGCCTATAGCTGCTGGTTTTAAATTTTCAATCGCAAGCTTTATTCCGGCTTCTTTTGATATTTCACATAACTTTTTAAGATTAGAACAAACAATGTTATAAACTTCGTTTCTGTCCTGCTCCGGCTTTACTCCAAGCCCTGAATGTATTACTGCATACTTTATTCCGGCATTTGCAGAAGCTTTTATAAGTTCTGTATATATTTTAATTGTATTATTATAAATTTCACCGTATGACTGCTTTAAATCAACCTCACTCGGAGGTACAAACGGCAGGTGAATCGAATTTATTGTTACTTCGTATGTTAAAGCATTTTTAAAATTTTTATCGGCATTTTTAACAAAATCTGTATCTTAAAAAAATGAATTTCTGCCACCGCTTATTTCTGTATAATGAATATCATTTTGTTGTAACTGCTTTAAAAATTCATCATTAAAATTCCCATATAAGCACGATGAAACTCCCAAATTCCAAAAGCTGTTTTCGTTCATATTTCTCCCCCTGAAGCATTATTATTTCATGATATTATTATACCATCCTTTTTTTAAATGTCTATGAAAAAATTCTATCTGTTTTTCAATATTTTCTACAAACGAAAATATAAAAAGCACATTGCTTACAATGTGCTTTTTTACATTTTATTCTGATTTAGATTTAGCTTTAAAAAGTACTTTTCCGGGAGATTCGCCAACCATTTTTTTGTAATATCTGCAAAAATAAGCTACGTTTGAAAAGCCCGATTCTTCCGCTACCTCTGATATGGTATATCCACCGTCACGAAGCAGCAACTTTGCACGTCTTATACGAAGCTGATTCCTGTAATTTACAGGCGAAATTCCATAACATTCAGTAAACAATCTCCTGAACGAGCTTACACCGATATTGCAAGCTTTTGCAATATGCGAAATCGGAATGTTTTCAAGATATGTCTGCTGAAGCATACGAATCCCCTTGGCAATATTAGAAAATTTGGGATTATTTGGCAAAAGCGTTGACCATTCATCCTGAAATATATTTGACAAAAGCCGATACACAAGCTCTTTTCTTCTGAAAATTGCTGCGTTATCCTCTCTTAAAAAGCTTGCTTCGATTTTGGAAAGTATCTCTTTAATATATGCCGCTGCCATTGTATGCATAATAATTTCTATCTCATCAGCAAAACAAACAGGTGTACTGTCAGGTAAAATCATATCGTAATTTACAAGGTATATCTTTGTATCATCCTCTTTGAATTTTACGATATATCGGTCACCTTTTGGTATAAGTACCAAATCACCTTTTGAAGCCGTCTTTGTAGCTTTACCCTCTTCAAAAAAATCAGCAGAGCCTTGTTCAATATACAAAATTGCATTTTTAGAACGGCCATGTTCTTTAAAATTCACCGTTCTGCCAGCTTTTCTAAATCCTGACACAAAAGAAATATCATAAATACAGACATCACTGATATTTATATTTTTCCAATTAAGAATAGCCATTACATATTCTCCTGATTAACAAGCACTTTTTCAAATACTTCTTTACAATAGTTACATTCATGACACTTTTTATTACAACCTGTTGTTTTTTCAAACCAATCTTTAGGAAAAGCTGAGTTGTCTATTACATACGGAGCAAGCACTCTTCCGTAGCCAGGTTCAAAAAGGTCGAGAGTATTTCCGTAAAAACTTCCTCTTACATAAGATGCAATAACCATTCCCGGAAGTGTATGCATTCTTGTTGCAAGTTTTATAGTATCAAATAATCCTTCATAGTTGTGTATATCCTCTGGTCTTACCCATGTGTTTTGCAAGATTTTATGCCAGTTTCCCCTATCCTTTAAAACCCGTCTGCAAACATAAGGATTAAAATCATCGATATTTAACACTTCACAAATTTGAGCTTCATGCGACACAAGATTATCATGAAATGTTTGACCAGAACAATGAGAAAAACATCCGCTATTAGCAAGCATAAGAAGCTTTTTATTATTTTTATCTGCCCATTTTTTTAATTCTTTGATATATTCTAAATCACGGTTATATTCTCTTTGCACATAAAAAGAATCAAACAAATCCGAAACATATTCCATACCTTTAACTGTGCCTATTTTCATATTCACAGATGCTCTTAGTTCGATATGCGGAAAATGCTTTTTTATAGTATGTGCAATCATAAGTGAAGTGGTGGTGACAATATCTACACCACCCACCTCATTTTCAAGATGTTCTATAACCGAAACAACATTATTTGAAAGCTTTTCTGATAATGAATACTCACCATAACAGTTTCCGTTAAACAAAAGGTCAAGTTTTATGCCCATTTTTTTAATGGTACGAAGCTCATCCTCTACCCTTTTTTGGGCATTCCAGTCGGTATATCCATGAAGTGATGCAACACCACTTCTTCCTGATGGAATATCCTGCCACGCAAAAAACACTTCGGATATGTTATCTTTATAAGATTTCACTATATTCGAAAAATTTTCTTCGTTTCCTTCGCTTAACTGAAAACCAACGGCAAACTTCATTACAATTCTCCTTTAATCAGCATCATCAGCCTTTTTGTCAGAATTATCTCTTCCTGCATAAGGCGGTGTATATGGTGCAGGCTGATCATTTGCAATTCCCTCAGGCGACCAATCCATACTCCATAGTTTTTTGGTACGGAAGGGACTTTTGAATTTGTTTTTAAGAACACCTCTTGACTCCAAGCTTATCATACAAGCTCTTGTACAACCCTTAGCACCACAAATTGCCTGTCCTGTGTTATAAAGATTATGCGGTTTTTTATAAAATGGCGAGAAGAAAGCAGGTTTAAACTCACCCGGGCGTTTAGCAATATAATCGCCTTTTTCTCCTTCTTTTGCTTTTTCGGCGCCTTTAAATGTATCATCACAACCAATAAGGTCAACATCTGCCCATTCTACATCATAACCTGCAAGATTAACCTTTACAGATTTATCTTTAGGAATACATCCACCGGGACATTCACGAACACACGCCATACAGCGATTACAAAGTGTTCCCGGCTCCATAATCGGATCAGGTTCAAGCTCCATTTCGGTAAGAATAATACCAATACGAACTCTTGGACCAAATTCGGGAGTTAAAAGCATTTTACTCCAGCCGATTTCACCAAGACCGCATAAAAATCCTGCGATTCTTAAATGAACCATAATATCAGGATATGGTTTACCCGGTTCAACAGGTCTTGAAAAGTTTTCTTTCAAGTTTCCGATGTTATCTATTGCACGCCAGTCGCTCTGATGGCCTATAGGAATTGCTTCGTAGCCTTCATCCTCGATAAGCTTACATAAATTTATACAAGTTTGTGGCATATACATATATGTAATACCACCGTATCCCATAGAAGAGTAGTTTGAGAAGAAGGTTCCTTCTTCAATACCTCTTAAACTTCCGCGAAATACCCTGAACCCCATAGCAATTACTGATTTTGCTTTGGGCATAATATATCGCGGGTCCATCTGGGCAGGAGCTCCTTCCCACCTATCTATTGAACCAATACCTACAATATCTGCGCCAAGTCTTTTGGCTGCTTCTTTTATTTGTTCTGCTGTCATAATATCACTCCTGAACATAATTTTAATTACAACTTGATATTAACACAGTAATTTTTTATTTTCAATACACATAGCGATATGTTTTTTGCACAAAACGCTCGGTATGTTTTTTATTAGAATATAACTCTTAAAGTTTAAATCAAACAAAAGAAAGCGATTTTTAAACAACCTGATTATATAAAATAAATTTATTCATAATTAGAATTTAACATAAACATCAAAGCCTTCATTGTGAATCTTTAAAATTATGTTTTTCATTTTTTGTTATTCTCCAATCACAATTGTGAATTTATTATCTGAATTTGGTTTTACAGTTACCTTTTCCTGATTTGAAACTCCGTTTTTAGAAACTGTAATTGTGTAATCACCATAAAAACCTCTTGAAATATACCTTCCGTCATAAGCTGTTTTACCTCGGTTGTTTGTCCACCATTTATTATAAATCAAGTCAATCATTTGTTCGCCTGAAGGTTTAATTTGAGAATTTGAGTTATACATTACACTTTTTGTGTTGTCTGACCACCATACCCACATTAAAAATCCGTTTACTTTTGGATGGCTGAAGCATATTGTAAGTAAATCCTTTGCAAAATGTGCTTTTATATCATCTTCTGTATTTACGTCAAATTCTGTAATTTTTATTTCTTTACCAAATTCTGCGAGTTCTTCAAGCTGATTGTAAAACTCTGTAATACTGCACGGAGCTTTAAAATGTCCTTCTAAACCTATTGCATCATAATCAACATTATAATTCGCCATTTCAGCAAGAAATTCCTTTAACTGAATATAGTTTCTGGAATTTACACCTAAAACGCTGGCATCATTTACATATAGCTTTGCATTAGGATTGTATTTTCTTGCCCACTCAAAAAACTTTGCATAAGGAGCATATCCATATTTTTGTCTGATCCCGTCATTTAAAATAGGCTCATTTATAACATCCCACTCATAAATATCGTCTTTTGTTGTAGTCACAATATCTTTAATATGCGAATGTATTCTATTCATAAGTGCTGTTCCATCGTCAAAAATATCCACTATATAATCAGGCATATGTGACGGACTATCCCATATAAGATTATGTCCTCTTACTTTTAATCCGTTTTCTTTTGCCCATGCTATTACATTAAGTGCTCTCTCTTTATACTTTGCTGTTTCCCATCTTGGCCATTTTAAATTATTTCCTATAACGATAGTATTAAAATTTTCTTTTATTGCATCAAACATATTCTCGCTATATGTTTCACTTGGATTTTCTTCATAATATCCGGGTTCCTCGTAAATCATACCGCCAAAATCAAAATAATGCGATGTCATATCAACAGAAACAGTTGCTCCTTCAACTTCGTTTCCATTGGCATCTTTTACAGTAACATAAATATCACGTTTACGATACTGTTCAATTCTTTCATCAGCTTCTTCTCTCCATGTAGCATCTTCTTCCATACCCTGATAATATGTATAGCTCGTTTTTGGCATGTCATTTAAAGATACACTATCTTTGTAATTAACCATAGAAAAATCTGCTAATTCAATAGTTTGAATGGCATTTGAAAACCTTAGCATAAGCTGACTGTTTCCTTTTGGATGGTCATATTCAGAGGTGAACGAAATGTAATGTTTTGTCCACTCAGATGTGGTAGCAACAGTACTATTTAATGAAAATTCGTAATTTGGAGCGCCGTTTTGGAATTTTAATCCAATAACACCGCCACCATCATCCTGACTTGAGCTGGTTACCCTTGCCCAGAAGGAAATAAGAACATTATCACCTTTTGAAATCGATTCGGTATTTGGTCTTGTTACAATTCTACCACCAATATCAGTTCCTTCAGGATATGCAGTTACTGTTACACCAATCTTATGTCCAAACGGAAGTGATGAATCGGTATTCTTCATTTGAGTATAGCTTACTCTTCCATAATCTGTAGAATACTCACCTGTTTCGGTATAAGTAGTTTGTGAAGAAAAGCCTTTAAAATTTGCAGTTGCGTAATCACTTGAAAAAATTGCAGTTTCTTTTAAAATATATGTTCCTGAAGGAAGATTACTTTCTTTATTAGAAACAGAAACCTCAGGAAGTATTGGTGATGAAGTATCTTCCTTGGTAAGAGTTTGGGAGTTTGATAAAGGAAATACATGCTCACCACTCCACACATAAGTTTTTATGTAATCGTAAGCTGCATCATCCTCTATTGCAATAGCAAGATTTTGCTCACTTTTGCCAACAGGAACACTTTTTTTGTCAAGATTAACGTTTGTAAGTATTCCATCTTTATATCCTGCTGAAACTAAAGTTACTTCTTTCTCCTTATCACCAACATTGGTTATGTCAGCTGAAAGAACATAATCATTTTTACCATATCCATCTGCTTTAACAGTTCTTACAGTTTTATCTATTGCATTATAAAAACCTGATGACTGCACTGTTATGGTATTATTTATCTCTTCAATTTTATAATCATCAACAACTACATTAAGTGTAAGACCATCTTCATCAGGATATCGAACAGCAAAAGTTGTGTACTTTGTTGTAGCAATGGTAACATCTACATAAAGCTTTGTCCACACGCCTTTTTTTACAGTAAAAGCTGTTTCGTATTTAGGATTTGTTGATTCAGAGTCATTAAACACAGCTATATACAAAGGCGCTTCCTGATGATTTTCACCCTCAACATCTGCAATCTGAGCCATAAAAGAAGTGATTTTTTTGAAGATAATTCCATTTTCAGATTTGCACAAAACCAAATTTGCGCTAACATCTCTTTCGGCAATAAAGCAAACGCCAAAATACCGTACTACGACAATAAAAAACCGTTCATTAAACGGATTTTTACTTGTTGAAGATGGGGAAGGAAAATATGAATGGGAAGGCGGAAGCTGCGATATAAAACCACAAACTCTTATATATCTTCCAAAAGGCTCGGTACATAAACTCACAATCGAGAGCGAAAGCATTACTTTCTACCGTATAAGCTTTACTATCACCGATATGGATGATATGGAAGAAGTAATTTTTTGCAGAACTCCCTGGCTTGTAACACACAATGCAGACAGTATTTTTTTTAAAAACACTATTTCACTTGTGAAAAACTGTGCAGAATTTGGTGGTAAATTTAAGGCAATGTCAACTATTTATGAAATGCTCTCTGACCTTAATTTTAATTATTCCGCCACTATGCAAAGCAAAATTGTTCCTGCAATTGTATATCTTCACGACCATTATACTGAAGAAATATGTGCATCAAAGCTAAGCAAGCTTTGCTATATGAGTGAAACTCATATGTACAGATTATTTAAAAAAGTGACTGGAAAAACCCCGGTAGATTACCGCAACGGTTTAAGAATAAAAGCAGCATGTATGCTGCTTTGCGAAGAAAGTGTTATAAGCGAAATTTCTGATACACTCGGATTTGAAAGTGTATATTATTTCAGCCGGTTATTCAAAAAATATATGGGTGTGTCGCCATCCGAATATAATGCGCGGTACAAACAATAATTTTTAGCTTTTTATGCACTGATTATGTATTGTTTCTATACATATTTGGTGTCATAAAAAGCTTTTTTTTGAATACATACATAAAATATTCAACAGAATTAAATCCTGCTGAAAATGCAATTTCTTTAACTGTTAAATCTGTATTTTTCAAAAGATTACAGGCATATTTTAATCTTATCATACTTACATATTCATTAAACGATACGCCTACATTTTTTTTGAATACCGTACCAAAATAATTTGGTGAGGTATTGAATTTTTCCGCCACCTTTTCAACAGAAATATCAAAACGAAAATTCATGTAAATGTGTTCTATTGCTTTTTGAACAGTTGATGACATATTGACTGCACTGTTTATATTTGATTTTCTTACTATATCTATTATAATCTGCGAAATATAATTTTTAACAGCGTTGCTTTTGAAAAACTTATTATCTCTTACTTCACAAAAAACTTTATCCAATTGTTTTATGATTTCTTCAAACTCATTTTCATCAAACCTTACATTGAATCTGCCCGCGCCTACTGATATGTAGTCGGTAAGCTCTTTATCAAGAAAATTATTAAAAAATCTTATACTCACTATATCAACATCAGTAAGGCATTTTAAGGCATGAAAATCACAATAAGACATCAAAAAAACATTTCCTTTGGTAATAAGGTATTTTTCGTTGTTATATATGTGTTCAGCTTCGCCGGACAGAATTATTTCAAGTTCAAAATAATCGTGCCAATGAACATCTACATTCTTACCCTTTTTTAAATTTTTTTCTGTAATAATAACTTTATCTTCTATTTCATAATTTTTCTCATCTTGTTTCATCACAATATCCATAAGATATTTATCTTTCATTTCATCACCGCCAAATCGTTGATTTTCTTAATTGTATCATAAATAATTAAAATTTACAATATTTTAATTACAATGTAAAATTAAATTATATAAACTTCAAGGAGATAATTATGGCAAAACTATATCTTGTAGGAAACGCACATCTTGACCCCGTGTGGTTGTGGAGATGGCAGGAGGGTTTTTCGGAAATACGTGCAACTTTTAGAAGTGCGCTTGACAGAATGTGTGATTTTGATGACTTTAAATTTACAAGCGCATGCAGTGTATATTATGAATGGATTGAAAAAATAGATCCTGATATGTTTGAAGAAATAAAAACAAGAGTAAAAGAAGGAAGATGGAATATAGTTGGCGGATGGTTTTTGCAACCCGACTGTAATATTCCCGATGGTGAAAGCTTTGCCCGTCATTCTCTCATAGCACAACGATATTTTAAAGAAAAATTTGGTATTGTTGCAAAAACAGGCTACAATGTGGACTCATTCGGTCATAACGCAAACTTACCTAAAATTTTAAAATTAAGCGAAATAGATAATTATGTTTTTATGCGACCTATGCCCCACGAAAAAGATATAAAAGAAAGTCTTTTTATGTGGGAAAGCGATGATGAAAGCCGCATTGTAACATATCGTATACCCTTTTTCTATAATTATGATTTATCAAGAATGGAAAACTTTACAATTTTGAAAGAAAAAGCCGACAAAGAAAATATGGATTATATGGCATTTTATGGTGTTGGTAATCATGGTGGAGGACCAACAATAAAACTGATTGATGAAATAAACAAATTAAACATTGAGGATGCCGTATATTCGACACCTGATGAATATTTTGACAGTATTGATAAAGAAAATCTCAAAGTTGTTAAAGATGAATTGCAACACCACGCAAGAGGATGCTACAGTGCAACAAGCTTTGTAAAACAGTATAACAGAAGATGCGAAAACAATCTTATTGTTGCCGAAAAACTATGCGTTATGGCAAAAAAACTTACAGGTGCAAAATATCCTCATAAAAAGCTTAACAAAGCATGGAAAAATGTTTTATTTAACCAATTCCATGATATTTTAGGAGGTTGTTCAATAAAAAAAGCTTATGAAGACGCCGCATATCTTTACGGAGAAACTCTAAGCATAACCGAGCAGGCAATAAATTTTGCTATGCAGAAAATTTGTCAGAATATTGACACCTTGCAGGGCGAAACTCTCCCCTCTTACAAAGCGCCTGAGCAATGGAAAATATGGGAACACGAAGTTTTAGGAACTCCTGTTGTTGTATTTAATCCACACACCTGGAAAGTAAAAATGCCTGTAAGTATTAATCAGAATGCTAAAAAAATAACCGACTTTAACGGCAATGAAATTCCATTTCAGCTTATTCGCGGTGACCAGACCAATTCAGACGACAAATATCATACATCATTCATTGCTGAGGTTGAACCGCTTGGATATGCAGTATACCAATTGTTTGCAGAAAAAGAGAGTAAGGCAACCTTTAAAAGCAATCTTAAAATAACTGATACTTCCTTGGAAAACAACAAAATCAAGGTCGAATTTGATAAAGTAACAGGTGACATTGCAAAATTCTATGATAAAGAAGGCAAAAAATATATTATAGATAAACCTTGCAGTGCTGTTTTACTTGACGAAACAGACTGCGATACCTGGGCACACGATAAAGAAATTCTCGGTGATACAATCGGCACATTTGACAATCCAAAGTTTTCTATCGTTGAAGACGGAAATGTGAGAATTACACTGCGAATTAATACAAAATACAATAATTCTTACCTTGAAAGAGATTACACTTTGGTTGATGACAGTAAAGTTTTAACTGTCAATACAAAAATAGATTTTCACGAAAAGCACAGAACTTTAAAATTTTGTTTTCCATGCGGCAACAAGATAATTTCAAAAATCGCTTATGGAACTATTATAAGAGATGAAAACACCGGCGAAGAGTGCCACAATTTATGGTTTGCAACAGATAATCTTTGTGTTGCAACCGATTCAAAATATGCTTACGACACAAAAGATGGTTTTGTCCGTCTTACAGTATTAAGAAGTGCAATTTATGCAGACCATTTTGGAAAAAGAGATGAATTTTGTGAATATGCCGAACAAGGCATACACGAATTTTCATATTCGATATTTCCTTACGAAAACAATCTTAAAGCAGATAAAAACGCAAATGAATTAAGCATTAAGCTTTTACCAATAATGGATAGTTTTCACACTGGAAAACTCCCTATGAAGTTTACTGGTTTTGAATGTGACAGTGAAAATATTATGGTTTCGGCTATTAAAGAAGGCGAAGATTTAAACGATGATATCATAAGATTTTACGAAATAAACGGCAAAAATGATAATGTTAAAATCAAAATATTTGGCAAAGAAATAGAAACAAACATATCTCATAACGAAATTAAAACATTTACACACACTGGAAAAGAAATAAATCTTATTGAATGGTAAACAAAGGAGATAATTATGGAAAATATTGTTATTAAAAGGCGATGTATTTTAACACCGCAAGAAGACACATCATGGGCAAGCTATATGGTTCTGAATCCTTCCATTCTTATTGATAATAAGAACAAAAGAATTCATATGCTTGTTCGCACAACAGGCCCGTATGAAGAAAAAAGATTTCCCGAAAAACCGCTTCCCTATCCTATTTTTCTTGCTTACGGATATTCAGATGACGATGGCGAAAATTTCACTTTTGATTTTGAAAAACCTGCACTTGCACCGCAACTTAATTTTGAACTTGATGACTTATACACAAAAAACATCAAGGGTGAAAAAGTTCCTGCCTATATGAACGGTTGCATTGAAGACCCAAGAATGTTCTGGGTTGAAGATGAATGTTATTTAACAGTTGCTACAAGAATGTTTCCTCCCGGGCCTTTCTGGGAGCACGATGACCCCCAGCAATGTATGCCCCAATGGGCAAAAGATGAAAGCAATCCTTTTTCAACGCAAAAAAATCCAACCGTTACACTTTTATACAAAGTAAATCTCGATGCCCTTTATATAAAAGATTATGATAAAGCTTTTACTTATGTAACAAATCTTACTTCTCCAGAAAAAGGTGAAGACAGAGATGTGTTTTTGTTCCCTGAAAAAATGAAAATCGATGGAAAAATGCAATATGTAATGATACACAGACCGTATTGTCCTTATAACTATGATGGATTTACACAAAAGAAGCCATCTATTATGATTTCCTGCGCAGATTCTCTTTTTGATTTTGCAAATAATGCAAATAAAAGAAAAATACTCTACTCACCAACTGAAAGCTGGCAAAAAGAAAAAGTCGGAGGAAGCACTCCGCCCGTTAAAATGGGAAATGGCGAATGGCTTTTAAACTTTCACGGAAAAGAAGATGAGGTAAAAGGCTATGCTCAATCTTTTATGATATTGAAAGAGGTTGATAATGATTTTCCAAAAATCACGCATCTTTGCAAAGAGAAATGGATTACCGACACCGAAGATTTTGAAAAACCTAACAAATCAAAGACACCAGCAGTATTTTTTACTGATATCGACAAAAATGGTGATAAGCTTATTGTAAGCTATGGAGCAGCAGATGAAAAAGCCTGCTATATGGAGCTTGATTATAATAAGCTTATAAAAGAATTAAGAAAACATACATTTTAGGCAAGAAAGGTGATTATAAATGCTATATGCACACAACACAAAAACAGATATTGTAATAAACGATTTTAATGATTTTGAAATTAAATATGCTTTTCACGACATTGACGGCACTCATTCTTTAATCCGTGACTGGCCACCTGTCATGAGTATATGTCTTTATGATGTAATAGTAAACGGTCTTCCCGATGATTTCGACAGTGACGAAAACAAAAAAAGATTAATTAATCTTGCAGGAAGCCAAAAGCTTGAAGAAACAGATAAATTTTGCATTGAATCTGCAGGGCTTTCTGCCCTTACACAAATGGAATGGGCAATAAGACGCTCTGTTGAAGAAGGAAACATAAAAGTTGAATGTGATAAAAATCTTAACAGCGAAATAATAAAAAGAATATGGCAAGGTGAAGAGTGCTTTGACAATATGGGTGAAACTAATGCTATTAAAGATATGCTAATAGAAAAAACGCCAAGATTATTTAAACTTTATGAAAAAGTTTTAAATGGTTTTTGCCGTGATAAAAATCTTGAAATTGCAAAGAAAAATCCCGAAAAATTTCAAATTAAAGGTTCCATGGAGTTTTTGAAATTTTTAAAAAAGAACGGTGTTGAAAACTATTTTGTAACAGGTGCTGTTGTTGAAAAAGGTATGGGAATGCACCAAGAAGTCGAAACTCTTGGCTACACTATTGGTGATGATGGCATTGCAAAGGATATTATCGGCTCTACATGGACCGAAAAGCTCCCCAAAGAAATAATAATGAAAAATCTTCTCAAAAAGCTTGGTGCAGACGGCAAAAATGTTCTTGTTATAGGTGATGGCCGCGCAGAAATTTTTGCCGGATACGAAATGGGAAGTCTTGTTATAAGCCGTCTTCCAAAAGACGCCACCTATCAAAGAGAGCTACATAAAAAACTTGGCTCAAATATTATAATTGAAGATTATCTTGATAAAAAGCTTTTTGATATTTTTAAAAGGTAACTTAAACTTAAATGACGGATTTTATAAAATCCGTCATTTTCTTTTTACTTTAAAAACAGATAACATCCATTTAACATCATCACTTGTAACAACATTTAAGCACCTTATAAAAACAATATAAATAACACTTACACAAACCATATTTATCATAAGGTTTTTCCCCGAAAATACTTTTGAAAAAACAATAGCAAACAAAACCGAAAGCGATGGCAAAAATAAAAGCTTTATTAAATCTATTTTTGCTCCTGTTTTTCTTAGAAGCTCAATTCCACCCCATACAGGTGTTAAAAAATTGCTTATATAAAGCATTATTATAATTCCGTAAAATCCAAATTTTGGAACTAAAAAATATACAAGCAAAACTCGTATAAATGAATCTATGCTCATTATTTTTGTTGCTGTTTTTTGTTCGCCAAGTCCTGTTAAAAAAGCAAATATTACACCATCAAGATACATAAACGGAAGATAGAAAGACAGAATTTTCATTATTGTTCCAACTTCTTTATTCTTATATATAAGCATAGAAATTTTATCGGAATAAGAAACAAAAATTCCCATTATTAAAATACTTATTACAAGTGTTATCTGAAAAACTCTGTAAATTGTATAATTAATTTTTTTGTTCTGATTAAGAGCCCCTAATTTTGAAACCTCCGGCACAAGAAGTGTTGAAAAAGCAGATATAACCGATGACGGAAACAGAAGAAGTGGCATTGCCATACCTTTTAATTCTCCATAAAGCGAGAGAGCCTTATTTGATGAATTACCATATTTTAAAAGTCCCGATGGTATAAGAACATTTTCAGTTGTGTGCAAAAATGACGATATTATGCCACCTAACGAAATTGTAAAAATAGTTGAATAAAGCTTATTAGATATTAGTTTGTCTTTTAAAATTCCAACACCCTTAACCGACTTTTTATAAAAAGTAAAAAGAAATAAACACGATGCTGCTTCGCCAAGTACAATTGAAATCATTATAATTTTACAGGAGGTTACAATATCTTTAACACCATATTTTGAAAATATGAACATAACGGTAAAAATTTTTATAAAATCTTCAAGTATCTGCGAATTGGATATATGATAAACTTTGTTTTTTGCCGTAAAATAACCTTTAAAAACTGCCGAAAATCCTATAAAAGCAAGACTTATACAAAGAATTTTTATACATTCTGTGCATCTTATATCTTTAACAAAATAAACTGATATTTCATCTGCAAAAAAGTTCATTATTAAGCAAACGGCAAAAGATATTACCGAAACATAAAAAAGCGCACATCTTACAATGTATCTTATACGTTTTTGCGCACATTTATCAATCTGACACGAAACTATGCTTGAAACGGCTATTGTCACTCCCGAGCTTGTAAGAGCAATTAAAAATATGTAAACCGAAAATATAAGCTGATAAAGCCCCATCCCCTCTGCGCCAATCTTATTTGACAAATACACCTTAAAAAACATTCCTGCACCTTTTAAAAAAAACGAAGTTAAGGTAATTATAAATGTATTTAAAACAAAATGTTTTTTTGTCACAAAAAATCCCCTTATCTTTTACATAATACACTATTACATAATTATGATAAAATAAGGGGCTTAATGCGTTAAAATATATTTGAAAACAACGGCAGCTCATTTGATGTTATATCATCAAGATGAAATTTTGCAAGATGTATTTCTTCAATTGCCTCATCATATCTTCCTTGTGTAATTCTTATTTTAAGTTTTTTGAATATCTGCGACAGTTCATCAAGGTCTTTATGATTTGAAACGGCAAATAAAACATCTTTTTTATCCTCCCAGAACAGTATTGCATCGTTTAAATATTTTGAAATCTTTTCGTTATTTTTTTCTTTAATGCTTTCCTCAAGCTTTTGAAGAATAGCATTAAGCTCGTTGCTTTTTTTCTCTATACTGAAAAAATTGAATACAAGAAGAGAAACTATGAGAAAAAGAAGTATCATTGAAAAAATAAAGGTTTTCACTTTTTTGCACACTCCTTTATTTGTATGGTAATTGTGTTGTCGGCATCAACCGACAACAAAAACACCTCCTTTGCACTTGCTATATTTCTCTCTTTTAATTTTTTATAAAGCCATTTTTCGTCCTTCCCCAACTCTTTTAAATGCTCGTTTCTTACTTTTCCGTCCGATATTAAAACATAAGGCACCTTTTCCTGAGGCGGACTTATATTTAAATCTTTAACAGTAACATTTTTACTGTCAGATTTTAAAACAATACTAAGCTCACCATTTGTTTCTAAAATAGCAGTATGAACATTTGAAATATCAGGACAATCTTTAAGTCTTAATTCCTCTAATAAATCTTCCAGATTATATCTTAAGCTTTCCATTTGCTTTTGTTGAAGTTTTCCTTCTTTTATCAAATAAGTGGGTTTACCTGTTATAATATTTCGTGCAATATCGCTTTTTAAGGTTAAAAAAGATATAGAAACCTCAAAAATTATCAGTGTTAAAATTGGTATTATTCCTGCAGCAAGCGGAATCTGAATATCTGACACAGGAACTGTGGCAAGATCGGATATCATTATGGCGACAACAAGCTCGGATGGCTGAAGCTCACCAATTTGCCTCTTTCCCATTATTCTTACTGCAATTATCACCAAAAAATATACAATTATGGTTCTTACAAAAGCAATAGCCACTCTAAAAGCACCGCTTTCCTTCTTTTCTTGAACATTCTTCACCTTTATGGCATTTATAACAGATTTCGTTTTCAAGGTTTTCATTATTAAAATAATGCGATAAATTGGAAAGTGTAACATAAGCAATGTTTTTAAGTGCCTCGTGGGTTAAAAATGCCTGGTGTGATGTAACAATAACATTAGGCATAGAAATAAGTCCTGATAAAACATCATCATTTATTATTTTAAAGGATAAATCCTCATAGAAAAAGTCTGTTTCTTCTTCATAAACATCAAGCGCCGCCGCACCGACCTTTTTGTTTTTTAACGCATTTAAAAGTGCTTCACTGTCTATTAAAGAACCTCTTGATGTATTTAATATATACACACCTTTTTTCATTTTTTCAATAGCTTTTTCGTTTATTAAATGATTAGTATCTTTATTTAAAGGACAATGAAGAGAAATAATATCACTCTCTGTACAAAGCTCATCAAAGGTAACATATTTTATATCGGAATTTTTTTGAGGGTACGGGTCATACGCAATTACATTAAGCTTAAATCCTTTACATATATCGATAAAGGTTCTTCCTATTTTTCCTGTTCCGATTATACCGATTGTTTTTTGATTAAGATCAAACCCTATAAGAGAATTAAGACTGAAATTATACTCTCTTGTACGGTTGAATGCACGGTGGATTTTTCTGTTTAAGCAAAGAAGCAGCGCCATTGTATGCTCGGCAACTGCATAAGGAGAGTATGCAGGAACGCGTACAATATGAATTTTTCCGTAGGCTTCTTTAAAGTTAACATTGTTATAACCAGCACACCTCATTGCAACAATTTTTGCATTTGTTTCACAAAGCTCTTTTATTGTTTCTTTGCCTATATCATCGTTTACAAACGCACACACTGCATCATATTTTGTTGCCATGTGAGCTGTATCGGGGTTTAATTTAGATTCAAAATATTTTATTTCGAATCCAAACTCATCTTTGAATTTATCAAAATAAATTTTGTCATAAGGCTTGGTATCAAAAAAAGCAATTTTTTTCATATTCATATAACCTCTTTAAAATATAGTTTTATATGAATATTATCTAAAAAAAGAAAGCAAAATATTCTAAAATATTTTGCTTTCGGTTAAAAAACAATATTTAATTTGATGATATTGCAACCATAATACCAAGCATTATAAAGCTTGATACAATAGAGCTTCCGCCATAGCTTACAAAAGGAAGTGTAATTCCTGTTAAAGGAATCATTTTTATAACTCCGCCTATTATTATAAAAGTCTGAAATGCAAATACTGTTGTTAAAAGTATAGCACACGCCTTATAAAAATCGTTTTTGGTTTTAAGTGCTATTTTCACGCCTCTGTATGCAAATATAAAATATGATATAATTACTGCAACACCAATAAAAAGCCCCATTTCTTCGCAAATAGCAGAAAAAATAAAATCGGAATGGCTCTCCGGAATTGAATACGGCGCACCCTTACCAAGACCTGTTCCAAAAAATCCGCCTGTTACAATTGCAAAAAGAGACTGTGTTATCTGATAGCCTTTGCCCTGCATATCCTTCCACGGATTTATCCAAATCTTGACTCTTGTTGCAATCTGGTCGGTAAACATATATCCAAGAAATCCGATAAAAGCCGACATAACACCATTTACAAAAACAAGCTTTAAGCTTTTATCATAAATGAACATTGCAACAAAATATGTTAAAAAGAACAAAAGCGCTGTTCCCCATTCATTTAGTATTGCAAAACATCCTACACAAGCATAAACATAAGCTGACATTAAAATATCGCCAAGTTTAAATGAAAAATATTTTCTTTCAAAAAAATGCTCCTCTGTATGTTTATGAGATATAAAACACGCAAGAGTAAATACATAAAATATTTTTATTATTTCGGAAGGCTGAATTGAAAAAGCTCCAAGTTTTATCCAGTTTTTCGCCCCGTTTATATTCTGTCCGAAAATAAGGGTTATTAAAAATATCAAAAATGTGCATACGACATAAAAAATCAAAAGTTTATTCCATATTTTTATAAACCGCATAAATACATACGATATCAAAAACAAGCCTATGCCGATAAAAAACCACGCAGTCTGTTTATATCCAAACTCTTCAAAATTAAGTCTGAAAAGCATTATAAGACCAATGCTTACCAAAAATGTTGCCAGAAGATAAAGGTATACATCTCCCATTTTAAAAATGAGCAAAAGCGAATAAATTAAAACTACTGCAGTAAAAAAAACAATTGCCGAATATGCCATTTTTTCTTTTATCAGCACATCATCATTTAACAAAATCACACTTAAAAAACCTATAATATTGATTAGGAATAAATATACAACACTTTTTATTCTAAGCTTTGTCATAATTTTTATTCCTCCTCTGGCTCTTCAAAAACCTCAACGAACAAAAAACTCAATCCGCCAAAGGATAACTTATCACCGTCTTTAATTCTTACAGGCTTTTCAAGTACCTGATGCTTGCCTACAAAAGTGCCGTTTGTACTGCCCAAATCCTCAACATAGAATTTATTGTTGTAAAGAAAAATGCGTGCGTGCATTTTAGATAAATAAGGACAGCTTATTCTTATATCACAGTTTCTTTTTCTGCCAATTGTAGTGCTTTCACCTATTCCGTAGCTTTCGTAAACCTTAAAACTGAAAGCCTCTTTCAAATTTATAAGTTTAAGGTACGCATATGCTTCTTCAACTGTCGAAAGATATCTTGATGTATCTGTTATATCAAGATAAATAAGTCGTATAACACTTGAAATAAACAAAAATGTGAGTATTACAAAAAAGTACTTTAAAAAAAACAAAATCAGTTCAATGTTTATCATTTACGCCTCCAAAAAAGCAAGTGATAATATCAATATCCCATTTCTCCTGATAATGAATCATCATTTTCAATCCAGTCTGAAACCGAAACGACTTTGTATTCATCTTTTTTACTTCTTACAATAACCTCTTTTATTCCTGCATTTATTATCATTCTTTTACACATTGAACAGGATGATGCATTTTCTACAAACTCACCCGTTTTTGCGTCTGTACCAACAAGATACAGGGTAGCATTAAGCATTTTTGAGCGTTCTGCAGAAATTATGGCATTTGCCTCAGAATGAACACTTCTGCAAAGCTCATATCTTTCTCCTCTTGGAATATTAAGTTTTTCACGCATGCAAAATCCTAAATCAATACAATTTTTTCTGCCTCGTGGTGCACCTGTATAGCCTGTTGAAATGATTTCATCATTTTTTACGATAATACTTCCGTAATTTCTTCTTAAACACGTTCCTCTTTTTGAAACCGCCTCGGCAATATCAAGATAATAGTTTATTTTATCCCGTCTTTTGCTCATTTATTTTCCCTCCGTTTTTTCTTTTATATTCTTAGCCATTTCAAGCTGTTCTTTTGCATTTTCTTTTGTAAGGTCGGTTATAACCTCACCGCCTAAAATTCTTGCAATTTCATCAATTCTTCTTTCTTCATCAAGTGGTGTAATAGTAGTTGCTGTTCTTCCATCGTCAGATTTTTTCTCTATAAAAAGATGATTATCTGCAAATGACGCAATCTGCGAAAGATGTGTTATACAGATAACCTGATTATCCTTACTCATTGCATAAAGTTTTTCGCCTATTTTCTGAGCAGTTTTTCCGCTGACACCCGTGTCAACCTCATCAAAAATAAGGGTATTTGCATATTTTTCAGTTGTAATAACACTTTTTATAGCAAGAATTATTCTTGACATTTCACCGCCTGATGCGATTTTTGAAAGCGGTTTTGGCATTTCGCCAACATTTGTACTTATCAAAAATTCAACATCATCTTTTCCGTTTAATGTAAATTCGCAATCTTCGATTTTAACTTCAAAAACGGTTTTTGCCATTTCAAGATCTTTTAATTCATCAAGTATTTTTTCTGTTAAAATCTTTGCATTTTTCTTTCGGCAAAGTGTTAAATCAGTTGCTTTTTTTAAACGCTTAAGTTCAAGCTCTTTAAGTTCTTCTTCAAGCTTTTTAATTCTTTCATCCGAATTTTCTATATCTTCATATTCTTTTTTTATATCTTTTAAATAAGCAAGAATATCATTAATTGAATTTCCGTATTTTCTTTTTAAATTATAAATTTCGTCAAGTCTTTCCTCAATGTTTGCAAGCTCATATTCATCTGCATCAAGATTATCTGCAATCTTTTTAAGTGCATGAGAATTATCCGAAAGAACATATGTAATATCGGTAAGCTCTTTTAAAATTGTTTCAATCTGTGCATTAAAGCCGGATATTTCTTCTATTTGCTTTATTGCATTCCAGATATTATCATGTGCCGAAGAATGACAATTTTCGCCATCATAAAGATAATCAAATGCTAAAAGAGCACACTTTGAAATTTTTTGTGCATTGGCAAGTAAATTGCGTCTTTCAATAAGTTCATCTTCTTCATCGGGCAAAAGATTTGCAACTTCAATTTCTTCTATCTGATATTTTAACAAATCAAGCCGTCTTGCCTTTTCATTTTCATCTTCAGAAAGAGATTCAAGCTCTTCTTTTACTTCTATGTACCTTGTATGAATAGCTTTATATTCTTCAAAAATATTATTTAAATTTTCGCCACCAAATTCATCTAAAAATGCAATATGATTTTTCTTATAAAGAAGCTTTGATGTATCGTGCTGACCATGTATATTAACTAAAGATTCACCAATTTCTTTTAAAATTGAAGTGGTTATAGGAATTGTATTAATGCGCACATTATTCTTTCCTTCAAGATTAAACTCTCTTGAAATCATAACTTCATCATCTTCAATTTCAATACCAAGCTTTTCTTCTATTTCTTGTTTTACAAAAGGCGAAACTTCAAAAATCGCATCAACACGGGCACTTGTCTGACCTGTTCTTATAAGGTCCTTTGAGCATCTTTCACCTTTTATGATATTTATAGAATTTATAATTACAGATTTACCAGCACCTGTTTCACCTGTTAAAATATTAAAACCATTTGTAAAATCAATTTGCGCACTGTCTATTACCGCAAGGTTTTTTATGCTTAAATGAGTTAACATATATCAGCACCTCTATTTAATATATCTTGATAATTTAACCGCAAGCTGTTTTGCACTTTTTTCGTTTCTTACAACTACCATAATTGTGTCATCACCTGCAATAGAACCAATTATTTCGTCCCACACAAAAGAATCAAGAGCTGCAGCAACCGCCTGAGCTGCTCCTGAAAAAGTTTTTATAACAACAATGTTATTTGCATAATCAACACTCATTAAACACTGCGTAAAAACTGTTCGCATTTTTTCGTTTATACTAATCTCCGGAAGCTTTGCAACCGCATATTTGTATGTACCATCAGAAAGCATTAATTTTGTAATTCTTAACTCCTGCAAATCTCTTGATGTTGTTGCCTGTGTAACATTATATCCTTCTTCGTTAAGTCTTTTAACAAGCTCCTCCTGAGTAGAAATAACATTATTTGCGATTATATCAAGTATTTTAGTTTGTCTTTCGCTTTTTGTCATTTTAATAAAATTCCTTTCGCATCTTAATTAAAAATCATTCTTTTTAGGTTTTTCAGACAATTTATATTTAAGAACATCATAAAAGCTTTTATCTGAAAGCTTAATAAGTGTAGTTTTATAATTTGAATTTGTTACTTTAATAACATCTCCATGCTCAAGGTCAAAACCTTCCTGTCCGTCTATTGTAAGCATTGAGTGTCTGTTTGTTTTTTCTTTAATTCTTACCTTTATGGTTTTTTCGCTTGGTACTATTACAGGACGGACTGCTAAAAGATGCGGACAAATAGGTGTTATTACAGTTACATCAAGCGAGCTGTCTATAACAGGACCACCTGCAGAAAGAGAATATGCAGTTGAGCCTGTTGGAGTTGAAAGTATAACTCCATCGGCAGAGTATTCGTTAATTTTAACATTATCCACAAAAAGCTCCAAATCAACCATTCTTTTAAACGATGTGCACGAAATAACAACATCATTAAGCGCATTGAATTTTGCAATTTTCTGACCATTTCTTTCAACACATGCATAAAGCATGCATCGTTTTTCAAATGTATATTTTCCGTCGATAAACTTTTTAAGATATCTTTCAAGATTAGATTTTTCGATTTCTGCCAAAAACCCAAGATGTCCCATATTTATACCAAGTATTGGAATATTTTTTTTACATACCATTCTTGAAGTTCTTATTATTGTTCCATCACCGCCAAGCACTATAACAGCATCCGCACTGTTTAAAAGCTCGGCTTCTGTTACATATTTTATACCGTCTATTTTCATATCGGCACTGCTTATAATCTGAAAATTTTCTTTTAAAATTTCAAATACCTTTCTGGCAATGATAAAATCTTTATCCTTTCGCTGATTTGATAAAAGCGCAACTGTTTTCATTATATCAGTCCCCAAAAACTTTATAGATAATAAAATTATACACTTTTTTATTAATTTATGCAATACATAAATTGAAAATATACAGAATTTTTTGCATAAAAAATCGGCAGAATATGTTTTCTGCCGAAATTAACGGTTACTTCATTAAATTGTAAATATCAAATATTTTATCCTCATCAAGCTCAACTATACCCGGAAGAATTCTTTTTCCATAAAAAGTACATCTTTTTGAAAGCTCTCTTAAATTTTTATCGTCAATACCAAGCTCAGAAAGCGTAGTTGGCATACCGATTGATTTAAAAAAGTTTTCTGTTGCGATTATACCTTCATAGGCGCTTTTTTGTGGATTATCCAAGTCCACCTCTATTCCCCATACATTTTTTGCGTATCGGTTAAATTTATCAATATCATTTTTATATACATATTTAGCCCATGCAGGCCAAACAGTAGCAAGCCCTGCACCATGAGTTACAAAATCGTACATACCGCTTATTTCGTGCTCCATCTGATGACACGGCATAAATACTTTTTTACCCATTCCGGTAAGTGAATTGTGCGAAAGCGCTCCCGCCCACATAAGTGTTGCTCTGGCATTATAATCGCTTGGATTTTCGTATGCAACCTTTCCTGCATCTATTGTATTTTTTATAATACTTTCGCCAATAGAATCAGTAAGCGGCAAATTTGTAGGAAGTGAAAAATATCTTTCCATTGTATGCATCATAATATCCACAATACCGCACGCAGTCTGATATTTATTAACAGAAAAAGTAAGAGAGGGATTCAGTATAGAAAAAAGCGGTCTGTGACAAGGATAAGAGCATCCCCTTTTTATGCCGTCTTCGTTTGTTATTACCGCAGAATCACTCATTTCGCTGCCCGATGCACTGATTGTTAATATAGTACCCACTTTTAAAGTTTTTTTGGGAGCTGATTTTCTTTCAAAAAAATCCCATATTTCGCCATCATAAAAAATGCTGTCTGCAATAACCTTTGCAGAATCTATTACAGACCCGCCGCCAACCGCTAATATAAAATCAATTTTATTCTCACGGCATATCTTTACTCCTTCTTTAACAAGTGTCATTTTAGGATTTGGCTCAACACCCGCAAGTTCTATGAATTTTATGCCATTTTCATTAAGCGATTTTACAACATCATCATATAGCCCTGTTTTTTTAATACTTTGTTTTCCGTAATGAAGTAAAATATTTTTAAAACCGTATTCTTTTATAATTTTGCCCACTTCATAATGAGTATCTTTACCAAAAAATACTTTTGTGGGAGTTAAAAACTCAAAATTATTCATTTTATCACCTTACTTATTTTGCAAGTTTTATAAGTAGCTCGTTACTTCTTTTTATAAATGCAGTCATATCATCACCAGAAAGTGTTTTATGAGAAAGACGTGCCATATCGTAAACCTGTTTTGCCAGAAGCTCTTTAATTTCATTATCTTCAGTTTCGATAATCTTTTTAACAAGCGCATTTTTACTGTTTACAACAAATGTTTCATTTGGATTTGGTGCATTAAATGCCATATTTCCAAACATCTTTGCCATTTCCTGCATTCTTCTTTCTTCTTCAGATAAAACAAAAAGTGCAGTTACATCTTCTGATTTTAAAGGTGATACTTCAATTTTTATGTTTTCGCCAACAATATTTTTAAATATATCGGTTATTTTAGCTTTGATTTCTTCTTCACTTTCAATGTTATCTTTTAAACTGTCACCTATAAAAGAATCTACTCTTTTGAATTTAATTTCAGAAATTTTATACTCCAAAAAGCTTACAAAGTGATTATCTATCATATCGCACAAAAGAACAGGTGTTATATTTTCCTGTTTTAAAATTTCAATGTACTGCATCTGTGCATCTTTATCGGTTACATAATAAACCTCTTTTGTTTCTTCACTTTCAAAATCCTTTAAGGTTTTATAATTTCCTTCAATATCCTTAAATAAAAGAATATCTTTTACTCTGTCATAGAATTTTTCATCACGAAGGCAACCGTATTTAACAAATGGATTAATATCATCCCAGTATTTTTCGTATTTTTCTTTTTCTGTTTTAAATAGCCCTGAAAGCTTGTCTGCAACTTTTTTGATGATGTGATTTGAAACCTTTGTTACATAACCATCATTCTGTAAAAAGCTTCTTGACACATTAAGAGGAAGATCAGGGCAATCTATAACACCTTTTAAAAGCATTAAATATTCAGGAATTACTTCTTTTATATTATCGGCAATAAATACCTGATTATTATAAAGCTTAATCTGACCTTCAATGCTCTGAAGCTCGTGGTTTAATTTCGGGAAATACAAAATACCCTTTAAATTAAACGGAAAATCAACATTAAGGTGTATCCAGAAAAGTGGTTCGTTAAAATCCATAAACACTTTTGAATAAAAGCTTTTATAATCTTCATCTGTGCACTCATTTGGATTTTTAAGCCACAATGGATTTGTATCGTTAATAGGAGTTTCTTTTATTTCTTCTCCCTCTTTAACTTCTTTTTCTTCATCAATTAAATAAATATTTATAGGCAAAAATCCGCAATATTTAATAAGTGTTTTTCTAAGTTCGATAATATCGTTAAATTCCAAACTATCTTCATTAAGGTGCATTGTAATAACGGTACCTCTTGTTTCTTTTGTTCCTTCTGATATATCATACTCAGCACCGCCGTCACTTTCCCAGTGAACAGCTTTTGAACCCTCTTTATAAGATAAAGTATCAATTTCAACTTTTTGAGATACCATAAATGCAGAATAAAATCCAAGACCGAAATGACCTATAATCTGACCTTCTTTATCTTTAGAGTTTTCGTATTTTGCAATAAAATCTTCTGCACCCGAAAAAGCAACCTGATTGATATATTTTTCAACTTCATCTTCTGTCATACCAATACCATTATCGCAAACCTTGATTGTTTTTTGTGTTTTGTTTAAAATTACATCAATTCTGTATTCAGCTTCTTTAACATCAGCCTCGCCTATAGCATTTAATTTTTTTAGTTTCATAATGGCATCCTGCGCATTTGAAACAATTTCTCTTAAATAAATATCCTTGTCCGAATAAAGCCATTTTTTAATAATAGGCATTAAATTATCGGTATTTACTTTAATATTACCTTTACTCATCTTTTGTACCTCCAGATTGTTTTTATTATAAATTTTCAAAATATTGTAAAACACCAAGATAAATTGCCCACGCAATTTTTTCCTGATAGTTATCATCTTTTAAAAGCTTTTCTTCTTCATAATTTGACAAAAAACCACACTCTACTATTACTGACGGAATTTGGCTGTCTTTTAATATGTAAATTGAATTATCAGCACACTTTGCAATACGATTGTTATTTATATCAAGATTTTCTTTTAAAGAATTTTGTATTGTTTCGCCAAGGATTTTACTTTTATCGGGCGATTTTGAATAAAAAACCTGTGCTCCTTTGTATTTTTCTTCAGGGAATTTGTTCATATGTATGCTTAAAAACAAATCTGCACCCGAATTGTCACGGTAATCTTTACGAGCCTTTAAATCTCCCCGCTTGATATCTCTTATTCTTCCACTTTTACCAGGAGAAATATTATTATCATCACTTCTTGTCAAAATTACATAAGTACCTGTTTTTTCAAAAAGAGACTGCAATTTTTTTGTAATAGATAAGTTAATATCCTTTTCAAGTGTTCCGCTTATTCCAACAGCACCCCCATCAGGCGCTCCATGACCTGCATCAAGCACAACTACCCTTCCGGCTAAAGGTGTGGCGAGAGTTTCTTTTGAAAAAGAAACATTTGATATATTAATAAATAATGAAATTACAATTATAAAGATGCAAAAAACATAAATACTTAAACTTTTAAAAATTTGCATAACAACACCTCTTAGGGAATTATTATGCAAATTAAGTGGTTTTTATGATTTCTTTTTCTTAAACATTAACGGATAAATATATTTTTCGGCAAATTCAAAATTCTTACTTCCTGCAACATATCCTAAATATGCAAACAGCACAGGAACAAAAATTATAACTACATAAAGCGGTTTTGCTATATCAATTATACCAATATAAATTGCCTGCCATACTTTATATATTGTATAGAACAAATTAAAGCCATCAGGATTTTTTAAGTGAAATATTACCATAAGAATAAATATTATAACTGTCGGTATTTCTGAAATAATAGAAATTTTGAGCGCAATAATCGGATTTGGTTTTACCTCGCTTACTTTTTTTGTATGATTTTTGCCTAATTTCCACATATTTGAATAAATACAAGGAAGATAAAGAAGTAAAATTACAAATGTATAAAAAATTCCGCCAATTGGTCTTGTTACTCCGTCATTGTAATAAATAAGACTTGAAAATGGAAGCATAAATATCAAAGACAATACCGAATAAATAGCATGATATCCTAAAAAAGCTACACTTTGTTTAAATATACCTTTCATATTAAAATCTCCTGTTTTTTCTTTATTATAATGTTATAAAAACAAGTATATCACTTTTAATCTCCAAGGTCAAATACTTTTTTGCGAAATTAAGATATTAGAAAAACGAAGAAAATCGAAGAAAAACAGAGCTTTTAAAAGTTTGCAAAAAACAAATTAATTTTTTTAAAAAAAGTGCTTGACATATCAAATGTTTTGTATTACAATATAATGCGGTTACTAAATTGTATGTAATTTCATACTTAATTTAATAAAATCTAAATACTAAAAATACGGAGGTAAAAAGTATGAGTACTTTTATGGCTAAGCCAAACGAAGTTGAAAGAAAATGGTATATCATCGACGCAACAGACAAGCCACTTGGTAGAGTTGCTGCTGCTGCTGCTTCAATTTTAAGAGGTAAAAACAAACCTACATTTACACCTCATGTTGACTGTGGTGATTTTGTTATCGTTATCAACGCTGACAAAGCTGTTTTAACAGGTAAAAAACTTGAACAGAAATATTACAGATATCACACAGGCTATGTTGGTGGCTTAAAAGAAGTTAAGTACAAAATCTTAATGCAGGAAAAACCTGAAAAAGCTATGACATTAGCAATTAAAGGTATGCTTCCTCACAACACAATCGGTGCAAATTCTCTTACTCGTCTTAGAGTTTATAAGGGTAGCGAACATATGCACGAAGCACAGAAACCTGAAATGTACACAGGTGAAATAAGATAAGGAGGAGAAGAAACATGGCAAACGCACAGTTTTACGGTACAGGAAGAAGAAAAAAATCTATCGCAAGAGTTAGACTTATTCCCGGTAAAGGCGAAATTAAAATAAACAACAGAACAATTGATGATTATTTTGGTTTAGAAACACTAAAAGTTATCGTTAGACAGCCATTGGTTGCTACTGATAATCTTGGTAAATTTGATGTTATCTGTAAAGTTGCAGGTGGCGGTTTCACAGGTCAGGCTGGTGCTATCAGACACGGTATTGCAAGAGCGCTACTTCAGGTTGATGCTGAAAACAGAAAAGAACTTAAAGCTGCAGGTTACTTAACAAGAGACCCAAGAATGAAAGAAAGAAAGAAATACGGCTTAAAAGCTGCAAGAAGAGCTCCACAGTTCTCAAAACGTTAATCAGTTTTCGTTTATTACACCCCTACAACTTTCGTTGTGGGGTTTGTTTTATTGGTTTGCCGCAAAAAAACGCTTCAAGGGGTTTCAACCTTTTATACAGTATGTTTTTTAGTAGGGTTTATAATTTTAAAATATCAAAAACTAAAAAACGACTACACAATGAAGTGAACCCCAAAAGTTAGACACTTTTGGAGGTGCATATCACAAGTCAGTCGTTTTGTGCAGTCAAATAATTAAACACATAATTTTTAGTTGATTTCTACATCACAAACCGAGTTTCCGAGTATAATATTTTATACACATATTTTGGAGGAGATAAAAATGAACGAAAAATTAAAAGCTTTTTTTGAAACAAAAAAAGAAGAAGAATTAAAAAAGCAAGACGAACTAAATAAAAAACAGGAAGAAGTAAAGAAAAAAACTTTAATTGACTTGGGTTTATTTGAAAAAGTATATTCACCTGACAATAAACAAAGTGATGAGTTCTCCTGTTACGAATGGGATAGCATAAACTCCACTAATAAGTATTATAAGAAAGTTCCTGTTGAAGTTACTGATGAAGAATATGAGGAAATAAAGAAATATTCCAAACAAACAGAAGATATAATTCATAATAATTTTAACAGATATAATTCTGTTGCAATATCACTAACTGTAATAGCGTACGTTATATTTATAGTTGGCTTTATTGCTGGTATTCTATTTGGAATAACAGAGGTAGAGGAAGAAGTAAAATACTATTATTTTACACACACCGATACTAAAATAGAATTCTCCTTTGCTATCGCTTTTGTTTATTGGTGTACTTCCTTTATAAGCGGAACAATATATCTTGGTTTTGCTGAAATAATCAAACTTTTGACTGAAATAAAAAATAAATAAAACTACATAAGCACCGACTACAATCTATAAGCGGTGCTTGGTCTTTTATTTTCTCACACCAACATTTAAACATAATTTATTTATATTATACAACTTCCTTTTATATACAACTTTCGTTGTGGGGGGTATTTATTTTCAAATTGACATAATATATATTTTTATGATATCATTAGTATATATTTTTTACGGAGGATAATTTTATGAACAGAGAAAAGTTTGGTTCGAGATTAGGATTTATTCTTATCTCTGCCGGTTGTGCAATCGGGCTTGGAAATGTTTACCGATTCCCCATTATGACAGGTGGCTACGGTGGCGCATTTTTTGTATTAGTTTACATTGCATTTTTAATTCTTTTGGGAATTCCGGCTATGACTTGCGAACTTGCAGTAGGAAGAGCAAGCCAGAGAAGTATTGCTTCATCATTTGAGGTACTTGAGCAAAAAGGTCAGAAATGGCACTTAATGAAGTATCTTGGAATTGGCGGAAACTATCTTTTAATGATGTTTTACACCACAATTTCAGGATGGATGCTTATATACTTTGGCAAATACTTAACAGGCTCAATTATGCCGCTTAAAGGTGATGAGCTTGGTGCACTTTTTGGAGCAACAGTAACAAATCTGCCACTTATACTTATATCTACATTTGCAGTTATTTTAATCTGTTTTGGTATTTGTTCGCTTGGTCTTCAAAAAGGCGTTGAAAGAATAACAAAATATATGATGCTTGCACTTTTTGCACTTATGATTGGATTGGCAGTATATGCCTGCACACTTTCCAATGCGGCTAATGGGCTGAAATTCTACCTTATTCCATCATTGGAAAACTTTAAAAATGCAGGTGTATGGACTGTAATTTCTGCCGCTATGGGGCAGGCTTTCTTTACACTAAGTGTTGGTATAGGCTCAATTGCAATATTTGGTAGCTACATTGGCAAAGAAAGAAGACTTTTAGGCGAAACTGTTACCATTGTATCTCTTGATACATTAGTTGCTCTTATGTCAGGTCTTATAATATTCCCTGCCTGCTTTACTTACAACAATGGTGTTACTGCTGATGCAGGAACAGTTGGAGCAAGCTTTTTATTTACAACCTTGTCAAGCATATTTAACGCAATGCCTGGCGGAAGAATTGTAGGTATTTTATTCTTCTTATTTATGATATTTGCAGCTTTTTCAACTGTTGTTGCAGTATTTGAAAACATTATGTCTTTCTGGATTGAGCTTACAAAGCTTAACAGAAGAAAAATTGCAGTTATAAATATTATTCTTATGATGGTTTTATCACTTCCTTGCATACTTGGATTTAATGTTTTATCAAATGTAGCCATTGGCTCAAAAGGTATTATGGATATTGAAGACTTTATCATAAGCAATAACTTATTACCACTTGGCTCGCTTTTATATGTAATCTTTTGTACTTACAACAAAAAAGGCTGGGGCTGGAGCAACTTTATAAACGAAGCAAACACCGGTGAAAAAGGTCCCAAATTTCCAGCATGGGTAAAGATCTATGTTAAGTATATTCTTCCTGTTATAATCATTTTTGTATGGGCACAGGGATGGATTTCATTACTTTTTAAATAATACAAACAAAAATACCGCTTTATAAATTAAAGCGGTATTTTTTTATCTTTTTAAAAGAACTTTTACCTTTTGTTTTCCATTTTGCCACATTTCGTATATTTTGAATTTTATTTCTATATTGGCATTATCGCTATTTGTTATAAGATTGTATTCATCCTCCGAAAGAGTGTCTTTTAAAATTTTTAGTGCATCATCATCCATTTTGGGCGTACTTGCATCTACAAAACAAAGTGGCGGAAACATTACACACCACCAGTTTTTCCCCTTTGCCTCCCCTATTTCAACCTTTAATGCCTCATAGCTTCCTGCCGGAAGTGTTATATTGCCATACACCTTTGTAGGAAAATCACTTTTTCCAAAAGACACCTTAACTTTATAATCATATCCGTTTTCTTTAATAGTGTTTTTTGCAATTTCTTCTATTTTATCAAGATTACATCTTACATTTTCTTTTGCTTTTGTTATATCGGTATTATCTATAAAAATATCATCTGCATTTTTTAAAATTTCATCACGTACTTTTAATTTTAAATTCTGGTCAGAATCCAAATCGCTGTTTGCAATTACATGAAGTCTTAAAACATTGTCGGAAAGCGCTGATTCGACTTTGTCAAAATATGTTGAAACAAAAAAAATCGCAACAATGCCGACAACTATAAACGGCATAAACTTTTTCATTTTGTAACCTCCAAAATAAATTTATACCATAATTGTCGGCAATTTTATTAAAAATTATACATTATTTAAATTTGTTGTCAAAAATGTTTCATCATACTTTGATTTCATTATTTTATATGCATTTTTAATTTTATCCTCATTTGTAAAAATGGCAAAAACACTCGGACCGCTTCCACTCATAAGTGATGCATCAGCACCAAGATGTATAAGCTCATTTTTTATATTCACAATTTCAGGATGCATTTTTAATGTAACATCTTCCAAAGTATTTTTAAGATTTTTACACAAATCGGATACATTATTTTCTTTTATATTTTTGATTATTTTATCAATATCAGCATGGGTTGAATTTTCACTTAATTTTAAATTTTTGTAAACAGTTGGTGTAGAAACCGAAAATGACGGCTTTACAAGAAGAATATTTAATTTCAAATCATTTTTTAAAGGGGTTAAAATATCACCTATCCCTTCGCAAATAAAACATCCCTTCATTATGCAAAACGGAACATCTGCACCAACCGACAGTGATATTTTAGCAAGCTCATCTTTTGAAAGATTTGTATTTAAAAGATTGTTTAATCCTTCAAAAATCGCAGCGGCATTACTGCTTCCGCCAGCTAAACCTGCTCCTATGGGAATATTTTTTTCAATTTCAATTTTAATATCTCTTTCTTTTTTTGTATATTCCAAAAAAACTTTTGCCGCTTTAAAAACAATATTTGTGTTATCACACGGAACAAAAGGATTATCGCACATTATTTTAATTTTACTCTTTTGAGTTAAATTAAATGCATTATCTTCCTCGTTAAAATGTTCATTTTCAAAAACATCAATTTTTATTATGTCGTAAAGAGAAATTGTCTGCATTATCATTTTAAGCTCGTGATAATTATCTTCTCTTTTTCTTATAACATCAAGTCCGAGATTTATTTTTGCGTATGATTTAATTTCCATATATATTCTTCCGCCTTAACCTTAAGTTTTTCTTTTTTGTTGTAATCAGGATTTTCTATTACACAATCCAGTAAATGTTGAAGAACCTTTCCAATTATTTTATCATCTGATACTATTTTTTTTATATCACTGCCATCAATATCAAGCATTTTTATATTAAAAGGCTCTTTATTTTTTAAAACATTTTTGTATAATTTATAAGGAAAATATTTTCCCAAAGATTTCATATAGAGATTAAAATCTTCTATAAATTCTAAATTTTCGCTCATAAATAATTTCAGCTTTACTTTATCATCACAAAAAGCAAAATCGGAATTTTTTATAAAAAATCTTATTTTCTTTTTCTCTTGGTTAGAAAACTTATATCTTCTTAAAATTTCATCACAATTTTTCTTATTTGTAAGATATATAAAAACCGCCCATTTTACACAAGAATTATTAGAAGCTGATTTTATTTTTAAAATGCTATCTTTATCAAGATTATAAATATCGGGAATAATATTTTTAAAAACATCGGTTTTTAAAACAGCCTCTATCCTTTCAAAATGCTCTGATAAAAGAATTTTTGTAAATTCTTCTTTTATTCTTTCAACACTTATATTCATAAGATATTTTGCGTTGTTATTCATTGCATTTAAAGTGCTATCTTCAATTTCAAAACCAAGTGTTAAGCTGAATCTAATACCACGAAGTATTCTTAAAGCATCTTCATAAAATCTTAAATTGGCATCATTTACTGCTTTAATTCTTTTTGCTTTTAAATCCTCAATCCCGCAAAAAGCATCTTTTATGCCTTCTTTTGGATTATAAACAAGAGCATTGATGGTAAAATCACGGCGCGCAAGGTCGTTTTCAAGATTTTTTGTAAATTCAACATTTTCCGGACGCCTGTGGTCTTTATAATCTTTATCCACTCTGTATGTTGTAACTTCAACATTATAGTTTTTTGTAACAACTGTTACAGTACCGTGTTTAATGCCTGTATCAAAACTTTTTTTAAAAAGCTTTTTTACCTTATCCGGAGTTGCGTTTGTTGTAATATCATAATCATCTATTTTTCTTCCAAGAAGAAAATTTCTAACAGCACCCCCTGCAACATACGCCTCAAATCCATTATCATTCAATATTTTTAAAACATCTGATATTTCTTTGGGCAAATCAATTTTCTTTACATAAGTTTTCAATAAAGTCACCTAATTTTTCACCGGCATCAGCTTTGGATACCGCGTCAATTATTTTGTCATAATACTTTGTTTTAGTTTTATTGTTATAAAACATATACACTGCTTCATCAACAGGAAATGTTTTTGTAACCTTTGTAGCAACACCAATATTTAACAAAAATTCAGAGTTTCTGTCTTCCTGTCCTGGAATCGGATCTATTAAAATAAGATGCATTCCTTTTGCAAGAGCCTCACTTGTAGTAAGACCACCGGGTTTTGTAACAATACAATCTGATGCATCCATTATAACATCAACATTATTTACAAAGCCATATACAAACATAGTTTTATTTATTTCAATATCTTCCAGATGTTCTTTTAGTTTTTTATTGTTTCCGCAAACACAAACAATCTGAAAATCAAGAGTTGATTTATCAAGATTTTTTATATGCTTTACAACATCACCAAAACCCATACTTCCTGCAATTACAAAAACCGTATTTTTATTTGGAATACCAAGCTGTTTTCTTGCCTGTAATTTTGTCATTTTATTAGAAAATTTAGGATGAACAGGAATTCCAAACGGCAAAAGTTTTTCTTTTGAAATCCCCCTTTTTTCCATCTGATAATCCATAAGTTCTGATGCAGTTACATAATAATCAAGATCGGTTTCTTCCCAGAACGGATGAACTGTAAAATCGGTTACAATACCTATTGTTTTTGCCTGCATATCATTTCTTTCTTTAAGCTCTGTTAAAAGCTCGCCTGCAAAAAGATGTGTAGCAATTATCACATCGGCATTTTGTGACTTTATGAAACGGGCAAATTTTCTGAAAACAAGTACAGAACCAAAAGCACCCATTTTAAGTTTTATATCGGTATCTGCCTTTTTTTCAGCAATTCTGTAAACTCTGCCATAAAGTTTTGGAACATATTTAGTAGATAACAAATATCCTTTTTCTACAGTATCACTTAAATATTTATTAAAATATTTATACGCATCAATAGTTACTACTTCAATTCCCCTTTGATTAAGACATTCTGATATTGCCTTTGCGGCGGTATTATGACCGCCCCCTGCTGAAATTGTGAGTATTATTGCTTTCATAAAAATCATTCCTTTATTTAAAAGTTATGTGTAACACTTATAAATCAATTTACATAATATACTATTGAAAGTCAAACAAAAAGATTATCTTATGGAGGTGTTAATTATGACAAAAGGATGCTGCCTGAATCTTTTTAATGGCAACGATGGTATATTGTTCTTTATTTTGGTGTTCTTACTACTTTTTGGATGCTGTGAATAATTAAAAAACATCAAAAATTTATTTAAAGGAGGTTAAGCTGATGTTCGGTTTTTCAAATAACTGCTGCGGTGAAAACGGCAGTACACTTTTATGGTTCCTAATCCTTATTCTTTTGTTATTCATTAACTGCGGTGATGACAACACATCCTGCTGCCAATAATTTCGGAGGTATATAAATATGATAGATTGTTGTAATGTTTGTGAGCCAAAAAACGACCATTGCGATCCATGCTGTGACCCTTGCTGCAACCATCATTCTGGTGGTGGAATTTTTTCGGGAAATAACATCTGGATAATTATAGGCGCAATAGTAATCATATGGCTTCTTTTCTCAAACGATGACAACTGCTGCTGTTAAGGTAAATTATTTAATTTAACATTTAAACTTTAAAGGGCGGAAAATAATTTCTGCCCTTTTTTGTTATTTAAAAAATTTATCCTTTGATATTTTATCAGTTAAATAAAACATCTCGCCTTCTTTATATTCATATTTACCTGTTATTTCTTTTGATAGAACATTTTTTGTTTTTATTGATGCAAATATTTTTACATAATCCTCAAAATCATAGCTTGCAATATTTCCCTTTGCGTTTTTTACAAGATTTAATATTTTTTCTGTTTTTTCCAAAGATACTTTATTTCCACAAAGAGTTTCAAAAGCACTTTTTACAAGATTAAGTTCTGCCTTTTTTGCATTATCACCCGAAAGATTAACTTTAATATACATAAAAAGGTTGGCAAAGCTTGTTGCATCAAGTACATTTTCGCCCGCATTAAATGAATATTCCAAAAACGAAACATTCATTGGTAAAGAGCATTTTATATCACCAATATTTTTATAAAAATTCTCAACAAATATTTTGTCAACACATAAATAATTATTTGTTTTTATACCTGTTTTCTTCTCAAGTGCTATAATTATATCATCGGTTTTATTTTCGGTATATGCCCTCTCAAAAGGCTTTATTTCGTCATTTATATTAATTTCTATACTCTTTGGAATTGCAACAGATGATATAATTTCATCCTTTGGATTTATGTTTATTAAATACATACCTTCCACATTTGTTTTTCTGTCATCAAGAAGCACAACAAGAAGGTTTCTTTCGCTTTTTAACTTTTCAGGGAGATTATCTTTATTGTTTTTTAGTTTATTAAAAGAAAATCCGCCAACAACACCAATAAAAACCATAACAAATGTTATAATTCCAACCAATAAATATTTTAATTTTGTATCTAACTCAAACAACTACATCTCTCCGCCTTATAATTATTTTTTAACAACAACCGACACACCATCAGGAATTGCAGTTATTGTTGGATTTTCTTTGTTAAGAATTTCTTTTGCTTTTTTTATTGCCTCATCAATCGAATGAGCCGGTATCATATGCATTTTTTCTATTATAGCATCATCCATTTCGGAAACATATATAACAGTTGAACGCATTAAAATTCTTATAAGTATATGAGACTGCCACTGATCAGGAAGGGTTTCACTTCTTTTTCTTTCTCTGAAAATTTTCATTGTTTTTGTAATATCTTCTTCATCTGCAAGCTGATGATAAAAATGGTCGCCGCCTGTGCCGTCGTTTGATGCGGCAAGCATAATAATTACTCCGCCTTCTTTTACTGTTGCTTCTGCCGCTGTCATACCCTTTACTGCCTGATAAACATTCTGGTCAAGCGGATAGCCTCCGTTAGTAGATATTACAATATCTGCCATAAGTGCTTTTGCTCCGCAAAGCTCTGATAAAAATGAAGTTCCTTTTTCGTGTGCTTTTTCCATGTCGCCTGCTACTGCATATATAACTTTTTTATCAGCATTTAACACAACATTTACAACAAATTTAAGCTTTGCTGTTTTTGCTGCCCAAAGCATATCGTTATGTATAGGGTTATTTAATAAAATACCCGTTCTTGAATTTTCGTTATCTAAAAATTCAGAGCAATGGTTTGCAAGCACTGTTGTTCTTGATGCAATTCCGGGAAGCACGCTTTTTCTACCGCCCGAAAAGCCTGCAAAAAAGTGCGGCTCAATAAAACCTTCTGCAACAAGAAGGTCTGCATCATATGCAATTTTATTGATTTCGCACGCTCCACCCGAAGGAAGTGTACCAATATTTACTATTTTTTCTCTTTCGTCACAATCGTGAATATATATATTTTCATTTTTTACAATGTCTTCACCGAATTTATTTATTAATTCTTCTTTTGTAGTACCTCTGTGACAGCCTGTTGCTATAAGAATGGTTACTTCTGCCTCTTTATTGTAATAGCGTATTTCATTGAGCATATAAGGTATAATAACCTTACTTGGTACAGGACGAGTATGGTCGCTTGCAATAATAACAATTTTTTTCTTATCTTTTGCAAGGTCACGAAGTTTTTCTGATCCTACAGGGTTTTCCAATGCTTTTTTTACAAGCTCAACCTCACCATCTTTTGCAACATACTCATCAATAGATGATGTTAAAACACCCAAAAGATTTTCGTTTTCAAAGTCATATCCTATTTTTTCTTTTCCATAGTGAAACAATACTTTTTTCATTTTATATCTCCTTTTTGTTTGTTCATTTTATCAAAAATTATGTAAGAGAGAATAAGTGCAAATATTCCTGAAACAAGCTTTCCAACAATTACAGGAAGCACATATTCACCATTATAAGCTAAGGTAAACGCAAGGTGACTACCAAAAACAAACGCACCCGATACTGCAAATGCTGAATTCATTACAACACCTTTTTTGTTCATTTTATCCATTACTCCAAAAGCAGTTGAACTTGAAACCAAGCTTGAAATAAAGCTTGCTACAGATATTTCGTTTAAACCAATTTTATCACCGATTGCTTTAAGTGGTTTTGCTAAAACCTTAGCAAAAAGATACACAAGAGGAAATGAACCCGACAGAACAATTGCCGCATTAACACAAACGTCAGCACCTTCTTCGATTGTTGCAAGGCCTTTTATAACCTCGTATCCTGTAAGAAATCTTATAATCCCAAGTGCAAGTCCAATTGTTATTACTGCAGTTATAAACACACCAAAAATTTTAAATATTTTTATGCAAAGATTTGGTACACAAATAAGTCCAACAGCAATAACTGCCGAAAAAATAACAATCGGTATAAGATCAATAATAAGCTCTGAAATTTTCAATTTACAAATAAGACCTGAAACAAAACATCCAAACGGAATTGTTACTATACCACACAAAAGTCCCAAAAACAAATCATCGTGCTTTTCTTTAGGCACTACACCGAGTGCAAACGGAATTGTAAAAGATACCGTAACACCCATCATTGCCGAAACAACAAGTGCATTATAAGCGCCGATTTCTTTATTTATTGCAAGTTTGGTTGCAAGCGGTGCTCCGCCCATATCGTTAGCAAAAAGTGATGCAGGAATTATAGATGCATCTATATTAAGTACATTTACAAAAAAGTCTGATACAGGCTTCATAAGGTTTGCAATAGCAGGTGATATAACAATCATACCAATCATACTAAGAGCCATTGAGCTTAAAAGCCCAAATGCTTTTTCAAACTCTTTTCCAAGTCCGAATTTATTTCCAAAAATTCTGTCCAATGCACCAAGAACAGAAAATGTTACTATAGCTATTGTAAGATAATTCATTGTTTTTCTCCTTTTAAAGTGCTACTTCTTTAAAGCCGTTTTCAGTTAAAATGCATTTTTCTTTATATCCACATTCTTTTAATAATCGTGCAGCATCATCAAAGCCTGTGTCAAAAAATTTTTTATCGTGGCAATCAGATGTTATGACAACACCAAATCCAAGTTGTTTTAATTCTTTTATAATCTTCATAGATGGATAAGGTGATTTTCTGTATCCCCTTGCAATTGCACCTGTGTTCACCTCAAAAACGGGAATTTTACCTTTAAGAGCCTCCATAGCTTCTATTGCAGCATTAATATATTCTTTTGATGAAATATCAAAAAGAGTTTCCATATCTTTATACTTGGTTATTAAATCAAAATGCCCTATAATATCAAAATTTCCGTACTTATAAAGCGAAGATAAAGTTTGATAATATGCTTTGGCAAATTTAATTCCACTGCCGCCAAAATATTTATTTATAATATTTTTAGCCGAATTTATGTCTCTGTCAAAGGTTACACAATCACCATCACACATAAGATAATGAACAGAGCCTATAAGATAGTCAAACCCTTCTAAATCAACCTTTGAATACATTTCAACCTCAAGCCCTAAAAATATATCAATTACACCTTTGTATTTTTGTTTAAGAAAGTTTATCTCTTCTTTGTATTCTTTTGTTTTGTCACCAATTTTAATGCTAAAATCCGATGCCCACATATATGAATGTTCTGAAAATCCTATTGAATCAAACCCTTTTTCAAGAGCAGTTTTAACTAATTCTTCAGGAGTATCTAATCCATCACAAAATGTGGTGTGCGTATGTAAATTTTGCAAATTCATACTTACCTCTTAACATATTTTTTAAAATTATATAATCTATTCACTTTGTCTGCTTATAAGAAAAGCAGAACCTAAAATAAGCACAATACCTAATAAAGCCGTCAAAGAAAGCTTTTCGCCAAAAATTATTACACTAAAAATCGTTGCCGCCATAGGTTCTAAAATACCAAGCGAAGATGCGGTGCCAGCCGGCACTTCACGCAGTGCAAGAGTGTAAATAAAATACGGAAGAATTGAAGTAACTATACCCATTCCTATCAAAAGAGATATTATAAAACACGGATTAACTTCCATACACTGCAAAATTTTTGCAGGATTTGCAACTAAAAGGCAAATAAGTGATGCAAATGCAAAAACATAAAAATTAGTTTTTACAGGATTTATTCCTTTTTCCATTTCAATTTTTGTCATTATATTATAAGCTGCGTATGAAATTCCCGACATAAAGCCCACAAAAATTCCAAGTATATTAAACTTCATACCGCCTATTATTCCCGAAACAAAACAGCAACCAATAATCATACCAGCAACCGAAATAAGCTTTTGTTTATTAATTTTTTCACCCAGAAACAATACCGAAAAAATCATAACAAATATAGGTGCGGTATACATAAGAACCACTGCCGTAGAAATTGATGTAAGGAGCATTGAATAAAAATAAAAGGTTGCTGTACCAAAAAAAGATGCTCCGCTTATAAAAAAGAAAATCAACTCTTTTAAGTTTGTTTTAAACATTTTTTTATCTTTTAAAAGCATATAAATTCCAATAAACAAAAGAGGAACAATGCTTCGTATAAATGTCATCTGCGAGGATGTTATTCCGCTTGGTGCGATATAATGCACAAAAATCCCCGATGTGCCCCACATAATGCTCGCAAGTATTATGTATAATAATCCGCGTTTTTTCATTGGTAAAATTCACTCCAGAATATAGCAAAACTAATTAAGTTATATATAAAGATATAATATTTAACCTAAATATTATACAACAAATTTCCTGCAATATCAATAGTTTAAAACAAATTAAAAGAGTGCATATATAAATGATATGCACTCTTTTTTACCTTATATTTTAATAGCTGTTTTTCTTAATAAAGTCGATTATTTCATTTACTTCACAAAAAGCAAGACCTAAAACAGTATCGGCAGCACCATAATATATAGCAATTCTTCCGGTATCACTGTCTGCTAAAGCTGCACATGGGAATACTACATTGTCACAATCTCCCGAGCGTTCATACGTAGCTTCCGGTCCCATAATCATATTTTTTGTTCTGTATAATGCCTTCCACGGTTTTTCTTTATCTAAAATTGCTCCACCGATTGAATATATCATTCCCGATGCCATTTGTGTTACACCATGATAAAGCATTAACCAGCCTTCATCGGTTTCAATAGGAATAGGGCCTGCACCGATTTTTGTTCCCTGCCAGCCCATTGTAGTCGCAATAACCATACGATGATGTCCCCAGTATTCCATATCATAACTTTCAGAATAATATATATTTCCGCCTACACAATGTCCTCTTGATGTAGGACGGTTTAAAAGAGCAAATTTTCCGTCAATTTTTTTAGGGAATAACACAGCATTTCTATTGTATAAAGGAAAAACATTAGGAAGCTAATAAAAGGTTTTAAAATCAAAGGTATATGCCGCACCTACTGTACTTCCTTCGCCGTTTATAACATTACACCATGTAAGATAATATCTGTCTTCAATGAAACATACACGAGGGTCAAAGCCATAAGAAAATTTAGAAATTTCTTCATCTTCAGCAATGAAACTTATAAGTTCAGGCTCAATTTCCCAGTTAATACCATCTTTACTTCTTCCTACATGCAGACCTGGAATAAGGCTTAAATCATCAACTCTGAAAACACCGATATATCCGTCTTCAAACGGAACAACAGCACTATTGAATATTGATCTTGCTCCCTTTAAATTGTGACGAGTGACAATAGGATTTTGTTCATATCTCTACATTGGGTCCTGACAATCTTTCGGTTTATCCTGCCAGGGCATATCAGGTAATGAAGCTCCAATAATTTTAGCCATAATATTTTCTCCTTTTCGGTTGCTTTTTTGATAAAACTTAATTTAAATTCATAATATCACAACCAAATTATACCGTCAATATTGATTGACAAAATGCTGAGTTTTATTATATAATTATCTTAACTTTATACTACTTGATTTTAAGGAGATTTTACAATGAAAAAAATTCTTGCAATCGACCTTGGTGCATCAAGCGGAAGAGGTATTATTGCTTCGCTTGATAACGGAAAAATAAATTTAAAAGAAATTCACCGTTTTCCAAACAACGGCGTTTGGGTTGGAAAAGCTTTTATGTGGGATGTTCTTCACCTTTTGGATGAAATAAAGCAGGCTATTGTAAAAGCAAATAACGATGGTGGCTTTGACCTTATCGGAATTGATACATGGGGTGTTGATTTTGGTATTTTAGACGAAAATGACGAACTTATTTCAAATCCTGTTCACTATCGTGACGAAAGAAACGATATTGGTGCAAAAGAAGCATTTGAAATACTAAGTTCAGAAGAAATATACAAAAGAACAGGTATTCAGATAATAAACTTTAACACACTTTATCAGCTTTTTTATATGGCAAAGCACCGAAAACATCTTTTAGACAATGCAAAAACCTTTTTATTTATACCCGATTTATTAAACTTCTTTTTAACGGGTGTTGCTAAAAATGAATATACAATAGCATCAACATCACAAATGCTTAACCCATATACAAAAGAATATGACACTAAGCTTTTAGAAGAACTTGGAATTAAAACAGATATACTTTGCGATATTATTATGCCTGGTGAAACTGTTGGAGAACTTTCGGACGATGTATGCGAAGAGCTAAAAGTAAATAAAGCAAAGGTTGTTGCAGTTGGTTCGCACGATACCGCATCGGCAGTTGTTTCTGTTCCTTGTGAAGATAAAGATTTTGTTTACATAAGCTGTGGAACATGGTCGCTCTTTGGTACAGAGCTTGATACTCCCATTATTTGTGATGAAGGCTACAAATCTTCTTACACAAATGAAGGCGGTTGCGGAAATAAAATAAGATATTTAACAAACATTATGGGCTTATGGCTTATTCAGGAATCAAGAAGAAGCTGGATTAAACAAGGAAACGAGCTATCATTTTTAGACCTTGAAAATCTTGCGAGAGAATCAAAACCGTTTAAATGCTTTATAGACCCT
>SVJU01000047.1 GCA_015068825.1 Oscillospiraceae bacterium | reverse complement strand
AGTGTTTTTTTATAAAAAATATTAATTTTTGTGTTTTTCTTCTTTGATAAGATTTTTTGCAAATTTAAAAGCTTCCTTCTCACCTTTTTCATCCAAAATCTTGAGCATAGTTTCTAAAAGGTCAGATGTAATGGGATGAATTTTTCTTCTTGCTTTACCACGCATAAAATACTCAATTGGATGTGAAGAAGAATAGTCTTTTCCCTGATAAACTTTACTTGCAGCAACTCTGTCACAAAACATTTCCACAACATATTTAACTGGCATTTCAACTGGCGACATTTCTTTAGTTATAAGGTTATAATCAGTCCAATATTCAAAATGATGTTTATTTCTTCCTTTATGATGCATCCATGCTTTTGAATGTCCTAAAGCTTCTCTTTCACCTTCATTAGGACTTTTTATTCCTTTATAATATTTAGCACCTGCCCAAAATTCAGTTGGTGAATATTTTGAAAGATCATGCATAAGCCCCTGAAATAGTATACCACATTTAAAAGCATGATAAATGACTATATGCCTATGATGAGTAATTGTTTTAAAATGATTTATAACATTATTCATTAAAATACCTCTTTATTTAAAATTACTATACTATTATACACTTAATTAATAATAATTTCAATAAAATATTATATAAAAAATATTATTATTCTTATTTTGTAAAATTATGTTTTTAAATCCATATTTTGATGCTTGATATACATTTGGATATGCGATAATATATAGACATAAGGTTGACATAACTAAGTTTTTTTGGCGGAGAAACAACGGCTATGTTTACTTTAAAGATAATGGCGAATGGCCAAAAATATAAGGAGGAAGTAATAAATGTTTAAGTTTAAACGACTCATTTCGGGTGCTATATCACTTGTGATGATTGTTGCTATGATGACGACTGCATTTGCTGCAATTCCTAACGATGTAATTGGAACCGACTACGAAGAAGCTGCTCAGGTATTGGGTGTTTTAGACATTATGGTTGGCGATAAAGATACAGGTTCATTCAGACCTGATGATACAATAATACGTTCAGAAGCTGCAAGAGTTGCTATTTCTGCACTTGGACTTCAGGATATAGCCTCTGTTTCATCAGGAAAAACAAAATATCCTGATATGCCTGCAAATCACTGGGCAAACGGTTATATTAATGTAGCGACTGACCAGGGGCTTGTTATTGGTGATGATTTAGGAAATTTCAGACCAAATGATGAAATTTCTTATGCTGAGATGATTACAATTATGGTAAGAGCATTAGGTTATGAACCTATGGCACTTTCAAAAGGTGGATATCCTACTGGATATCTTGTAACAGCATCTAACATTGGTCTTACAAATAAAGTTCCTGGAAGTGGTAACGAAGGTATAACAAGAGGCAAAGTTGCACAGCTTGTTTTCAACGCTCTTACAATTAATCTTATGGAACAAGTTGGATTCGGCAATGATGTTAACTATGAAGTAGTTGACAAAACTCTATTATACGATAACTTAAAAGTTGAAAAAATTACTGCTCAGGTTATGGCAGTTGGTGCATCAAGCATTAACGGCGACAGTAATTTAAAAGACTCTCAAATTCAGATTGGTGAAAAAATTTATAACATTGGCAAAGCGGATGTAAGAGAAATTTTAGGTTTTAATGTTGATGCTTATATAGAAAAAGATAGTAAAACAAGTGAAAAGACTCTTCTTCTTGCGATCCCCGTTGAAGGCAATAACGAGTCAATTACAGTTGACTCAGATGACATCGAAGAAGTAATTAATACTGAAAGCTCAAAAGCCCTAAGATACTGGGTAAATAAAGACACAGATAAGACAGCTAAAAAAGCTACAATTGCTTTAGATGCAAAAATCATGTACAACGGCAAAGCCGGAACTTTTGAAGATTTTAAAGCTATATCTTCTGGTACAATAACATTACTTGACAGTAACACAAATGGTGATTACGACATCGTTTTTGTTAATGAAACATTAAATTATGTTGTTGAAGAAGCAATTTCTTCTACACACAAAATTGTTGATAAATATGGTCAGAAAACTCTTGTTTTAGATCCTGAAGATACAAATATATCCTTTACAATTGAAAAAGGCAGCGAATTTATCGAAGTAGCTGATCTTGAAGAATGGGATATACTAACTGTTACCCAGTCTAAAGATGGTGCATTTTTCCACATTGAAGTGTCGAATGAAAAAGTATCAGGCATTGTAGAAGAAAAAGATGATGAAAAGGTTTATATTGGTGGCGAAGGTTACAAAGTAGCAAGTAACTACCCTAACACAATTAATCTTAATGATGAAGGAACATTCTATCTTGATGTACAAGGTAAAATCGCTGCTGTTGATGCCGAGAGCAGAGTGAGCACAAATTATGCTTATCTTAACAATATAGAAAAGGCTGCTGGCATAAATAAAGTGCTAGAACTTGAATTGTTTACAAAAGATGGTGAAACAAAACTTTTAAAAACTGCAACAAAAATAAAAGTAAACAATAAGTCTGGTTTATCAGCTGATGAAGCACTTAAAGAAATTGGTTCTAATCCAAAGCTTATCACTTACGAACTAAATTCAGACGGCTTTATTTCCAAAGTTACAACTGCAAAAAATCTTGATGGCGGTATAGATGAGGATATCTTCTCTAAAAATCTTACTCTTTCAGGTGCAGTTTATAAAAGTGCATCAGGTAAACTCGTTTCAAGTTCAGGTTCTGTAACGGTTACTGATGAAACAATTGTATTTGATATTCCTCAGGGTAAAGATGACACAAATGACTACTCAATCAGAGATAAAAAATTCTTTGTAAATGACGATGAGTATGATGTGGCTGTATATGATATGAAAGAGGATTTGAGTGCAAGTGTTATTATTGTAACAAATTCAACAGGTGAAGCTGATGAATCTTCATCAATTGCAGTTGTTGATAAAATTACAAAAACACAAAACAGTGATGGTTTGGATATTGAAAAACTTTATGCAGTTCAAAATGGTAAAGAAATAACAATATCTACAAGCGAATCGGGTGTTCTTGTAAAACAGAAAGATGGTAAAACAGTTAGTCTTGAACAGGGTGACATCATCCAGTATAAAACAAACGTTAAGGGTGAAATTGAAAAAATAACACTATTGTTTGATATATCAAATAAAGAAACTGAATCAACAAATACAGTATCAGATGATTTGCAGACTTACTATGGTAAAGTAACAAAGAAATTTACTGGTTCATTTAACCTTCAGGTTAACGATGGTGAAGTTATGAACTTTGCAATTGGTAATGCAGATATTTACTATGTGAATACAAAAGCAAACAATAAAAATGTTACTGTAGGTGATGCAGGTGACATTCAGAAATTTGACGATTTAGACCCAGAAAGAGTATTTGTAAGAGTTTACAAAGATGAGGTAAAAGAAATCGTTATAATTAAGTAATAAAAAAACGCCTTCTTATGAAGGCGTTTTTTTATTCTACAGAACTTTTTCCAAAAAAGTTTTTGTTCTTTCGTTTTGAGGATTATCAAAAATATCGCTTGGTGTTCCCTCTTCTACAATCATTCCATCATCCATAAATATTACTCTTGTACCAACTTCTTTGGCAAAATTCATTTCGTGCGTTACAACAACCATCGTCATACCTGCATCTGCAAGCGATTTCATAACATCTAAAACTTCGCCAACCATTTCAGGGTCAAGAGCACTTGTTGGTTCGTCAAAAAGCATAACATCAGGATTCATACAAAGAGCACGAACAATTGCAACTCTTTGCTTTTGACCACCTGAAAGCTGTGATGGATATGCATCTGCTCTATCTTTAAGCCCTACTCTATCTAAAAGTTTCATTGCCTGCTCCTCTGCTTCTGCTTTTGTCTTTTTAAGCAGCTTCATAGGTGCAAGAGTAAGGTTTTTAAGTATTGTCATATGTGGGAACAGATTAAACTGCTGGAAAACCATTCCCATTTTCTGACGGTGTACATTAATATTAACCTTTTTATCGGTAATGTCCACCCCGTCAAACAAAATTTTTCCTGCTGACGGAATTTCAAGCAGGTTAAGCGAACGTAAAAATGTAGATTTGCCCGAACCAGAAGGTCCTATAACAACTACAACCTCACCCTTTTTAATTTCAGCGTTTACATTATTTAATGCTTTTATATCTCCGCCTCTGTAAAATTTGCAAAGATTTTCAGTTTTTATAATAACATCAGCGTTCACTCTTGCGCAGCCTCCTTTCAATGAGGGATACAATCTTGGTAAAGCCTATTACCATAACAAGATAAATAGCTGCTACGGCAAGCAAAGGGAAAAATGCATCATAGGTTCTGCCACGGATTATATCGCCGCCACGCGTAAGGTCCTGAAGTGCAACATAACCACTTACCGAGGTTTCTTTAAGAAGTACGATAAATTCGTTTGCAAGTGCAGGTAGTACATTTTTAAACGCCTGCGGAAGAACAATATAAAACATTGTCTGTACATAGTTTAAACCAAGGGTTCTGCCAGCTTCGGTCTGCCCCTCGTCAATACTCATAATACCTGAGCGCACAATTTCAGCAACATATGCACCCGAGTTAATACCAAAGGCAAGCACTGCTACCAAAACCTTATTGTTTGAAGTTACAAAGATTACATAATATGCAATCATAAGCTGAACAGTAACAGGCGTACCTCTTATTACTGTCAGGTAAACATTGGCAATTGTATTGAAAAACTTAAGGATTAATTTGGCAAAAGGTGACCTTGTTTTATCAATCAGCTTATCATGAGTTGAACGGATGGCGGCAACTATAACACCGATTGCAATACCAATGAGTACTGCAAAAAATGTAACCTGAAGTGTTACCCACAGACCATCTGTAAGATAATGCCAGCGTTCATCTTTTATGAAATTAAGAAAAAATCTTTCCTTAAACGACATATCCGTAAATTCCTTTCAGCATTAAAATATAAATTATAACAATTCCTACAAGATAAAAAGAGGTAGATAGATACCTACCTCTTTTATAAGCTTAATAATTCTTAATATTATTCTGTGATATATTTAGCGATTATTTCATCAATTGTGCCATCTGCCAAAAGTTCTTCAAGTGCACCGTTGATTTTGTTAAGAAGCTCTGTGTTGCCTTTTTGAAGAGCGATTGCATATTCTTCAATAGAGTATGCATCAGCAATAATTTCAAGGCCTTCGTTTGCATCTACCAAAGCTTTTGCAACTTCGCCGTCAATAACAACGCAGTCAACTTTGCCGTTTTTAAGGCTTTCTACAGCAAGTGCACCGTTCTGATAACGATCTACAGCTGCATCGCCAAATTCTTCTGTAACCTGTGTATCACCAGTTGTGTTGATCTGAACACCGATTTTTTTGTCTTTAAGGTCAGCCTTTACAGTAATTGCGCTACCATGTGCTACGATGATTGACTGTGTAGTTGATGTATAAGGAATTGTAAAGTCAACCATATTCTTTCTGTCTTCAGTAATTGTGATACCGCTCATAGCGATGTCAGCTTTACCTGTTTGTGCAGCGCCGATAACTGAGTCGAAGCTCATATCTTCAGGCTGAAGCTGCATACCGATTTTTTCACAAACTGCATTCATAATATCGATATCGATACCTACGATTTTATCATTTTCATAATATTCGTAAGGTTCAAAATCGGCACTTGTTGCCATTGTGATAACATTGTCCTGTTCTGTTTTGCCGCAACCTACGAACATACAAAGCATAATCGCAACTACCATGATTAAACTAATAATTTTTTTCATAATAAAATCTCCTTTTTATAAAAAATAAAACTACATTGTTAAATTATAGTACCTAAAAAAAGAAAAGTCAAGTGATTATACAGTATAAATTTATATTTATACATTAAAAATGAATAAAAAGGCGATATTTTAAAATATCGCCTTTAAAACTTATTTTTGATTGCCATTCGAATCAAATAGCGGAAGTGGAGCAAGACAAGAAATATCATGCCTTGATATTGCATCACCTTCTGCTAAAACAGCAACCTTTCCTACTATATTTCCGCCTGCTTTTTCAACAAGATTAACAAGAGCTTCCAAAGATTCACCGGTACTTATTACATCATCAACAATGAGGACTCTTTTGCCTTTTAATGCATCAATTTCACTCTGACCGATACACAAAACTTGTTTGTTTTCGGTTGTAATTGAATTAACATCGGTATATATAACATTTTCCATATACACCTTAGGTCCTTTTCTTGCAATGACATAATTCTTAGCATCTGATTGCTTTGCCATTTCATAAATAAGCGGAATGCTTTTTGCCTCAGCGGTAATCATTATATCATGTTCAGGTGCGATTTTTAAAAGTTCTCTTGCACAAGCTATAGTCAACTCAACATCACCAAACATAATAAATGCGGCGATGTATAAATCATCTGCAACCTTAAAAAGCGGCAATTGTCTTTTTAAACCCGCAACATTTAATTCATAGCTGGAATTCATAACAAATGTTCAATCCTTTCGATAATAAATGTATTATACCAATGTTGCAATATA
>SVJU01000015.1 GCA_015068825.1 Oscillospiraceae bacterium | reverse complement strand
ACACATTAAAATGTGCATCTTTTTGATTATTCAGGTTCTGATAGTTCTGAGGAATTTCAATTTCTACTTTTTCATATTCGTCGGTTGCCTTTTGAATAAGGTCATTCATTCATTCCACCATGCTACCGCATAGAATAGTGTAATTGTTGCAATTGTTGCAAGCGATAGCGGTAAAACAATTTTGAAAAATATCAAAAGGTCGTTTGCACCGTCTATTCTTGCTGCTTCTTCCAAACTTTCAGGAAGCTGCTCGAAGAAAGTTTTCATAACAATAAGGTTATATACTGTTATAAGACCCGGAAGCCATAAAGCTCCGTATGTATTCATAAGGCCAAGACTTTTTACAACAATAAAGTGAGGGATTGTTCCACCGCTGAAAATCATTGTAAATGTCATAAGCTTCATAATAAGCTTTCCGCCAAGAAGTCTTTTTTTAGACAACGCATACGCTGCTGTTGTTGTAAAAATCATATTAAGGCATGTACCTATAATGGTAATTATTACTGTATTTTTCATTGAACGAAGAAGCTGACCATCTGTAATTAAGTTTTTATATGCCTGAATGTTAAAATCAACCGGCCACAAAAAAACCTCACCCGACTCAATCGCCACAGTATCACTGAACGATTTAGCAATAATTGTTGCAAACGGAAGCAATGTGACCATTACGCACAAAGCAAGATATATGTAGTTTATAACGTTAAATACCATTTCGCCCCTGCTTATTCTTTTTTGCATATTACCACAAACCTCCTTCGCCAAGTTTTTTAGCAATTGCATTAGTACCGAATACAAGTATAAGTCCTACCACACCTTTAAAGAAACCAAGTGCAGTCGTTAAACTGTATTGTCTTTGTTCAAGACCAACTCTGTATTCATATGTGCTTATAACGTCAGATACATCAAATACTGCACTGTTTTGAAGCATATAGATTTGTTCAAAACCAACCGAAAGCATGCTGCCCATTCTTAAAATAAGCATTGTAACAATAGTACCCATAATACAAGGAAGTGTTACATTCATAATCTGCTGGAATTTATTTGCACCGTCTATTTTTGCCGCCTCATAAAGCTGCGAGTCAACATTTGTTATGGCTGCAAGATAAATAATTGTTCCCCATCCTGCACTTTGCCATATTCCCGAAAGTATATAAATTACAACCCATGAAGTCTGGTTTGTAATAAACGAAATAGGTTCTATACCAAAAAGCTTGCTAAGTCCCATGCTTATAGGACCATTCAAAGAGGTAAGCTGAATTATTATACCGCCAAGAATAACCCATGATACAAAGTGAGGTATATATAAAACCGTCTGCACTGTTCGTTTATAGAACTTATTATTTATCTCGTTAATCAAAATACTCAAAATGATAGGTGCAGGGAATCCAAATGCCAGATTTAAAATATTAAGTCCGATTGTATTTCTTAATATCGTGAAAAAGTTGGGGGTTTTAAACAAACGGATAAAATTGTCAAATCCTACCCATTCACTTCCCCAGATACCCTTTCCGATTGAGTAATCTTTAAACCCGATTACCATACCAACCATAGGTGCATATTTAAAAATAATAAGATAGATAACCGCAGGAAGCAAAAACACATAAAGCAATATATCTCTCTTTATGCATTTTGCCACATATCCTTTTTGATTAACAGGCTCTGCCAAAGATGTTTTTTTCAAATTGCCTTTGCTTTTCATAATTTTTTAGTGCACTTCCTTTCATTGCATTTCTTACAAGTTAATCTTATCACTGCAAAACCTTATTTTTCAACTTGAAATATTTGCTAACAAAAGCCTTTTTTGATTTGTGTGTTAATCATTTTTGATTTACACTTACTTTTTTTGTCAGATAAGTAAATACAGGGTAAATCACTAATTATTTATCCTGTTTGTAAATCAAATATATTTAATTTACAAATCCAAAATGTTGTGATATAATGAACATAATTTAAAAATCATCTAAAATATAAAGGATGGGAAAAATGCATAGCAATAATGTAAGCAGACTTTTCTGGCAAACCACAATTACAAATTCAATATTGTTTTTAATAGTTATTCTGGTTGTAAGTGCTATAAGCTTTAATACTGTAACCGATATATTATATAATGAAATGAACATCGCAAACAAAACCATACTTGACCAGACAATGCAAAATGTTGATTCTCAGCTTAAAAACATTGATACATATATTTCAGAGCTCGCAAAAAACAGAGATATCAACAATTACATCTTAAATCCAGCTCCTTCACCTTTAGATAAATACAATACAAAGGAAACAATTATAGATACCATAAACAAAAACGGAATGATAAATGACATTATTTTATATTCCGATATAACAAAAGACACCTTAAATTATTCATCAACCAGCTCAACTCTTACAGAGAGTATATCTCAATTTGCAAAAAATGCTCTTTACGATAACAAGCATGGTTGGATTGACACAAAAAACTCAACAGGAACACTAACACTTGTAAAACCCCTATATAATAAGAAGGGAGTTATTATCGCGAAGGTAAGCGAAACAATTTTATATGAGGCAATAAGCAAATACAGAAAGGAAAGCAAAAACGGTACTTTTTTTGTTGTAAATCAATCAGGGATTATTCTTTCTCATAGCGATAAGGCGTATATAGGCACAAATATTTCATCAGAGGAATTTACCCCTCATATTTTATCAACAAAGCAAACCCTTGAGCCTTACGAGACTACATATCTTGGTCAAAAATCATTAATGTTCAGCAGTCGTTCAGGATATACCAGTTGGAGTTATATAAGCTCAATACCTGTTTCTCTTTTTACAAACGAAATAAACAGGGGGAAAATACATATCTACATTTTATCGGCGCTTATATTTTTAATATCGGTAACACTTGCATATCTTCTTGTTAAAACAATGTATAAGCCGGTTGATAAATTCGTTCATTCGGTAGCTTCATCTGTTATGAAAAATACTTCATCCGATGTGGCAAAAAATAACTTTGGAACATTAAACGACCTTGAAAAAACGCTCTCAGACCTTATAGACGAGCAAAGGGTTTTACAGTCGGAATATCAAAAGAGTGCAAAAGCACTTAGCTGGAATGTTATTATGAATATGCTTCTGGGATTTGATACCGACTACGACAAATTTATATCCACACTTGAAACAACAAGTATATCGCTTTATCCAAGAAACTTTGTTGTTATTATGCTTGATGTAAGCTCAACTGACGAAACAAAGTCATACAAAAGCGACGAATTTGTACTTGTATTCAATATGCTTCATCAAAAGCTTGAAAACCTTATAAATCAGGAAACAAAGGGTTGCAGTTTAGCAGTAGGCGACCACAGTATTTTTGCAATTATAAGCTTTGAAAATAACTCCGAGCCCGAAAATGTATCTTATGTAATTTCTATTGCAAACGATTTAATAGAATTTTCAAAAAAGCATTTTGGTTATACCGTCTGTGCAAGCATAGGCCGTTTTTATGAAGAGGTTTCGGGGCTTCACAAATCTTATAACGAAGCTGTTTGTGCAATGAAGTACAAAACAATCAACCAGAATAACTCAATTTTAATGATTGATAACTATCTTACAAGCTACGAAGAAAACGAGAACTTACAAAACATCTCTGATACGGTAAATACAATTGTTAAAGAGTTCAAAAATTTTGCAGAAGAAGATCTTAAAAAATATTCAGACAAGCTTCTTGAAGAAATACTCTCGGAAAAGATTTCAGTTGATGTTTGTAAACAATTTGTACTGCAAACAATTATGCTTATTGTAAATCAGTATATAAAGCCCATTGAGTTGTATTCACATTCACCAATAAGCGGAAAGTATTTAAACTCAAACCAGATTATAGACTCATGCACAGACATTAAAACTGCCATAGAAAATATGCAGAAAATTCTTTTGGATATATTAAATACATTCAAGCAAAGCCAGAGCATAACTTACTCGCAAAACACTCTTGTATCACAGGTTATAGATTATATTAACAAAAACTATATGAATCCCAACACAAGTCTTAATGCTGCCGCAGAAGCTTTTGAAGTAAGCGACTCGCATTTAAGCCGTGTATTTAAGGCATCTACCGGCAAAAGATTCATGGAATATCTTATTTACAAAAGAATTGAAAAAGCAAAAGAACTTCTTACATCAAGCCAGCATAAAGTAAACGACATTTCATCTTTGGTAGGATACGACAACCAGATAAGCTTTATGAGAATTTTCAAAAAATACACAGGCGTTACGCCATCAGAATACAGAAGTATGTATTCCGATAAATAAAAACGCATAACAAAAAGGCTTAATACCTTGTTTAAAGGTATTAAGCCTTTTAGAATTAAAAAATTTATTCGTTATTTTGTTTTATATTTGACACAATCATTTGTGCGCAAACTGTACACGACAATTCAGAATCTTTCATTGGCGAAAGCTTTACATCGGGAAGATATGCAAAAATGCTCTCCCCTTTTCTTTTTAGTCTTGATGGAGATGTTTTTCTTAACGGGTCATAATATTCATAAACCACACCGTCATTTTCATAAAAGTTTAAAATATTCATAACTGTATCGTTTATAATTTTTTGTGCTTCTTTCTTATATCCGTAATCCAAAAGTCCAAGCGAAACAAAATAATTTATATGCGCAAACACGCATCCACGCCACATGTCAGTTTCAAATGTTTCTTCATTCAGTGCTGTTGAAGGAAGCATAAACGGAGTAAAAAATTCTTCTTTATTAAACAAATGCTTTTCAACAATATCTTCTGCCTGTCTTTTATCGCAAATTCCCGCAAAAAGAGGCAAAAATGCAGACGAGGTTTTTACCTTTATAAATTCATTTGTGCTTGCGTCTTTGTCATAATAGAATTTATCTTCATCATCATACAAATGCTTGTTAATTGCTTCTTTTATTCTGTCGTAAATAACACTCCAGTAAAGATGTTCACCCGATTTATTAAGTATTTCGGCAATTTTTGAAATGCTTTTTGCCTCATTTGCAATAAAGCAGGCAATATCTACCGAGTATGCCTTTGTTGTGTTGTCAAAACGAGGCGAATTATCCATTGAGCTTTCTTCACATTTTGATGACATATCCGAAATTTTTATCTTCCACTCAAAAAGAGATTTTTTCTCACCATCGGATGTTTCTATATAATAAAGAATATGTTTTTTGAGTCTGTCAAAGCTTTCTGAAAGACAGGATATATCGTTTGTATATTCAAAAAGCTTTAAAAATGCCCACGAAATACACGGTACGGTACACAAATCACTCTTTTTTTCATCATCAGTAAAAAGCGGTATTGAACCGTCATCATTCATTGTATCAAGAACAGAAAAAAGTGTTTCTTTTGCAACATCGGGTGAAATATATTTTAAAGCCATTGAAGATAAAACATTATCTTTTGCGTAGCTTCTTTTATGGCATACTCTTTCTGATAACATCTTTGTATCAGAGCCTTTTTTTGAAACAATATGTGATTTTAAAACCGAAAAGCACTTACTTGCAAGATTTGAAATGTTTTTTGGTATGTTATCCATAATAGGTAGCTTTGCAAAAAAATCAAGCTTTTCGGATATTTCTTTGTTTATTTCTTCTGTAAAGCTTACCTTTGCATCTTTTTCGGCATCATCACCATAAGCAACAGATGAAATTACATATTCTCCATTATCCTCGGAATATATCGCAAAAGTTCCGTTTTTAGATGTATACGAAACTAAATTTCCGTCTGTTTTTTTATCATATTCATCCTCAAAGCAAAACTTTAAAATATGTTTATTCAAATGCTTTACAAGTATAACATTGTGCTTTATAAAAATTATTTCAACCGAGTTTATACTCGAATCTTTATCAACAATATTTGCTTTTATAATATCAGATGCAACAACTTCAAAAATTATATCTGCCGCATCCTTTAAAGCTACATACATAACTGCTTTAAAAGGGGTGTCAAAGCTTATTCCAAGTCTGTCGGACAAAAGATGTGCATAAAGTGCTTTTTCGTTTAAATTTTCACCGTCCAAAGCTGAATATGCAAATGTTGAACCACCGCCCCATATAGTAGGTAAACCCAAAATCATCCCTCCAAGTTACTCAAGTTTATGATAATTATAACACTTTATCACAAATTATGCAACTAAAAGGTTAAAATGATATCTTTTTTATAATTTATATCTTTCAATTTCTTTTGCAATTTCCAGAAAAATTTTTGCAGCTTTTTTGCCGCTTTGTCCGTTCTCAAGAAAAATTGACATAGCATATTTTGGATTTTCATAAGGAAAAAATCCCACAAACCACCCATGAACCATTAAAGAACCGTTTTTCTCCCATCCTGTTTCAGCACTGCCTGTTTTTCCGCAGATATTTAAATTTTCATCGTATGCCGCACTGCCTGTTCCGTAATCAACTGTATTTTTCATCATCTTTTTTATCTGATCAGCACAAAAGGTGCTTATAACCTTTTTTTCGTCGTCATAGCGCATACTTCTTACTTCGTTGCCCATTTTATCCACAATGTGCGAAACAAGATTTATATTTTTTTCAAATCCGCCCGTTGCGATTATTGCAGCCATTTTTGCCGCCTGAAGCGGTGTTATTAAAATTTTTCCCTGTCCAATGCCCGTATTTGCCATATCGGCATCAAAAGCGCCCATTTCTATTGAACCTTCTGCCTCACCTTCAAAATCAAGAATTTTTTTGCCGAGTGAAAACTTTTTTGCCATATCATAAAGCTTTTCATTTGTTAAAATCACTCCAAGGTCATAAAAACAAACATTGCACGATGCAGCAAAGGCATCACCAAATGTAATAAATTTATGTCCCTCTTTGTTGTTACAATTGAAAATATGACCATCTATTTTTCTTAATCCCGGACAAAAAAACAAATCATCATACTGTGCAATATTATTTTCTATTGCAGCCGCACTTGTTATAATTTTAAAAATACTGCCCGCATTATACGCACTAAGCGCCCTATTCACAAGCTCAGAGCCATCTGAATTTATATGTTTTTCAATATTTGACTGGTCAAAATCGGGCTTTGAAACCATACAAAGAATATCAAATGTTTCCACATCAAGCACAACCGCCGCACCTTCAGCGTTGTTTTTATCAAATATATCCTCAGTAATTTTCTGAATATGGTAATCAAGAGTAAGCTTTATTCCGTTTGACAAATAATCATTTTCTTTCAGTGTTTTAGGAAGCGACGCTACACTTAAATTATGCACATTGTTTATATTGCAAATTTCAAAGTTTCCTGTTGTTTCAAGAAGGTTGTTATACATTTTTTCAATTCCCGAAACGCCTTTGTTTTCGGCATTTACATAGCCTATAATATGCTTTGCACGGCTTTTTTCATCATATCTTTTTGTTATAGAATACTTAACTTCATTTTTATATTTTAAAACATATCCTCTTGAATCAACAAGCGGTATAAGGTTTTTGTCATAAATCATTCCCCTGAAAAGCTTGACACTATCTTTTTGAAGATGCTGATTTGTTGCCGCACTCATAAAAGATGCTTTATCAAAAATAATTATTTTCAAAATTACAAAAAGCAACAGCAAAAAAACTACAACAAACATATAAAACATAAATTTGCTTCTTTTTTCCATATTATCACCTTATTTTATTATGATAATTCAAATAAAAATTATGCGGTAACAACAACAGAAAAATTTCATACAATAAAATAGGGGTGAAATATTTATGAGAAGAATGTTTAAACAAAAAAGAAGAATTACTCCTTATATTTTTTTACTTTTGATTTTTTTATTATCTACGGCATTTTTGGTACATATACGACCTGTTGTTTTATCGGTTGCAAACTCAAATTTGAAATATATTGCCACAAAAATAATTAATAAATCGGTAAGCGATAAATTTTCACAAAACGGAATAAATTACAGCGACCTTATTGTAATATCAAAGGATAACAACAACCGTGTAAGCAGTGTTTCGATTAATTTTCCAAAGATAAATAAAATAAAAAGCGAGCTTACTTTAAGCATTTTAGAAGATATATCAAACATTGACAACACAAAAATAAAAATTCCTTTAGGAAACTTTTTTAACAACGAATTTATGTCGGGAATGGGACCAAAAATACCTTTTAAAATCGTGCCCAATTCAGAAGTAGAAATAAATTTCAGGGATGATTTTAAGGGCCTTAGTATAAACCAGACCCTTCACGAAATTTATCTTGATATAGAAACAAATGTAATGGCAGTTATGCCCGCTGTAAAAACAGGTGCAACCGTAAGAACATCGTTTCTTGTAGGTCATACCGTAATTGTGGGCGAAGTGCCCGAGACTTACACAGGAATAAACGAAATTCCGGGAAGTATTGAAGATTACATACTTGATGTTACACCGTAAGATTAAGCGCCTTTTTAATGGGTTTTGAAATTAAATATGCCCCCGTTACAGAAATTATATCTTTTATAATAAATACACCTGCCATAGAAAAAAGAGTTGCAATATCAAAAACCTTTGAAACAAGGCTAAAATAAATTATCCCAAAAACATTAAGAAGAAAAACGCCAAGTATTCCATATAAAATTTTGTGCTTTGTATTGAGCGAGCAAAAAATACACACAAGAAAAAATGCTAAAATATACCCACCTGTAGGTGATAAAAGTGCAGATATACCGCATTTGAAATTTGCAAAAACAGGTATCCCCAAAATTCCCAAAAGCACATAAACAAGCATAGTTTTAAGAGAATTTTTCATACCGAGTATGTAGCCTTGCAATGCTATAATAAAAGTCTGGAGGGTTAAAGGAACCATTAAAACAGGTATTGAAATTTGCGAAAAAATACTTATAAGCGCACAAAAAAGCGATATACGAATTAAATCTTTTGTTTTCATATTTTAAAAATCCTTTATATAATTTTAAAGTTTTTGGGTGATATACCCGTTATGTTTTTAAATGCCTTTGAAAACTGTGCAAGATTCCTCCAGCCTGTTTTTTCGGCGATTTCGGTTACAGAAAGATTTGTTGTGCTCAAAAAAAGCTGTGCTTTTTCTATACGGTAATTTATAAGGTATTTATGAAGCGAAGAGCCTGTATAAGTTACAAACATTTTGTTTAAATAGTTTGGGTGATAACCAAATTTTTTACCAATTTCTTTATTTGTCAATGTTTCTTTATAATTAGAATGAATATAATCCAAAACCTTTGATATGTTGTTTTGCGATTTCTCGTTTAAAATATGCTTGAAAACCTGCGATAAAACAAGTGAAAAATAAGAATTCATTTCACTTTTAAAATAAAAGCTTTTTTTACTGTAAAGCTCAGCCATTTTTTCAAAATACGGCAAAAGTCCTTCAATATTTGTTTTAAAAGGAAAATCAAGGAACGGAAAATCGGTTATATGCACCTTCTGATGTGTTTTTGTTGTTTTTTGGGTAGAAACACTTATAGCTCTTTCAATACTTTTGTCACACGAAAGATAATCAAAATTTATATTGTATAAAGAAGTGTGTGCATCTTTTTTTGAATAATCGGCAAAATAAGGAATTAACGAAGGCACAATTACAAGGTCGTTTTTTTTAATATCAAACACCTCATCGCCCGCATAAAGAGTGCAAAAGCCATCGGTAAAATAAAACATACGGCAGTCTTTTGCATAAACAAAAGTATTATAATCGTTTACACTCTGCTCTCTAAAGCCTGCAAAACGCACATACGGATTTATTTGATTTGACAAAATATCATAATTCATAAAAACTACTCCATAAAGTTTATTTTTGACAAATTATCATTTGGATTTGACATATATTATACAATAAACTTATGATAAAATCAACATATAAAATAACAAATGAGGTGATTGTTTTATGAAAGCAAGATTTATTTATGATAACAATACTGAAAAAATATTTGATGTAAAAACAAAAGAAAGAAACAAAATTTTAGTTGCATACATTCCAAAAGACGAAGTTGGCGAGGATGTAAGCTACATCGACTTTTTGTATGACCATTTTAATGCAAAGGAAGGCGATGAAGGATATTTTATATCTAACTTTGGTACAAACGGAACATATCTTACAAGATTTACAGACCGTAAGGATACTGAAGAAAAATTTGATTTTTCATTTGTTGGATGCTATGGCTGGAACAAAGGTAAAGAAGGCGAATTTGCCATTGTTACCGGTATGAGATGCGACTTTGGTATGGTTGTTGGCGTTAAAGACAAAAACTATTATGTTTACCCAAGATTTTACATTGACGGCGACAAAATGTACGAGGATATTGAAGTTGAATTGTACCACCTTGAAAACGGAAGCTATTCTGATATGGCGCGTCTTTACAGAGATTACCAGATAACAAGACGAGGCTGTGTTCCGCTAAAAGAAAGATGCGAAAAAGATCATAGACTTAAAAAAGCGGCTGAAGGTATTGAAGTAAGAATCCGTCAGGGATGGAAACCTGTTCCAAGTCCTGTTGAATATCAGACACCCGAAACAGAACCCGAAATGCATGTAGCCTGCACATTTGACAGAGCAGGCGACATTGTTGAAGAATTTAAAAATCAGGGTATTGACAATGCAGAATTTTGTCTGGTTGGCTGGAACTATGGCGGACACGACGGAAGATTTCCGCAGCTTCTTCCTGTTGACCCGCGTCTTGGCGGCGAAGAAAAAATGATAAACCTTATTAAAAAAGCACAAAATCTTGGCTTTAGCATTGTTTGTCACGACGACGCAACTGCAGCTTACACCATTGCCGACTGCTTTGATGAAGAATATCTTTTAAAAAACAAAGATATGTCAATCTACAAAAGACCTTACTGCTGGGGCGGCGGAAGACCTCACAAGGTTTGTCCGAAGCGTCAGTATGAAAAATTTGAAATTTCTAACCAGAAGTTAATTAAAGATTTTGGTTTTGAAGGTATTCACTACATAGATGTTTTAACAATTATTGACCTTTTAAAATGCTATGATAAAAACCATCCTGTAAACAGAGCCGAAACCGCTATGTATTACAAAAAAACAATGGAGCTTGCAAGAGAAAACTTTGGCGGTATTGCATCCGAATCGGGCTTTGACTTTGCATCAGAGAGCATTGACTACATTATGTATGCTACATTTAAAATTGAGCCTGATGACAAAACCCCTATGTGCGATGAAATTGTTCCATTCTGGCAGATTGCATATCATGGAATCATTCTTTATAACCCTTGCACATTTGCATTAAACTACACAACAAAAGGTGTTAAAAACAGACTTAAATATTTTGAATGGGGCGGAAGACCTCTTGTTTGTTATTATGCTAACTTTGCATCTAACAATAACTGGATGGGTCTTGAAGACTTTATCTGCGATACAGACGATCAGCTTAAAGACAGCGTTTCAAAAATCAAAATTATGTCAGAAGACTACGACCTTTTAAAAGAAGAACGATACGAATTTATGGATAGCCACGAAAAAATAGCTGACGGTGTGTATGTTACTACATATTCAAACGGCACAAAGGTTACAGTTGACTACAACAACGAAACATTCAAAATCGAAAGAAAATAATTATAAAATCAGAGAAAGATCGTCATATAGTTCAAATGAGCAATTTAGCAGAAAATTTTAATGAGAAAAGCCTCCCTTGTGTAAAGGGAGGTGGGTTTGCGTAGCAAACTCGGAGGGATTGTAATTGTGAAAGAAAAAATATATTCTCAAAAGTAAAAGCAGAAAAAGACAATCCCTCAGTCTCACTTATGTTCGACAGCTCCCTTTACACAAGGGAGCCTTTTTTTATAGTAAAAGGAAAACATTGTTCCTTGACACCAAGTATTATTTTTGGTATACTTCTAATTGCCAAACAAAAACTAAATAAAAACAGTTGTCAGTGTGTGTATTTTTACTTTTTGGTAAAAATACAGATGCTCTGTTTTCACATGCATTGATAGCTGTTGAAAAGTTTTTGTTTGGCGACAAAGCGGAGTAATGTATTTTTCGTGCGTTCCTTCGGGGACGCATTTTTTATTTGAGAGGGGTAAAAAATGAAAATGGACATTGAAATGATTGATTTAAGAATAACATACGAGCTTGGAAAAAGCATAACCAAATACAAATTTGACCATCTTCCTGAAAAGATTGATTACGAAACCGCACTTGAGGTAATTGGCAAAATACAGGAAGTTATGAACCTTGCTCTTCCTAATTATCAAGACATTTATGAAAAAATCGGTTACATACTTGGGGATAGCAATATTTATTATTGTGCAGAAAAATATTAAAGGCGTGCCGAATAGCACGCCTTTAATATTTTTATTTTACTTTTTTGAAAATTAAAAGTTCTGTATCAAAATCCTGATACAACTGTTTATAAAGTCCAAAATTCATAAGAAAATCACCGCTGTATACTTCGCCTGTGTTTTCTAAAACATAATCAGCATCTTTATCGAGGCCTTTTAAAATAAGCTTTGTAGTATCCCATCTTATTCCGCCCTGGCGAAGCACTATGCCAAGCATAACAACAACCTTTTGCTCATCCTCTGACACATACTCCCATGCTACATAGCTTTGCTCATAAGGAGATAAAAGTCTATACATTGTACCCTGTTGTGTTATATTTACAACGTCTTCATAAATTTTAATCTGATTATTTACTTCTTCCATTTCTTCTTCGGTAAGTTTGTTTAAATCAAGCTCATAGCCGAATGTTCCGCACATTGCAACATTACCTCTTGTTTTCATGCTTACACTTCTTTTTACCTGATGGTTTGGAGAAGCTGATACATGGGCACTCATTGCACTTGTAGGATAAACAAGGCTTGCTCCGTGCTGAATAAACATTCTTTCTACTGCATCAGAACAGTCGCTTGTCCAGATTTGCGGGAAGTAATAAAGAATACCTGCATCAAATCTTGCGCCACCGCTTGCACAGCCTTCAAAAAGAACATCGGGGAATTTTTTTGTTAAAGTATCCATAATTCTGTAAAGACCAAGAATGTATCTGTGCGCTATTTCGCACTGTCTTTCGGGTGCAAATCCACAGCTTCCGATATCCGACATACTTCTGTTCATATCCCATTTAACATAAGATATATTTGCCTCAGAAAGATTTTTTGACATTATATCTATTACATAATCGCAAACTTCATCACGTGATAAATCAAGCAAAAGCTCGTTTCTGCATTCGTTCTGCGGTCTGCCCTCAATATGTATACACCAGTCAGGATGCGCTCTGTATAAATCAGAGTCTACACAAATTGTTTCAGGCTCAAACCAAAGACCGAATTTTAATCCTAAATCATTAACCTTTTTTGCAAGACCGTCTATTCCCGAAGGAAGCTTTTCTTTATTTACATACCAGTCGCCAAGTGAGCAGTTATCGGTATTTCTCTTTCCAAACCAGCCATCGTCAAGAACAAAAAGCTCAATTCCTGTTTCTTTTGCTTTTTTTGCAATTTTAAGAAGCTTTTCTTCGTCAAAATCAAAATATGTCGCTTCCCAGTTATTTAAAAGAAGCGGACGGCGGATATCTCTGTATTTACCACGGCAAATTCTTTTTCTTATAATTTTGTGGAAGTTATCCGACATTTTGCCTAACCCCTCGCACGAATAGTTCATCATAGCTTCGGGTGTTGTAAAGCTTTCGCCTGCTTCAAGTGTCCAGCCAAAGTTAAACGGATTAATTCCAATGTATGCTCTTGTGGTTTTTATTGAGTCAACCTCAACACCTGCAACAAAGTTACCGCTGTAAATAAGGTTAAAGCCGTAAACCTCGCCCATATCTTCGTTTGCACACTTATCTGCAAGTGCAAAGAATGGATTATGGTTTGGCGAAGAACATCCACGTTTACTGTCGATTGTCATACCGCCTGTCATAACAGGCACTCTTTGAATATGACACTCATGGCACCATGCACCCTGAAGATGAATAAAATCCAAATTTTTATGCTTTAAATCAACAGATGCACTCATAATTCTATCAATTTTAATCTCTTTATCACTTTTATTTATTACCTTTACGCTTTGTGTGATAATATCATAATCATAAAAAGCAGAGTAATTTAAAATAAGTTCAATATTATCTATATCATCATAAAGACAAAGCTCTAAGCTTTCAACATTATCACCATCCTGAACATAAGTTTGAGGCAAACCTTCAATTTTGTTTTTGCCTTTTATGATTTTATGTGACTTATAGTAAAAAGAAGAGCACATTGTGCCATTATTTTGAACAATAGAAATTGCAGGATTTCTTAAATCGGTATTTCCATAAGTAGGATATAAAGTTGACACAATTTCTGTTGAAAATTCATTGTCAAAATCCTTTAAAACCGCATTATGTGCAGTACCTTTAACCATTGTAAAATCAAGTGTTTTTTTAATATCATATGTATCTTTTAATCTTTTTCCGTAATGAAGCATAACAGGAAGCTTGTCTTTATAAATTCCAAAAACAAGGCTTGAATTTTTAGTTTGAATGTTAAAAATTTTGTCTTTTTCGTTAAAAATAATTGCCACAAAAATTCCCCCTTAAAAATATCACATTTTTACATATTTTCATAATATCACACGCAAAATATCTTGTCAAGCAGTTTTTATGCCCTTTTTAAAAGCTTTTTTCGGTATTTTTATCAATAGAGCAGTAAATATGCACATATTTTATACATATATTTATTATTTTTCTACAAAAACTTTACTTTTTTTTGATATTGTATTGAAATTTTTTTCACTTTGTTGTATAATAATTTTGCTTAATTTGGTAAAAAATAAAAATTATTTTCATAAGTAAAGGGTGATTAAAATGATGGATTACAAAGTAAAAATCGGGCTTGTTCCTATGCGTCGTAACACTACCGACAGACCGAAAGGAACATTCCTTACATGGTACTCTGCAGAACAAAGAGGCGAAAAGTTTGTAAAATATATTGAAGAAAATTTTGCAAACGAAAATGTTTCTTTTGTTGACTCAAAAGGACTTGGTCATAAAGATTTAATTTATGATGATGCTTCTGCTGCACAAATCATTGAACGTTTTAAAGACAGCGATGTTGATGCTGTGTTTATCATCAACTGTAACTTTGGTAACGAAGAAGCAGCTGCTGACATTGCACAGGCTCTTAACAAACCTGTTCTTTTATGGGCACCGCTTGATGATGAATATTATGTAGACGGTATGCGTCCTACAGATTCTCAGTGCGGTATTTTTGGTGTATCACGCCAGATGCAAAGATTCCACATTCCTTTCTCACACATTCCTTGCTGCGAAGTTGAAAGCGACGAATTTAAAGAAGGCTTTGAAAGCTTTGTAAGAGTTGCTTGTATGGTTAAAAACTTTAAAGGTATGCGTATCGGTCAGGTTGGTGCACGTCCTCAGCCATTCTTCTCAGTTATCTGGAACGAAGGCGAATTAATGGAAAAATTCGGCATAAAGATTATTCCTGTTAACTTTGCTTTAATCGAACAGAGAATGAAAGCTGTTATGGATGAAAAATCACCTGAAGTTGATGAAATTGCTGATTATATCAAAAATAACTACAAGCTTGACGATTTAACACCTCAGTACATTGACCGTATGGCTGCAATGACAATTATGTATAAACGCTTGTTTGAAGAATTTAACCTTGATGTTATTTCTGCAGAATGCTGGACAGCAACACCTGTTATGTTTGACGGTCTTGCACCTTGCACAGTTTACGGCATACTTAACGATATGGGTTACCTTATCTCTTGCGAAAGTGATGTTCACTGTGCTATGACAATGGCTATGCTAAAATGTGCAACACTTGGCAAAGGAAAACCATTATTTGGTGAATTTACAGTACGTCATCCTGAAAACAAAAATGCTGAGCTTTTATGGCACTGCGGACCATTCCCGATTTCTCAAAAAGCTGAAAGCGGTGTTGATTCTACTCCAAGACTTGTTAATCAGCGTTCATGGTTCAGAGGTAAAGATGGTAAATACACAATTGCCCGTCTTGACCAGGAAAGCGGAAATTATATGATTCTTCCTATTGTAGCTGATACAATCAAAGGTCCTCAGACACATGGTACATACATCTGGGTAGAATTTGACGACTTAAAGAAAGTTGAAAACCGCTTAATGGAAGGCCCTTACATTCATCACTTTGTTGAAATGGAAGGCGACTTTACAAAAGAAATCAAAGAATTCTGTAAGTATTTCCCGAATCTTAAATACGATTCGTCATTGGAATAAAATAATATATTAAAAGGAGAAGTAAAATGACAGATTTTTTATTTGATATGATTGCTACCGAGCTTGAAGATGCGGTAGGCAAAGAAAATTGCTCAACCAGACCAATAGATAAAATCACTCACAGTGTTGACTATTTCTGGTTATCAAGAATGTGGGCAGACAGAGGCTTAAGAATGCCCGAAGGTGACTTTATTGTTGCTCCTAAAGATGCTAAAGAAACATCAGCAGTTTTAAAAATTGCTAACTACTATAAAATCCCTGTTACAACATGGGGTGCAGGCGGCGGAACACAAGGCGGTGCTATTCCTGTTGCAGGCGGTATTGTTCTTGATACAAAAAGAATGAACAAAATCTATGATTTTAACGAACAGGGTATGTACATAGAATGTGGTACAGGTGCTATCTACAAACACATTGAGCTTGCTGCTAACGAAAGAGGATACGCTACAATGCACTATCCTTCATCACTTACATGTTCAACAGTAGGTGGCTTCTTAGCACACAGAGGTATTGGTGTATCATCTACAAAATACGGAAAAATTGACGATATGGTACTTCAGATGGAAGTTGTTCTTCCAAATGGTGATATCATTGAAACATCTCCTGCTCCAAAACACGCTGCAGGTCCTGACCTTAACCAGATTTTCATCGGCAGCGAAGGTACACTTGGTGTTATGACAAAAGCTCAGATGAGAATTTATGATCAGCCAGAATCAAGACAGTTTAGAGGATTCTTATTCCACAATATGACAGATGCTTTCAATGCTGCAAGAGAACTTTTACAGAAATTCAAACCTTCTGTAATGCGTCTTTATGACGAAGCTGAAACCGCATCACTAATTAAAAAGATTGTTGGTGTTGAAAAGAAAGGTGCTTTCATGAACATCGCTATTGAAGGCGTAGCTGAAATGGTAGAGCTTGAAAAGAAAATCCTTCTTGAAACATTCGGCAAATACGGTGCTGAAGACTTAGGTCCTGAATACGGCGAAAAATGGTGGAAAGAAAAAATTACATTCTTCTATCCAGGTCACATGATGGATATTCCACAGTGCTTTGGTACAATGGATACAATTGCACCTTATGACAAAATTGAAAAAATCTACTGGGAAATGAAAAAAGCTATTGAAACAAACTTCCCACAGGCTAAATTTATTGCTCACTTCTCTCACTGGTATGAATGGGGCTGCATGATTTACGACAGATTCATAGTTGACGGCAAAGATGTTCCACGTGATCCTCACGAAGCTCTAAGACTTCATCAGGAAATCTGGAGCTGCGGTGTAAGAACTGCTCTTGCTAACGGCGGCGTTGTTAACGACCATCACGGTGTTGGTATCAAACTTGGCAGACTTATGAAAGAACAGTATGGTCCTGCAATGCAAGTATTTGAAGGTATCAAAAAACAGCTTGACCCCAATGGAATTATGAACCCATTTAAACTTGGTCTATAAGGAGGATATTAGAATGCAATTTTCACAAAAATCTAAAGAACATATCGATTCATGCCGCTTTTGCTGGATGTGTCATCATATTTGCCCAATCGGTAATGCTACCGGTTTAGAAAGAAATACTGCTCGTGCAAGAGCACTTGGTCTTTCTTTGGTTACAAGAGAAGCTATTGAATACTCTGACGATATCGTAGCTAACGTTTACGAATGTTCACTTTGCGGCGGCTGTGTTGCTGACTGTACAACAGGCTGGGACCCTGTTATGTTTGCTAAAGAAGCAAGACTTGTTGCAGCACTTGAAGACAAACTTCCAAAATACATTACAAAAATGATTGAAAACTTAGGCACTAAAGGAAATATTTATGGTCTTGACAAAAATGATGACCTTACAAAGCTTATCGCTTCTTTAAAAGACAGTGATACACTTTTATTCCTTGGCGAAGATGCTACATACAAAGCACCTGAATGTGCTATTAACGCTATAAACCTACTTAAAAACAACGGCGTTGACTTTACTGTTTTAGCTTCTGAACCAAACTCAGGTTTTACAATGGACTTTATGGTTGGTGCTGCTGAAGATACAAAAGATGTTATGAAAGAATGTGCAAAACAACTTTCAAAATTTAAAACAGTTGTATGCTACGACGGTGCAGACGCTAAAGTTATGAAACGTGAATACAAAGAGTGGGGCGTTGATTTAAAAGCTAACGTTGTTACATTTACTGAGTTTATTGCTTCTTTAATTAAAGATGGTAAATTAAATGTTAAAAACAATGGCAAAGAATACACAATTCAGGACAGCTACCTTCTTGCAAGAGATTTAGAAGAAACAGAGCCTGTTCGTGAAATTATTTCTGCTTGTGGAAAAGTAAACGAAATGCTTCTTAACAGAAAAGGTACAATGCTTGCAGGTCACCTTATTATGAATGAATATATGCCTAAGGCTATTGAAGATGTCGCTAAAAACAGATGGACAAATGCAATCAATATGAATGCAAAAATTGTTGTTACAGCTAACACAGCAGAATATGTAATGCTTAAGAAAACAAAACCTGAAGGCGTAGAAGTTAAAACAATCGAGGAGGTTGTGGCAGAATGCTTGTAAATCTTAAATACGTTATAGATTTAGCAGAAAAAGGTAATTTTGCCATTCCTGCATTCAATGTATATAACACAGAAACTGTAATGGGTGTTGTAAAAGCAGCTGAAGAAGCAAAAGCTCCCATTATCATTCAGGTTTATCCACGTCTTTTAAACGAGGAAGTTGGATACTACCTTTGCCCTGCAATTGTTGCAGCAGCAAGAAAAGCTTCTGTTCCTGTTTGCTTCCACTTAGACCATGGTCCTTCTGAAATGGAAGTACAAAAAGCTCTTCGTTGGGGCGCAACAGGCATTATGTATGACGGCAGCGTTCATCCATTTGAAGAAAACGTTAAAAACACAAAACACATTGTAGACATTTGCGAATCTATTGATGTTTGTGTTGAAGGTGAGCTTGGCCACATCGGAAGTGTAAACGACGATGCTATGGACGAATTTACAAGCCCCGAAGAAGCTGCAGAATTTGTTAAAAGAACAAATGTTACATGTCTTGCAGTTTTAATCGGTAATGCTCACGGTCACTACAAAAAACCTCCAAAGCTTGACATTGAAAGAGTTAAAGCTATAAGAGAAGCAACAGGCGGTATTCCACTTGTTCTTCATGGTGGCTCAGGTATTCCTGACGATCAGGTAAAAGCTGCTGTAAATGCGGGTATCAGAAAAATGAACATCGGTACAGATGTTTGCTGTGCGTTTGCTGACGGTACAAAAGAAATTCTTGATGACCCATCAAGAAGCCTTGCAATTGACCTGTTTATGAAACATCCAATTGAAACCGTTAAAAAGCTTGCACTTGAAAAAATTAAATTATTGGGAGCTGAAAACAAGGCATGAGTAATATAGTTGGCATCGGTGCAAACGTTTATGATACACTGATGGTTTTACCTGATTTCCCCCCCGAAGATACAAAACTAAAAGCCGACAGCGTTAAAGTGGCAGGTGGCGGCCCGTGTGCAACGGGCCTTGTTGCCGCATCAAAGCTTGGTGCAACTGCATCTTTTATTGGTGCTATGACCGATGACGACAAAGCTGGCTTTTTGATTAAAGATTTTGAAAAGTATAATGTTTCAACCGATTTAATAACTATCAAACCCGGTTTTGATACATTCTTTTCAGTAGTTATGCTAAATAACAAAACCGCATCAAGAACAATTGTTTTCCATAGAGGAACTGTACCTGCACTTTCACTTTCTGATAAGCAGATTGAAGCAGTAAAAAGCGCAAATGTTCTTATGGTTGATGGTAACGAATTAAAAGCTGCCATAGAAGGAGCTAAAATTGCAAAAGAAAACGGTACAAAGGTTTTACTTGATGCAGGCGGACTTTACGAAGGAATTGAAGAGCTTGTTGCTTTAACAGATATTTTAATTCCATCTTATGAGTTTGCACTTGGCTTAACAAAAACCGACAATGATGAGGATGCAGCAAAAATTCTTTTTGAAAAATATCATCCCGAAATTATTGTTATTACAAACGGTAAAGAAGGCGGAATGATTTACGACGGAGAAAAGGTTACAAGATATCCTGCATTCTTAGTTGACGCAGTTGATTCAAATGGCTCTGGCGACGTTTTTCACGGAGCATTTGCATTTAGCGTAAATAAAGGTTATAATTATTATGATTCAGCAATCTTCTCAAGTGCGGTATCGGCTTTAAAATGTACCAAAATGGGTTCAAGAGCCGCCGTTCCCACTTATGAAGAAACACTTAATTTCTTAAAGGAGCGTGGATATGATGAATTTGAAAAAAACCTGGAATAAAAAATACGGCAAATCAGAAATGATTACAAAAGACAATTCACCATGTAAAATGGTTGAAATTGATATGGTAAAACTTCATGACGGCGAAAAGAAAGTTTACAATGAAGAAAACAAAGAATACGGTCTTTTGATTTTAGGCGGAAAATGTACTGTTACAGGTAAAGGCTTTGAGTTTAAAAACATCGGCAAAAGAGAAACTGTATTCGACGGAGCTGCAACAAGCGTATATGTTCCAAGAAACACAGAATTTACAATCGAAGGAAGTGGCGAAGTTAGCATTGCTGTTTGTAAATGTCCTACCGAAAAAGACTTTGAAGCTAAGCTTATCAATCCGGAAGATGTTGTTATTAAAAATCTTGGTAAACCCGGTTGGGAAAGAGAAGCTCACTTTATTCTTGATGAAAGAGTTGAAGCTGATAAAATTTATATTGGCGAAGCTTTTATTGAAGGCGGACAATGGTCAAGTTATCCTCCACACAAGCACGACGATATGAATATGCCTACCGAGGCTAATACAGAAGAAATTTACTACTTTGAGTACGATAAGCCACAAGGCTTTGGTATCCAGAAGGTTTATACCAAAGAAGGCGATATTGATGAAACTTACACAGTTAAATCAGGTGATTTTGTAGAAATCCCAAGAGGATATCATCCATTCCATACAGCACCAGGTTATAAAGCCTATATGCTATGGATTATGGCAGGTCCTGTAAGAGGTTTTTATATGACCACAGATGAAGACCATATCTGGCTTAACAAATAAGTTATAAAATTTATAATCCTGCGCTTGCAAACTCTACTTGCAGGTTGCAGGATTATTTGATAAAATGAAAAAAATCTATTTTATATAAAGGAAAATACACTATGAAATATTTACTTGGTATTGACTTTGGCGGCGGTGCATCAAAAGCTACACTTTTATCGCACGATGGCATTGTTGTTGCTACTGCTACCACAGAATATCCCACAAGCTATCCTAAAATGGGTTATGCCGAGCAAAATCCTGACGACTGGTATGATGCTGTTAAAGTGGGAATTAACAAAATTTTAGAAAAAAGCGGTGTTGATGCAAGTGATATCACAGCGCTTTGTCTTGATGCGGCAACTCATACCGCAGTTTTAATGGATGATGACTTTAACCCTGTTATGCCCGCAATTTACTGGACAGATACAAGATGCGTTAAAGAAGTTAACTATTTAAAAGAAAATTATGGCTATTTAATATTTAAAAGCGCTCTTCATAACCCAGGCACAATCTGGACACTTCCTCAGATTATGTGGGTTAAAAACAATATGCCGGAAGAATTTAAAAAAATCAAAAAAGTGCTTTTTGCAAAAGACTATGTAAGACATAAGCTTTGCGGTGACTATGCAACCGATTTTATCGAAGCAGAAGGAAGCATGCTTTTTGATTTTAACACACTTTCGTGGTCAAAAGAGCTTTTAGACCTTGCAGGGCTTGACATAAACGATATGCCCAAGGTTAAAAAGCCTACTGATATTGCAGGATTTATCACAAAAAAGGCAAGCGAAGAAACAGGCCTTTTGGAAGGTATGAAGGTAATTGTAGGTTCAACCGATACTGTTATGGAGGTTTATGCTTCAGGTGCGGTTAAAAAAGGTCAGATGACCTTAAAGCTTGCAACTGCAGGCAGAATTTGTATTGTTACCGATAAATCATATCCTGACAAAAATCTTGTAAACTATTCACACCTTGTGGATGATTTATGGTATCCGGGAACTGCAACAAAAGCGTGCGCATCATCTTACAGATGGTATCGTGATACCTTTGGTGGCGATTATAAAGACTTAGACACCGCCGCTAAAGAAGCTCCTCTTGGTTGTGATGGTCTTATGTATCATCCGTATTTAAACGGAGAACTTACACCTCATCAGGACCCAAGCCTTTGCGCAAGCTTTACAGGTGTTCGTTCATCTCACACAAAAGGCCACTTTAACAGAGCAGTTTTAGAGGGCGTTGCATTCTCACTTTTAGACTGCAAAAAGGCTATTGAAGAAATAGGCATTGAAATGGGCGATACAGCTACTGCAATCGGTGGTGGCAGTGCAAGTCCTTTATGGCGCCAGATTGTTTCTGATATGCTAAACTTTAAGCTTATCACCACAAACAACTCCGACTCATCTTTTGGAAGTGCTATGGTTGCAGGTGTTGCAACAGGCGTGTTCCCGTCTTTTGAAGATGCAGTTAAAAAATGCTCTGTAAAGGTAAGCGAAACTATTCCAAACTTAGAAAATCACAAAAAATATCTTGAGCTTTATGAAGATTACAAAAAAATTCACGACGCTCTTGCACCTATTTACAATAACAGATAAATTTACCGAAAGGAATTTTATTTATTATGAAAATTGTTGTTTGCGTTAAAGAAATAAACGGCGAAATAAATCCTTTTGATGAATGTGCGCTTGAGTGTGCACTTAATATGGATGCTGACGAAATTTACATAGTATGTATGGGAAGAGAAAGGGCAATTGACCCGTTAAAAAGGCTTTCAAGGCTTGGTTTAAACATAAAAGTTCATCTTTTGTGCGATAACATTTTTGCAGGCTCCGATACTCTTGCAACAAGCTATGTTCTTTCTGAGGATATCAAAAAAATAGCACCCGACCTTATAATTTGCGGACGACAAAGCATTGACGGCGACACAGGTCAGGTAGGACCTTGTCTTTCTGAAATTTTAGGATATTCTCTTATTACAAACATTATGGAAATAAAAGAAATTACTGACACAAAAATAAGTGCCAAAAGCCGTATGGGTGATGAAAGTGTCAGCTTTCCTGCAGTTATTTGCGTTGACAGGATTAATAATTTAAGATTTCCAAGAATTGGGCAGAAGGAAAAGGAAATTGAAATTATAAATGCCGATACACTTGGTGTTGATAAATCGAAATGCGGACTAAAAGGCTCACCTACACAGGTTGTTAAAAGCTTTCAGAATGAAACAGGCAAAAGAAAATGTAAATTTATTAAGCCAGAAGAATTTAAACAAATTTTAGCTGATGAGCAAAAAAAGGAACGCAAAAAAATAGAAATTCCACCTGCCGAAAAAAAGCTCGAAAATGTTTGGGCAGTTGGAGATAAGGCGACAGAAATTGCAAAATCCATTGGCGAAAACATTATTAAGTTTAGCGAAGACGACATTGATAAAATAGCCGAAAAAGCCAAAAATGAAAAGGTTGATGCAATACTTTTCCCTGCAAATTTCTGGGGCAGAAAATATGCTCCATTAGTTCAGGTTAGGCTAAACACAGGCCTTTGCGCAGACTGCACACTTTTAGAAACAGACGGTAGTGACCTTTTTATGTACCGTCCTGCACTTGGCGGTGATGTTATTGCAAAAATAAAATGCACCACAAAACCTGCACTTGCAACGGTAAGAATAAGTGAGAATACCGAAAACGATGTTATAATTTCGGTTGGCAGGGGTGCTAAAGATGTTATTAACGATATAAAAAAATACGCCGAAAAAAACGGCTTTGGATTTGGTGCATCACGCCCTGTTGTAGATATGGAAATGGCAAAATATGAAAATCAGGTTGGCTTAACAGGTAAAAATGTTAATCCAAAGGTTTATGTAGCTATTGGTATTGAAGGACTTGTTCAGCATACCTGTGCAATCCAGAAAGCAGGATGTATAATTGCAGTAAATCCCAATAAGGATGCAAAAATATTTGATTTTTGCGACTATGGAATTATATCAACTGCCGAAGAATTTTTAGAATATATGTAGAAACCTATAACTCGATTTTCTGTTAAGCGGACTTTTCATTGACATCTCAAAAAGATTTTAAAGTTGATTGTGTTGACTAAAAGTACTAAAAATGATAATATATTCTACAAGAAAACACTATTAAAAAGCCTCCCTTGTGTAAAGGGAGGTGGACCACCGAAGCAACTCGGAGGGATTGCAATGAAATATAAACACAACAAAGAAATTGTACCACTTGCAAAAGCATTAAGAATGAATATGACAAAAGAAGAAAAACGCCTTTGGTATGATTACTTGAGAGAATATCCTATTAGGTTTATAAGACAGAAAGTTATAGGACAATATATTGTTGATTTTTACTGTGCCAAAGCAAAGCTTGTTATTGAATTAGATGGCTCTGGGCATTATGATGACAAAGTAATAGAAAAAGATGTTTTGCGAACAGAGTTTTTAGAACAATATGGATTAAAAGTTATAAGAATATCAAATCTTGATATAACCAAAAACTTTGAGGGAGTATGTATATTTATTGATAATGAAGTTAAACAATCCCTCAGTCAACTTTGTTGACAGCTCCCTTTACACAAGGGAGCCATTTTTATAAACATTGCAAACTCAACCAAAAATATTTAACAAAAAACAATGTTATAGGCCAAAAAATAAAAGTTGACATTACATTTAAATTATGATAAAATGTTAACAATCTATTTTAAATATAGCTTGCTTCTATACTTTTTTCACTTGTTGCGTATTGTGTTGTGGGGCACGGTGCGCAGCATACTGCCGATTTTATTATTCCGATAAGGTGGTAGAATCGGCATCTCTCCTAAAAAAGTATTTTTATATAAAAAACACGGCATTTTTTAATGCCGTGTTTTTGCGTTTTTATATTGCAATAATTTCAAGCCTTCCGTCTATTGCATAATCATTTTTTCTTTCTATTGTTAATGTTAAAATATTTCCTTCATACGAAAGCGAAAGACTTCCCCCACAAAGTCCGTTTGTGTTACATACCCTTATTGGCATTGAATCTCTTACTTTGGATATCATTTTACTTCCAAAAACTGAATAAGTATAAATATTTGGAATAAGCGGTGTCCAGAAACCTATTGATTCAATTCCACTCGGAGATAAATCACTTGTAACGCCCTTTATAATAAAATAATTATAATTTTTTCCCTGAACATCAATTTCATACACACCAGGTTCAGAATACAAAAAATCAATGGATTTTGGTAAATCGTATCCACTTACATATCTTGGAAGCTTTCCTACTGCATAATATCTTTTATCTTCAACATTGCCATTTTCATCAACAATCGCAAGCATTACACAGTCGCCTGTAGGCTCAGTTATTGAAGATACAGGTTTTATTGTGTTTAAATCCTGATTATGTTCAACATAAATATAATTTACTGTATCAGGTACTATGCTAAGCTCAACTTTGTTTACATCCACAGTAATTGTTGCTCCGCTTTTAAAAAACGCAGTCCCCTCTTCTATAGAAACCTTTTTATCAGAAACCTTTGTAACTTTTAAAGTTTTATCACTTTCGGGCACAATACCATCGGTTGCCGCATTACTGTTTAAAAGGTTGAAACAATTTAAATTATGTGGAACACCGTCTGTAAACGGGTCTTCTATTCCGTCTGTTACAAGTCTTTTTGTAATTTCATTAACATCGGCTGCAGAATATGTTTCGTTATCTACAAAGCTATATTTATATCCCATTTTACCCCTCCTTATATATCAGCAAAAACAGGTTTTTCGCCTGAATTTGCATTTTCATACCAGATATTTACTGCTGAAATGTACTTTTCATCATATCTTTTAAAATCGCCTATTTCGGTTTTCACCTTTACTCTGTCACCTAAAAAATAATCCTTATTGAATTTCATATCCTTAATATCAAACCTGATATTTTTATTCCATTTTCGGCTTTTGAGGCTATCTCTTGCATCTGAAAGCGTGTTTCCGCCAAGTACTCCCATCCATTTATATATACCTTCTTTTTCGGATGCAATTTCCTCCCAGATGCTCTCGCCTGTTTCCTCGTCTATAACCTCATAAAATCCACCATTTACATATTCCTGAAAATCTTCATAATAACTTGTGTTTGATGCATTAAACTTACCTTTTGAAAAAACAATGCCGGTATTTCTTCCTTTAACTGCAGTGTAAACCCATTTTTTATTTTCAAAATCAAAATATACCTTATGTCCCGCTTTTTCCCTGTCAAGACACTCCGATATCACTTTGAATGTAGGATTATAAACATTTCTCCAGAAGTTTATTTCATTTGTAAAGCCACTTACTCTTTTAACTACAAAATTTTCTACATCCAAAAACGCATCTGACACAATACCTGCCGAAATTTTTTCAATTGTTCCTGTCTTTTTTGTAAAATTAGGTGTTACTCTTTTTGATAAAATAAAATTGGGGGTTCTGCCAAAAACAGTAAAATCCGAAATCGCACTTTTTCCTGTTACAATTGCCTGGTTATCACCTTGCGAAATGATGAGATAATCATTTTTCATTACAATTGGTACAATTTTTGCATTTAACGGAAAATGTGCTTCAAAAGTGCCTATATCATTAAACTTAATAACCCAGTCAACCGATGAAATCATATTTTCTATATGGATAAGATTAAGATTAAAATCGTATACTCTTATATCCTGCATTTTAGTACACCGCCTCAACATAATAGTTATCATACTCAACCGACATTTGTGACTTATCACCCTCACCTAAATCAATGGCTTCAAGGTGATTTATACCCGGTGCAAGATAAAAGTTTTCTATATCATCGTAATTTGTAAGCTTTGTAAGAATATTTCCCGAAACAGAGCTTTTAATCTCTCTTTTTGGAATATCAATATAAATTTTTTCGCCTGCAACACTTTTGTGCTTTAAATAAATACTCTGATTTGTTGTATTATTTATAAATTTATATCCGTAATTTTCTTCATCTGTTACTGCGCCTTTGCTCTCAACAATTATACTTAATGCGGGATATGTTTTAATGTGGCTTTTTACATCAATATTTCTTTTATTATTACTTTGAGATAAAACACACGGAAAAGTTACGGGGTTTTTAATAAGATTCATATAGCCATGGATATCATATTTTTGTTTATAAACATCTGTAAAATACGGGTAATCACATAAAAACTGAAGTGTGAAAACGCTACTTACCAATGTTCTTGACGATACCGAAAAATTAACCTGATTGCATATTATTTTTCGTACTTTATCACCACAGTCAATAATAAGTATCCCACTCTGATTAAAAATGTACGATGCTTTTTCAAGATAGTATCTCAAATTTTTCGATACAATATCTCCACCAATGGTGATGATTCTTGCATTCGCATTCTGAGAATATGTAAACGACCCATCATAATCTGCATAATTTATGCTTCCATAACTTTTTTGAGGCGTATAAAGACCATTTATGTGCGTTATTTTAAAAACCGAATCTTCGCCAAGATTTATTTTCCCTATTTCATTTTCAAAGGTTAATTTCATATTTAATAACCCCCTCTTAAACTTTCAAGTTCGGCATCCATACGGGCTGCCTGAAGCTTTTGTGCAGTTGTCTCACCACTGCCGTAAAGATTGTAAACAAGTGTATTTGCGCCCTTTTCCCCTTCGTTTATTGAAAACGAACATTCAATACTTTGAAGCTCCGTTTGAATATATGTTTTAACATTTTCCAGAACCTCTCCTATTTTTTGAGAAAAGCTATCTCCAAAAGCAGTTGCAGCATCAATACCGCATTTTAAAAATTCTTCGTCAACCGATTTAAAATTCTCGGAAAGCTCTTTTAAAAATTCTTCTTTTATACTTTGCGCTTCGCTGTTGTAAACAATCTTGGAAATATCATCACTAAGCTTGTTTTTTCTGTTAAAATCGGAAATATATGAATTATATTCATCGTCACTTAATGAAAGAACCGCACGCATATAATCAACGCCGTCTTTGGCAGAATACCCTTTTAAAAGTTCCGACATCCCGTAAGGCATATTTTCCTTGTTTACAAACTCATTTAAAAGACTCCCGTATTCTTCAAGAATTTTTATTTCACCCTTTAAATCCTTAAGCTGTGTCATAACAATATCGGCACTTTTTCTTTTCCACACACCATCAATAAACTGCGAAGAATCCCCTTTGCCAAAATTCATTGAAACAGTAGTTAAAAGGTCGTTATCAAAAAGCTTTGATGAAAAAGACTCTGTCTTCTTTTCCAATGCCTCAATATTTTTTTCGTAAGAAGAAACACTTTTTTCAACATTTTTATCAAGCTGACTAAAAATTTTCTCAATTTTTCTTTGTTCATCCTCATATACCTTGGTTTCATACTGAACAATTTTAGCTGTGTAATTCCACCATTCTTTTGTGCCTTTGGCAAAATATTGATCTCTTAACTGTTCAAGCTTATTGTAGTATTCTTCTTCGCTTACAACACCCATCTTTTTTTGAAGTTCAAGCTCTTCGAATACTTTTTTTACCGAATCTTTTACTTTATATGAGCTATTATTTATAGCTACCTTTATTCCCTCTACAAACGGCTCACCAATATCATCCTTTCCAATTCTTTTAGATATCTTGCCACCTTCAAATTCTTTTTTTATTCCTTTAAGATCCTCTTTTAGTCCTTCAGAATCAATTCTTGTACCAATAACAATCTCACCGTCATAACCCAAACTTTTATCACCTCTTTTTCGTTATATACATTTGCACCAAACTTTTATAACCAAAGCCTGGTGCAAGTATAATTTAAAATAACATTTCAAGACCTAATTCAAAGTCCCTTTCTTTTTCTTCATCACATCTTGTATCGGGTAGTTCATATCTTTTTTTCTGCCTTAAATAAAATGCTCTCTCTTCCTTGTTTTTTATTTTCGATAAATCCATAGTACGGTATTTTATTATCTCCATAATACGGTTATCACTTCCAAGCCCTTTAAAAAGATCTAAAAACACCCACCAGTGCATATCACATTTTAAAAGGTCAATTCCATAATCTTTTAAAAAAGCGCAATAAATATACGGAGCATCCTGCTCAAAACTAAAGCTTCTTTTTCCTCCTGAAATATTACTTTCAGAAACATCTTTAATTTCATCACTGTGCATAAAAAATTTAATAATCTGGCAAAGCGCATCTTCAAGTGTAGGCGGAAGTTCAATATAACACAAAGAAATGACTTTACTCATTTTTTTTGCAATACTTAAAGTTGAATCAAAAATAATACTCTCTATCGAAAGCCACACCTTAAAATCAGTATTTATTTTGTATTTCTTATCATCAACCATTACATAATCGGGAAGGGACTTAGTAAGCATACTCATAATTATAATTCATCTTCATCTGGGACAATTACAACCGCATTATCAGGGGCGCCATCATCATTAACATCCGTAACGAAAGTGCAAGTTTCAAAATCGTCCTCTGTTGATACAAGTCCGCAAACAGACATACTTTTCGCTTTAAAATTTCCCGAAATCTGATATGTTTCTGTTCCGTTTCCTTCGGTATCAACAATAACCGAAAAATCTCTTTTTACAGCACGGTATTTTCCGTTTGAATCTTTAGAAGTAGTATCAACAATAACAATGCTTCTTACAATATCATCGCCAACAAGCTCTTTTTTAGAAATTTCTGCAATATCGTTATGAACCTTGTTATCCATAATATAATCAAAAGAAAACGAAACCGAAGGGCTATAACCTACAACATCAGACTGTTCAAAGCTTTCATCAACATATTTTCTTGAATATTCCGATGCGTTTTTACTTACTGTAAAATCGGTAAAACCTCTCATACGGTAATATGTTGTAACAGCATCTTCCTTAATAGAATAAAACGCAATCTTATTGCATCTTCTAAGTAGTTTATTAGACATTCTTTTCCTCCTTTTATTATCTCAGGCGCAAAAAAGCACCTGAGATAATTTATAATTTAACATTTTTTAAAATAGGTTAATCTGCACTGAATCTGATAGCGTGCAATTGTTGCACCCGATGAGTACAAATAACCAAAACTTTGTGCTTCTATTGCTTCTGGCGTAAGATTTTCTCCAATATCGGGCAATATACCATTTTTTGTACATTCATTAAGCCATGCGGCAAATTTTTCGTAAAAAAGAGTGTTTTGTAAATTATCCCTGCCGTAAAAGTTTCTTGAGGCAAAAACAAAGCTTATCTGATTATATGTTGAACCGTCGGTGTATTTTTTTATCAAAGTTTCACCGGGCATAATTTCAATTGTATAATCAAATGCTTCTGAGCCGAGAAAATCAACCCCAATATCATCATTTTCAAGGTAAGGACATTTTAGCAAAAAATTCTTTATTCCATCTGTAATCATATTATTTTCCTTTCTTTTAAAAAGGCAAGCCATGGATGTTCTTTTTTTGATGTTTTACTGTTGAATCGGTTAAAACGCGCCATAATCTCGCCTTTTTTCAAAGCCCACATTCTTTCAAACCACAATCTTCCTCTTAAATTAGAGCCCATATTCTGATAATACTGCTTTGCTGCATAGGGCGTATTCCACGATACACCTTCATTAAAATAGCTTCCGCTATTTATAAGTGCGCCTGTTTTTCTTGGTATATAAGGCTCGCAGTAATCAAGAATCATTTTATTTAGTTCAAGGTGAACTTTGCCTTTATTTTCAAGACCGCGGTTTTTCAGTATCTCATCAGCTGCAATAATGCTTAATCCAATCGTTAACATACACACTCAACCTTTATATGAGATAAAATACCATTTGTGTTGTAATGCACACTTTTTACCGCAAAAGATTCCTTTGGAGGCTCTTTTTCATCTGTTGCATAAAATACACATCGGTCAAGTGTAAAAATTCCATAATTTTCTTTTGTAAAAATCCTTATAACAGCACTGCTTTTATTTTCGTTTGAGCCATCAAAAATGTCAGCTTCATTTAATATTCTTACTTTGACGCCTTTAAAAACTTTTGTCACATATCCTTGTTTTGTTTTGTGAAAAAAGGTAACATTCATTTTTTACATACCTCTGTATAAAAGGTTTGTCTGTGATAAATAAATTTTAATTACCTCATCAGACTTTTTTGAAATATCCATAGGCGAAAAGCTTTTGGATATTCCATCGTTTGCCTCGCTTACAACACCGTCACGCTCCTCATATTTAAAGAGTACCTCACAAACGGCGCAAATTGCGTTTTTAATTTCATCACATTCACAAAATTTAGGACCGACATAATATTTAACATACGCCTCTGCCTTTTTGCAAAAACTTAAAAAATCGTATTCCGAAAGCATATTACCAAAAAAATTTTCTTTGTAGTAAAAAAAATCAACCATATATTATTCTTCTTTGCGTTTAACAATAACAGCATCGCTGTTAGAAATTTTAACGCCGAAAATCTTTCTTCCCTGAACGGCAGAAGCACCAATAAATGTGTTGGTTAAAGGATTAACCGCAACAGGAACACTCCATTCTTCAACTCTGTGACACCAGTTTGGATGTCCTGCAATCATTTCAACAGTTGTTGTTTTTCCTTCTACTTTTTCTTCGTCATTTTTTGTAAGACGAGAGCTTTCGTAAACGGTGAAGCCTGCAATCTGACCAATTGCTCCGCTTTCTACCAAAGACTGCGAAATATCACCCTGTCTTATAAAGTTTGTGGTATCACATAAAAGCATACCGTAAACTTCGGGGGATACAATAAGCCATCTACCCTGAACAGGAACATTTTTTTCAGATAACAAAGTTCTTAAATTAACAATTTTTTCGTATATGTTTTCTTTTGTCAATGCCTCTTTATCCTCGTCGATTGTTCCTTCGTTTTCAAGTGCAGCAATAGAAATTGCATCTTCAACAACGCCAAGCGCATAGCCTGCATTGTCAAGTCTTTCGGCAACAATATCATCAGGTACAGCTGCAAAATCATAACCGTCAATAATTTCGTTAACCGCTTTGTCATAAGATAAATCAAGGTCAATGTATGTAGTTGAACCTTCGTTTAAATCCATACCCGATGCTTTGTTGTAATCACCTACAACAACATCTGTTGAACGAACAGGAATTTTAACCTTTCCGCCAACTGCATTACCCTCGTAATGATTATTAAAAATAAAGTTATCCTTTGTAACCAAAGTTGCCTGAAGCTTTTTGTCTATAAGCTCAGAATATCTTGTCATAAGTTCATGTGCCATTTTTTAAAATCCTCCTTTTTTTAGCTGGGGGTTAATTTTGTAAAAGCTTTCTTCTACCTGGCTTTGATGAGAAATTGTTCCTCCCTGCCTTAACCCCGTTGTTTCAAATTTTTTAACCAGAAAATCATTATTCTGAATAAAGTTTTCAAAAGATGATTCAAAATCAAGACCTTCATCCATTCCTTTTTTCACCTCAAACAAGGCAAAGTCGGCAAACTTTAAGTCTACACCGTTTTTTAAAATTTTTTCCTTAAGCTCATAAGTAGCCAGCCTTTGTGCGTTTAAAGATGCCTCATCCTTTAAGGAAGCGATTTCTTTGTCCTTGCCTTCCAAATCATCCTTTAAATTAATAAGCCTTGCTATTTCCTCTTTTTCAGGGTAGTCTTTTAAAGCTCTTGCAAGCCTTTTTTTAACAATTTCGTCTACCTCTGACTGAGTAAATGTTTTGTCTTTTGCATTTTCCTGTGCATCAGTATCGTTCTGGATATCCAAAACTTTTGTAGTTTCTTCGTTTTCCAAAACATTTTTTTCCTGTTTTTCGTTTAACATATATGTTTACCTCCGTTTAATGTCCGTCGACTTATTTTTAAAGATTGTTCTTTTACTCCTGCAACCTTTTAAAAAGGAAATTTATATAAAGTTACATTGTAACCAATAGAACTATTCTTTTTTATCTGATACTTCTTTGTTAAGGTTATAAACCTTATTTAAATACTCATCTTTAGTAATAATACCGTTTTTAAATTCCTCCATAGCACGATTAAAAACAGACTGGGTATCTTCAATAATGCTGTCGCCAAAGTATACCGAAACCACTTTGTTTTCAAAGCCTTTAAGATACAAAATAACTTCGGCCAGATCAATCAGTGCCTTTTCAACAATAAGCTCATTCTTTTTAATGTTCTGATAAAGATTGCTCTTTTCGCTTATAACCTCTGTTGCAGTTTTAATTTCATCATGTGTCTTTTCATATCTTCCCACACCCAAACCGGCATTTTCGGAAAGAAGATTAATATTTCTCTTAAGTGCTGCCTCGTGTTCATCGGCCCTTATGTTCATATTAATTTCTTTAATCTCTGTTATACCGTCGCTTTCTTTTATTGCGTAAAATTCAGTATCATTATCGTCAAACACCGGCATAACACCTGTTTCCTCACTCATCATCTGCGCCATACCAAGCGGTACAATAATTCTTTTTTTGCCAAGACGAAATTCATTCTGATAACTGTCGTAAATTAAATCAATTCCTTTTAAAATATCAATAGAATTTGCAAAAACGCTTATTCCCATTGGATTGTCAAAATCAATATTGTTAATAATATTTGGCGTTATAATCTGGAAAAATGGTTTTTTGTATCCTGTATCAATGCTTTTTGCAATCCCGTCAGGAAGATTAACCTCTACTAATTTTGCACCGTTTTTTTCAAACAGCTTATTTATAATCTTATAATGCCCGTCTTTTAAAATGTGCATATTAAGGTAAATATGTGCCTTTCCATTTATCACTTTTTCGCTTGCAAAAGCACATTCTGTAATTTTTCCGTTGTCCCACGATAAAGGATAAATCATATCTGCCCTTATGTAGTCAATAACAACCTCACCGTTTGCAAGATACTCAACAAAAGCACCTGTTCCAAGTGCAAATGTAAGCTCAACAAGCCTGTTTGACAAAACAAAAAAGTCGTTATCAAGCAAAACCTTTTTAAGACACAAATCTGCTTTTTTGTCATTAACATTAATTTCAAATCTTTCATTAAGAATAAGATTTGCCCAGTCCTCACAAACTCTTTTTGCCATGCAAAGCGAGGCTCTTTCTCTTAAAATCTGTTTTTTGCCGTTATACTGAGTATATCGGTGAAACGATTTAACCTTTCCTTTGTACCAGCTCTCCCACATTTCAATGGTGTTATAAAATGTATCAGAAAGTACATTGTACCCCTGCTTTTTCAAATAATTTTTCATTTTCTTTTATATCCTTTCTTATTTATAAAATATCGTTAAAATAATTTTCTGTTGCGTACTCTAATGCATCTAAGCTGTCAACATTTACCTCTCCATCATCAAGACGCATATCAACTCCCGATTTGGTGTCCCATAAAGCGTTTTCAAGTGCTTCAATTGTGTTTTTGCACTTTCTTAAAATAAAATACTCACCCCTTGACATAAGGCGGTTAAAAAACCTTATTCTTTCGGTAATTTTGCCTTTTTTTGCAAGACGGATATCAACATTTAATCTTTCTTTTGCCGCAGCTTTTTTAAGTCCCTCAATAAGTGTAGTTTCGGCACTGTCGCAAAAAACATCATAAAGCTTATAATCCTTTTGAATGTTTTTGATAAACTTTATAAATTCATCCTCCAGAACATTTGGCGCAATTTTATCCTTCAAATAAAATTCATCAAGTGTAATAACCTTTTTAAAGCCTTTTGTATATCCGTTGCACACAAATGCGTGAGCAGATTTATTTCCGCCAAAGTCAACTCCAACCGATGCAAACATAATATCGTCTTTGTTAAACTCATCAATTATAAATTTTTCGCTGTTATCGGCAAAAAGCTTGTAAATAATTCCCTCCGCCGCTTTCCAGTGACCTAAAATAAACCTGTCATAAAAAACACCTGTATATTCTTTTTTTAAATTTTCTATGTAATCCTTTGATAAAAACAAATTATCACCAATCAAAAATTTATATATTTTAATATCAAGCTCATCTTTTCTTTTTATGTACCTTTTATAAAGCCAATGCGAAGGATTATCAGGATTAGTTGTTGCAAAAAGCTTTGCGCCATTTTTAGAAAGCCTTGAAAGAAGCATTGTAAAAAACTCTTCATTAAATAAAGTAAGCTCATCGCAGTACGCACCGCAAAGTGTCATACCTCTTATTTTTGCTTCACTTCTTGCATCCGATGCTCCCTCAAGATAAATCTTTCTTCCGCAAAGAACTCCTTCTTTTTTAGAAAGTGAGTAATCAAAATTCTCTTTTCCCACAAGTGAAATTAGTACATCAAGACAGTTTCTTTTAAGAGTAGATAAAGTTTTTCCTACCATCAAAAAAGCATCATCTTTGTTTTGTGTAGCAATCCATAATGTCCACAAAACAAGACTTATCCAGGTTTTACCACTTCTTACCGAGCCGTCAAGAAGATTTATTCTTCTTAATCTTCCGTTTTTAAAATCGGACAAAACCTTCTCCTGAGGTTGAGTAAAAATTTTACTCAATTTCTCTCACCGCCTTTAAAATCTCTTTAAGACTTCCTTCGTTGTCCTCTTCCTTTTTTGTAAACTTATCCATCACAACCCCCATAGCCGATGCAATCTGATTTATAGGTGCATTAGAAAGCTTTTCTTCGCTCGCCATTGTATCAAGACATTTCCCAATAAACTTAAGTGCATCCTTTCGCCTTTTTTCCATATATTTTTCAATCTCGTCTTCTTTATTTGTTGTTTTTTTTGCCATAAATAATCCTCACCCCTTTTCTTTATAGTGCAAAATCAATTCAGGATTTTCAGGAAAAAATACATTTATTTTTTATCTCATCCAGATATGCATTATGTTTTTTTCTCACATCGCTTTCGTCGCAATCGCCAATAGAAAAAGCAATTTGTTTAAAGGTAAGACCGTTTATGTATCGATATGCAAAAATAAGCCTTAACCTGCTTGACGGTATTTTTTCTATAATATCCTCAAGCTTTTTATGCTCTGTAATACTCTCCTTCTGTTTTATCAAAAGCATTTCTGAAAGCATTTTTTCTTCTTTTAAAAATTCATTTTTTTCTTCAGGAGTGTATTTATTTACAAATTTAATCTTATAATTAATATCGCCTATTCTTTTTTTGATGCTTTCAATTTCACGATTTAAAAAATAAAGGTTAGAAAACTCGTTCTTTTTCATCTTTGCCTCCTCTTATGCTTTTTCTATGGCAAGGCTTCTGCTTTTTTATTATCAGGAACAAAGCCTGCAAAACAAACCTGATGACTATAATATATAAATTTAAAAAAGGAATTTTAGGAAAGTTATGTGATAATTGACTTTTATTTTATAAAATGATATAATTTTTTAAACACTACAAAGCTTTATCCAAAGGAGATAATATGGATTATATTTGTCCCACAAAAGATGCAATTTGCGAAATAAGTGAAAAAAAATCACGCTTTATTGCACATATAACTTATGTAGAAACTGAAGAGGAAGCACAAAGCTTTATTACCAAAATAAAAAAAGAACATTACGACGCACGTCATAATGTTTATGCCTATATTTTAAAAACGGGCGAAAAAAAATACAGCGATGATGGTGAACCCTCTAAAACAGGCGGATTTCCTGTTTTGGAAATGTTAGAATGCGAGCATATAACAAACATCTGCTGTGTTGTAACAAGGTATTTTGGCGGAACGCTTTTGGGAGTCGGCGGACTTATAAGAGCATACACAAAGGCGGCAAAGGATTGCCTTGCACTTTGTGAGGTTAAACAAAGAAAGCTTTGCGATTTGTTTGAAATTTCGTTTGACTACGCATTTTTAAACAAAACCGAGCACATACTAAAAACAAACAATTTTGAAATTGAGAAAAAAAGCTTTGCCGAAAATGTTGTTTTGGAAGTTGTATCTCAAAAAGATAAAAGTGATTTTCTAAAAGAAAAACTGGAAAGTGAACTTGGAATAAACTTTAAAATGCAAAAAATTAAAGAAATATATAAGTAAAGGAGAAATGAAAAATGGCAGGAAAAAATGTAGTTATGCTTACAAAAGACAATTTTAACGAGGTTGTAAAAACAAGCGATAAGCCTGTTTTGGTAGATTTTTATGCAGACTGGTGCGGTCCGTGCAAAATGATTGCACCAATTATAGATGAGGTTGCCGAAGAAATGGCAAACGAGGCAGTTGTTTGCAAATTAAACGTAGATGATGCACAGGATATTGCAATAGAATACCGTGTTGCATCAATTCCAACGCTTATGGTATTTAAAGGCGGAAAATTAGCCGAAACAGTTGTTGGTGCACGCCCAAAAGACGACATTATTTCACTTCTTAAATAAATATTTTCGGAGAAAATAAATGAACAATAAAAAAATAATTTATGTTCTTGTTTTTTTCAGTATTCTTTTTTTATCGCTTTGTACCTACCTTACAACAGTAGGTGTATTTAAAAAACAGGAATACACAAAAAAGGATTTAGGCAGAAGCTTAATAAGAGAATCTGTTATTTTGCGCGGAGATATATACGATAAAAACGGCGAAAGGCTTGCATACAGCACAATTTCTGGTACAACCAGCCAAAGAAACTATCCGTATAAAAATCTTTACAGTCATGTTATTGGATATTACACCGAAAAAAGAGGCTCATCACTTATAGAAAACCGCTATACAAATGAGCTTAGCGGAGCATATCTTTCTGACGATGTAATAAAAATCACCGCATTTTTAAATGATAAAAAACCAAAAGGAAACGATTTGTATCTTACAATTGACCATAAGCTTCAAACAAGATGCAACACACTTTTGTCGGCATATAAAGAAGGCGCAATAATTGTTTCCAATCCAAAAACAGGCGAAATTTTATCTCTTGTTTCAAAACCCGATTTTGACCCCACGCCTTCATCTTTATATAAAAACTGGGATAAATTAAGCACCGATGATAAAAAATTTCCGTTTCTTACAAGGGCAACACAGGGACTATATGCCCCTGGCTCAACCTACAAAATTATAACAAGCGCCGCACTTATTGCAAACAAACTTGATGCCTTTACCACCATTGATGAAGGCAATATGACAATAAGCGGAACAAACATAAAAAATGCCAAAGGTAAGGCATACGGCGAACTTAACCTTGAAAATGCTTTCAGGCTTTCGTCAAATATATACTTTGGCAAAGCAGGTATTGAAATGGGCGCATCAAAGCTTGTAAAATGTGCCGAGGATTTTAACCTTAATAAAGAATTTGATGTAAGAGATATGTATATTGCAAAATCAAATATTCAAACAAAAGATTTTGCAGACGATACTTTAGCACTTACATCTATTGGGCAGGGCGAAACACTTATTTCTCCCATACATTTAAATATGATAACAGGCGCCATTGCAAACGGCGGAAAAATGATGGAGCCAAGACTTGTTGCGAGCATAAAAAGCAATATTGACGGCTCTGAGAAAAAAACCTATCCAAAAGTGTACCTTACCGCTTGTGAAAAATATGTTGCCGATGCCATTAAAGATAATATGCGTCTTGTTGTAGAATCAGGAACAGGCGCGGGTGCAAATATATGGAACAAAAATGTATGCGGTAAAACAGGAACTGCCGAAAATGAGCGAACAAATGATAACGAAAACGCAACACATTCGTGGTTTACTGCCTTTGCACCGTACGAAGACCCCGAGGTTTGTGTAACGGTAGCCTTGGCATATCAGGGCTCAAGCTCAATTGCCACCTTAGTCGCAAAAAGTGTACTTAATGAATATTTTTATTTATATAAATAAAGGAAAGTGAATTACCATTATGAAAATTATGATAGCATCCGACATACACGGTTCTGAGCAATTTTGTAAAAAGCTTATGACAGCGTATGAAAAAGAAAATCCCGATAAACTGCTTCTGCTTGGCGATATTTTGTATCACGGGCCAAGAAATGCACTTCCGGGAGAATACAATCCAAAAGGCGTTATAGAAATGTTAAATAACATAAAAGACAAAATTATGTGCGTAAGAGGAAACTGCGATACCGAGGTTGACCAGATGGTTTTAGAATTTCCCATACTATCAGACTATTGCATAATTTATGTAAAAAATCATCTTATTTATGCAACGCACGGACATCATATTCCTGATACCTCATTATTTTCAAAAAATGATGTTGTTTTGCACGGACATACTCATATTCCAAAATGCGAAAAAGAAGATGATGTACTTTTTTTAAACCCCGGCTCTGTTTCAATTCCAAAAAACAATTCTCAAAACAGCTATATGATATTGGAAGATACTCATCTTTACTGGAAAAACCTTGATATGCAAGTTTATAACGAATTTGATTTGGAAAATATGTAAAGTATTTACCCTTGTTAAAGGGGTCCAGGGGCGAAAGCCCCTGTGTCGTTTTAAGGGGTGATGGGGGAGAATCGAAACTCCCCCACGGTTTTGCTACTTTTGTTGCACAAAAGTAGGTATAGTAAAAATACATCTTATATATTTTACACCTTGTATAACCAAAAAGAGCTACGGAAACTAATTATCCGTAGCTTTTTTGTTATTTTGGCAATCATAAATATCGCATTTTTTATTTCGACCTTGACCTTATTTTTAATATATGGTATACTTCTAATTGCGATACAATTTTATAAAAACATTTGCAAAGTTTGTTATTTTACCTTCGGTAAAAATGCAGGCTCTATTTTGACATGCTTTGTAAATGTTGAAATTGTATCGCAACAATTGGAGTCGTGCATTTTTCATGCGTGGCTTCAAAGTCACGCATTTTTTATTTGGAGGTACTTTATATTATGATTATTGATGTAACAGGAATAGTTCTTACACCGGGAAATATGGGAAAGGATTGTTTGGGAAACGGTGAGCACTTTGATGAAAATAATAATTTAATAGAATGTTGCTGTGATGAATGTAATTATATGATGTGTTGTTTAAAACCATTAAATGAAAACAAATGTAAAAAATGCGATGATTTAGATTGCCCAAATAATAAAAAGGCTTCCCTTTGAGTAACCATTGATTTAATCGGTTTTTACAACCCCTCAGTCACTTCGTGACAGCTCCCCTTGCACAGGGGAGCCTTGAAAACCGCACCGTTAAGCCTCCCCTGTGTAAGGGGAGGTGGGTTTGCGAAGCAAACACGGAGGGGTTGTTACGCAAAATACTATTTAATCATCAATTACTTGAGGGGAAGGCTTTATCCACAAAAAAAGCCACGGAAAATTAATTCCGTAGCTTTAATTTTTTAATCTAATTATTAAAGAGCTTTATTCTTTTCGCCTCTTAAAAGTGTCCAGAGCGATGCTGCAATAAATATTGATGAGTAGGTACCAACAACAATACCAATTATAATTGGTAGAGCAAATTCTCTAACTGAATTTACACCCAAAATATAAACCATAACAATTGTTAAAAGTGTTGTAACAGATGTGTTGATAGATCTTGTCATAGACTGCCATACACTCTTGTTTGCAATTTCAGAAAATGTTTCTTTCTTCAAGAATCTTGTGTTTTCTCTGATGCGGTCAAAAATAACAATTGTAGCATTGATTGAATAACCAAGAATTGTTAGCATAGCTGCAACAAAAGATGTATTTACAGGAAGCTGGAATATAGCATAAATTGCAAGCATAACAAGCATATCGTGAATTAGAGCAATAACTGCTGAAATACCAGATAAAAGCTCAAATCTTAATGAAATATAAATCAGCATTAATATAGCTGCAATTAAAAGTGCTCTTAAGCTTGAGCCAAATAGCTCACCGCCAACTGTTGCAGAAACCTTGTCTTCTGCAGTAACTCTGATAGCACCAAATTTATCTGCCAATGCCAATTTAACATTAGATGCTGCTTCAGCTGTTAATTCATTTGTTTTTAATACAAAACCATCTTCCGATTTAACAACACTTGAAACTTTTACACCTTCAACTTTTGAAGCTACATCTCTTACATCATTTTCATTAAATGTATATTCTTTTATAAGAGCAGTTGTTTCGCTTTTTACAAGCTGAGTTTTAACAAGCTCTTCGTCTTCTTCTGTTTCTTCTGCCTTAGCAGCATCTTCAGCTACTGCTGGGGTAGCATTTTCTTCAGTTGCAACATCTTCTGCCTTAGCGTCTTCTGTTAATGCTTTAGCATCTTCACTGCCCTCGGTAACAACTTTTACACTCATTGTGTAACCGCCTGTAAAATCAATGTCTGCGTTAAAGCCCATTGCGAAAAAGGCGATAAGACCGGCAATTATAACAACAATAGAAATGCCGAAAAATATTTTTTTCTTTTCAATAATGTTAAACATTCTTATTTCCTCCTTTTACGCACTGTATAATTTAGGATTTTTAATGTTAAATCCTATAAGCTGTTTTAGTAAGAATTTTGTTATAACAATAGCTGAGAATAAGCTTACTACTGTACCAATAAATAGTGTAACTGCAAAGCCTTTAATGGTACCTGTGCCAAAGAAGTAAAGAACAACTGCGGCAATAAGTGTTGTTACATTACCGTCAAGTATTGCGGTAAATGCTCTTTTAAAGCCTGCATCAACAGATGCTCTTAAAGTTTTGCCAAGTCTTAATTCATCTTTAATTCTTTCAAAAATAATTACGTTTGCGTCAACCGCTGTACCTATTGTAAGAACAATACCTGCAATACCGGGAAGTGTTAGTGTAATTCGGCAGTATCCAACAATCATCATTACAATAGTAATATAAGCAACAAGTGCAACGTCTGCCATAAGACCGCACATTCTGTAGAAAATAAGCATAAACAACATAACAAGAATTAAACCAATAAGTCCTGCCTGTAAGCTTTTTTCAAGTGCACCTTCACCAAGTGAAGCACCAATTGTTCTGCTTTCTACAACCTTGATTGAGAAAGGAAGCTTACCAGACTGAATCTGGCTTGCAAGTGTTTTAGCATCATCAGCAGTAAATTCACCTGTGATTACGCAAGATTCACTGTCGATTTTTTCCTGTACTCTTGGGCTTGAAACAACTGTTTCGTCAAGATAAATTGCAATGTAGTTACCGCTTTCTGCACTGTAAGTTGCAACTCTTTCGGTAGCTTCTGCAAAAGCTTTTCTACCTTCTGATGTAAGTTCAAGGTTAACCTGATAACCCTGTGCGCCGGAAGAATCAAGCTGTCCGTAAACTGCCTGAGCTTTTTTAACCTGCTCACCTTTTAAAACAACTTGTCCGTCTTTATCTCTGAACTCAAGTTTAGCTGTTGTACCTAATAGTTCAACTGCTTCTTGTGTGTCCATAACAGCAGGAATTTCAACTCTTACTCGTTTTGAGCCCTGCTGAGCAACTGTTGCTTCAAACTGACCTGCTGCGTCAAGTCTTGTTCTTAAAACCTGAACAACTGCAGCCATATCGCCATCTGCAACATTATCGGTATCGGCTTCAAACAAAATTGTTGCACCGCCCGCTAAATCCATACCTTTTTTAATACCGTGTTCTTCATCTGCTACACTTGCTATCTGATAATCACCGATTGTTAAGCCAAAAGCTGCTACATACGCAAAAAGCGCAATTACCAAAACAACAATTGTAAATTTTACTATGCTCTTTGATTTCATAGTCTTTCCTCCTTGTTAGCATACATAATTATATTATATATAAATTTTATTAAATAGTCAATACTTATTTGTCAAATTAAAAATCGGCCCTAAAGGACCGATTTTACAATTATTTTTTCATATTAATTCCCAATATACCGCCTATTGCGCCAAGCAAAAACGAAAATGCAAACGATAAAACCAGACTAAAATCAAAGTTTAACTCATCAAATATAAAAAACGAGAGCATAAATAAAATTAAATTATAAATTATCCCCTGAATTCCACCGTTAAGCCAGCCCGATGTTTTTGCCCTTCTTGATACAAAAAGTGCCGACAATATAATGGTAAAGGATGCAATAATTCTTACGCACAATTTTATATGTTCCTCTTTAAAAGATGTATATGTAACAACAAGTGCCAGAATTAAAAAGAGCACCAGCGCAACAAAATAAGATAACAAAAGAGAAACAAAAATTGATTTAAAATTCAAAATACCTTCTTTTTTCACCTCAGTTACATTTGACAAATCTTTTTTCTTCATTAACTATAACCACCCCAAATAAAAAAGCTTTATTAAGTTTTAACACTTAATAAAGCTTATTCGACAAATGAACTTTTTATGCTTCGTAAGGTTTAATAACCTCTTTAACAGCCCATTTTTCTATTTTGATTTTAGAAACCTCGGCACCCTGACCTGATTCAATAATTAGTTTATCGTCTTTAATTGCAACAATTTTACCATGAATTCCACCGATTGTAAGAATTTTATCTCCTACAATAAGCTGAGAAAGCATTTCTTTAACAAGCTTATCTTTTTTCTTCTGCGGTCTTATCATAATAAAATACAATACAACTAACATAATTATTGGCAAAAGCATTGCAGAAAACATACTGCCGCCTGCTGCAGCTGCCTGAGCGCTTTGAGCCGCTGGCTCAGCAAAAACTGTTAACATATTTTTACACCTCATTTTTTAAGTAGTGATACATATTATACAACATATCACTATTTTTTGCAAGTATTATTTTTGTATGGCATTTATTTTAACAAAAAATTCATCACTTTTTATACCGCTTGGTCTGTTGTAGCGTTTTAATTTGTATAAACTTTGTTTGTCTTTTGTTATGTAATTTATACCCTCAATGCACGAAAGTGAGCCTTTATACCCCATTTTATCCGAAATAACACTATGTGCATCATAGCTCATTGAACCAAAAGGAAAAGCAAAAGCACAAGGGGTAATACCTGTGTTGTCTTTAATTAAATTATGGCATTTTAAAAGGTCGTCATAAAGTCTTTTAACATAAACTTCACTCGTTTCTTTGCTTGTTTTTTTTGCCCCTTTTATATTTTCCGAATATTCATGAAGATTATACGAGTGATTTTGAATTTCAAACACATCGCTCATTTCTTTCATATTTTCGAATGTAACATGAGAATAATATTTACTCACTTCGCCTGATGAAGAATATTTTTCGCTCTCTGTTCCAATAATCGACAAAACCGCCTTAAAACCATATTTTTTTAAAACAGGATACGCAAATAAATAGTTGTTGTAATATCCGTCATCAAAGGTAATCATAATTGGGTTCGGGGGTAAATCAATATTTTTTTCGGTATAATTTATAAGGTCAGAAAACACAACAGGATTAAAATCGTTATCCTTTAAGTATTTCATATCCCTTTCAAGCTCATCCGGCGATATAACAAACTTTCCAAGCCTTTTTTCATCATCTAAAATAAGATGATACATAACCACAGGAAGTTTTATTCCCGGTTCCTTTTCAGCAAGAGTATAAACATCAGGCTCAACAAAAAGTGCACATACCGAATATGAAAGCACTATAATAGAAAAAAGAAGCGATACCACTACATTTTTTGTACTTGTCATAAATTAACCACCGTTTTCCTTTAATAAATTTTCATAAAACATTGTTTTGCGCTCAAAATTTTTGTCCTTTTCGCTTCTTTTAACATACGATTTATTCTTTTGCAAAAATTCAATTATATCATAAACATCTATCCATATTTCACCGTTTCCGTCTTTTTGGGATTCATCAAAAATTATCTGCATACCAAAATGAAGATGCGCAATATTTATGTTGTTTACATTCTCTTTGTTTGAATAACCTGTCATACCAAGATACCCTATAACATCGCCAGCCGCTACCACATCGCCCTCTTTAAGCTTTGTGTTAAAAGGGAAGTCCTTTCTTAAATGCGCATAATAGTAATACCTTTTTCCATCAAAGCTCCTTATACCAATACGCCAGCCTCCATATCTGTTCCAGCCCATAACCTCAACCTCACCCGACTCAACAGCAATAATGGGTGTGCCGATACCTCCCATAAGGTCGTTTCCAAGATGCTTTCGTTTAAAGCCATAAGAACGGCTGTTGCCAAAATCCTTATAATGCGAAAAGCCGTATCCTCCTGCAATGGGCGAAAATGCTTTAAGTCCGTATTTTTCTTCCCATTCGCCGCCTTCTTTTTTTGTATAAAAACTCCCTAAAAATCCACCTATAACTGCATCGTAAGCCTCTTTGTAATAGTTAAAATATTTTTCGTTTTGATAAATATCCTCTTCCTTTTCACCGTTTTTCAGCCTTTCAAAGCACTTATCCATATAAGATAAATCAAGATTTTTAAAATTTCCGCCACACTTTTCGCCGCAAAGTGCCAAAAGTGTAATCCAGTCAATATGATTTTCATCACCGAAGGTTTTTACATCGTAAGAATACGCCTTTTGCAAAGCACTGCTTGTTATGCCAAAATCAACCCATTTAATGTAAGAATCACTGCTTGTCATAATGGTTTTATTATTTATAAAAAGCATAATAAACGCAAAAAATAATCCTGCCAAAAAGCCTGATATAACTTTTCTTTTTAAAAAAAGCATCTTTAAAAAATCACCTGCACCAATTTTTATAATTAATGTATATGATTTTTTAAGATGCTTTATGTTTTGTATATTAAGCTTTTATAATGGCTGCGCTATATTTAGAAAGATTAAGTTTTCCTTCATTATAATCTGCATTGTGCAAAAGAATAATATCTTCTTTTTTGCACTCGTAACAAAAGCTTTCATCGCACGATGCAACAACAATATATTTTTCGCTATCTTCTTCTCTTACAAATGCAAAATTTTTGTTGTTTTCAAAAATAAAATCAACCTTTCCCGTTTTAAATGCTTTTGTTTTGTTTTTTATATCCGCTAAATTTTTGTAAAAATCTATTAAGCTTAAATCTTCTTTTCCCCACGGATAAAACCTTCTGTTAAACGGATCTTCAAAGCCTTCCTGACCTGCTTCATCGCCATAATAAATGCAAGGCGAGCCCGGGAGTGTAAACTGCAAAAGTGCACACATTTTTTCTTTTTTAAGCGCCTTTTTGTATTCAGCCTCACTCATTTTGTGATGCGCTTTTTCATCCTTTGAAAGATGGCATATTTCGGGCATTAAGGCATTTAAAATCCTTAATGTATCGTGAGTAGAAAGGCTTGTCATAACACAGTCTAAAACCTCTTTAGGATAATTTTCGGCAATAGTCATAACAATATCCGAAAAATTATGTCCCGAAATGTTTTCATTTGCAAAGTTTATAATTGCGTTCTGGTATGGATAGTTCATAACGCTGTCAAGCTCGGAATGCGAAAAATACTTTCTTAAAACGCCGTAGCTTTCTTTGTTTGATGCATCCTCCCATACCTCGCCCATAAGCAGTGCATCGGGTTTTATCTGTTTTAATTTTTTCTTTAAATGCGCAATAAATTCATCAGGAAGCTCATCGGCAACATCAAGCCTTATTCCGTCTGCGCCAAGACTGATCCATTTATTTACAACGCTGTCGTCATCAAAAATTACATAGTTTAAAAAAGATGGATTTAACTCATTTACACAAGGGAGAGTGTCAATGCCCCACCACGATGTGTATTTTTGGGGATAATCCGAAAAAGAATACCAGTCCTTATATGGCGAATTTGAATCAGAATATGCACCGTTACCAAAAATATTCTTTTTGTCAAAATAAATACTGTTGCTTCCGGTATGCGAAAATGCACAGTCGATAATTATTTTTATGTTATTTTTATGTGCGGTATCGCAAAGCTTTTTAAAAGTTAAATCATCACCAATCATAGGATCAATTTTTTTGTAATCTGCCGCATCGTATCGGTGATTTGAAAAAGCATAAAATATCGGATTTAAATAAATTACCCCAACACCCAAATCCTTTATATAATCCATTTTTTTAATAATACCGTCAAGGTTTCCGCCAAAAAAGTCGTTATTTAAAATTTCGCCCTTTTCATCGGGAAGATAATTTGGATTTTCATTTTTATCGTTATGAATCCAGTATGGCTCAAGCTTACCATCTAAATTTGATTTATCGCCTTCAAAAAATCTGTCAGGAAAAATCTGATAATAAACCCTTCCCTTAAAATCATCTGGCGTATTATAATTTTTGTCATAGCATGTAAACTGCCACTTTGCACCGTCGGCAATATTTGTATCACGGGATGCATATTTATAGAGATTAAATGCAGACATTTTAGTTTCTATTTTAAAATAGTACCTGTAAAGCCCGCAATGCGAAATCGAAAAAAATGTTTTATAAACCTCATAAATTTCATCCGCATCATCTAAAAAAAGCGGCATCTGCATTAAAAATCCGTCACTGCCTTCAATCATAATATAGCATTTGAGTGTTTCGCAGTTTTTGGGTATTTTTATCTTTATCTCGCATTTTTCGTCTGTTTTAAGACACCCGAACGGCTTTTTGAAATATTCATTTTTGCTGTCATATAAAATTCTCATATAAAAATTCCTTTTACATAAAATTACACGGGCGATTTTTTAAAAACCGCCCGATTAAATTATAGTTTAATATCCCAGATATTATCGGCATATTCTTTAATTGCCCTGTCAGATGAGAAAATACCTGCTTTTGCAATATTAACAAGCGACATATCGGTAAATTTATCTTTATCAAGATATGCCTTTCCAACCAATTCCTGAGCTTTTTTGTATGAATCAAAGTCAGCAAGTGTCATATAAGCATCTGCTGTACCAAACGAATTTGTAAGAAGTGCTTTGTAAATATCGTCAAACTGTGTGCCAAGCTTGCCATTTATAAGCATATCAAGAACTCGTTTTAATTCAGGTGATACAAATTCATTAGGATTATAACCTTTCTGCCACAATGCCTCAACCTCGGGAGCAGTCATACCAAACAAGAAGATATTATCTTTTCCAACCTGTTCAAAAATTTCGACATTGGCACCGTCAAGTGTACCAAGTGTAACCGCACCGTTAATCATAAGCTTCATATTACCTGTGCCCGATGCTTCTTTACCTGCAATTGAAATCTGTTCCGAAATTTCTGCCGCAGGAATAATAATTTCTGCAAGCGATACCTTGTAATCTTCAATAAATACAACTCTTATTTTTTCTCTTACAACAGGGTCTGAGTTTACAAGGTCAGATACTGCCGATATAAGTCTTATAATCTGTTTAGCCATCATATAACCTGCCGATGCCTTTGCCGCAAAAACAAATGTTCTTGGTGTGATATCGGCATTGGGGTTATCCTTTATAACATTATACATATGCATAATCTGAAGCACATTTAAAAGCTGGCGTTTATACTCGTGAAGTCTTTTAATCTGCACATCAAAAATAGAATTCGGGTCTACATTTATGCCATTTTTATTTGAAATATATTTTGCAAGAGCTTCTTTTTTGGTAAGCTTGATTTTTCTTAATTCTTCAAGCACATTTTTGTCGCCCTTGTATTTTAACAATCCTTCAAGATAAGTAGAATCCTTAATAAAATCATCACCGATAAGCTTTTTAAGAAGAGATGTAAGCTCCGGGTTTGACTGGCAAAGCCATCTTCTGTATGCAATACCGTTTGTAACATTTGTAAACTTTTCTTTGCCGATGTTGTAATAATCTTTAAAGATACTGTTTACCAAAATATCGCTGTGAAGCTTTGATACACCGTTTACCTTGTGACAAGCCGCAAGACAAAGATTTGCCATTCTTACCTCACCGTGAGCAACAGGTGCCATATATTCAATTTTGGCAATGTCACCGGGGTAAATTTCGTATAATTTTTGTGTAAGACGACGGTTAATTTCAAGAACAATCTGATAAACCCTTGGAAGCTCCTGTGAGAATAAGCTTTCAGGCCATCTTTCCAAAGCTTCGCTCATAACAGTATGGTTTGTATATGTTAGTGTTTTTGTAACGATATCCCACGCACTATCCCAGTCATAGCCGTATTCGTCTATTAAAATTCTTGTAAGCTCAGGTACGCAAAGTGCAGGATGAGTATCATTTATGTGAATTGCAACCTTATCGGCTAAATTATCTAAAGTTTTGTATTTTTTGATATGCTTTGCAAGAATACTCTGAAGTGAAGCAGATACCAAAAGATATTGCTGTTTAATTCTTAATCTTTTACCTTCAATATGGTTATCGGCAGGATATAAAATTTTAGATATAACCTCTGCCATTGTATTTTCTTCCAAAGACCTTACATATTCGCCACGAGAAAATGCGTTCATATCAAGACTGTTAGGAGATTTGGCACTCCATAAAACAAGCTTGTTTACCGCATTGGTATCATGACCTGATATAAACATATCGTAAGGAATAGCCATAACGGTCTGATAATCCTTATGCATAACATTAAGCTTTCCGTCACACCAGTTTTCTTCAATGTGTCCGCCAAATTTAACCTCAAAAGCTTCATCTTCACGTCTGTTAAGCCACACATCGCCCATTTCAAGCCAGTTATCAGGAAATTCCATCTGCCAGCCGTCAACGATTTTCTGTCTGAAGATACCAAATTCATATCTTATAGAAAAACCTGTTCCCATCATACCAACGCTTGTCATAGAGTCCATATAACAAGAAGCAAGTCTTCCAAGACCGCCGTTTCCAAGTCCTGCATCAGGCTCCATATCGTAAAGCTGAGTTATGTCTATTTTCTTTTGCTTTAAGGCATTTTTAAAAATGCTCTCAAGCCCTAAGTTGTAAAGGTTGTTTCTAAGTGAAGTTCCAACCAAAAACTCCATAGACATATAATAAACCTGTTTTCCTTCATCCTCTTTAAACTTTTTAGCAAATGTGCTTCTTTTTTCTGCAAGAAGGTCCTTAACCACATAACAAAGTGATTTATACGCCTGCTTTTTTGTTGCATCGTCTATTGTGCAACCAAATATATTAAGACATTTAGAATCTAAAAGCTTAATGATATCATCTTTTTTGTACGCCATTTTTG
>SVJU01000014.1 GCA_015068825.1 Oscillospiraceae bacterium | reverse complement strand
AACCAATGGAGAGTTAGAGGTAAATTATATATGATAACTAATGAGAATTATTTCAGCAAAGAAAATGAATTAAAGTATATGGGTTCTACACAGTTTAAAAACTTTATGGAGTGCGAAGCAAGAGCTGGCAACTGTTAAAGGTGAGTTTGAGACAAAGCAGACAGTAGCAATGCTTATAGGCTCTTATGTAGATGCACATTTTGAAGGAACTTTGGATATTTTTAAAGCACAGCATCCCGAAATATTTACACAAAAAGGAACTTTAAGAGCTGAGTTCAAACACGCAGAATACATAATCGAAAGAATAAGCCGTGATGAAATGTTTATGCGGTACATGTCGGGCGAAAAGCAAGTTATTAAGACCGGTGAAATAGAAGGTGTTCCTGTAAAGATTAAAATTGATTCATACCACAAAGGCAGAGCCATTGTAGACCTTAAAATTATGAAAGACTTTGCACCTATATGGGAAGAAGGACAAGGCAAGCTTAATTTTATTGAGGCTTGGGGATATGACATTCAGGGTGCAATGTATCAGGCTGTTGAGGGTGATGCACTTCCATTCTTTATTGCAGGTGCTACAAAAGAGGATGAACCCGATTTAGGTATATTTAGTATTCCAAAAGAGTTTTTAACACTTGCTTATGAAACGGTGAAAACACACATCAGGCGTTTTGCCGACATTAAAAAAGGACTTATAGAGCCTGTAAGGTGCGAAAAGTGTGATTATTGCAAGAGAACAAAGGTTTTAAAGGATATTATAAGCTTGGAGGATTTACAGTATGAATAATGTTTGTTTGATAGGCAGACTTACAAGGGATATAGAGATAAACGAAACACAAAGCGGAACAAAATATGCTCGTTTTTCTGTTACGGTACAAAGAAACTATAAAAATGACAATGATGAATATGAAGCTGACTTTATAAACTGTACTGCTTTTGGAAATACAGCAGAGTTTGTAGGTAAATATTTTGTAAAAGGTCAGGGCATTGGAATAATAGGCAGACTTCAAACACGCAAATGGGATGAAGACGGAACTACAAGATATGGAATGGATGTTATTGCTGATAAGATTGATTTTACAAGCGGAAAACCAAGCGGAGCAGAAAAAAGCACAAAGGCATCAGCTGATAATAAACAAGATGATAATTCACTTCCTGCACCTGAAGGATTTGCACCGACAAATGATGATGATTTGCCGTTTTAGGAAGGTGATGTAGATGCAAATCCAGATTGATTCGAGGGAAAAAGCAAAGGCGATAGCAAAAATTATTGCAACATTTGATAAATGCGGTGTATCGCATTATACAAGCAAGCTTTATGTTGGTGATTATATGAGCCTTGACAATCCAAGACTTATTATAGACCGAAAGCAGAATTTAAGCGAAATTTATTCAAATGTATGTCAGGGACACAAACGCTTCAGAGAGGAACTTACAAGAGCGAAAGAAGCAGGGATTAAGCTTATTATACTTTGTGAACATTCAAGGAATATTACTTGCCTTGAAGATGTAAGAGAGTGGCAAAATCCAAGACTTGACAAAAATCCTTATGCCTGGAGCGGTGAAAGACTTTACAGGACATTAAGAACAATTTCCGAAAAATACGATGTAGATTTTTTATTCTGTACTAAAGCTGAAACAGGTAAAAAAATAATAGAGCTTTTGGGTGATAACAATGATTGACACAATAAGAGAAATTACCGAAAGAGTAAGTATGTTTGATGCACTTAATCTTTACGGATTTAAACCGAATAGGGCAGGATTTATTTGCTGCCCTTTTCACAACGAAAAAACACCGTCTTTAAAGATTTATGCCGATGGCAGAAAGTTTAAATGCTTCGGATGCGGTGAGGGCGGAAGTGTTATTGATTTTGTAATGAAGCTTTTTAACCTACCATTAAAACAGGCTATTGCAAGAATTGATTACGATTTTAATTTAAACCTTGTAAAAATAAGACCTTTAAGTGTATCAGAACGAAGAAAAATAGAGCGTGAAAGATTAGAAAGAGAAAAGCAAAGAAAGTATAAGGAAGATTTAAAACAGGCTGAAAAATCGTTTTTTGATGTTTTATGCGAGCTTGAAAAGATAAAAAGAGAGTTTGTTATAAAGACATGGGATGCTTTCGATTGTTTCAATTACAATAAAATCACCTTTTTTGATATTTAAGTTATCCATTGCGTTGTCAGGACACTGTATTGAAACAAAATTGCCAGTACGAACATTTTTGCAGGAGGGGATCTCAAGATATCGCGGTATGTAACGGTTTTGGTTAGATGTTATTATTTCGTAGCTTGAATTTTTTTCAAAAACAGGAATTTTTGTAACTCTTGAAAAATATATATGATTATCGCTTAAGTTGTCTATTTCTTCGTCAGACAAAAAATATTCCAATGAAGCATCAAGGGCATCTGCGAGTTTCTCTCTTATATCAAATGTAGGAATACTATATCCATTTTCGTAATTTGATATAGTTGTTTTTCCTACCTTTATTTTATTAGCAAGTTCCAATTGCGACATTCCAACTGCACGGCGGAGTTCTTTTATTTTTTCGCCAAGGGTAAGTTTTTCTTCAACCATAAAATTTATAACCTCCTTTAACAAATAAAAAGGCGGATAAAATCCGCCTGTTTTTTTATGTATAAATCAGTTCCATTTTACGCTGATAGCATCAGCTTTTTTGGCGATATCTTCATTAAGTTTTTTGTTTTCAATTTGTGAATTTATGTATGCAATAACATTAGTATCAGTTATATCAAAATATTCAATTTTATCAACAAGTTTAATAATGTGATATCCAAACTGGGATTTTACAGGTTTTGAAACTTCGCCGATTTCAAGTGCATAAGCTGCTTTTTCAAATTCTTCAACCATTTCACCTTTTGTAAAGGTGTAACCATCAGGATATGTTTCAAGACCTGGGTCTTCACTATGTTCTTTCATAAGAGCATCAAAATCGCCGCCTCTGTTGATTTTTGCATAGATTTCGTTTGCTTTTCTTTCAACGGCTTTAATCTGTGAGGAGGTTTTTTCTGTTCCGTCTTCGTTCTGTGTTGATAAAAGAATGTGTTTTGCAATTAAACCGTCATATTTAAAATATTCTTTGTTGTCTTCATAGTATTTAGCTAATTCGTCACCTTTTGGAGCATAAAGATCTTTATTTTTTTCGATGATTTTTGATTTTAAATATTCAATTTCCTGAACAAGCTGATAAGATTGTTTGGTATAACCTACCGCATTAAGAAGCTGTTCAAAATCGCCGTATTGAGCGTTCATCTGCTCTACATAAGCATTGTATTTATCGTAAAATTCATTATCTATAACAATGCCAGATTCTTTTGCCATAAGAACAATTGCTTCGTCAAAAACAATATTTTCTTTTGCTTTGTTTAAAGCATCTGAATCGTTAAGGTTGGCATCTGCAGCTTTTGCAAGAGATATATACATATCAAGCTGATCTTTGTAAATAATTTTGCCTTCAATCTCTCCTAAAGCATCACCTGCAAATACTATTTCATTTTCAGCTTTGTCACAAATGTCGGCAGATTTTGTTGCATCGTCCCATTTTACATTTTTGCCAAGCATTTCGGCAACTTTTCGAAGCGGAACATAAGTTGTGTCGTTATAAAGAATATTGTCGCCTTCAACTTTTGTGCCGTTAACTTTAACTGTTATTGTGTTAAGAGTAACTTCAATCATTTCTTTTATGCTGTTTGCAAGTGCAGGAATACCCATAATAAGAGCACCGCATAAAATACCTGCAACAAATGTTTTTAAAGTTTTTTTCATTTTGTATTTCTCCTTTATTTTTCGTTTATTGTGCCAAGATTTGACTGTTTTAAATATTCGTTTATAAATCCGTCAATATCGCCATCCATAACTGCACCAATATTTCCCATTTCAAAGTTTGTTCTGTGGTCTTTAACAAGGTTGTATGGGTGGAACACATAAGAGCGAATCTGGCTACCCCAGGCAATATCTTTCTGTACGCCTTTTATATCCTCGATTTTTTCCATGTGTTCTCTTTCTTTAATTTCAATAAGCTTTGATTTAAGCATTTTCATAGCAGTATCTTTGTTTTTGTGCTGTGACCTTTCATTCTGACAGGATACAACAATTCCTGTTGGAATATGTGTAATTCTTATAGCAGAGTCGGTTTTGTTAATGTGCTGACCGCCTGCACCTGAAGAACGATAGGTGTCAATTCTTAAATCGTCGGCATTGATTTCAATTTCAATGTCATCTTCAATTTCCGGCATAATTTCTGCTGATGCAAAAGAAGTATGTCTTCGTCCTGAAGAGTCAAAAGGAGAGATTCTTACCAGACGGTGAATACCTTTTTCGGCTTTTAAATAGCCGTAAGCATTGATTCCCGAAATAAGAATGGTTACACTTTTAACGCCTGCTTCATCACCTGCAAGAAAATCAAGCGTTTCAACACTAAAATCATTTCTTTCGGCATAACGGGTATACATTCTAAGAAGCATTTCTGTCCAGTCCTGTGCCTCTGTTCCGCCTGCACCGGCATGAAGTGTTAAAATAGCATTGTTTTTATCATACTGACCGCTAAGAAGTGTTTCAAGCGTAAGTGCCTCAAGCTCTTTATTGATTCTTTTTGAAGTCTGGCTAAGCTCAGGATACATACTTTCGTCGTCTTCTTCAATGGCCATATCAATAAGCATTAAAGTGTCGTCATAATCGTTTTTAAGATTTTCGTATCTTTCAAGTTTGTTTTTAAGTGCTTTTGAGTTTTTTAGGATTTTCTGGCTTTTTTCCATATCGTCCCAAAAACCTTCCTGCATTGTTTCTTTTTCAAGTTCATCAATTTTAGCTAAAACTCCTGAGATGTCAAAGTGAATCCCTCAAATTCTCAATGTTTTCACTGATGCTTGAAAGTTCAATTTTAAGTTGTTCCAGTTCAATCATTAATTTCACATCCTTTATTCGTTAATGCCGCAGCATTTTTTATATTTTTTACCTGAACCGCAGGGGCATAGGTCGTTTCTGCCTGGCTTTTTATCTTTTGTAACAGGTTTTTTAGCTACTGTTCCATCGCCCTCGTTTGTTGAAATGGGTTTAGATACCTGTTTTCTTTCAATGTTTGATTTTATTCTTACGGTAAATAAAAGTTTAATTACATCTTCGCCAATGTTACCGAGCATTTCTTCATACATATTGTAGCCTTCTTCTTTGTACTCAATAACCGGATCTCTGTTTCCGTAAGCTCTAAGACCAATTCCCTGTCTCAACTGATCCATATTGTCTATATGATCCATCCACTTGTGGTCAACCACCTGCAAAAGCACAACTCTTTCAACTTCTCTGAATTGTTCTTCGCCAAATTCTTTTTCTTTTTCCTCATAACGCTTCATTGCAATTTCAATAAGGTCGTCATAAAGCTTTTCTTTTGTTAAATCTTCTAAATCGTCACGACTGTAAGAAAGAGTACCTTCGGGAAGGAAAATATTTTCACAATATTCAATAAGACCTGTTAAATTCCAGTCATCAGGATAATCAGCAGTTGTATAGCTTTCAATGGTGTTTTTAACAAAATCTTCAATCATTTTAATGATGGATTCTTTTAAACTTTCGCCATCAAGCACCTTTTGACGCTGAGAGTAAATAACATTTCTCTGAACATTCATAACATCGTCATACTGAAGTACATGTTTTCTTATCTGGAAGTTTCTGCCTTCAACTCTCTTTTGTGCGTTTTCTATTGCGTTAGAAAGCATTTTGTGCTCGATTGGTTCGTCATCTCTAAGACCTAATGCACCAACAATTGATTCAATTCTTTCTGAACCGAATAGACGCATAAGTTCATCCTGAAGAGAAATGTAAAATCTTGATTCTCCGGGGTCGCCCTGACGGCCGCTTCGACCTCTTAACTGATTATCGATTCGTCTTGATTCGTGACGCTCTGTACCTAAAATAAATAATCCGCCACTTTCAATTACTTTTTCTCTTTCCTCTTTTATTTCTTCTTTAAATTCTTTATTTAATTTTGCAAAGGTTTCTCTTGCTTCTAAAATTTCAGTATCATCTGTTTCAGAAAAACTGGTGCTTTCCAAAATAAGCTCATCGGAATAACCCATTTTCTGCATTTTTTCTTTTGCCAAAAATTCTGCGTTACCGCCAAGCATAATGTCGGTACCACGGCCTGCCATATTTGTAGCAATGGTAACTGCACCAAATTTACCTGCCTGAGCAATAATCTGTGCTTCTTTTTCGTGGAATTTGGCATTTAAAACCTCGTGTTTTATGCCCCTTCTTTTAAGCAGCGCGCTTAAAAGCTCAGAATTTTCAATGGTTACTGTACCAACAAGCACAGGCTGACCTTTTTTGTTGCATTCTTCTATCTGGTCAATAACTGCTTTTAATTTTCCTTCAACATTTTTATAAACAACATCGCTGTGGTCTTTTCTTATCATTGGCTTGTTGGTGGGTATAACCACAACATCAAGCTTGTAAATAGACTGAAATTCAACTTCTTCGGTAAGAGCAGTACCTGTCATACCTGCAAGCTTATTATAAAGTCTGAAAAAGTTCTGGAAGGTGATTGTAGCAAGAGTTTTACTTTCTTTGGCAACAGTAACTCTTTCTTTTGCTTCAATTGCCTGATGAAGTCCTTCGTTGTATCTTCTTCCAAACATTAAACGGCCTGTAAATTCGTCAACTATAATAACCTCGCCGTCTTTAACAACATAGTCTTTGTCCCTTTTCATTATGCCGTGTGCTTTTATAGCCTGATTGATATGATGAGATATTGTCATATTTTCAGGGTCAGATAAATTTTCAAGAGAAAATGCTTCTTCCGCTTTTTTAACACCTTTTGCAGTTAGTGTAGCAGTATTGGCTTTTTCATCAATAATATAATCTGCATCTATATCGTCGTTTAATACTTTTGTATCTTCTTCTTTAATTTTAAAGCCTTTTAGTGTGCGTGCAAAGGTATCTGCAACTTGATAAAGCTGAGTTGATTCTGTACCTGCACCCGAAATAATAAGCGGTGTTCTTGCCTCGTCAATTAAAATTGAGTCAACCTCGTCGACAATGGCAAAATTGTGACCTTTTTGCTGAACCTGCTGTTCTTTGTAGATAACCATATTATCTCTTAAATAGTCAAAACCGAATTCGTTGTTTGTTCCATAGGTGATATCTGCATTGTATGCCGCGCGTCTGTCTTCGGTGTCGTGCGTGATAAGTCCAACGCTGAGTCCTAAAAATTTATAGATTTTTCCCATCTGCTCACTGTCACGCTTTGCAAGATAGTCGTTTACTGTTACAACGTGAACGCCTTTTTCTGTTAATGCATTAAGATAACAGGGAAGTGTAGCAACAAGTGTTTTACCTTCACCGGTTTTCATTTCGGCAATTCTTCCCTGATGAAGAACAATACCGCCAATAAGCTGAACATCAAAATGCCTTAATCCAAGTGTTCTTATGCTTGCCTCTCTTACAACTGCAAAAGCTTCTGGTAAGATATCATCAAGTGTTTCGCCATTGTTTAATCTGCTTTTAAATTCCAGAGTTTTTCCTTTTAATTCATCGTCAGAAAGCTTTTGAATGGATTCCTCAAGTGAATTGATTTTATCAACAATGGGTCTTATTCTTTTAATTTCTCTTTCGCTGTATGTGCCAAAGATTTTTTCAAAAATATTTGCCATATCTCAATTTCTCCTTAATAAGTATATAATTTACTATATATAAAGGTATTTTAAATTTAGTTATACATTTTTTAATTATACCATAATCCAAGTAAAATATCAACAAAAAATTATAATATAATTAATTGTTATTTTAATGTCAAAGTTTGTTAAAATTTTGTTAATGGTTTTTGCACAAAATGGTTGTAAAATATTGCTCTGCCAATCATTTGTGTGTTATAATTTTATTTAGGTTAGTTTAGTAAGGGGAGATAAATTTTTATGAATTTGGCAGTATGTATTAAGCAGGTGCCGGGTACAAACAAAGTAGAAGTAGATCCGGTTACAGGTGTACTCAACAGAAATGGTGTTGAGTCAAAAATGAACCCATATGATTTGTACGCAATAGAAGCGGCAATGCGCATAAAAGAAGAGCTGGATGCAACCGTTTCGGTTATTACAATGGGACCGCCTCAGGCAGAATCTATTATAAAAGAAGCATATTCTTTAGGTGCTGATAAAGGCTATCTTATAACAGACAGAGCATTTGCAGGTGCCGATGTTCTTGCAACAAGTAAGGCAATTTCGGAAGGACTTAAAGTGGCAGATAATTTTGACCTTATTATTTGCGGAAAACAAAGTACAGACGGTGATACCGCACAGGTAGGGCCTGAAATGTCTGAATGGTTAAGTATTCCGTGCATAACAAATGTTACAAAAATTATCGAAATAACTAATAAGGATATAACAGTAGAAAGAGAAATACCAACAGCAACCCAGACTGTTAAACTTTCTTTCCCTTGTATTATATGTGTAGAAAAGGATATTTATATTCCGCGTCTTCCTTCTTATCTTAAAAAGCAGGCAACAAAAGACAGAGAAATAGCTCATATAACTTTAAATGACCTTAAAGATAATAATCCAAAAGGTTATGGTTTTTCAGGTTCGCCTACACAGGTTCAGAGAATTTTTCCACCACAGACAAATTCGGACAGAGAAATGTGGAATGGCACAAAGGATGAGCTTGCAGAAAGATTGCACAAAAAACTAAAAGATTTAAAATTTATATAAGAAGGGGAGAGAAAAATGGCAAAATTAGTATTTCATAAAGAAAAAATTGACGATTTAGACGCATTTTTAAAGCTTTGCCCCTTTGGTGCAATTGAAGAGAAAGACGGAAAACTTTTAGCTTCATCAGGCTGTAAAATGTGTAAGATATGTGTTAAAAAAGGCCCAACTGGGGCTGCAGAAGTTATAGAAGATGAAATTGTTAAAATAGATAAATCATTGTGGAATGGCATCTGCGTTTATGTTGACCATGACGATGGTATTATTCATCCTGTTACATACGAGCTTATCGGTAAAGCAAGAGAACTTGCGGATAAAATAGGGCACAAAGTTTATTGTCTTTTTATGGGCGATAACATTAAAGATAAAGCAGACGAGCTTTTATATTATGGCGTAGATGAAGTTTTTGTATATGAAAACAAGCTTCTTAAAAATTATATTTTAGAAACTTATGCCAATGTTTGCGAAGATTTCATAAACAAAGTAAAACCCTGCTCAATTTTAGTTGGTGCAACACTTATAGGAAGAGAGCTTGCTCCAAAGGTTGCAGCACATTTTAAAACAGGTCTTACTGCAGACTGTACTATACTTGATATGAGTGATGAAACTGATCTTATTCAGATTCGTCCTGCATTTGGCGGAAACATTATGGCTCAGATTGCAACACCAAACAGCCGTCCTCAGCTTGCAACAGTTCGTTACAAGGTTATGAATGCACCGGAAAAACTAAATGAAAAACAAGGAAAAATTACTCTTTGTGATATAGACGATAAAAAACTTGAGGTAACAACAAAGGTTCTTAAAATATCACCTAAAGAAAAGGTAAAAACTATTGAAAGTGCCGATGTTCTTGTTGCAGTGGGAAGAGCATTTAAAACAAAAGAAAATCTTGAACTTGCAAAAGAACTTGCAGATGCTCTTGGTGGTGAAATTGCCTGCACAAGACCACTTGTTGAAGCTTCTTTGGTAGATGCAAAATGCCAGATTGGTCTTTCCGGAAGAACTGTAAGACCAAAGCTTATTATTACACTTGGAATTTCAGGTTCAGTTCAGTTCTGTGCAGGAATGAACAATTCAGATTATATTTTTGCAATCAACAAAGACGAAAAGGCACCAATTTTTAAAGTGGCGCATTACGGCATAGTGGGCGATGTTTACGAAATTGTACCTGCCCTTATTAAGAGTATTAAGGAGGGTAAATAATATGTTTGAAAATAAAAATTACGAAGATATAAAAAGCATTATAAACGATGACGAAAGAGTTTTGTATGCTGATAATATAAACGAAGAATATTCTCATGACGAGCTTGGCGGAACACATTCAACTCCTGATATTGTTGTAAAAGCTATGTCGACAGAGGAAGTTTCAAAAATTGCAAAATATGCTTACGATAACGAAATTTCTTTAACCGTAAGAGGTAGCGGAACAGGTCTTGTTGGTGCGTGTGTGCCGGTTAATAAAGGAATTGTTCTTGATATGTCGGGAATGAAAAACATTCTTGAGCTTGACGAAGAAAACTTAACAGTAACAGTTGAGCCTGGTGTGCTTTTGATGGAATTATCTAAATTTGTTGAAGAACACGACCTTTTCTATCCACCCGACCCAGGTGAAAAAAGTGCAACAATCGGCGGTAACATAAGCACAAACGCAGGTGGTATGAGAGCTGTTAAATATGGTGTTACGAGAGATTATGTAAGAGCTCTTGAGGTTGTACTTGCAAATGGCGAAATTGTTAATTTTGGCGGAAAAATTGTTAAAAACAGCTCGGGATATGCACTAAAAGATTTAATGGTAGGAAGTGAAGGTACACTTGGTATAATTACAAAAGCAACTTTAAAGCTTTTGCCGCTTCCTAAAAAGACAATAAGTCTTTTAATACCATTCCCCGATATTTCAAAAGCAATAAGCACAGTGCCAAAAATAATAAAAGCAAAAGCAATTCCAACTGCTATTGAGTTTATGCAAAGAGAAGTTATTGAAGATGCAGAAAGTTATCTTGGTTCAAAATTCCCCGATTCTTCTTCAGAAGCTTATCTTCTTTTGAAATTTGACGGAAACAGCACAGATGAAATTGAAAGCTATTATGATGATACTGCAAAAATCTGCCTTGAAAATGGTGCTATTGATATATTTATTTCGGACACCGAAGAAAGAGATGAAACAATCTGGAAGGCAAGAGGTGCATTTTTGGAGGCTATTAAAAACTCAACTTCAGATATGGACGAGGTTGACGTGGTAGTTCCAAGAAACAGAGTAAACGAAATGGTGGAATTTTCTCACGCACTTCAAAAAGAGGTTGGTGCAAGAATTAAATGCTTTGGTCATGCAGGCGATGGAAACTTACATATTTATGTTTTAAAAGACGACATTGCCGACAAAGACTGGGAGGGCGTTTTAAAAGGTGCAATGGATAAAATGTATGAAAAGGCACATTCTTTAAAAGGTGAGGTTTCGGGTGAACACGGAATAGGATATGCTAAAAAAGGATATCTTGAAAAATCGCTTGATAAAGAATCAATTGAAATAATGCGTGGCATTAAAAAAGCATTTGACCCCAAAAACATTTTAAATCCCGGAAAAATATTTTAAAAATAAAAGGACATTCATATATGAATGTCCTTTTTTGTATCCTTACATCATAACAGGTGCAGAAATTAAATAAGCAAGTATGTATAACAAAATTATGCATCCTGTTGAGCGTATAAGCCATTCGGCAGAACTTGCAGGTGAGCATTTTTGATATTTATCCTTTTTTATAAGATGCATTGGGAATAAATAAATAATTGCAAAAAAATCAATTGCAAGGCACATAATGATGCCAAAATTAATCATAGATGCTATTTTGTTGTTTATGTCTGGAATAATAAGCCAGTATAAAAATTTAATGCCGATTCCCATCCAGAAGCATTTGTTAAATGACGATTTATATTCTTTCTTTTTTGTAAAGTCACTGCCACCAAATTTTAAATGATCCGTTTTCATAGATTTTTTTGCCAGTATGAAAAGCATAATACTAAGAAGAAAATCTACGATTATAAGAACAGGTTTAAATATCATTTTTTCATCTCCTTAATTTTGTTTATACATTCTTCCAATATTTTTTCAAGCTTAATAAGACCATCCTGAATAAGATTATTAACATTTTGCTTTACTTTGTCAATGCCTTGGTTAACGGCGGCAAATTTTTCTTTAAACTCCTGCCTTACTTCATCATTTATACTATTTGCCGGATTATCAAAATAATATTTAGTCCTGTCGGGAATGCTTTTAAGCTTTGATGATATATTTTCTGTAATCACACGTCTGTTTATTATGTTTTCAATTCTTGTTTGATTGCGTATATATTTACTTTCAGATGAAAATAAACTTGTAAAAGAAGAAAAGAAAGTAATAAACAACAGAACCGAAATAATTATAATCTTGTGTTTAAAAAACCACATAAGAATAATTTGCGGTATTCTGAATATTGCACTTGATATTTTATCAACTGTAATTGTTTTGTCACCAAGAAGTTCCTGAGCGGCTTTTTCAATATCACCTATATAATCTATGCCAAGTGCCTTTTGTGCCATTAAAAGCTGCTCATTATAAATTCTCTTTCTTTCCGAAGATGGCATAACACTTTTACAATTTGTGCAAAAAGGAGAGCTTGTATTGTTTTGCGTTTTACATGCACAAGTCCACACTATTTATCAGCCTCCTTTGTTGCAGGATATTCTTTTTCATCAATAATAACGCTGTATACTGGTGTGTATGGTGAATCAGGATGTGTATCTATAAATGCACCTTCATCATTTTTTGATGCAAGTTTAAAGAATGTTTCAACAATAATATCAGTATTATCTTTATCTTTTGGTCTTTTTCTCGAATATGTCTGAGAAAGAGGCATTTTGGGAGTTCTTAAGTTAAATGAATTTTCAATATTAGCAAGCTCTATAAAATCCTTTGCATCTTTCACAGGCGCATCAAATATATAGTCGCCTTTGAATTTAAAAATAAGATTTTTCTTTTTCATTGCATCATCTGCCGCTTTACTTATTGAAACGGGATTCCAGAATGTTTTGTTCCTTCCTAAAACAGGAAAAAGTATGAACGGATGCAAAAGAAAATCGTATTTAATAAGGAAAGCTTCTGTGTAAATTATGTTGTCAATTTTAAGAGAAATGATTTTTTCAACATTTCTACTTACAACGCCCTGCATTTTATGGTCACTAAGATGGTCTATAAGGTCGTCGTATACATTTTTTTCAATATATCTTTTTGGCAAAAATCTTTTTATTTCATCAATGTTTTTCTGGTCATAATACGCCTCGATTCCGAGCATATTCTGCGAAAGTGACGGCGGAATAATTGAACCTGTAAGTGCCTCAAACTGAACAGTTTTGATTGTTTCATAAACCTGAATATTTTTTTGCTCGTTTAAAGATGTTCTTCCTTCAGCTGTAAGTTTGCCGTCATCAATATGATGATATGTATTTTTTAAAATATTTAAAATGTTTACAACCATTTTTTCGTTAATTCCCATAAGAAGCGAAATAACTTTGGAATCTTTGATGCCTGCATCATAAAGCTTTAAAATTGTAAGTTCTAAAGTGTCGTAGTCGGAATTGGCTCTTTCTAAAACCTTGACACTTGCAGTTGAAACAGGACACAAAAATCCATAAAAATATTCAATTTTTCCATAATTTAAAAAATCTGGCGTGGAATCAACCCAGTTTCTTAAATGCTTGCCCGGATTTGAAAGATATTTAAATCGGTATTTATCCCTTTTTTTCTTTTTGGGGGCATTCTGATCAGGATTTTCCTGATTTAATATTTTTTCTTGTTCCATTTTTATTCTCCAAGGTCTTTAGATTTAATGTAAAGCCCGTTTCCTTTTTTTACTTCGTCAACAAAATACTGCATAAATTCAGAAAATCTTCTTACCGTTTTGTCAAGCTCGGGAGATACATAACCATCTTTATCTTCGTCACTATACTCATCCTCGGTATTCTGGTCAAATTCGTCATCATATACTTCGTCAAATTCGCTCTCATCTATTTCAAATTCGTCATCGTCATATGAATCAGAGTATTGGTCATACTGATTTTCCTCATATTCGTATTCTTCTTCGTTTTCAAATGTTTCGCCGCTGAAGAAAAATCCATTTTTATTGTTAAGGTTGTTATTGTTTTTAAACGAATCGTTATCTTTTCTTTCCTTGTCAACACAGGTTGTTAAAAAGCTGAAATCCCCAATAAATACAAGTTGTTCTTTACATCTTGAAAGTGCAACATTAAGTCTTCTTAATTCGTTTAAAAAGCCGATGCTGTTAATTTTATTGCTTCTGGTAGAACTGTAAATAATAAGCTTTCTTTCCTGTCCCTGAAAACTGTCAAGTGTGGCAATCATAGATTTTATGTTTGCATCTGATAGCGATTTTATATTTTGCTTAACTGTTTTCTGAATGGTTTCTTTTTGCTTTTTAAGAGGTGCTATAACACCGATTTTATCAATTCCAAAAAGTGGATTTTCGCTTCCTGCGCCAAATTTCTTAAGAACAGTTGCAACGAGTTTAGCCTCATAAGGATTGTATCGTTCTATATTTTTTGAATCCTTATTTTTTACTTCTTTTTCAAAGCGCTCATCAGAATCGGAGGTGTCAATAAGAACAAGCTGTTTTGAAAATACTTTTTTACACTCATCGCTTCTGTCGTCTGTATGCTTGTCTTTATAAGAAAAATACTTGTTGTCGTAAAACTGATATGACAGTATATCTGCAACAGGCTTTGGCATACGAAATTGTGTGTCGAGTGAAATTTTGTGGCTTTCGTCAATATTGCCTTTTTCAAAAATATATTGGAAAAAGCTTTGTTCCAAAAGTGTTGTATCTACATTTTTTTCACGGCATTTTTTAATCATTGCATCATCAACCTGTGGCGGAATTTGTTTGTGGTCGCCAAGCATAAGGGTTTTTGTTGCGCGCGACATAGGAACTATTGCATCGTGAATCTGGATTTGCCCTGCTTCGTCAATAATTGCAACATCAAAATCCACATTGGTAAACTGCCTGTTTGTGTTTATTCCTATACAGGTTGCACCAACAACCGAAACACTGTCTATAAGAATGTCAGATAAAACGGTATTGGTTTTATCCGTAACAATTGAGTGCCATTCACCAAGAATTTCTTTCAGATATAACATTTTTTTCTTTAAGGATTTAAGCTGATTTAAAAACGCATTAAATTTTTCCTTGTCATCTGAAAATGTATAAGAAACAGCCGGATAAAAAGCAGGGTTAACAGATATCTTTTTATTGCCTGAAAGTACCTTTTCAAGGTTGCGGTATTCGTTTTTCAAATTCTTGAATGTCTGGTCATTTAAAAGCTTTTTGATATTTAAAACAGCATCGTTGTATTTTTTTATGTGCGGAATACTTCCGTCGGTTATTTTGGCTGCGTTAAATTCCCTTACAAGTGCGTCATGATTTTTTTGTATGTAGTTTGTTTCTCTTTTGTGGAAAAGTCTTATAAGAATAAATCTTTTCTTTTCTTCTTCAAGATAAATTCTTGCTTCTGCTATTTTTTCCTTTATAGCATTAAGGCTTTCAATCTGACTTTCAACTTTAGCTTGTTCTTCTTTAATATTGTTGTGCTCAGACAGAATCTTTTGAATACATTGGTTTATTTTTTTATAGTAGTTTGTTTCAAGTTCATTTTTTATCTTGAAAAATCTTTCAAGATTCTGGGACATTTTTTTCAGGTCACCTTCGGCAGCTGCAATACTTTCAAGGTCTTTTTTCAGTTGCAGTGCACAGCTTGATGCAGATGAAAGAATTTTTTGTTGTATTGCTTCGTGCTGATTGTCAATAAGATAATCCTTTACATTATCCTGAACCTTGTCCACATTGCCAAGACGGGCAATAATATGGTCTTTAAGCTCTGGCATTTCTAACTGTTTTTCTGCAATTCTTTCAAATGCGTTGTCAACCGCTTTGTTATTTTTGGATGATATTAAAACCCTTTTTCCCTGACGCATAAAATAAAGTGCCCATTCAACAATAACTGTGGTTTTGCCTGTTCCCGGAGGGCCTAATACAAGCGCTAAATCTTTTGATAAAATACCGGCTTTTATTGCATCCTTCTGCTTTTCAAAAGGCTTTTGTCCTTTTGGTGCTCTGTCTTCAATTTCCTTCATAATTGCATCTATATTTTTTAGTTTTTCAAAATCCTGAGTTACAATTTTTTTATGATTATTAAATGCAGTAAGCATATATTTTGATTTAACTTCGCCCGTTTTAAATTGTTCAACAACCTTGTAACGAACATTTTTCTGACATTCATTTGCTTTTCTTTTAATCTGTCCATACTCGGGAAGGTCTTTTTCGTTAAACTGATTTCTGAAGGTTATAATGAGCCTTTTCTGATTGTCAGAAGCATCTTCAATCTGAAAAATGGAGCCTTTTAGTCTTTTGGGACGGTTTGGGTCATCAGAAGCTAAAATAACATCAACCTCACTGTTTTGCGGATACATTTCTGTGTCAAAATCAGGGCAGATGAACTCATAAATATATTTGTGGCTTTTGTCACCATCTTGTTTTATTGATTTTCGTGATGTATATGTAAGAGAATATGAACTGTCGGTTTTATCCTGTTCGAGTTCATATTCAAAATCGGCATAGTGAAGAACATTATCAAGATACTTATCCGAAAACCACTTCGCTTTGAATTCTTTCTTTTTTTCTTCAATTTCAAGCTGTTTTGCACTTGATGTAATGTAATTTGAAAGTTCATCATAAAATGCTTTCGGCATATTGTCATTGTGATCAAGAGAATGGGTCTGTTTCATTTTTTCTGCAACATCAAGAGGCATTACTTCGTGGGCACCGCCATCAACAGGTTCTTTTGAAAAAATGATGCCGAATTTTTCTACACTTATTGTTTTTCTTTCGCTTTCAATAAAGTGCATTCTCGGACCAGGATTTTTTGATGTATCTAAAATACTTGTAATATTAAAATTTCTGTTTTGCGAGTTGAGTCTTAAATTAACAAGAAGGCCGTTTAAAATATCTGAAATACAACATTGCCGTTTAACTTTGCAATGTTTCCTATTTCAAGAACTCTTGTTCTTTTGGTATTAAGAAGAATTTCTCTTACTTCTGCCGCTTCTTTTGGATAATTGGCAAAAAGAGATTTGAACGCAAAAAACACAATGGGACATTGCGAATGATACCATTGATTTTCTATAAGGTCTAATCTTTTGGTTAAAGAGTTACTTTGGGCCATACTCTCGCCTCTTTTCTTTCGGGTAAGCTGGTGAATTTTTCTAAATTTTTATCTTTAAGTGAAATAAATTTTCTGTCCTGCTCATCAAAAATATTTCCAATTCGTTCTATTTGATTATTTTTCTTAGCTGACATAAAATTTCTCCTCCGTCATTAAATCTTTCTTGGGGATTAAATGCAATACATTTTTTGAATATTTGGTCAATTTCCGGTGTGATATTTTTGTTGATATCAGAAATTTTTGGAATGTTTTTCCATTGATTATTTTCAATATCCAGAATAAGATGCTGACCAAAAATAAGTTTTTCACCGCATAAAAGCTCGTACATAATAAGTCCGAATGAAAAAACATCAATTCTTGTATGGTTTGTCATTTTGGAAAACATATCGCTTTGCTCGGGTGCTTGATAACCAACCGTGCCTTTTGCAATTGTGGCACTTGATAAGTCAAAATCAATAAGATAAACATCTTCGATGGGGAATTTTCCTTTAATAATAATGTTATCAGGCTTTAAGTCTTTGTGCTGCGTATAGCCATTATTGGAGTTTTTCTGATGAACCTGTTTTAAAACCTCGCAAAGTTTTTTAAGCCTTTTTAAGTTTAAATAGGTGGTATCTTTTTCAAGACAGGCATTCTTTTCGCTCTCCATAATTTTAGAAAGAGTTTTGCCTTCTATAAACTGCATTATTACAAAAATAGAAGTTTTTTGTGTATAATACTGATAAACAGTTGGAATGTTTTTAACATTACTTTCAAGGTTAATAAGAACTCTTATACCTTTTATGTATTCGTTTATAAGATTTGGAGTAGTTTCAATGTATTTTATACCTACAATTCTGCCTGTATATTTTTCCATTGCTTTGTAAAAGGCAGTTTTGTTTTTATTTGATTTGTAAATGGTTTCTAAAATTATATATTCAAAATTATTATTAAAAATAAGTTTGTTTTCTGCCATTTTACAATTTCTCCTTTAAAATTTATTCAAGCTCTATAAGCTCTTTTTTAATTGCCTTTAAATACTCTTTAAGAGTAGGTCTTGAAGGGTAGGGAGTTTCAAGAATTTTTTTGGTAATTTCATAAAAATCGTAAGATAAGGTCTGGCTTATGTAATCAAGGTTTTTATGAATGTTTTCGTTTGCAGCATCACCGCACAAAATATAAAGTGCCATTTTTGCGCAGGCATAAATATCAACCTGTTCCCAGTTAGGAGTACCCATTTTTTTAATTGATGCATCTTTAACTTCGGGTGATGCAAACGGGTCGTCCGACACCTTTTTTGCATAGGCATTTATGTTTATTGTAGCAGCTTCTTCGCTCATATTGGCGGTATCCATTACCTTAGAATATTCAAAATTACCCACATTAACACCAAGCCCTTTGTGAGTTGGAGTTAAAAATATACAGTCGGGACGAAGGTTTCTGTGATGAAGTGATATATTTTCGGTAATATCTATAAGCGAATTTAAAATTTCTACAATGTCTTTTAAAATATTAAGCTTAACAAAAAACATTTCGTTGTCTGTTTTTAATTTTCTTGATTGAATGTATTTTCTGAAAGTGTTTTTCTGGCTTAACAAAAATGTTTTTTCACTTGTTAAATAGCAAAGATAGTTGTAATCGTTATCAATTGATGTTTCGATTTCTTCGGCAAGAATAGGCGGTTTTTCAAGAATGTTATAATACTTTTTGATTGTGTGTATTGCTAACTGATCGCGAAACTGTGTTACATCATCTGTTGCATTTTTTATGTATTTTTTTATAATTGCATATTGAGTATCGTTATTTGCTCCAAAAGATGTTGTTTTTTTACATCTGTACATCTTTATACTTTTTGAAGGTTTTGGATTTTTTGAATCAGGAATAGCAAAAAGAGGTTTTATTACTTCGTAATCACCTATTGGCAAAAGGTCTTCTGTTTCATATCCATCTTGCTTTACAACATGTTCTTCTTTGTTTTTATCATAATACTTTATGACTTCGGTATCAGAAATTCTTGTTATTCTTTCGTTCATGGCATAAGATGCAATAACCACATACAACGACCTTAATATATCTGCAGCTTCTTCGTATTCGTCTTTTTCGTGAGTAGCATCATTGCCCGCAAGCCTTACATTTCTTATGTCGCGTTTGTGACATTCATCTATAAAATTATTTTCAAAGCAAACATTGATTTTATCGTAAAGTGAATCAAGACCTTTTTCCTTTTTTTCATCTTTGTCTTCGGGAATTTTTATTCCGTTTATTTCTAAAACTGCATTAATAAATCTTTCAAGTGCAGTTCTTGCTCTCATCTGAATGTTAAAAGGATGTGTTCTTACTGTTTTTTCGCAGTCGATACAATGTCGGTAAATATTGTTGTAGTCTTTAAGACGGGAATTTTCATCTTTCAATATATCGAATAGCATTCTTATATCTCCTTAAAATTTTCTACATAAATTTTAATTGCTTCATAAAGAAATTCAACTACTTTATTTGCATCAATATCATTTTCATCTTCTGTTTTCTGGTTGGCAACAATGTTTCCTGCGCGTCTTACTGCATTTAAATATGTAAGCTGTGTTTTATTAATAAAGCCTTTTTCAAATAAGAAATTAAGCTTGTTTGCAGTACATTCAAGCTTTAGATTTTTTCGCATTCCAAGATCGTCGGGAATTTCAATGCCGTTTATTTCAAGAATAGCATTAATAAATCTTTCTTCTGCAACCCTTGCACGAAGAACCGCTTCAACAGGATTTGATTTTAAACATTTTTCCACATCGTTAAGTATGCTATAAAGACTTTCGTAGCTTTTAAGAGGTGATTTTTTATCCAGTATAAACTCAAACAACATATTATTTATCCTCCTCTAATATCATAAACCCAAGACGGTTCATTTTAATATTTTCAAAAATGGTATCACCATTTATTATATTTTTAAATTTTTTACCACAAGCAAAATTAAGATGGCATTGTGTATCGTATTCGTTTGGATTTACAACACACCAATATGTTTTGTTATAACTTTGTCTTTTAAAAACGAGTATATCTTCATCATTTAAAAATTCGTAAGTACCGTCGTTTGAAAGTTCGGGATGGTTTTTTCTTAATTTTATTAAGGTGCTTGTAATATTAAAAAACTCTTCTGTATCGGGTGATGTATCCTTCCAGTCTACTTTTCTTCTGCAATCAGGGTCACCTGCGCCGTCCATAAAACGCTCTGTTCCGTAGTAAATTGAAGGAGCGCCATAAAAAGTAAAAAGAAGAAACAGCGAAAGTTTTACTTTGTCTTTATCCTGATTTGCCATATATCTTAATCTTGGAGTATCGTGCGAATCCAAAAGTGGCATTGACATTATAATCTGACAGGGTGAATATGAGTGCAAAAGGCAGATGATATCGTTTTTGAATTTGTTGACATCGTGAAAAGGCGCACAAACAAACGAAAGGATTGACCTTGAAAGTGCATAATTTGTAACACCGTCAAGGCGTTTTTTTGATATCCAGTCGGATGCGTTGTGCCATATTTCGCCAACTATATAAGACTGTGGATTTATTGAGTGCATAACATTTTTTACATTTATTAAAAGCTCATCGCTTATTTCGTTTGCGACATCAATTCTCCATGCATCTATATTGCATAACATCATCCATTTTTTTACTACTTTGTTGCAAAAATATTCAATAACCTTAAAATTTTCGGTATTGAATTTTGGCATTTCTTTTTCGTAGGCAAATGTTTCGTAGCAAAAATTGCCTTTTTCATCTTTGTATATGTTGAACCAGTCAAAATATTTTGAATTTTCTTTGTTTTTTATTACATCAAGCCAGAATTTGTTACTGGATGAACAATGGGTAAACGAAATATCCATCATAACCTTCATACCCATTTTGTGAGCCTTGTTACAAAGAAGCACAAAATCTTCATCAGTTCCAAAATCAGGGTCAATGTGTTCGTAATCTATAACATCATATTTATGATACGATTTTCCGTGGTAAACAGGGTTTAAATAAAGTCCTGTAATTCCAAGCTTTTTTAAATACTCAAGTTTTGACATAATGCCTTTAAGATTACAGTTTTTGCTGTTTTTATAATTAGAAAATCTTGATGGCAGAATCTGATACCAAACTGTATTTTTAAGCCAACTGTATGGCAAATGAATTCTGTTTTTGTCAATATACGGTACAAAAAACATAGACATATCATCGTGGTTATAGCCTGATGTAAAGCCGGTTTCGGAATATTGAAGAACTTGGTCTTTTGAATAAATTAAAAAATAGTATTTTAGTCGTCGGCTTAAAGCATCTATAGAAACAGAAAAGAATTTAAATTCATTAGTTTCGCCGCTTACTTTCATTTCGGCTTTTTTATATGGCCAGTAAAGACCATTTTCGGTAACGGTGCGCACATAAGGGTCGTTGTATACAACTACAACACCGTCGATATCTTTACCGCAGCGTATTCTTATGCCTATTTTGCCTATTTCTTCAACAAATAAATCCTGTGTGTGATATCTGCTGTTAATATGTAATATTTTTGATGTATCCATATGTTTATAACTCCAGTTTTCTGAATTTTACAAATGAAAAAAGCGAATTTCTCATATTGTTTTTGCCACTTTGTGTTTCAATTGTGCATCTTTCGGAGCAGGCACAAACAACATTTATTCCTTTTTTTAAAAGCCTTAACGAAACATTGAACGAAAGAGTATATTCGCCCTGACACATTACTGCTTTTGGGTTTAAGGATACTATTTTTTCAACAATATCTTTTGCAATATCATCAATTTCATCTTCAGACATTTCGGGCGAAACATCAGGAAATGGAATATCGGTAATTTTGCCAAATTCCAAAGCTTTATTAATTTGTTTTTCCTCCCATTTTTCGGATGGGTGATTTGAGAAGTTGACAAACATAATTATCTCCTTAAAATATATGTAAACTTAATTTTATATAAAATACTCCATAATAATTATTTTACCATAAATACCAAATAAGTCAAACAATATGTAGATTTAAGAAAATTTTATTGAAATTTGCACAAAAAACATATAATTTATTTTACAAAAAAAGCCTCTCCATAAATAAAGCGGACAGAAAATAAAATTCTGTCCGCTCATAAAATCAAATTATTTAATTTTGTTAAGTGCTTTTTCGTTAATATCGATTGTAAAATCAGCTTTCCATTTTTCAACTTGCTCATCGTAAACTTCCTGCTGCATTTTAGCTATCTGATTGTCGATATCTGTATCTTCAACCACAAGAGGAAGTCTTTTTATAATGTGATAACCAAAGTCTGATTCAACAATTTCGCTTACTTCGTTTTCGGAAAGTGCAAATGCAGCTTCTTCAAAAGGTTTTACCATTTCGCCTTTTCCAAAGGTGTAACCTTCAGGATTTGTTGCAAGACCAGGGTCCTGAGATAATTCTTTCATAAGTGCATCATAGCTTTCACCGTTTTTGATTTTTTCAAGGGTTTCTTCAGCAAGCTTTTTAGCTTCCTGTTTCTTTTCGTCGCTTAATGGAGCCTGAGTTTCATTATCAACGGTTGAAATAAGAATGTGTTTGGCTGTAACTCTTTCGCTTTCTTTAAGAGCTTCTTTAGCTTTTTCTCTGTCAATTTTGTATTCATCGCCCTTTGAAATTTCTGAATAAAGCTTTGATGCAACAAGAGCATAGCTTTGCATTTTGTCATAAGAAGCTTCGTTTGTTTTTAAAGCTTTAAGCTGTTCTAAAAATGCAGATTTTGAACCGAAATTCTGTTGTACCAAAGCAGTTTTGTACTGGTCGATCTGTTTTTTATCTTCTTCGGTTAAAGTAATGTTCATTTCTTTTGCTTTTTTGTTCTGAATAATAAGCTTAACAGCTTCGTTAAGAGCTCTTTCTCTTGCTACTGTAAGAGCATTTTTGCCCTCAATTTCCGCTTCATCCCAGAAATTGTCAACTGATTCCTGGTTTGATAAATCAATGCCTGCTTCTTGTAGCATTGAAGATTTGATTCCTTCAAAATACTGATAAAAATCTTCTAACGAAACAATTTCATTATCAACTGTTGCAAGTGTTACTTTTTTTGTGATTGCACATCCGGAAAGTGCAAGAGCTAAAACGCATACAAGGCAAACAGCCGAAATAATTTTTTTAAAATTTTTCATAACAGGTTCATTCCTTTCTTTTGTTAAAACAAACTTAAAGTCTATTATTAACAACAATCTGCTATTGTGATTATAACTCATTGTCAGCTTCAAGTGTAAGCTTTAACATCTTTTGTAATATAATTTTAATATTCGAAAGCATATTATCCTGTATTTTATACCCTAAATAAGACTTTTCTCCCGATGAAAACATAAGCTTGTGTGTTTTATCAGAAAGTATTTCAACAATTACCTTTGGATTTACATTCTGGTTTATTGTAAAGAAAACCTGACCGTCTTTTTCCGTTATATCGGTAATTTCAAGCTTCTGGCAAAGTGATTTTATAAATGCAATATCTATAAGATTTGCAACATTTTCGTCAAATGTACCAAAACGATCAATAAGCTCATCTGTAATGTTTAAAACGTCTTCTTCATCACAAATTTGCGCAATTTTTTTATACATATCAATTCTTATATTCTCATCGGTTATATATTCTTTTGGAATGTATGCACTTATTTTAAGGTCAATGTTTGTTTCAAAAGCTAATTGGGTTTTTTCGCCTTTAAGCTCTGCAACCGCACTTTCTAAAAGCATACAGTACATATCATATCCAACAAGATTCATATTACCGTGCTGTTGTTTTCCAAGAAGATTTCCTGCACCCCTTATTTCAAGGTCACGCATAGCAATTTTAAAGCCTGAGCCGAACTCGGTAAATTCTTTTATTGCCTGAAGTCTTTTTTGTGCAACCGAGTCTAAAACCTTCATTTTTTCATATGTTAAATAAGCATAAGCAAGACGGTTTGAACGCCCAACCCTTCCACGAAGCTGATAAAGCTGAGAAAGACCTAATCTATCGGCATTTTCTATAATAATTGTGTTTACATTTGCAACATCAAGTCCTGTTTCAATAATGGTTGTGCAAATAAGAATATCAATGTCACCATTTAAAAAGTCGAGCATAATTTCTTCAAGCGTATTTTCGCTCATTTTTCCGTGTGCAGTCATAACTTTTTTGTCGGGGAACATTTTTGCAATTTCGTTCGCCTTTTGTTCTATACCGTCAACCCGGTTGAATAAATAATAAACCTGACCGCCCCTTGCCATTTCTCTTGAAATTGCATTCTCAATAACCGCTTCATTTCTCTCAAGCACAAAGGTCTGAACTGGGTAACGGTTCTGAGGTGGCTCTGAAATAACACTTAAATCTCTTATGCCTACAAGTGCCATATTAAGAGTTCTTGGAATTGGTGTTGCACTTAAGGTTAAAACATTTACATTGTTTTTAAGCTTTTTGATTGATTCTTTGTGGCCAACGCCAAAGCGTTGCTCCTCGTCAATTATAAGCATGCCTAAATTTTTAAAACCGATATCCTTTTGAAGTAGGCGGTGTGTGCCTATAATTACATCAATTTCGCCTGATTTTAATTTCTTTATAATCTCTTCCTGCTGTTTTTTTGTTCTGAAACGAGAGAGCATTTCAACTTTTATGGGGTATTTATCCATTCTTGATTTAAAGGTGTTGTAATGCTGCTGAGCAAGGAGGGTAGTTGGAACCAGATACGCCACCTGAAAGCTTTCGGATACGCATTTAAATGCCGCACGAAGTGCAACCTCTGTTTTCCCATAGCCTACATCTCCGCAAAGAAGCCGGTCCATACACTTTCCGTCTTCCATATCCTTTTTTACTTCTTCAATACATCTTAACTGGTCGGATGTTTCCTCATAAGGAAATTCATCTTCAAATTCTTTCTGCCAGACTGTGTCGGGCGAGAATTTGTAACCTTTTATTTCGCTTCTTTGAGCATAGAGTTTTATTAAATCGTCGGCAAGTTCCATAACGCTTTCTTTAACCTTTGCGGTAGTTTTTTGCCACTCTATGCCGCCAAGCTTGTTAAGCTTTACATTTTTTGCTTCCGAGCCTACGTATTTGTGCAAAAGGTCGAGCTGATTTGTAGGCACATACAAAAAGTCACCCGAACGGTATTTTATTTTTATATAATCACGCACAACATTTTCAACAACAAGCTCTTTTATGCCCATATACTGACCAATACCATGCGTGTTGTGAACAACATAATCGCCTTGCTTTAATTCGTCAAAGCTTTTTATAATATTTTTCTTATCTGCTTTTACTTTTTTGACCTTTCTTTTCTGAACGGCAAAAACACCGTTGTCACTTAAAACAACAGTTTTTATTGCGGGATATTCAAAGCTTTTTTCGATAAATCCCACACTTAAAAGCACCTCGCCCTTTTCGGGAAGATTTTCTAAATTTTCTGATATCGCCGCATCAATTTCGTTTTCAAAAAGCAAATTTTTTACTGCCTTTATTTTGTCTTCATTAGACAAAATAAGCATAATTCTGTATCCGTTTTTCTTCCAGTAGGTTATGTCGTCAATTAAAAAATCGCTTTTTCCGCTATACGACGGAAGTGTTTTTGCACTGATGTTTACAATTTCTTTTAAATTAAATCCTAAAGATGGGTGAGATACTGCATTTGTAAAAACAACCTGATTTTTTAAGGCTTTTTCAAAAAGGCCTTCAGGAGTAAGAGAGTAATCTCCTTTGATTTTGGGAAAAAGACCTTTTTCAAGCATTGATGTTATAATTTCTGCCTGTTCCTGCTGATAAATTTTTGCTTTATCAAGAACCTGGGCAGGCTCGTCAATAAAGATTAAAAAATCGTCTGACAAATAATCAAAAACTGTTGGAATTTCTTTGTAAAAATAGGGGATATACTTATCAAGCGAAGAAAAATAACCATTTTCTTCAAGCTTTGTAATATCTGAAATAAGATTTTCGTTTTTCTGTGATTTTATTTTTTTGATAACGTCAAGTTTTGTTTCTTCATCAAAAATAAGTTCACGGGCAGGATAAAGATAAAAAGAGTCTATTTGGCCATGAGATATTTGTGTTGCAATGTCAAATTTTCTTATTGTGTCAATCTCGTCATCAAAAAATTCGATTCTTGTACCAAAGGTGTCACCCGGAAGATAAATATCGAGTATTGAACCCCTTTTAGAAAACTGACATTCGCCTTCAACGGTAGAAACTCTTTTATATCCCATATTAATAAGCTCTGATAAAAGTGCTTCTGGATTTATTATGTCAGATATTTTTATGTGTTTTGTATATTTTTTAAATTCCTTTTCACAAAGAGTATATTGCATGCAAGCCAAAGCTGACGCAACAACAAAATCAGCATTTTCAATACTTTTTAAAGTATTGATTCGTTTTGATTCGATTTCTTTTGTTGATACATCTACATCGTAAAAAACATATTCTTTTGCATCAAAAAGATAAACTTCTTTTCCACTCATTGATTCAAGGTCATTTTTAATTTTAGTTGCATAAGCTTCGTCACTTGTTATTATGAATGCTTTTTTGTGAGTGTTTTGTGAGGTTGAATATATAAGCTGATTTTTTTGTGAGCCTGTTGTACCCGAAATGGAAACGGGGGTGCTTTTTGTGTTTATGGCATTTTCTATTGCGCAAAGCTCGGGATACAGCTTATTTATTTTTTTTAATGCTTCCATGCTTTAATACCTTCTGACTTATTAAAAATTTAAAATTAAAATTCTTTACCGTTATACTTATTCATAGCAGTGTCTGCACCTTGTTTTATCATACACTCTGCCATTTTAGAACATTCTTTTAAAACAGGAATGATTTTTTCAAGGTCGCCTTTGGTGAATTTACCAAGAACATAATCTGCAAGGTCGTAATCTTTGTTATCGGGTGCGCCAACACCTATTTTAACTCTTGGAAATTCATCGCTTACAAGCTGATATATTATTGATTTTAATCCATTGTGGCCGCCGTCACTGCCTTTTTTTCGTATGCGTACCTTTCCTACAGGAAGGCTTATATCATCGTGAAAAACTATAATATTGTGAGGTTTGATTTTATAAAATGACGCAATTTCTCTTACACTTTCTCCGCTTAAGTTCATATATGTCTGCGGCTTTGCAAGTATTACTCTTTCACCGCCGATTTGAGCCTCGCCGATAATTGCTTTGAATTTGATTTTTTTAACAGGAGCGTTATACTCCTTTGATATCATATCTACTGCATCAAAGCCAATATTATGACGGGTCAGGTCGTATTTTTTGTCAGGATTTCCAAGACCTACAATAAGATACATAACATAAAAACCTCCTTTTTAGTATATTTTATGAAATGCCAAAATTCGGTGACAGAAAAAATCCGCCACCGAAAATTTTAACCTTATAATGAAAAATTTAAAACTACATAAATAGTGTGCTGATTGAAGTTTCTTCGTAAACCTTGTCAATAGCTTCACCAAAGATTGGAGCAACAGATATGGTTTTGATTTTGTCAATCTTTTTGTCATCTGTAAGCTGGATTGTGTCAAGCATAATAAGCTTATCTATGCATGAATTTTTAATTCTTTCAATTGCAGGACCTGAAAGAACACCGTGTGTACAACAAGCATAAACTTTTTTAGCACCTCTGTCGATAAGTGCCTGAGCGCCGTTTGTAATTGTTCCTGCGGTGTCAATCATATCGTCAACTAAAATGGCTGTTTTGCCTTTAATATCACCAATGATATTCATAACTTCAGCAACATTGGCTCTTGGTCTTCTTTTATCAATAATAGCAATAGGAGCGTCAAGTCTTTGAGCAAAGTTTCTTGCACGGGTAACGCTGCCTAAGTCGGGAGATACAACAACAAGATCGTCTTCTTCAATGATTTCTTTTAATTCTTCTTTAAAATATTTTGCAAGTACAGGAACACCTAAAAGGTGGTCAACCGGGATATCAAAAAATCCCTGAATCTGTGCAGCATGAAGGTCCATTGTAAGAACTCTGTCGGCACCTGCTTTTGCAATAAGGTCAGCAACAAGCTTTGCAGAAATCGGATCTCTTGCTTTTGCTTTTCTGTCCTGTCTTGCATAGCCAAAGTATGGCATAACTGCTGTGATTCTTCCTGCTGATGCGCGTTTGAAGGCATCAATCATAATAAGAACTTCCATAAGGTTATCGTTTACAGGGTCACAAGTAGACTGAATAACAAAAACGTCTTCACCTCTTACGGTTTCGTTAATGTTAACATAAATCTCTCCATCAGAAAATTTGCCTACTTCTGCATTTCCAAGTGATACTCCAAGATGCTGAGCGATTTTTTGTGCCAAATCTCTGCTTGCGTTGGCAGCAAAAATCTTAATGTTTTTACCGTGTGATATCATTGTCCTATCTCCTTTGTATATATTAAAATTTTAATTTTGTACAATTATTTGTTTTTACGCCAGTCTTTTTTTATTGTCTGACGGCATCTTGCGATTGCAAGTGAATCTTCGTCAACATCGTCGGTTATTGTTGAGCCAGCTGCAATAAAAGCATTCTTTTTAACTGTAACCGGTGCAACAAGATTTGTGTTACAGCCGATAAATGCGTTATCTTCAATAGTAGTTCTGAATTTGTTTTTGCCATCGTAGTTAACAGTAATTGTTCCACAGCCAAAGTTGATGTTTTTGCCAACATCGCTGTCGCCGATGTATGTTAAGTGCGAAACCTTTGTTCCTTCGTCAATGTTGGAGTTTTTAATTTCAACAAAATCGCCGATTTTAACCTTTTTTCCAATGTTTGCTTTAGGTCTTAAATATGCAAACGGACCTACGGTTGAATTATCACCAACAAAAGCCTCGTTTGCAACTGAATTTATAATTTTAACATCATTTCCTATGGTTGTGTTTTCGATTGTAGAATTAGGGCCAACTTCGCATCTTTCGCCGATAATGGTATTTCCTCTTAAAACACAGTTAGGGTAAATAATGGTATCTTTGCCGATTACAACATCTTCGTCAATGTAGGTGTTATCAGGATCAATAATTGTAACACCGTTTATAAGATTTTTTGTAACAATTTCTTTATTTTTTATTTTTTGTGCTTTTGCAAGGTCGATTCTGTCATTTACGCCAAGAGTTTTTTCAAAATCATCGCAAACAAATGCTTTAACTTTTTTACCTTCGGACTTAAGAATTCCTATTGTATCGGTAAGATAGTATTCGCCCTGTGCATTGTCATTTTTTATTTTTGATAAAGCATCGAATAAATCTTTTGATTCAAAGCAGTACATGCCTGAATTTATTTCGTTTACCTTTTTTTCTTCATCTGTTGCATCTTTGTGCTCAACAATTTTCAAAAGATTTTCATTTTCGTCTTTTATAATTCTTCCATAGCCTGTTGCGTCATTTACTATTGCTGAAACAACAGTTGCGCTTGCGTTTGATTCTTTGTGGCTTTTAATTGTTTTTTCTATAAGCTCTTTTGAAATGAGCGGAGCATCACCGCAAAGCACCATAACAGTTGTGTTTTCGCCTTTAAAATAGTCTTTGCACATCATAACAGCGTGGCCTGTGCCAAGCATTTCATTTTGAATTGCATAATTCACACTGTCTTTAAAATATTCTTCAATCTGTTCTTTTTTGTGTCCTATAACAATGACATGATTTTTACATCCTGCTTCTTTAAGCTTTGTATATACCCAGTCTATAAGCGGTTTACCACTTATTTTGTGCATAACCTTTGAAATATCAGAGTTCATTCTTTTTCCCTGACCTGCCGCAAGTATAATTGCAGAAAAATTACTCAATTCATCACGTCCTTAAATATTTTTAAACACACACTATAATTTTACTTTTTTTTTAGTCTTTTTTCAAGGGTAATTTTTAAATTCCTGACTAAATACTACAAATTATTGCAAAAATCATTCTTATTTTGTGCAATATTAATATATTTTACTGTTTATACAAAAAGTTTATTCTGTATGAGATTGAAATACATATTTTGTTATGGTGAAAATTAACAATAAAACTAATAAAAAGCGATAAAATTTATCTTATAATTTAGCAAAACAAAAGTATGCTAAATCTTGACTTTTTTCGTCTTTTACTTTATAATATATACATATAATTGAATAAAGGCTTTTGCGACTGACGGAATGTTTAAAATCTTTAAGCAGTGGTAAACCACAAGGGAGCAAAAGTTTAAATAAGCCGACCGTCTGGGCAGTCCTATAAATTGTTTTATGTTTACGGGGCTGCCCAAAAATGTTTTTTCGGCAAATTTTTATGGTATACGGAGGATAATTTCAAATGAAAAAAATTGCAATTATTATGGGAAGTGACAGTGACCTTCCGGTTGTTGAAGGTGCAATTGACACTTTAAAAAGCTTTGGCGCTTTGTTTGAGGTGCATATTTTTTCTGCACACAGAACACCTGAAGAAGCAAGAGAGTTTTCTAAAAACGCAAGAGTAAATGATTTTGGTGCAATAATCTGCGCAGCAGGAAAGGCGGCGCATCTTGCAGGTGCAATTGCTGCAAATACAACAATTCCTGTTATTGGTATTCCGATTAAATCATCAACCCTTGACGGACTTGATGCGCTTTTGTCAACAGTTCAGATGCCAAGCGGTATTCCTGTTGCAACAGTTGCAATAGATGGTGCAAAAAATGCAGCACTTTTAGCTCTTCAGATTATTTCTGTTTATGATAAAGATTTGGCAGATAAGCTTGATGCGGACAGAAAAAAATCTTCTGAAAATGTTCTTAAAAAGAATGCGGAAATTGAAAATAAATACAACAACTAAAAATAAAATACAAATTTTCAAAAAGAAAGGAAATTTTACTTATGAAAAGTTTCAGCGAAAGTTATAAAGCTGCGGGTGTTGATATTACCGCAGGATACAAAGCAGTAGACCTTATGAAAACTCACATCGCAAAAACAATGACAAAAGGTGCTATGTCTGATATTGGTGGTTTTGGTGGTCTTTTTGAACTTGATTTAACAGGAATTTCAAAACCCGTATTGGTAAGCGGTACTGACGGAGTTGGTACAAAACTAAAAATGGCATTTTTAATGGACAAGCACGACACAGTTGGTATTGACTGTGTTGCTATGTGCGTAAACGATATTATTTGCTGTGGTGCAAAACCATTATTGTTCCTTGACTATATTGCAGTTGGCAAAAACATTCCCGAAAAGGTTGCATCAATTGTATCGGGTGTTGCAGAAGGCTGTGTTCAGTCCGGTTGTGCACTTATCGGCGGTGAAACTGCTGAAATGCCAGGTTTTTATCCTGTTGATGAATACGACCTTGCAGGTTTTTCTGTTGGCGTTGTAGATAAAGATAAAGTTTTAAACAACAAAACAATCAAAGAAGGCGATGTAATTATTGCCCTTAAATCTTCTGGTGTTCACTCAAATGGTTTTTCACTTGTAAGAAAAGTTTTTGATGTTGAAAAAAATGACATAAAATCTTCTGTTGCTGAGCTTGGCGGCAAATCAATAGGAGAAACACTTTTAACACCTACAAAAATTTATGTTAAACCTATGCTTGCTCTTTTTGATAAAATTACTGTTAAAGCAGTATCTCATATTACAGGCGGAGGATTTTACGAAAACATTCCAAGAAGTATTCCAAAAGGCTTTGGCGCTAAGATTGATAAAAACGCACTTGAAATACTTCCTATCTTCTCACTATTGCAAAAAACAGGCAACATTCCTGAAAGAGATATGTTCAATACATTTAATATGGGCGTTGGTATGAGTGTTGTTGTTGATAAAAACGATGCAGACAAAGCACTTGAAATTTTAAAAGCTAACGGCGAAGAAGCTTATATTATGGGTGAAATTATAAAAGGCGATGAGGGTGTTGTAATATGCTAAAAAATATTGCAGTTTTAGTTTCAGGCGGTGGAACAAACCTTCAGGCACTTATAGATGCCCAAAATGATGGCATTATTAAATCAGGCAAAATTAAGCTTGTTATTTCGAATAACAAAAATGCCTATGCATTAGAGAGAGCAAAAAATGCGGGCATTGATTCTCTGGTTATTTCAAAAAAGGAACTTGGAAGTCAGGATGCATTTGAAGATGAGCTTATTAAAAAACTTGATGAAGAAAAAATTGACCTTATTGTTCTTGCGGGCTTTATGTGCATACTTACCGAAAAATTTACATCGCATTTTGCCGACAGAATAATAAATGTTCATCCGTCACTTATTCCGTCTTTTTGCGGAAAAGGCTTTTATGGTCTTAAGGTACACGAGGCAGCACTTGAGTACGGAGTAAAGGTTAGCGGTGCAACTGTTCATTTTGTAAATGAAATACCCGACGGCGGAAAAATCATTCTTCAAAAGGCAGTTAATATTGAAGAAGGCGATACTCCTGAAATTTTGCAAAAAAGAATTATGCAGGAAGCTGAATGGAAAATACTTCCCGCGGCTTGCGAAATGGTATGTAAAAATATGAACTGAAGAAAGGAAAATTATTATGAATGTGTATAAAATTGATGATATAGGCACTCTTATAAATGGCAATCCTTATGTTGGAAGAGGTATTGTTATAGGAAAGAGCAAAGACGGCAAAAAATGTGCAGTTGCTTATTTTATAATGGGCAGAAGCGAAAACAGCCGTAACAGAATTTTTTACGAAGAAGACGGTGGAATTAAAACAGGTGCGTTTGACCCTTCAAAATTAGCTGATCCGTCACTTATAATTTATGCACCTATAAGAATTTTTGAAAATAACCTTATTGTTACAAACGGTGACCAGACCGATACAATTTATGATTTTGTAAAAGACGGAAAAAGCTTTGAAGAAGCACTCGAAACAAGAGAATTTGAGCCAGACCCACCCAACTTTACACCAAGAATCAGCGGTATGGTTACATTTGATGAAAACGACTTTACATATAAAATGAGCATTTTAAAAAGCGGTGATGAAGAAGGCTCTTTCTGTAACAGATTTACTTATTCTTACGCATCTAAAGAAGGACTTGGACATTTTATTCATACTTATGTTACCGATGGAAATCCAATTCCAACCTTCCAGGGCGAGCCTGAAAGAGTTGAAATTGATGATGATATCGACACATTCACAGATAAAATCTGGAACAATCTTGACGAAAACAACAAAATTTCTCTTTATGTTCGTTATATTGATTTGCAAACAGGCGAAGAAGAGAACAGAATGATTAATAAAAATAAATAAGTTTTGCTTACGAAAGGATAAAGAAATGAAAGAATTTGAATTAAAATATGGTTGTAATCCAAATCAGAAACCTGCAAAAATTTATATGGAAAATGGCAAAGAGCTTCCAATAGAGATTTTAAGCGGAAAACCCGGTTATATAAACTTTCTTGATGCATTCAACTCATGGCAGTTAGTTAAAGAAATCAAAGCTGCACTTAATAAACCTTGTGCGACAAGCTTTAAGCATGTAAGCCCTACATCGGCTGCTATTGGCAATAAGCTTAGCGACAAGCTTAAAAAAGCATGCTTCGTTGATGATGTTGAAGGACTTGACGAATCTCCTATCGCCTGTGCTTATGCAAGAGCAAGAGGAACAGACAGAATGTCATCTTTTGGTGACTGGATTGCACTTAGCGATGTTTGTGATGCTACTTGTGCTAAGTTAATAAAAAGAGAAGTATCAGATGGTGTTATCGCTCCCGGATATACCGACGAAGCACTTGAAATTTTAAAACAGAAAAGAAACGGAAATTACAACATTGTTAAAATAGACGAAAACTATATTCCTGATGTTCAGGAGAAAAAACAGGTTTTTGGTATTACATTTGAACAGGGCAGAAACAATTTTAAAATTGATTACGACCTTCTTTCTGATGTTGTTACCGAAAATAAAGAAATTCCACAAAGTGCGAAAGAAGATTTGATTATTGCGCTAATCACATTAAAATATACACAGTCAAACTCTGTTTGCTTTGCAAAAGACGGACAGGCTATTGGTGTTGGTGCAGGTCAGCAGTCAAGAATTCATTGCACACGCCTTGCAGGAAACAAAGCTGATATCTGGCATTTAAGACAGCACGATAAGGTTTTAAATCTTCCTTTCCTTGACAGTGTAAAAAGACCTGACAGAGATAACACAATAGATATTTATATTTCAGACGATTACGAAGATGTTTTAGCTGATGGCGAATGGCAAAAATTCTTCTCGGTAAAACCTGAGCCTCTAACAAGAGAAGAAAAGAAAGCGTATCTTTCTTCTATCACAGGTGTAAGCCTTGGTTCAGATGCGTTCTTCCCATTTGGCGATAACATTGAAAGAGCTAAAAAGAGCGGTGTTTCTTATGTTGCAGAGCCGGGCGGTTCTATAAGAGATGACAATGTTATTGAAACCTGTAATAAATATGGTATGGCAATGGCATTTACCGGTATGAGATTATTCCATCACTAAAATTAACCTTTTAAGAAAGGACGATTACATATTATGAAAGTTATGGTTATTGGCAGCGGCGGACGTGAGCATGCCATAATAAAAAGCCTTAAAAAAAGCAGTGAAATAGAAAAAATTTATGCACTTCCCGGCAACGGTGGTATGATAAATGATGCTACATGTGTAGATATTAAAGCAACAGATATTGAAGGGGCAGTTGATTTTGCTCTTAATAACGATATCGGTTTTGCAGTTGTTGCTCCCGATGACCCGCTTGTTCTTGGAATGGTTGATGCACTTGAAGAAAAAGGCATAAAATGCTTTGGTCCAAGAAAAAATGCGGCAATCATTGAAGGAAGCAAGGTTTTTTCAAAGAACCTTATGAAAAAATACAATATTCCAACTGCTTCTTACGAAGTTTTTGATAATGCGCTTGATGCGCTAAAATATCTTGACGAAGTTAATTCTTCATATCCAACAGTTATAAAGGCAGACGGTCTTGCGCTTGGTAAAGGCGTTATAATTGCAAAGGACAAAGACGAAGCTGTTGACGCTGTAAAATCCATTATGGAAGATAAGGTTTTTGGCGAGAGTGGTTCTAAAATTGTTATAGAAGAATTTTTAGAAGGTCCCGAAGTTTCAGTTTTATCTTTTACAGACGGAAATGTTGTTGTGCCAATGGTATCATCAATGGACCACAAAAGAGCAAAAGATAACGACGAAGGCTTAAACACAGGCGGTATGGGAACTATTGCACCAAATCCTTATTACACAGAGGATGTTGCAAAAGAATGTTATGATAAAATTTTTGTTCCTACCATTGAAGCTATGAAAAAAGAGGGAAGACCTTTTAAAGGATGTCTTTACTTTGGTCTTATGCTTACAAAAAAAGGTCCTTATGTTATAGAATACAACTGCCGTTTTGGCGATCCTGAAACACAGGTTGTTCTTCCGCTTTTAAAAAGTGATTTGTTTGATATTATGAAAAAAGTTGCAGATGAAAATTTAAAAGAAGAAGATGTTGTATTTGCTAAAAAAAGTGCAGCATGTGTTATTATGGCATCTGATGGCTATCCTGTTTCTTACGAAAAAGGCTTTGAAATGAAGCTTCCTGAAACAAAAGAGTATGAAGAAATTTATGTTGCAGGTGCAGCTATAAAAGATACAAAGCTTGTTACAAACGGCGGAAGAGTTTTAGGCGCAACCGCAATAGATGATAGCTTGGAAGGTGCAATTAAAAAAGCGTATGAGCTTGTTTCAAGAACTCATTTTGAAAACGCATATTACAGAAAAGACATAGGTCAAAAAGCACTTGCGGCAAAAAAATAACTTCATTATATATACAAAATAAGAAAGGTCGGATAACAAAAGTATGGTTTACAGATTATATGTAGAAAAAAAGAAAGAGCTTGCTGTTGAAGCAAAAACTCTCAAAAACGATATTGTTCAGTTTTTGGGAATGAAAAACCTTACTGATTTAAGAGTTATAAACCGTTACGATGTAGAAAACATTGAAGAAGAACTTTTTAATCAAAGTAAAATGACGGTTTTTGCGGAGCCACAGCTTGATAATATTTATGATGATTTAGATGCTGATACAAAAAATCTTTTTGCGGTAGAGCCACTTCCGGGTCAGTTTGACCAGAGAGCCGATTCTGCAATGCAGTGTATTCAGATTATTTCTAAAAAAGAAAGACCGCTTGTTAAAACTGCAAAAATTTATATGCTTTATGGCAATTTAACAAACGATGAAGTTGAAGCTGTAAAAAAATATGTTATAAACCCTGTTGAAAGCAGAGAGGCATCACTTGAAAAACCTGAAACACTTGAAACAAAATACGAAATTCCAACCTCTGTTAAAACACTTGACGGTTTTTTAAAGCTTGACGAAAAAGGTCTTGCAGATTTTATAAATGATTATGGTCTTGCAATGGATTTAGATGATATTAAATTCTGTCAGCAGTATTTTATGACAGAAAAAAGAGATCCTACCATTACCGAAATCAAAATGATAGATACATACTGGTCTGACCATTGCCGTCATACAACATTTTTAACAACAATCGACTCGGTTAAATTTGAAGATGAAATTTTGCAAAAAGCTTATGATGAATACATTTTAACAAGAGAAAAAATAGGCAGAACAAAACCTATAAATCTTATGGATATTGGCACAATTGCTGCAAAATATCTAAAACAGGAAGGTAAGCTTGACAAATTAGATGAATCAGAAGAAATCAATGCCTGCACAGTTAAAATGAAGGTTAATGTTGAAGGTAAAGAAGAAGACTGGCTTCTTTTATTCAAAAATGAAACACATAACCATCCTACCGAAATTGAGCCTTTTGGCGGTGCGGCAACCTGTATTGGTGGTGCAATCCGTGACCCGTTATCAGGAAGAGCTTATGTTTATGCAGCTATGCGTGTAACAGGTGCGGCAAATCCATTAAAGAAAGTTTCTGAAACAATCGAAGGTAAGCTTCCTCAAAGAAAGCTTGTTACAACTGCTGCGGCAGGTTACAGCTCATACGGTAACCAGATTGGTCTTGCAACAGGTCAGGTTGACGAAATCTACCACGATGGATATGTTGCAAAAAGAATGGAAATTGGTGCTGTTGTTGGTGCTGCTCCTGCAAAAAATGTAAGAAGAGAATGCCCTGAGGCTGGTGATGTTGTTATTCTTCTTGGCGGCGCAACAGGAAGAGATGGCTGCGGTGGTGCAACAGGTTCTTCAAAATCGCATAACTTAAAATCACTTGAAAGCTGTGGAGCAGAAGTTCAGAAAGGTAATGCACCTGAAGAAAGAAAACTTCAAAGATTATTCAGAAACAGCGAAGCATCACTTCTTATTAAAAGATGTAATGACTTTGGTGCAGGCGGTGTATCTGTTGCTATTGGCGAGCTTGCAGACGGAATGAAAATAGATTTAAATAAAGTTCCTAAAAAATACGAAGGATTAGACGGAACAGAGCTTGCAATCAGCGAATCGCAGGAGAGAATGGCGGTTGTTGTTGCTAAAGAAGATGTTGAAAAGTTTAAAGAGCTTGCAGATAAAGAAAACTTAAATGCAACAGTTGTTGCCGAAGTTACTGAGGAAAAACGCCTTGTAATGTACTGGAACGGCAAAGACATTGTAAACATTTCAAGAGAATTTTTAAATTCAAACGGTGCACAGAAGCATATTGACATTGCTCCTGCAAAGTGCGAAAATTTTGATAAAAATGTTGATGGAGAATTTTCTTCATTATATAAAGAACTTGCAACTGATTTGAATGTCTGCTCAAAAAGAGGCCTTTCAGAGCGTTTTGACTCTACAATCGGTGCTGGTACAGTTTTAATGCCGTTTGGTGGAAAAAATCAGCTTACACCAATTCAGGCAATGGTAAATAAAGTATCTGTTGAAAAGGAGCATACAGATACATGTTCTGTAATGGCTTGGGGTTATAACCCGTTTATTACCGAAAAAAGCCCTTACCACGGTGCATATCTTGCAGTTGTTGAGTCAGTTGCAAAACTAATTGCAACAGGTGCAAAATTTGAAGATGTTTATTTAACATTCCAGGAATATTTTGAAAAACCGAAAAAAGACGCAAAACGCTGGGGTAAACCACTTGCGGCACTGCTTGGTGCATTTATGGCACAAAAGGATTTATCTATTGCGGCAATCGGCGGTAAAGACTCTATGAGCGGAAGTTTTGAAGATATTGATGTTCCGCCAACACTTGTTTCGTTTGCAATCACAACAGAGAATGTAAATGACATTATATCACCTGAATTTAAAGGTGCAAACCACAAGGTTTGTCTTGTTAAACCTGAATATGATGCTAAAACAAATCTTCCATTAGCAAAGTCACTTATTGAAGTGTTTGATAAAGTTAATAATCTTGTTAAAGCTAAAAAAGTTTATGCTGCATATACACCAACCTACGGTGGTGTTGCAGAAGGAATTATGAAAATGGCATTCGGTAACGGCATAGGCTTTGAATACGATAAAAATGTATCAAAAGAAGATATCTTTGGATATAATTATGGTGCATTTATTTTAGAGGTTGATGCTGATACACAGATTGGCACAGTATTGGGTAAAACAATAGCCGAAGAAGAAATTTCGTATAATGGCGAAAAGATAGGCTTATCAGAACTTTTAGCTGATTACGAAAACAAACTTGAGAGTGTATATTCTTGTAACATCAAAACAGATGATAACAAAATTGAAAATTACAAATTTGAAGCTAAAGAAAGAAAAGCACCTTCTATTAAAATTGCAAGACCAAAGGCACTTATTCCTGTATTCCCCGGAACAAACTGTGAATATGACAGTGCAAAGGTTCTTCGTGATGCCGGTGCAGATGCTGAAATTATGGTTATCAATAACCTTTCGGCAAAAGGAATTTCAGAATCTGTTGAAATGTTTGCCAAAAAATTAAAAGATGCACAAATTATTTTTGTTCCCGGTGGTTTCTCGGGTGGTGACGAACCTGACGGTTCGGGTAAATTTATTACTGCATTTTTCAGAAACGGTGAAATCAAAGAAGGCGTTTCAAACCTTTTAGAGAAAAACGACGGGCTTATCTGCGGTATCTGTAATGGTTTCCAGGCACTTATAAAACTTGGCCTTGTTCCTTACGGAAAAATTATTGATACCGACGAAAATTGTCCTACATTAACCTTTAATACAATCAATCGTCATCAGTCAAGACTTGTAAGAACAAGAATTGCTTCAAATAAATCTCCATGGCTTGCAAATACAAATGTAGACGATGTTTATACAGTTGCTATTTCTCACGGTGAAGGAAGATTTTTGGCAAGCCAGGAGCTTGTTAAAAAACTTGCCGAAAATGGCCAGATTGCAACTCAGTATGTAGATTTAAGCGGTAATGCAACAAATGACATTCACTTTAACCCCAATGGTTCTGTTTGCGCAATTGAAGGTATTACATCACCTGACGGAAGAGTGTTTGGTAAAATGGGACACTCTGAAAGAATTGGAAACGGTCTTTACAAAAATGTTGATGGCAAATATGATATGGGTATGTTTAAAGCAGCGGTGGATTATTACAAAATATAAATAAATAATAAAGAGGGGGATTACCCCCTCTTATAAATAAATATTTTGGAAAGGATTCGAAAGTCTTATGAGTTATAAAAGCGATATTGAAATTGCTCAGTCGGTTACACCCAAAAATATAAAAGAAATTGCAAAGGTAGCCGGTGTAGACGAAAAATATCTTGAACAATACGGAAATGTTAAAGCAAAGGTTGATTTGGCACTTTTAAAAGAAAATGATAAAAAAGACGGTAAGCTTATACTTGTTACCGCAATCACACCAACTCCTGCAGGTGAGGGAAAAACCACAACAACAATAGGTCTTGCAGACGGTCTTAAAAAAATAGGCAAAAATGTTGTTGTGGCACTAAGAGAGCCATCTTTAGGACCTGTTTTTGGTATTAAAGGCGGTGCAGCAGGCGGTGGATATGCACAGGTTATTCCAATGGAGGATATAAACCTTCATTTTACAGGTGATTTTCACGCAATTGGTGCAGCTAACAATCTTTTGGCTGCAATGCTTGATAACCATATTTATCAGGGTAATTCACTTAATATTGACCCAAGACGTATTACATGGAAAAGATGCGTAGATATGAACGACAGACAGCTAAGATTTGTAACAGACGGTCTTGGCGGAAAAATTAATGGTGTTCCAAGAGAAGATGGCTATGATATAACAGTTGCATCAGAAATTATGGCTGTTTTGTGTCTTGCATCATCAATCACCGATTTAAAAGAAAGACTTGCAAGAATAATTGTTGGTTACACCTATGAAGATAAGCCCGTTACAGCAGGTGATTTAAATGCTCAGGGTGCAATGTGCGCACTTTTAAAAGATGCAATCAAACCAAACCTTGTTCAGACATTAGAAGGCACTCCTGCATTTGTTCACGGCGGACCTTTTGCAAACATAGCACACGGCTGTAACTCTGTTATAGCAACAAAAATGGCTATGAAGCTTGGTGATTATGCAGTTACTGAAGCTGGCTTTGGTGCTGACCTTGGCGCAGAAAAATTCCTTGATATAAAATGCCGTTTTGCCAATCTTAAACCTGATGCAGTTGTTCTTGTTGCAACAATAAGAGCACTTAAAATGCACGGTGGTATGGCAAAAACAGAACTTGGAAACGAAAATCTTGATGCTCTTAAAAAAGGTATTCCAAACCTTTTAAGACATGTTTCAAATATACAGAATGTTTATAAGCTTCCACTTGTTGTGGCAGTTAATAAATTCCCTACAGATACCGATAAAGAGGTTGAGTTTATTATTGATGAGTGCAAAAAGCTTGGCGTAAATGTTGTACTTTCTGATGTTTGGGCAAAAGGTGGCGATGGTGGTATTGACCTTGCAAAAGAGGTTGTTTCACTTTGTGAAAAAGAAAATGATTTCACCTTCTCATACGAGGATGATTTAAGCATCAAAGAAAAAATTGAAGCTGTTGTTAAAAAGGTTTATGGCGGTGATGGTGTAAACTTTACAAAAGCGGCAGACAAACAAATTCAAAAGCTTACAGAGCTTGGATTTGATAAGCTTCCTGTTTGTATTGCAAAAACACAGTACAGTTTTTCAGATGACTTAACACTTCTTGGTGCGCCAAGCGGATTTACAGTAACAGTAAGGAATGTAAAAATTTCTGCAGGTGCAGGCTTTATAGTTGTTTTAACAGGTGAAATTATGACAATGCCCGGACTTCCAAAAGTTCCTGCTGCAGAAAAAATAGACGTTGATGAAAACGGAAAAATCAGCGGATTGTTCTAAAATTTATTTGATAAATAAAAATCCTTCCCGTGTGGGAAGGATTTTTATCTTTATGTAAGACCCACTAAAAAAAGTATACCTATAATAATAAGCAGGATTGGGTCATCTGTGCCGTCGTGTAAAAGCACAATGGCAATTGTAAGAAGAATAATATCATCAATATTAAAATCGTTAAAAATGGAGTTTAAATTAAATGCCGACAAAAAATTATTACTTTTATTTTCACATATCAAATTGTTTTTGTTTTCATAACATTCGTTATATCCGTCATAAAACTGCCTTGCCATTAATAAAATAACCCCCTTTATAAATCTTTAAAAAGCTCGGTTATTTTTGTAAGCTGAATCATTTTAATTGCTCTGTCAATGTGCTGACTTCTGGTGTTGTTCATATAAGGTCTTAATGCGTATAAAAGATTTATTTTAGGGTCGGATTTATCGCTCATTTTACTTGCAATTCTGGATACCTTTTCCATCATATCCGCATCGGGTATGCTGTTTTGATTCTGATTATTTTTCATACCCGACATCATATCTGATATTTTTCCCATTGCATCAGGATTATTTAAAATTTCGTTTATTTTATTGCCGATATCGTTTGCCATTTTTAAATCCTCCTTTATTTTAATAAGCTTTTTAAAAGATCAGGATTTTCGTTTAAAACTCTTATTATATCGGTTTTACTTATTGAGTTGAGCTTTTGTGCATAACCACTTAAATTTAATGAATTTAATTTTCTTACAAGTTCATCTTTATTCATATCGGCAATTTTTCTTTTTATATCACTTTCTGATGCGGCGTTCAAATTTTTTATTGCCATTTTTCCTATATCAGAGTTTAAAAGCTGTCTTAATATCATTTCTGCGTTGCCGTTAGCCATAAAAACACTTCCTTTTAATACTATTTTTAGTATATTATATGTGCGAAAACAAAAAATGTTAAAAAAGTTTTAAAAAAAAGAAGGAATTTAACAATTTACATAGAATTTTAACAATTGTGTAACAAAATTAATATTTTTTTAATATTTCAAGGAGATGAATGCGTGGAGGTTTTTAGTAAATATTTTTTACATATTAAAAATATTGCGTGCAAATTAAAAAATAAATATAACTTAATAGATTTAAAAATAAGAAAAACAATAAACATAGCGGCAGGAACAATAGCAATTGCACTACTTCTTAATATGAATTTTTCACTTGGATATGGTGTTATTATAAATAATGAGTTTGTTGGAAATTCGCTTTCAAAAGCAGAGGTTAACAATGTTATATCTACTATAAACGAAAAATATGCTGCTTATTATAACGGTCTTGAAGTTGTAGATAGTAGACCTTTGTATTCGCTAAAACTTATAAAAAAAGATGATGTTACAAGCAATGATGAAATTTCAGAAAACATAAAAAAATCAACAGGCAGAATGGTTAAGCAGTTTGTAATAAGTGTTGATGGAAATGATTTAGCGGGTGTAAGAACGAAAAAAGATGCTGATGATGCTCTTGAAATTTGTAAAAATAAATATATTGAAGAAAGCACAAAAGGCTGCGAAATTAAAAGTGATGTTAAAATAGAAGAAAAATATGCTCCTTCATCACTTTTAACAAGTGTGCAGATTGCCGCAAATAATTTGTGTGATAATGATTTCTTTGATTCTATAAAAATTCTTACTTATGAAATCGAAGAATATGACAACGAAATTGCTTTTGAGGTAGAAAGAATTAAAAGCGATGAGGTTTATGAAGGAAATAAAAGAATTTCGGTTAAAGGCGAAAATGGTATTGAGCATTTTGTAAACAGAATAGATAAAATAAACGGTAAAATTGAAAACGAAAAAATAATATCAAAAGAAGTTACAAAACAGCCAAAAAATCAGGTTCTTTTACTTGGTACAAAAGAAAGACCAAAAGGTGTTGGAACAGGAAACTTTATGATGCCATACGGTGGAAATATTACATCCCGTTATGGCAGGCGTGGTTCAAGACTTCATAAGGGTATTGATATTGTAGGACCTACCGGTTCAAAAATTTATGCCGCAGATGAAGGAATAGTAACTTATGCCGATTATGAATCGGGCGGTTATGGCAACATTGTAAAAATAAATCATAATAACGGTTACGAAACATTTTATGCTCATTGCAACGAAATTTTTGTTTCAAGTGGTGATGTGGTAAAAAAAGGTGATGTTATTGCAACTGTTGGTAATACAGGCAGAAGCACAGGGCCTCATCTTCACTTTGAAATAATAGAAAACGGAAAAAATGTAAATCCGCTTTCATGCGTTGAATAAAAACGTAAATTTAAATAAATAAAATAAAGTCACATATAATATTATTTATGAATAGTATTAAATGTGGCTTTTTTGTTTTGATTTTTTTAAGAAAGGTGATTTTTATGACTATGCAGAAGCATTTTTATTTGGGTGCAAACACACCGTATGGATTTTTTTCTTATTACGATAATATAATTTCGCAGTATGAAGCAAGAAAAATTTATTGTATCAAAGGCGGCCCCGGAACGGGAAAATCATCGTTTATGAAAAAATGCGCCGAAAAGATGATTAAAGAAGGATATGATGTTGAATTTATGCATTGCTCATCTGATGATGACTCTTTGGATGGAATACTCATAAAAGGAAAAAATATTGCACTTTTAGACGGAACAAGTCCGCATATTACAGATCCCAAAAACCCCGGTGCTGTTGATACAATCATAAATCTTGGTGATTTCTGGGATGAAGAAAAAATTTATAAAAATAAAGATAACATTATATCAACCAATAAAAAAATAGGTGAGAATTTTAAAAGAGCTTATAAATATCTTAAAGCAGCAAAGGCTTTTTATGATGACCTTGAAGTTATATATCAAAAAAGCTATGATGAATATGAAAGAGAAGTGTTTGTAAAAGAAATTTATGATACCTATTTTGCCAATATGCCTGTTTGCCCTATTAAAGGGAGCGAGCGAAAGCTTTTTGCAACTGCAATAACTCCATCGGGATTTTCACAAAGATTAAATACAATTTTTGAAGGGTTAAATGTAAAAATTTTAAAAGGTTATACGGGTAATATTCTCGAAAAAATTTCAGATTTTGCAATTTCCAGAGGATTTGATGTTGAAAAATATTACTGTATTATGGAGCCTTATTCAAAATGTGAACATCTTATTATAGAAGAGTTAAATCTTGCGTTTTGCACATCCAATGAATTTCATGGTTATGATAACGGCGAAGTTATTGAGTTTAATAAAAAACCTTATCTTGAAAATGAGAGATTGTATGATATAAAAATGTATACAGAAATTTTAAACAAAACCGCTGATACAATCAAAAATTCAAAAAAAATGCACGATGAGCTTGAAAAATATTATATACCCAATATGAATTTTAAAAAAATAAATGCCCTTTGCGACAAAACAATTAAACAAATACTTGAAATGGCATAAGTTTTGTGATACACTTAAATTTGTATAAGTGTAATTTTTTGGCACTAATGATAAAACGAAAGGGTAGTAAAAAATGAATAATGTTTATGATGTTCTTTTAGAGAGAGGACTTATTGCACAGACTACACATGAAAAAGAAATAAGAGAGCTTCTTGGAAACGAGAAAGTTACTTTTTATATAGGCTTTGACCCGACTGCAGACAGCCTTCATGTAGGACACTTCCTTCAGATGGTTGTTATGCGTCATATGCAAAACTATGGTCACAGACCAATTGCACTTGTCGGTGGCGGTACAGGTCATATAGGAGACCCATCAGGAAGAACTGATATGCGTCAGATGATGACACTTGAAACTATAAATTACAACTGTGAGCGTTTTAAAGAGCAACTTTCAAGAATTATAGATTTTTCTGACGGCAAGGCTATTATGGTTAATAATGCTGACTGGCTTTTAGACCTTAACTATGTTGAATTTTTAAGAGATATCGGCTCATGCTTTTCTGTTAATAAAATGCTTACTGCAGAATGTTATAAGCAAAGACTTGAAAAAGGTTTAACATTTTTAGAGTTTAACTATATGCTTATGCAAAGTTATGACTTTTTAATGCTTAACAGAAAATACGACTGTAAAATTGAGCTTGGTGGTGATGACCAGTGGAGCAACATTTTGGGTGGTATTGAGCTTTGCAGAAGAAAAGACCAGAAGCAGACCTATGGTATGACATTTACACTTTTGCAAAACAGCGAAGGTAAGAAAATGGGCAAAACTCAAAAAGGTGCTTTGTGGCTTGATAAAGAAAAAACATCTCCTTATGAATTTTATCAGTACTGGAGAAATGTTGATGATGCCGATGTTATAAAATGTTTAAAACTTATCACATTTGTTCCAATGGAAACAATAAACGAGCTTGCAAAGCTTGAAGGAAAAGAACTTAATGAAGCTAAAAAACTTCTTGCTTATGAAGTTACAAAGCTTGTTCACGGCGAAGAGGAAGCGACTAAAGCAAAAGAAGCAGCAGAGGCTGTTTTTGGTGGCGGAAGCGATAATTCAAATATGCCCACAACTTCTATTACAAAAGAAGAGGCATCTGGAATAAATATTTTAGACCTTATGGTAAAAGCCAACCTTGCAGCATCAAAAGGTGAGGCGAGAAGACTTATTACACAGGGCGGTGTTTCTGTAAACGGCGAAAAGGTATCTGATGTTATGCTTAATATAAGCGAAAAAGATTTTGACGATAACAGCCTTATTATTAAAAAAGGTAAAAAGGTATTCCACAAAATTGTAATCGAGGGATAAATTCTTTTTGTACGGAGGGAGAAAAATGAAAATAGAAGCCGTTAAAAAACTTTTGGAAGCAAATGTTCTTACTGAAGGCGAAGGTCTTGATACAGAGGTTTTATCAGCTTGCGGATGCGACCTTATGAGTGATGTACTTGCTTTTGTAAAAAATCAGGCTATGCTTCTTACAGGTCTTGTTAATCTTCAGGTTGTAAGAACAGCTGAAATGATGGATATGAAGGCTATTGTTTTTGTAAGAGGAAAAGAACCAAGTAAGGAAATAGTTGAACTTGCAAAAGAAATGAAAATTGCTATTCTTACAACTTCTTATCCGCTTTATATAGCTTGCGGAAAATTATATTCCGAAGGGCTTTGCAATAATTAACCAAAAGAACGGAGAAAAATTATGGCTGACAATAAAATTACTATGAGGTTTGATGTTGATGCCAACAATTTTTCTGCAGCGGGCGAAGCGTCTACAAAGCTTAAAAGAACTTTAAAGCAGCTTAGCATTGCTCCTGAGGTTATAAGACGAGTTGCCGTTGCAATGTATGAGGGTGAAATCAATATGGTTATACACGCAAATGGCGGTGTAATAGATGTTGAAATAACGCCTGAATATATTAAAATGATTCTGGCAGACAACGGACCTGGTATAAAAGATATAAATCTTGCAATGACAGAAGGATACTCTACCGCAGCCGACAGTGTAAGAGAGCTTGGATTTGGCGCAGGTATGGGACTTCCTAATATGAAAAAATATACAGATGATATGAAAATTACAACCGAAGTAGGAAAAGGAACTACTATTGAAATGTTAGTAAAAAACAGTGTTGAATTATAACATTTAAGAAGAAGGTGTCTTAAAATGGAGAACATCATTCATTCGGTTACACTTGATAAAGACAGGTGTAAGGGTTGCACAAAATGTATTCAGCTTTGTCCTACACAGGCTATAAGAGTAAGAAATGGCAAGGCAAAAATTTTAAAAGATAAATGTATTGACTGCGGTGAGTGTATAAGAGTTTGTCCGTATCACGCAAAAAAAGGTGTTACAGACAGTTTTGATATGTTAAATAACTACAAATATAAAATTGCGCTTCCGGCACCTACATTTTACGGACAGTTTAAAAAGGTTGAAAACATCAACACACTACTTAATGCACTTGTTAAAATTGGTTTTGATGATGTGTTTGAGGTGGCTTATGCCGCGCAGATTATAACAAGAGAAACAAAAAATCTTATTGCATCAGGTGAGCTTGAAACACCTACAATAAGTTCAGCTTGTCCTGCAGTAGTTAAGCTTATCAGCATAAGATATCCAAATCTTTTGCCAAATATTATACCAATTATATCGCCTATGGATTTAGCAGGTAAGCTTGCCAAAAAGATTGCAATGGAAAAAACAGGTTTAAAAGAAGAAGAAATCGGAACTTTCTTTATAAGCCCGTGTGCCGCAAAGGCAACAAGTGTAAAGTCTCCGTGCGGTCTTGATAAAAGCTATGTTGACGGTGTTTTGTCGGTTAGTGATGTATATTTAAAGGTTTTACCTTACATATCTAAAAAAGAAGATGTTATTGAACTTTCAAAGGCAGATTTTCGTGGCGTTTGCTGGGCAAACAGCGGCGGTGAGGTTGCATCGCTTGATATGGAAAATGTAATTGCCGTTGACGGAATTCATAATGTTATAAAAATTTTGGATGAAATAGAAGACGATAAGCTTTCTGAAATTGAATATGCCGAAATACTTGCCTGTCCGGGCGGTTGTGTAGGTGGACCTTTAACAGTTGAAAACAGTTTTGTGGCGCAGGCAAGAATTAAAAAACTGTCTAAAACATTAGAGAAAAAAGACGAAAATAAATTCGAAGTTGAAGATGTTATGATGAATGCACCAATTCCTCATAATAAAGCATTAAGACTTGACGATGATATGGTTGTTGCAATGGAAAAAATGCAGCGTATGATAGAAATTACAGAATCTCTTCCTGGTCTTGATTGCGGCTCTTGCGGTGCTCCTACCTGCCGTGCTCTTGCAGAAGATATTGTAAGAGGCTATAATACAACCAATGCGTGCATTTATAATCTTAAAGCAAAAATTTTGGACCTTGCGGAAGGTCTTGAAGAATTCAGAGGTCTTAAATAATATTTCGTTTAGAGGTAATTAATATGAATACACTTGAGCTTGAAAAAATTCTTGATTTAAAATGTATTACACAAAATAATCTGGCAAAAAATATATCAGGTTGTTATATAAGCGACTTATTAAGTCTTGCAATGGGCAGAGTAGGCGAAGAAAATGTGTGGATTACTGTTCAGACAAATGTAAATATTGTTGCAATTGCTTCTTTAACAGAAGCAGCCTGCATTATTGTACCTGAAGATATTAAGGTGCCTGAAGATGTTGTAAACAAGGCAAAAGAAGAGGATATAATAATATTTTCAAGCTCTAAAACAGCTTATGAGATAGCAAAACTTATTTAGTTTTACGGAGGATAAAAGTGAAAGATTATATAGTAAGATGTTCAACAAATGACGGTTCAGTAAGAGCATTTTGTGCCACTACAAAAAATCTTGTAAATGAAGCACAGAAAATGCATAAGCTTTATCCCGTTGCAACAGCAGCGCTTGGCAGACTTCTTACTGCCGCATCTATGATGGGTGCAATGTTAAAATCGGAAGATGACCTTTTAACACTTCAGATAACAGGAAATGGTCCTTTAGGCAGAGTTCTGGCAACTTCTGATTGCCATTCTAATGTTAAAGGATATGTTGGCAATCCACTGGTAGATATTCCAAAAAACGCACAGGGTAAGCTTGATGTTGGTGGGGCAATAGGAAAAGATGGATTTTTAACAGTTATAAGAGATTTTGGTTTAAAAGAACCGTATATTGGCAAAACTCCACTTGTAACGGGTGAAATAGGTGACGATTTAACATCATATTTTGCAGTATCAGAACAGGTTCCTTCTGTTGTTGGGCTTGGCGTTTTGGTTGATGTTGATTTAAGTGTTAAAGCAGCAGGGGGATTTATTGTTCAGGTTATGCCCGATGCATCCGAAGAAGTAATATGTAAGCTTGAAGAAAATATAAAAAATGTTACTTCTGTAACAAAAATGCTTGATGATAATATGACACCTGAAGAAATTTTAAAAGTTGTGCTTGATGGAATTGACTTTACAACAAACGAAACTTTAGATACAAAGTATTATTGTAATTGTTCAAAAGAAAGAGTAGAAAAAGTATTGGTTTCGGTTGGTGAAGAAGAACTTATGGATATAATCGAAACAGATGGTAAGGCAGAACTTACATGCCATTTTTGCGATAAAGTGTATAACTTTGACGAAACAGAACTTAGAAATCTTCTTAAAAAAGCGCGTGGAGAAAAAAATTAAAAAATTTTAAATTTTTTTCAAAAAAAGTATTGACAAATTGTTTTTTATAATGTATACTATTGATTGTTGCTCGGGGTGAGCTCTTAAAACCTACTGTTAAAGCGGGTTAGAGGTCATTTTGAGTAACTATCATAAGCGGTATGGGCGGTTAGCTCAGCTGGGAGAGCATCTGCCTTACAAGCAGAGGGTCACAGGTTCGAGCCCTGTACCGCCCACCATACCATCTTTCAAATACGGCCCGGTAGTTCAGTTGGTTAGAATGCCAGCCTGTCACGCTGGAGGTCGAGGGTTCGAGCCCCTTCCGGGTCGCCATTTTAATATTTGTAAATTGTGATGTTGGTAAATTCAAAATTGCCTTTAGGGGATTATTTTAACAACTCCATTTGCCTCTGTAGCTCAGTAGGTAGAGCAGGGGACTGAAAATCCCCGTGTCGGTGGTTCGATTCCGCCCGGAGGCACCATAGCTTTGTTTACCAAGGCTATATATGCGGGAGTGGCTCAGTGGTAGAGCGTCACCTTGCCAAGGTGAACGTCGCGAGTTCGAATCTCGTCTTCCGCTCCATCTTACGAAAGACGCAAATATTTGCGTCTTTTGATTTATGGCGCCATAGCCAAGTGGTAAGGCAGAGGTCTGCAACACCTTTATCACCAGTTCAAATCTGGTTGGCGCCTCCAGAAATTGCGGTGTTTAAATTTGTTTTAAGCACCGCAAAACCCTTTATCATAAGGGCCTTTAGCTCAGTTGGTTAGAGCAACCGGCTCATAACCGGTTGGTCCGGGGTTCGAGTCCCTGAAGGCCCACCAAAAGAAGCGAATGATTTAGATGCCATCTA
>SVJU01000013.1 GCA_015068825.1 Oscillospiraceae bacterium | reverse complement strand
GTAACCAAAAAATCCCAAATCAATAAAGTGTTGAAGGAAATCATTATGAACAGATGCAACTCCAACCTTCATAAAAGTATTAAGCTGATATGTTAAAAAGCCTATTCCATTACCTAAAAATCCGGGACTAAACTCGTAAAACTTATCTACTGCATCATAAATTTCTACTCGTCCGCTTGTGTTTATTCCTGCTTTTTCAAGAAGTTCAAAAGCATCCATTTTTATAAGAGCAATATAGGCAATAAGCAGAATAACTACAACAATTGTAAAAAATGTAACGAGTCTTATTGCCGTTTTTTTGTTGTATCGCGCAATAAACTTTAAAAGATATCCGAACACAAGGGCTATTGCAATTGCAATAATTGCAATTCTTTTAAATGCCGACAAAAAACAGAAAAGACTTAATATAAGCAATATAAAATATATAATATTTTTATTTGGTTTATAAAGCATATAAATAAGATATGCGCCAAGGCAGAACGCAAGTTCGTGAATTTCTGCCTGAACTATAATATCGCCCGTTACACCCGCAAAGGTGGTTACAAGGGTTATAAATTCGCTGATATAATTTCCAAGCCCGTTATTTGCAATAACTGTAACTATCATTAAAATGTTTGCAATTAAAATTGCTATAAGGTTGTACCATATACCTTTTTTTCCAAAAATATATAAAAGAGCACCTGAACCTAATGCAAATGAGAGCATATTAGCATATATAAAGGAGCTTGAAAGTCCTCTTGAGATAACACCAACATCTACCGTTTCCATAAACCATATAAAAAGCGAAACTACTGTAGTAATCAAAAGCGGAATACTGTAAATGCAGGCATCCTTAAAGGCAGTAAAACCTCTTGCAATATTGGGTTTATATAAAAAGATAAGTGTTGCACTTCCAAAAAGAACGAGAGCAAATGCATGACGGTATGTAACATGCAGACCTATATCAATGTATTCATTTAAGAAAAAATACATCATTACAGCAATGGTCATAAAATAAAATGCTTTTGCTTTTTCAAGAATTTTATTCTCCACGCTATTTGCCCTCCCTCCTTACATATTACAACGAACTTTTATCCTTTAAATCTGAAATATAATTCTTTTTGTTCTGGATTGCTTCCGAAAGCAGCTTTCTTGCTGTTTTGTTTTCTTTAAATGTTTCGGAAATACCAATTTTATACTCAATTACTACATCTTTGTGTTCTTTTCTTTCATCAAGCTGTAATCTTAAAAGTCTCATTATATCTTCAACAGTAATATAATCCGATTCTTCCGTAAGCATTACAAAGCTGCCATTACCATTATAAATATATTCGGTTTTCGATTTTCCAAAGCTTTCTTTTATGTAATTTGTGAACATCTTAATAATTTCGTCACCCACACTCCTTGAGTGCTCTGTGTTGATTTGCACCAGATTGGATATATCAAGCATACAATATACAACACCGTTGTCCAAAAGCTTTTTATCCTTGGATTTTAAGTATTTATCAAGATATGCTCTGTTATTAAACTCTGTAAGATGGTCTGTATAGAAAATATAATTTACTATATCGCCGGTTCTTCCCAAAACAATTGCACCGCCGCAGCAAAGAACCATAAGGAAGAAGAATGCAATTAAAGTATAAAGTTTTACATTAACACTTTCTCTTACCGATACCGTTGATAATACCGAAATGTAGCTTGCGCCAAGATATTTGTTGTATTCTTCGTTTGTTTTCATTGTGGTATCATAAAGAGAAGTAAGTTTTTTAAGAAGAATTCCTATTTCGTTTTCAACATCTTCTCTTACAGTTTTATATTCGGCATTGCAAATTTCAGAGCATGTAAGATTAGATGATTGACACACACCACCGCATTTGCCTGTGCAGCTTGTGAATGTATCTAAAATATAATTACAGTATGCAGAATCAATAATTGCATGTTCTTTGCTTTCGTTACGGTCCCGCCAGCTGTAAATAAGTTCATCGTATGTTACAGTCTGGTCACCTACATAGTCCTGAACATTTCTCTCGTGCAGATTGTCAAGAATGTATTCATAGCTTATGTTGGTGTTTCCTGATTCTCTCATTTTTTTAACATACGCATCAATTACAGTAACAACATCCTCAACAATACTTTCATCCTTCTCATTTGAAATATTGTTATTGTCTATTCTTGTTGTATAGTCCGAAATAAGAACCGATTTATTTTTGGTAATCTGATATTTATAAATTTTTGAAAAAAGAGATGAAACATTTACCTGTTTTAAATAATTAAAATCATCTGCAAGTTCCGAAAATGACACTCCCGTTTCTGTTGATCTGTAATAATTGTTCTGATCAATTCTCTGATACAGAGTAGTAAGCGTATTTTCAATACTTGTATCAATCAGCTCCATCATTTCAATAAAATCGTAATCGTTTTTATTAAGATTTTCAATAGTATTGTTTGCAGGAGCTACATTTACATATTTCTGACTGAACTGTTCAAAATAAACATCCAGTATTTCGTCAAGCACTGTTCTTGCAAAATCAGCGCCCTCACCGCTTGTTGCAGCAAAAGAAACAATAAATGTACTCGGCTCATATATGTATTCTTCGCCTTCTTCAAGCTTTGCATCTTTTTGCGCAACCTTATCTGCATCCTCGATAGGAGTTATATCAATTCTTGATATAAGACTGTCAACCGAATAAATTCCTGTAAGCCCCATTTTATCAACAACTCTTGACATTACCGCAGATGATTTGATTTCGTTTACATCAAGTTTTTCACCGGTTGGTGCAAGACCTTTTTCTGCCTGTTCATCATTATAATGAATAACCTCTGATGCAATATATGTATTTGATGTTGAAAGCTTAAAATAAATACCGTATGTTGCTAAAAGGCAAAAAACGACGATAAGTGGTAAAAGTTTTTTTAAATATCTTAAAATCTGAAAATTTTTCATCATCGTCCTCCTTTATGCCTTTTTAGGAAATTTTTTTGAAATATTATTAAATATAAGTGCAAGATATACAAAAAATGCAAAAATCACAAGTGTTTTAAGTTCATTCATAATAGAAATTCCGTAAATACTTACTGCTATACACTGATTCATTTTATGGCGTGAATACTCTCTTCCGGCAGTTATAGCCTCTTTTTCGAACCCTTTTATTCGTTCATAAATAGAATCCACAAGTGAATCGGCAGAGGTATAAAGCTGTTCTTGCTGGTTATTTGAAGATATTTTGTTTATTACAAGGTTGTTATCCATGATTTCTTTTTCGTTGGATGCTACATAATTGCTGAAGTTTGTGGCCATAACAGAAAGCTCATCGACACCTACTTTTGTTCTTCCCATATAGTATTTGCCAGCCTGATCCCATGTAGGAACAAGTACAACACGTGTCATTTCTTCACTGTACATATCAATTGCCTGATTGCAAAGAATATAAGAAGCATTGTTTTTCTGACGGTCAAAATCAACATTTTTATTCTGATATAAGAGCCTGTCAACATATTCGTTTCTGTCTCTTACAATGCCGTTCTGAAGGATAAGTGACCTTAAATTCTGATTTATTTGTGTTTCTTTGAACTGATGCACCTTGCCTGCAATAGAATTAAAGGTGCTTCCGTTTTCTGTTACAAAGCTGGGATTTTTTCCTGCCATACCATAAAGATAATTAAGAATAGCCTGAGTTTCCTTTTCAAAATACGAAACTATGTCCATATATTCCAGTTTGGTAAAATCGGGTTTTTCAGAATCGAGTTTAAAATTATCTGTATATTTTTCTATATAATATTCCTTGTACGCTGAAGTTATAAGCTTAATAACATTTTCAGAATCAAGATGATCGGTATATTTTGATGCATGATATTCTACCGCAAACTCTGTGGAAATGTGGTATTGTGATTCATCACCTACACCGCCTTGCACACAAGGATAAACAACAAGACAGTTTTTAAGTTGCTTTACAGTAACATCTTTAAGAGCACCTTTTTTAATAGCACCTTCTACAACTTCATCGCTGATAATTTCTGCCATATTGTATCTTGTTCCGTTGGAATTAAGTGCCCCGGATGCTTCGGAATAATTAAGAGAAACTATTGCATGAACAGATTTTTTAAGTTCAAAATGGTTAAAAATTCCGTATACCATTGTAGTAATAAAGCACATAAGGATTATCCAAGCGTTAAAATATTCTGCAGTTTTAAAAATCTGTGTACGCTCTGTACGATTTACATTTTTTAAGCGCATTAATATTTTTGCCATAGATAATACAAGCAAAATGCCGAAAAATAAAATGATTATTTTTTGAATTATATCTGTGAACACTTCTTATCCTCCTTCCAACATTAAAATTTATTGATATCGATAATAACCAGTTCGGGTTGATTATTTATACGCAAAATATTGTTATTTTCAAGACCTGAGCTTACAATCAGGGGACTTCCCTGTGCGTCATATCTTCCATAAACAAAACTTCCGCTGCGTTCAGGGAATAACCCACCTTCGTGCGTATACAAAGGTCCAAGTACCGGTATACGCATAATCCCACCATGAGTATGACCTGACAGCATTAAATCTCCCCAGAATTCAGGGGTAAACTCTTCAAAAATAAAAGGTTCATGAACTGCAGTAATTTTAAGATTTTCGGTGTTTTCATAAATGTAGTTTCCAAATGCTTTTTCTGAATATGACCAGAATGATGATGGATTGGATGTTAAAACACCATATATATCGATTGTCATGGTTTTTACTTTTATTGTGTCTTTTTCATTTTTAAGAACTTTCATTCCCGCATTTTCTAACTTTTCTTCAAAAGAATCTTTAACTTTCAAAAGTGCCGTTTCATCGCGGTTATTTTTATCAAACCCGAATTTTTTATCAAGCTCTTTTTCGTTAAGCGGAACATCAAAGATGCTTTCTACCTCGTTGTTGCCGTACACATAATATGATGGAGCAATCTTTGAAAGATTACTTGCTAAAGAAAGTGCATAGTCGATATCATCTTTGGCAGAGTTTACTATGTCACCGGTACAGATAATTACATCCGGATTTAATGCTTCAACTCTTTCTAAAAGCTTTTTATTGTTTTTGCCATAAGATGTGGTATGCAAATCTGATAACTGAATAACACGCACCCTGCTATCAACCTTAATACTGCTTGCAGAGTAAAAAGTTTCTCTGAAATTTCTGTTGCCAATATAACTGCACATAACAATAATAACAGTTGTTGCAACACAAACAAAAAACATACCGAGGGTAAAGAATTTAAGGGCTCTGATATTATTTTTGGTTTTGGGGCTTAAAGCATTATAACTGCTTCTTTGGGAAAATTTAATCTTCTTTCCGACGCCTATTACCGAATAAATACAGGAGATTATTGTTTCTTTACACTCTTTTTTGAATTTTTTGATATTTTCACTGCCATGATAAATAACTATAACCTGTTTTTCATCTGATGCGTCAATATCAAAAGTATCTGCCCAGGTGTCATATACTTCGTCGGTTGTAAGTTTTTTGAAAAATTCTTTTATTCTGTCCTGATATTTTTCTGTTTTTTCAATGTTTTTTATAATATCCATATCAAACAAACCTTTACTTTTATTTTTGATAAAGCTTGCAGGTTAATTTTGCAACATCCTGCCAGTTATATTTATTTAAAATAAATTCATCTACACCATCTTTAAGATTTTCAACAAGTGTACCATCGTTGCACAATACTTTAAGCTTTTCTGCCAGATCTTCTATATTGCCCTTTTCAAAGTAAACTGCTTTATCTTCTGCAACCGAAGTGTTTTCGGGAATGTCTGAACAAAGAAGAACATTTTTATATGCAAGCGACTCCAAAAGGCATAATGACATTCCTTCAAGGTCAGATGGAAGCACATTTATGTATGCATTTGAATATATTTCTTTTAAAATATCGCCGGATACAAAGCCTGTGAATATAATGTCAGGATTTTTTGATGCTTTTTCTTTAAGCATGCTCACATAATCGTCAGTATCGCTGGTATCTCCGGCAATAACAAGTTTTTTGTCTGTTGTAATTTTGTTATAAGCATCAATAAGGTAGTGAATACCTTTTTCTGCAGTAAGTCTTGAAACAACCGATATATATTCATCTTTTTTCAGTCCGTATTTTTCTGTAATAAGCACAGCTTCCTTTTTTTCAGGACGACTTATTCCGTTGTGAATAATAGTTGTTTCACGGTTATATGTTTCTTTAAAATAATCGTAGGCTGCCTTGCTAAGCACAATAACTTCGTCTGCATATCTGGCAAGAATTTTTTCGCCGAATTTTATGTATCTGGAAGCAAAGCCCTTGCCCCATTTTTCTCTTTGCCAGTCAAGACCGTGAACTGTGGCAACACATTTTTTGCCAAAAAGTTTTGGAATCCAAAGTGCCGCACAAGGACCTTCTGCATGAAAGTGAATAACATCATAATTACAAAACGAAGCAGCTATTGCGGCTGTGAATGAAGCTATCATTGCAGCAAAACCACGAACATTGAGTGTCCAGGCTTTTTTTATTTTTACACCTTTGTACATTTTGTTTTTTACTGTGCCGACATATTCATTTTCAACCTTGTCCGATGAGCGGTTGTAACATGTTACATCAATTCCCATTTCAACCAGTATAGGACATAGTGTTGTAAGAACATTTTCTATTCCGCCTCGTCTTGACGGAACAACCTTGTGCCCAATCATGGCAACTTTCATTTTATTCACTCCAAATTTTAATTATCGTCCGGTAGCTGTAAGCATTACTATCGGTGTTTTAAGCATAATTATCAAGTCGTTAAGATATGTTCTTGTCTGTATGTATTCAATATCCATTTCAACCCATTCTTCAAAGGGGATATCGTTTCTGTTTTTTGAAATCTGCCATGTACAGGTTATTCCCGGTGTAACGTGAAGTCGAAGTCTCTGATAATCGGTATAATGCGCAACCTCTCTTGGAAGAGGAGGTCTTGGCCCTACTAAAGTCATATCACCTTTAAGAACATTAAAGAACTGCATAAGCTCGTCAAGAGAAAGTTTTCTTAAATATTTGCCAACTCTTGTTATGCGGGGATCCTCTTTTATTTTAAAAACAGGGCCATCCATTTCGTTCTGTTTTGCAAGTTCTTCAATCATTTTATCTGCATTTGCTCGCATTGTTCTGAATTTATACATATAGAACTCTTCTCCGTGACGGCCTACTCTTATCTGTTTGTAAAAAGGTCCTGCACTTGGATCGTCAATTACAATGATAATTGCAATTATAAACATCAGCGGAAGGAAAAAAAGCAAAATCAATGTTGCAAAAAAGATATCAAAAAGTCTTTTCTTTTTCCAATATGAGCCGTATGATTTTTCGATAATTGCTTCAAGTTTTTCTCTTGTTTTTGCGTCAACTTTATCCTGTTCAATATAAGGCATTACTTTACACTTCTTTCTGATATTTTCATTACAGAATCAAATTCTGTTTTTCTGTTTTCTGATAAATAAAAATTTTTAAAAGCTATGTTTTTATCTTTAAAGCAGAAACTATTTTTGTCCAAATAACCAGGATGGAATAAAACTTCTATATCACTGCCGTTTTTTTGAGCAAGTTTTATGTATCCGGGCAAAATTTTACTTACTCTTTTTTCATCCATTTTTCCCGAAAAAAGTATTCCAAAAAAATACGCTGTGTGTACTTTTTGTTCTTTTAACTTGTTTTTGTTAATCAGCCATAAAAACTTAAGAAGCCATTGTTTGATAATGTTTACCGGATTGTATGTAAAATAAAGTGAAGGCGTTTTTATATACGGAATTAATGGCTCTGCGGGTATTCTTAAATACTTTAAATCAATTTTCTCATCATTTAAAACCTTAATTAAGGCCTTAAAAACAGCTGGAATCATATGTGTATGCTGATGACTGTCAATGCAAAAATGAGTACCTTCCGGCAAAATGCTTTTCCAGAACAAAACCTGAGCTTTTATTTCTTTATAAACCTGAGCTTCAAGTTTTTTTGGATGAAACAGCCACAATTTAAACAATCCGCCAAAGGTGTACTTGAAATTTTTATTTTTATCTGCAATTAAATCTATTTCATCAGCATTTGCCATACACACACCTTCAACAAGGTTTATGTGCAGAGAAATTCTGATATTTTTATTTTCTGATATTTTATGCAGGTCAATTTTATCAAAGTTAGGAAAAACACTAACCTTATTAAGTGCGCCTTTATCTATGCACTTTTGTATATGCCCGGATGTATTGTCACATAACCCATAATCATCAGCACAAAAATATATCACTTACTTTTCACCTTCTATGCCAAGCTTAATAACTACCATATTATCTATGATTTTTACGCAATCCTTTGATGGCCATTTTTCCATAGATTTTATATCTTCTCTTTTAATAATGTTTTTCTTTTCTTCACCGCTTACAAATTTGTAATTTGTACCGCAGTAATCATTAAGAGCGCTGCAAAGCACGCTTTGTCCTACTGTTTCATCGTCTTTGCGGATTATATACCCATCTGTTATTCCGGTAATATCCGGTGTAAGATTAACACTGTAAGTATCACTGTTATCAAGTGCACCAATTACAACAATTTTGTCGCAATTTTCGCTTTCAGGTATTTGTTCAATGCGGTCTTTAATGCGCACCAAAACTCCGTACGATTTTTCATAAGCTATTTGTGCCTTATGATAACTTACATTTGCTATAACAACCTGATTAAAAATTAATACAACGGATGTTATAAATACAATCCAGCATTTGAATGAAGAATATTTTTCGTTTTTTTCTGTTCCTCTTTCGTAAAGAATAAAGAAGAATAAATAAAAAACAGAATATCCCATAAGCATAAGATTATGATAGTCAACATCTTTGTTGATAAAAGCAAGTGCACCTGCTCCAAAAATGAGCATAACACTTAAAATTATAACAGCAAATATTTTTCCAAAATCTTTATAAAGCCTTGTTTTTAATATGTGTTTAATATAATATACAAGTGTAAAAATCAAAACAAATATATTAAGAGCAACATATACATTAACTCCACCTGATAAATCGAAGAAGCATTTTATAAAAGTTTCTTTGATTACATAAAGCGAAGAGAGTAAATTTATATTGGATAACGAAGCGGTTTCTCCCATTCCCTGATAATCAAGAAGTTTTACAGAAAAAATGCCAAGAATTATTTTTAGTATCAGACTGTATATTACTACACCCAAAATCCCTGATAAAAGCATATGCACAAATTTTTTAAAAAGAATTTTAAAAGATGTGTTCTTATAAATAATTTCATCAATCAGTCTGATTAAAACAAGCATCACAGTAACTGTTATATATGCCTGATAAATACCTGTTGATAAGGCAATAAGAAGTGATGCAATAAGATAATTTGGTTTTTCTTTTGTTAAATAAAATGCTGCAAAAGTTGCAAGAAAAAACGAAACAGCATACCCATCTGCCACATAGTTATACATCATAACCGAAGTAACTGTGGGAAACGAAACAATAAGAGCACCTATTAAACCTGATGTTATTTTTTTGTGTATATTAAGTATTCTGCATATAAATACTGCACCAACAGCATGAAAAATAATTGCCAGAATTCCATTTAAAAACGGCAGGTCATAAAAGGAACTGAAAGAACATACAACAGGCAAAAACCATCTTCCAAGTGCTACCATATTCTGAGGGTCGTATCTGAAAACCAGAGAATCCCAGTTTGGAAGCCAGCTTGTTATTTTGTATAAATGTGCAAACAATCCAACCACAATGGCTGTAAAAAAGCACACCTTCCATTCAGGTAAAATACAGTTATTAAGTTTTTTTAATGTTTTTTCGGGCAAAACTACCACTCCAGCCATTTAAATTTATGTAAAAATTTTCCGTATAATTTATCATACAGTTTTACACCAATAATCCTTTTTACAATAAGTGTGCGTTTAGCAGTTTTGGATGTCCATGATGCGCAAAAGTGATGAATTGAATAAGTATTTTTTGTTATTATTTTCTTTCCTGTATAATATTTCATAGGACAAAGATAATCTTCAGGTAATAAATGTAATCCCATAAAAATCTGATTTTTTTTACTTGTATCCATGCCAAGTTTTATCATAGTTTTAGTGTTTCTGTCGGGGCATGGAGTCATATCATAACTACCATCAGGAAGGATAAAAGGTATATCATCATAGTCTTTGAGTAGTTCTCCAATAAGCTTATTTTTCTTTTCACATGCAAATCCAAGACCGGTTGAAATTATTCCATTATCATCAAAGCCCATATATCCGCCTTCTTCAATAAGCTTATCAATAGATTTTATAAGTTCAACATCTGTATCAAGATATATTCCACCCTCATCATACAACACTTTAAGTCTTACATAATCACTTACGAAAGCCCATTTTTTAGCATCATATGCTTCTTTTGCATATTTGTTTTGTGTTATATCAAAGTTTTCTTCATTCCAGCAAATTATTTTATACTGAGGACAGTATTTTTTCCAGCTTTTTATACATTTTTGTGCAAGTGGCGGCATTTTACCTTTTCCGAACCAGCAATAATGAATCACTTTTGGAATACTCATTGATTTTTCTTTCTCCTGTATAATTCAAATATAGTTTTAAAAGCAGATTTGTTAAATACAAAATTTACTATGAAATATAATCCTACAATCCATATTGAGTGCAAAAATCCGTAAAGCATTAGATTTAAAAAAGAAACATTGCTGAATGTATCAACAAAAAATACTGCCGTAATTAAAGCAAAAACCACGCCGTTGGAAATTAAAATTTTATAAGTACTTAACTGACTTCTTTTAAGGATTTTTTTGTTAGAATAATAAACAGTCATTATACCACGGTATAAAAGCGCCGCAATTGTACCCAGAATTGCTCCGCATATTCCCATATATATAATTGCAATAACCGAAAAAGCTATGTTTATAATCATTTCCCATATTGCATAAAAGCGGGTTTTTTTAAAATCTCCCGAATATTCAATAATACTGTTTGCAGGCAGTTTGCCATTGGCAATTAAATTCATAATTACAAAAAGCAATACAAGAAATGTATTGGTATACTCAGCATCATTGATACCGCTTGTATATATCTGTATAAGAGGCAACAAAAATACCGCCATTAAGGTATAAATAATAAAAGTTGCCATTGTGTAAAAAGTTTCGTATACATTAAACAGCTTATCAAACTTTTCTCTGTCTGTATGAAACATCTGCCCCAATGCAAATGTGAAGGAAGATACTATGCTTGTTATAAAATTTTGCACCTGTGAAAAGAATATGTTGTATATAGCATAAATACTTACCGCTTTAAAATCGCAAAGAAAAGAAATAAGTATTACATCGGTATTGTTAAACACCATACCCGAAAGCTGATGTACAAGAACAGAATTTTTTTGTGAAATGGACTCAAAATCGGGTTTTGCACTTAAATCAAGCCATTTATATCTGTGTTTTGCATAAAAATATAAGTACGAAAGCTGAATAAGAGCAATTATGCAATACACAAGCTGAATAAGAATAAGGCTGTCTGTTAAGATAAGAACGAGTATTTTTCCAATGTTTGATGCAAGCTGAAGTAAGGTTTCGGAGTTGTTTATTACATATTTTCTTCCGTCAACCTCCATAAGTATTCGGTATTTTGCCTGAACAAAATAGCTGAAAAGTGATGGTATTGCATTTAATATAACTATAAAAAACAAAATGTTGCTATTTATAGATGTTGGTATCATATAAGCATACACTACTGCAATAATAAGTACAATAATAGAATATATTATTCCTGTTTTTATATAATAAATATTGGTGGCAGATAAAACTCTGCTTGCGCTTTCAAAATCGTTTTTTCCTATTCTTTTTAAGAGAGCCTGTGTGGTAGCAAGGCCAACACCCGCCTCTAAAAGGCACATATATGTAAAAATCTGTTTTATTGTTGAAAGAACACCATTGACTTCCGAACCGAAATTTTCAAGATATAATCTCGGCAAAAGAAAACTTAAGGATATAAGAACCAACTGATATATAAATGATGATATAAGGTTATGTTTTATTCTTGAATCTTTGTTAGCCAATGTGCCACCTCCATCCTTAAAATCAACAAAAACCGTATACAACAAAACCGCATTGTTTTAAGCGGCTGTCATATACAGTTACAAATGTAATCCCTGGTAGCATCTTCCTTTGGAATTATTCTTCCGGGATTTCCTATAACAATACTGTGATCGGGAACATCAAAATTAACATAGGTAAGCGGTGCTATAAGAACATCGCTGCCGATTTTAACATTTCCTACTATAACAGCATTTGTTCCTATCCAGCAATTATCAGATATAACCGGTGCACCTTTTCTTTTGCCACGGTTTTCCATACCTATTGTAACACCTGTACCAATATTTACATTTTTACCGAGCATTGCATCCGGATGAATGATTACTCGTCCAAGGTGACCAATATAAAAGCCTTCTCCGATACTTGTTCTTGCAGGAATCTGAATTTGTGTTCTGTAAGAAAAATACATAAGTCTTAACATATAAAAAAGCTTTAACGGGAGAAAAGAGCACATATTCGCTTTTCTGAATGTGCAAATATATTTAATTTCAAGAGGACGGAAAACCTTTTTCAAAAAAGGTTCTCCGTTTTTTCCATAATATCGGTATAAATCTTTTTTAAAAACACTGTTCATAGCTTTTTCACACCCGTTTTTCTATTTATAAATTGCAAAGCGGTACTTTTTTATTCTCTTGCAAATACCCAAAGAGTATCTTTTGCATTATCTTTATCTTCGGTTAAGTTGTATACACTGAGAATTACCGTTTCACCATTTACTTTTTTATATGTAATTGATGGCGTTTTGCCTTCCGAAATCTGTCGTTTTATAGCATCGTAATTCAAAAAGCTTATAACTGCTCTGTGAAATTCGGTGTGCACAGTGTCATTGATGTATTTTTTGAGTAGCTTTGAAAAGTTCTCTTCATCTTCTTTGTAGCCAAGATAGGATGGCATAAGAATTCTATGTGCGCTATCCGTGTCAAGAGATACTCTGTAAATACCATTGTAGTGCTCTTTTAAAACAGAAATCATTGTGTCAATTTCTCTGATACCGGTTTTTATCTGACTATAACTTTTGTCTGTATCTTCAGATATACTGGTTTGCTCTTTATTCTGATAATACTGAGCCTTTGACTCGTACATTCTTATTTCTGCTTCGCGAACCATTTCTTCACAATTTGTATTCTGATTTCTGTACGACATACCAATAGCTACATTGTAACCCATTGGTTTTAATTGCTCAATAAATGTTTCTATATTAAGTTTGATATTTTCCTGCGATGAATTTTTTGCAAATACCAAAAACTCATCACCGCCCATACGGTAAATACTGTGCCCGAAAAATGTCTCTTTCAATGAGTTTGCAATATATATAAGCATTTCATCACCTGCGGCGTGTCCGTACTTGTTGTTTCTTATGTGAAGCTCATTGACATCAATATAAATACACGAAAATCCTTCCGGCTTTTCTTCGTCAAACAAAAGAATATCTTTTTTATATGCAACACGATTTAAAGCTCCTGTAAGAGAATCCGTTGTTGCAGCAAGCTCGGTTTTGTTAAGATGTTTTCTGTTATATATAGCAATCGAAAAACAAACTATGATATCTTCAATAAGCTGTCGTGCAGCAAAACTTTTTTTAGGATTAATTGTACCTAAAATACTAACATGATTTTTCTTGTCTGCTATAATTGCAAATGATACCTCTTTAATGCCGTGTTTTAACAAAAAATCATAAAACTCTTGATTTGTTTTTAAAAGATGTGCATTTGGAACAATTTGCATAAAGCCAATGGACATTTTATTTGTTTGAATGTTTGAAGCATATCTGAAAAGTTCTCTATGAAAATAATTTCTGTCTTCTCCTGTTAAAAGTTTTTCTTTTAAAGATGGCTTTATGTGGAAAAAGTCTTCTCCGTCGGTATCTGTAAAAAATGCAGAACGCGAGCCTGAATATTCTTTAATAAGTCGTATAGCTTCTGTAATATTTGTATGCTGCTGGTTGACTTCCAGTAAAAGTTTTCTTATGTATGAAGACTCCGAATTCAATCTTGCTCTGTTTTTTTCGCTTCTTAACACCAATTCGATGTAAGCCGACATAATCAAAATAATTGCAACAAAAACAATAATTAATTTTTGCGAAATTTTATGAGTTTCTGAAAAAACCTGAGTTTCATAACGGGCGAGCATAATACCCCAGTCAAAATCTTCAAGGGTAGAATAATGGACATATAAATCCTCACCCGTAAGTATTGACTTAAATGAGGAATAACCTTTGTCGGTATTAACCAACTGGTCATAAGAATAGTCAGCATTATATTTTCTGTCTTTAAAATTGGATAGTTCACCAGGGCTTTTATCTAATGTGTCTATAACAAATTTTCCCGTTTCTTTATCGTAAACAAAAAGCTGAGCATTTAGCTCTTTTGCCATATTATTATATTTTTCGCCTATGACATCAAGTGGAATTACACCATATAAAATACCAACTATTTCACCACTTGCCTTAATAGGAACTGCACTTCTTATAAGTTCTTTTCCGTCACCTGTAAGATCGGGGATTCTTCCGCTCACATACTCGCCTTTTGCCTTTTCTTCCTCAAAAGAAATTTTACCATTTAAGTTTATAGAACCCATTTTTGTAACAAAAGTGTTATCAGGATTTAATATACCTATATTAGATAACAACCCGATGGGGTTGAAGGATTCAAACATAAGATTATAGTTTTCGCCATCCGAATAAAGCTTTGATGCAAAGTTTGCCATGGTAACAAGATTTTCCCTGTCCGATTTTAGCTGCAAAGTTAAATCATCTTTAATCTGTTTTGTCTGCATATGAAGCATTTCGTAAGCATCATCTTCTGCCATTTGGTAAAAAGATGAAACCATTGTCAAAAAGACTACAAATATTAAAAATGCAGTAATAATAGTATATAAAATATTATTTTGTCTTTTCTTTTTTCTCTCGTATGTCATTGCCATTTTTTAGGACTTCTTTCATAATATATTTAAAAATAACTTATCATTTTAAATTATACTATAAATATATAAATTTTTCAAGTATATAGTCGTCATTTTCCAAATTTATATAAACATATATATTTTGTTTTGTGTGTGGTTTATATCGTTTTCGTGTTATTTGTATGTTTTCAGCCCGTTTTACAGCACAATACAAGCAAAAAACGTGATAACATTACCAAAAGTAATATCATCACGCTTGCTGTGTAAGGCGATATAATTTAACTGCTACATCAAAATTGCAAAAAGTTGGTAGCGAAAGCAAGTCGCAGCGAGGGTGTTTACAACCAAGCAGACGAGCCGAGCGTGACTTTTTGCAAAAAAGGAGCAGCAATGGAGCATTATGATAAAAGACCGTTCAAAGAACGGTCTTTTTGATTGCAGCGTAGTTAGCTGCGACGTGGTGGAGATGAGGAGAATCGAACTCCTGTCCGAAAATCTATTCACAAAAGGTACTCCGAGTGCAGTTTGTGATTAAAATTCCCTCAAATAAAAGTTCACAAACAATCTTTTATTCAAAGTAGCTCTGAAGTCCGTGATGTGCTACAGAGCATCACACATTCACGTTCACCGCTTTGATGACACCCTTACTCACAGCCGCGGTCCTCTGTGGAAGGATGGCCGCCTAATTAGGCAGCGTAAGCTAAATTATCGTTAGCGTTTATATTTAAAGTTTGAGCTTTTAAAGTGGTTCTCGCCACTACTCGCCCCTTCGGCTGCAAAATCCCCGTCGAGACCATTGCATCCCCAAACAGGAAAATTAGTTTAACATAAAAAATTAATATTGTCAACACCAATTTTTGTTATTATTGGCTTTGTAATTAAATTTTAATCTTTATTTTACGAAAAAATTTTATGTTGCTATTTACCACAATATGCGTTATAATAAAAAAATAACAGAAAATAAAAACGGAGGGATGTTTTATGGATGCAACTCTTTTAGTTATGGCAGCAGGTGCAGGCTCAAGATTTGGCGGTTTAAAACAGATGGAGCCTATTGGCAAAAACGGCGAGGTTTTGCTTGATTATTCTGTTTTCGATGCAAAAAATGCCGGATTTTCCAAAGTTGTTTTTGTAATAAAAAAATCAATGGAAGAAGATTTTAAAGCAATTATAGGCAAAAGATGCGAAAAATATATAGATGTTGAATATGCCTTTCAGGAGGGTGATGACCTCCCCGGCGGCTTTACACTTCCCAAAGGAAGAACAAAACCATGGGGAACTGTTCAGGCAGTACTTAGTGCAAAAGATAAAATCAATACTCCCTTTGCAGTTATAAACTCTGATGATTACTATGGAAAAAGCGTTTACAAATATATAACTGAGCATTTTGAAAAATCAAAAGAAATGTGTATGGTTGCGTATGACCTTGAAAAAACCTTAAGCGACAACGGAACCGTTACAAGAGGTGTTTGCGACATAAAAGACGGATACTTAGCAAAAATAACCGAACATTACAACCTTGACAAATCAACAAATCTTACTATGGATACAAAGGTTTCTATGAACATCTGGGGATTTTATCCCGATATTTTTGACAAGCTTGAAGCCGGATTTGTTAATTTTCTTAAAAATTTAAAAGACGAAATGAAAGATGAATATATACTTCCTGTTTTTGTTGACGAAATTATAAAAAGCGAAAATGCAAAAATCAAAGTTCTTTCAACAAAGGACAGCTGGATTGGTATGACATACCGGGAAGATTTGCCATTTGTTAAAGAAGCAATGCAAAAATTAGATTATAAATTTTAAAACTTAAACCCTCTCTTAAAATTAAGAGAGGGTTTTGTTATCTTTCAAGCTTTACTGCAACTTCGCAATGGGTGGTATGTGGAAACATATCAACGGGTGTTGCTTCTTTTAAGATATATCCTTTTTCCTTTGCGTATTTTACATCTCTTGCAAGGGTTGCGCTATTACACGAAACATAGACAATTCTTTTTGGATTAAGTGACACAATCATATCAATTAAATTTTCTGTTAAACCCTTTCGTGGCGGGTCAACAACCACAATATCAACTTTTTCGCCATTATCTATAAGCTTTTTAACAATTTGGTCGCAATCGCCCGCATAAAAGTTGGCATTTTCAACATTATTAAGTCTGGCATTTTCTTCTGCCATTTTTACCGCGTCTTCTACAATTTCAACCCCAATAACTTTTTTTGCCTCGTTTGCAAGATAAAGCGAAATTGTACCGCATCCGCAAAAAAGGTCAAACACAGTATCTTCTTTTGTAGCGTTTGCAAATTCTTTTGCGATATTATATAAATTTTCTGTCTGTTTTGTATTTACCTGAAAAAAGCTTTTTGACGAAATATAAAATTTTAAATCCCCTATTTTAGCTAAAATTTTATCTTCACCATAAAGGATTATATTTTCATCTCCCATAATAACATTGGTATCTTTTGTGTTTATATTCTGAATAACGCTCCCTACCCCGTTTGATACAAGCATACTGACAAGCTCGGTATAATACGGAAGCTTCTTTTTGGAATTTGCAACAATAACAACCATAATTCCTACGCCTGTGTTTCTTACATAAACATTTCTTACAATACCTTTTTTTGTTTTTTCACTGTAAACCGAAATTTTGTATTTATTAAAAAACTTTACGCACAAATTTACAATTTTATTGATTTTTTCATCCTGAATAAAGCAGTTTTCTACCGATACAACATTATGGCTTTTTGGTTCGTAAAACCCGCAAACTACCCTGTTTTTTGCCATCCCCACAGGGAACTGAGCTTTGTTGCGGTAATTATTTATATTTTCGGATGCAACTATTTCGTTTAATTTATATTCATCCTCATTATATCCGCCAATTTTCAAAAGATTATTTACAACAATGCTTTTTTTAATTTCGAGCTGTTTTTCATATTTTAAATTCATAATTGAGCAACCGCCGCACTTATCAAAGCTTTTGCATGGTACATCATTTCTAAATGGCGATTTTGTTATTATTTTTTCGCACCTTGCAAAACCATAAGTTTTGTTTGTTTTTGTAACCCTTAAAACCGCCTTATCACCCACAGTTGCACCATTTACAAAAAGCGTATATCCATCGAATGTTTTTGCAATGCCCTCACCATTTAAGCCGACATCTAAAATATCAAGCTCTATAACATCATTTTTCTTTAGCATTTATATTACCTCATACTCAAAATTTTCAAACTTTATTTTGTCACCTTCGCAAATATTTGATGGCAAAAGCGCCATTGCAACCTGATTTTCAATTCCGTCATCCGACAAAAGATGCGCATAATCACCATCTATTTTCTTTACTGTATAAATTACTTTTTCAAACATATTAAAATCCTTTCAACAAAAACATAATATTGATTATATCACACAAAATCTTAAAATACCATACCAAAGGTAATATTTGCAAAAATATTCATATATATTTTTAATGGACAAATATTTTAAAAAGGGGTGTTTTTTTGGTGGAACTTGAAATTTTTTCTAAAATAATCGGGTTTGTTTTAGGGCTTTTAATTGTTTTTGTTGTATGCAAAATATTTTTTAAACCGCTTAAATTCATTTTAAAGCTTTTTTTAAACAGTTTTATTGGTGTTCTTTTGCTTTATGTTATCAATCTTTTTTCAAAATTTACTAATTTTTTTATTGGAATAAACCCCGTAACCGCCATAATTTTGGGTCTGTTGGGTATTCCGGGACTAATACTTATTGTAATTTTAAAACTGCTTATATAAAAAAGGATTTTGTAAAATTTTGTTGTATTTATATATATTAAGGAAGTGATTTTTTGAGTACAAAAAAAATAACACTCATAAATGCAAGTCCTCACAAAGAAGGAAACTGTGCATTTATGTTAAAATACGCAAGCAACAAATTAAATTTATTAGGCTTTGAAACAGAAATTATATTTTTGCAGGATGCACTTTTTGATGCAAAGCATCCGTTTTGCATATCCTGTTCTTCCCCCTGTAACCAAAACTGTTACAAGGGTACAAAATTAGAGGATATTTTATTAAAAATAGAAAACAGTGATGGTGTTATTTTTGCATCACCCGTTTATTTTGGCACAATGAGTGCGCAGGCAAAATGTCTTTTTGACAAAACAAGAGCATTCCGTGCAAAAAATGCGTATACAGGAAAGGTAGCTTGTGCATTTGCAAGCGGACATTCGCTTTTTGGTGGTCAGGAAGCAACTATAAAAGCTATACACGACTGTCTTTTAACCGATGGCTTTACAATTATCGGTTCAAGCTCAAAAGAATATGGTGCAGGCTCATTTGGTGTCTCTTCTTATAACAATGCAAAAGAAGATAAAAATGCCTTGTCTAAAATAGACCTTATTTGTCACAGATTTTACGAAGAGCTTATGTAAGGAGGATTTTTCAAATGAACATAAGAGAAATGAGCGAAGAAAAAGAACAAAAATATTTATCAAAAAATGCGTGTCTTTCAAAAAATTCAAAAGGCAGACTTTTTGATGAAGAAAAATGTGAAATACGAACAGAATTTTGTCGTGACCGTGACAGAATTGTTCATTCAAAAGCATTCAGGCGCTTAAAGCATAAAACACAGGTTTTTATTTCCCCCGATAACGACCATTACAGAACAAGGCTTACTCACACACTTGAAGTTTCGCAAATTGCAACAACGGTTGCAAAAGCACTTAATCTTAATGTAGATTTAACCGAAGCTATAAGCTTAGGCCACGATTTAGGACACACTCCTTTTGGTCATATGGGCGAAAAGATATTAAATAAGCTAAATCCAAAAGGTTTTAAACATTATGAGCAAAGCTTAAGGGTTGTTGATGTGCTTGAAAAAGACGGCAGGGGATTAAATCTTACCTTCGAAGTACGTGACGGAATTTTAAATCACGCAGGAGATATGCTCGCCAAGACCTTTGAAGGCAGAATTATAAAATATGCCGACCGCTTTGCATATTTAAACCACGACATAGATGATGCTCTTCGTTCAGAAATAATATCGCAGGATGATATTCCAAAAGAATATCTTGAAATTCTGGGCGACAGACATTCAAAAAGAATAAATACACTTATTAAAGATATAATAAACTCAACATTAAAAAACGGTGATGTTTCTATGTCGGACGAAATTTATAAAACAATGATGAGTTTAAGGGAATTTATGTTTGACTATGTTTACAAAAAAATTGCCGAGCAGGATAAAAAAGTAAATATGGTTATTGAAAAAATTTATGAGTATTACCTAAAAAACAAAGATAAACTTCCACACGAATTTAAACTACTTCTTGATAAATATGAAGACGAAACAGTTGTATGCGACTATATTGCCAGCATGACAGACGGATATATTTTGAAAGAATTCAACAATCTTTTTGTGCCACAAACCTGGGAAAAACAGTAAAAGGCACAAAAATAAGTAAAATGTTAAAATTAAGAAGGAATTTGTTTAAAAAAGTCGAATAAGACTTATTATGTATTTAAGAAAATGGTGATGAAATTGCCTCTTTACCCTGATTATGTAATTCAAGAGGTTATAGACAAAAACGATATTGTCGAAGTTATATCCGAACACGTTGCCTTAAAAAGAAGCGGAAGCAACTATATGGGGCTTTGTCCTTTCCATAATGAAAAAACCCCCTCTTTTTCTGTTTCACCTCAAAAAGGTATTTTTCACTGCTTTGGCTGCGGCGAAGGCGGAACGGTTGTAAACTTTCTTATGAAAATTGAAAATTTAACTTTTTTAGAGGCTTTAAAAGCATTAGCCCAGAGAGCAAATATTATGCTGCCCGAAGCAAACAATGCTGACAGCAAAAAAGAAGCAGCTATAAAAGATAAAAAAGAAACTTACTTTAATATCAACTACGATGCTGCAAAATTCTTTTACAAAAAGCTTTCGGATAAAGATGGTCAGGTTGCAGTTGCCTATTTTAAAGAAAGAGAGCTTACAGGCCAGTGTGCAAAATATTTTTGTTTAGGATATTCTCCCGCAAAAGGCAACGAGCTTTTAAATCATCTTAAAGAAAAAGGCTATAACGAGGAAGATATTTTTAAAGCGGGCCTTACATCAAAAAGAGATGACGGCACATATTACGACAGATTCAGAAACAGAATAATGTTTCCCATTTTCAATATAAACGATAAGGTTATAGGCTTTGGTGCAAGACGAATTACAGAAGATGTAAATCCAAAATATTTAAACACCTCCGATACTCTTATTTATAATAAAAGCAAAAACCTTTATTCTTTAAATGTTGCACGACGTGCTAAAAAAAGTGAAATTATTTTAGTTGAAGGTTATATGGATGTTATAACCGTTGTAAAATACGGCATACCAAATGTAACCGCAACGCTTGGAACAGCACTTACTCCCGATCAGGCAAAGCTTTTAAAACGCTATTTTAACGAAGTAATTATTTGCTATGACAGCGACGATGCAGGATTGGAAGCTAAAAAAAGAGCTATTTTAATTTTAAGGGATCTTGAAATTAAAACCTCGGTTATGACGGTTGAAGGTGCGAAAGATACTGACGAATTTTTGAAAAAATATGGGAAAGACAGGTTTTTATCGCTGATTTCAAGGCGAAAATCAGATATTTTGTATTTAATGGATATTTTTGGGGCAAAATATGAACTGCAAAAAAACATTGAAGACAGAATTAAATATATTGGTGAGCTTCTTCCATATTTATCAAAAATTAAAAATGATGTTGAACTTGATGTATATATAGAAGAAATTGCAAAAAGGGCAAAAACAAGCACTCAGTCAATATATGCTCAGCTCGGAAAAACAAGGCTTATTAAAAATGGTACATCAAATGGTACACAAAACCCAACAATTGCACCCTATGCAGGTGCAATTCTTACAGATAAGCTTGAAAAAACAAGAGAACTTTTGCTTGCGGTATTAGCCGACAATGTAAGCATATTTTTAAAATTTGAAAATGAGCTTTCACAAGACCTTTTTGAAAACGAAGTTCACTTAAAACTTTTTAATATGATAAAAGAAAAAAGCAAATCACATCATAAACTTGAAGCATCAAGCGTAATGGTCGATTTTGATGAAAACGAAGTCGGACAGGTTACAAAAATACTGTCCATCGATGCTAAATGCGACAACAAATCGCTTGCTGTTAAAGATTATATAAATACCATTTTGCAGGAGCAAAAAAACAAAAAAATTGAAGAAATGCTTGCAAATGGTGATATGGAAGGACTTAATGCCCTTTTAAAAAACAAATAACAAAAGAAAAAAATGAAAGGAGAGTAAACATATTATGGATAACGAAATGACAAACCTTGAAGAATTAAAATCCGTTAATTCAAATGACAAAAAAGCAATTATCAAAACCTTAATTGCAATTGGTCAGAAAAACGGCGTTTTATCCTACAAGGAAATTATGGATGCTCTTTCGGAAATAGATTTAGAAGTAAAACAGATTGAAAAAGTTTACGAAACACTTGAAAAATTGGGAATTGAGCTTGTAGAAGATTTAGACAGAGAGCTTAATGAAATTCAGACAAACGAGGAAGAAATTGACTTATCAGTTCCCGAAGGAGTAGGTCTTGACGACCCTGTAAGAATGTATCTTAAAGAAATCGGTAAAGTTCCGCTTTTGACAAGTGACGAAGAGGTTGAACTTGCCGAAAGGATGCACAATGGCGACGAAGCTGCTAAGAAACGACTTTCTGAGGCAAACTTAAGACTTGTTGTAAGCATCGCAAAAAGATATGTCGGCAGAGGTATGCTTTTCTTAGACCTTATTCAGGAAGGAAACTTAGGTCTTATTAAAGCTGTTGAAAAATTTGACTATACAAAAGGCTATAAATTCAGTACTTATGCAACCTGGTGGATAAGACAAGCTATAACAAGAGCTATTGCCGATCAGGCAAGAACAATAAGAATTCCTGTTCATATGGTTGAAACAATCAACAAACTTATAAGAGTATCACGTCAGCTTTTACAGGAACTTGGCAGAGAACCTAAAGTTGACGAAATTGCGGTTGAAATGGGAGTCAGCGAAGATAAAGTAAGAGAAATTATGAAAATTGCACAGGAACCTGTATCACTTGAAACTCCAATCGGTGAAGAAGAAGACAGTATTCTTGGTGATTTTATACCAGATAACGATGCACCCGCACCAAGTGATATGGCAGCATTTATGCTACTTAAAGAGCAGCTTATGAACGTTCTTGAAACCTTAACTCCAAGAGAAGAAAAGGTATTAAGACTTCGCTTTGGTCTTGATGACGGACGAGCAAGAACACTTGAAGAAGTGGGTAAAGAATTTAATGTTACAAGAGAAAGAATCCGTCAGATTGAAGCAAAGGCTTTAAGAAAATTAAGACACCCGTCAAGAAGCAAAAAGTTAAAAGATTTTCTTGAATAAAAAATTTTAAAAGGTACGAAGGTAATTTCGTACCTTTATTTGTGAGGCGAAAATATGAATAATGTATTTGAAAATGTAAAGAAAAATCTTGGTTTTGGATGTATGCGTCTTCCAATGATTGATAAAGAAGTTGATTATGACACATTCTCAAAAATGATTGACACTTTTTTAGAAAACGGATTTAACTATTTTGACACAGCACATATGTATGTTGACCAGAAAAGTGAAATTGCACTCAGAGAATGTCTTGTAAAAAGGCATCCAAGAGAAAGCTTTGTTATTGCAAACAAATTATCCAACCCATATTTTAAATCACAGGAAGAAATCATTCCATTTTTTGAAAATCAGCTAAAATGGTGTGCTGTTACATATTTTGATTTTTATCTTATGCACGCACAGGATAACGAATCTTACGAAAAATACAAAAAATGCAAGGCATACGAAACCTGCCTTAAATTAAAAGATGAAGGTAAAATAAAGCATTTTGGTATTTCTTTTCACGATAAAGCATCTGTGCTTGAAAAGATTTTAACTGAGTATCCTCAGATTGAATTTGTTCAGATTCAGTTTAATTATGCCGACTATGAAAGCGAATCTGTTGAAGGCAGAAAATGCTATGAGGTTTGCCAAAAATTCAATAAGCCCATCATTGTTATGGAACCTGTAAAAGGCGGTAAGCTTGTTAACCTTAACGACGATGCAAAAAAGGTTTTTGACAATCTTAATGGCGGAAGCTATGCAAGCTACGCAATACGCTTTGCCGCAAGCTTTGATAATGTTTTTATGGTGCTTTCGGGAATGGGCAATATGGATATGATAAATGACAACATAAGCTTTATGAAAAATTTTAAAAAGCTTGATAAAGAAGAATTTGATGCAGTAAAAAAGGTGTGCGATATTTTAAAAAATCAAAATCTTATTGAATGTACCTCGTGCCGATATTGTATAGAAGGATGCCCAAAAAACATTCCTATACCTGATATTTTTTCGTGTGTTAACGAAAAAAATACTTTCCAGAACTGGAACAGCAAATACTATTATGATATTGTAACATATGAAAAAGGTAAGGCTAAGGACTGCATAGAATGTGGAAAATGCGAAAAAATCTGTCCACAGCATTTACCTGTAAAAACACTATTAAAAGATGCTTCAAAAGAATTTGATAAATAAAAAAAGAGCTTATCTTCTGATAAGCTCTTTTAATTTTAATATGGTAAATATTTTTGTAATTTTTCCATCAGTTTTTTGTTCGGAGTATCATACTTTTCAAATGAAAAATTCAAATTCATTTTATCGTACTTTACCTTACAGATTTTTTTAAATGGTAAAAGCTCGGTTTTATCTATGCAAGGATATTTTTTTAAAAGTGACAAAATAAACTCAATATTTTCTTTATCATCATTTAAGGAAGGAATAATTACCTGTCTTAATGTGGTTGGAATATTATTTTCGTTTAAATATTCCAAAAAATTTAATGGTGAATTTATTGAGCATCCCACATGTTTTTTGTACAGTTCATCATTTTTGTATTTTATATCAAGAAGAACCCTGTCGGTATATTTTAAAAGGAGCTTTACATCATCATTTAAAATACTTCCCGATGTATCAAGACAGGTATTGATATTATCTTCTTTGCACATTTTAAAAAGCTCTTTTGCAAATGATGCCTGAAGCAGCGGCTCGCCGCCAGATAAGGTTATTCCGCCTTTTTGTCCGAAATATTCTTTATATTTTTTGCACTTTTCAAAAACATCATCTACGCTATACTCATCACCTGTGCCTATTTCCCAAGTGTCAGGATTATGACAACAACCGCATCTTAAATTACAGCCCTGCATAAATACAACAAATCTAACACCAGGGCCGTCAAGTGTTCCAAGTGACTGAATGGAATTTACACACCCTTTTAACATAATTACATAACCTCATGGAAGGTACGGCTAATAACTTCTTTTTGTTGTTCTTTAGAAAGCTTATGGAAGTTTACTGCATAACCAGATACACGGATTGTAAGGTTTGGATATGCCGAAGGGTCGTTATATGCCTTAATAAGTGTTTCTCTGTTTAAAACATTTACATTTATATGATGTGCTTTCTTTTTAAAGTATCCATCAAGAATTGTAACAAGATTATCAATTCTTTCATTTTTCTCTCTTCCAAGTGCATCGGGAGTAATTGAAAATGTATTTGAAATACCATCACGGCAGTCATCATAGCTTATTTTTGCAACCGAATTAAGTGATGCCAGAGCACCATTTTCTTCACGGTTATGCATTGGGTTTGCACCGGGTGCAAAAGCACCACCGTTTTCTCTGCCATCCGGAGTTGCGCCTGTGTTTTTGCCATACATTACATTAGATGTAATTGTAAGCACCGAAAGAGTATGAATTGCATCTCTGTACGCAGGAGTTTTTCTTAGTTCACAAATCATTTTGTGAGCCATATCTTTTGCAATAAGGTCAACTCTGTCATCATCATTACCGAATTTAGGAAAATCGCCCTGCGTATTAAATTCTGTTATAAATCCTTCTTCATTTTTTACAGGATTTACAGTTGCATACTTAATAGCACTTAAAGAATCGGCAACAACAGAAAGCCCCGCTATACCAAATGCCATAAATCTTTCTACACTTGTATCGTGAAGTGCCATTTGTGTTTTTTCGTAGGCATATTTATCGTGCATATAATGAATTACATTCATTGTGTTTACATATAAATTTGCAAGCCACTTGATATAAACATCAAAACGCTCCATAACTGCATCGTAATCAAGCTTACTTAAATCCATAACCTCCATCTGAGGACCTATATGCATTTTGCTTGTGGTATCATAGCCACCATTAATTGCTATCAAAAGAAGCTTTGCAAGGTTACATCTTGCGCCAAAGAACTGCATCTGCTTACCTACCTTCATTGCAGATACACAGCAAGCAATTGCATAATCGTCACCATAAATCGGACGCATAACATCGTCATTTTCATACTGAATAGAATCGGTATCGACCGAAACCTTTGCGCAGTATTTTTTAAATCCTTCAGGAAGGTTTTCTGACCATAAAACTGTAAGGTTAGGCTCGGGTGATGAACCCAAAGTATAAAGTGTATTTAAAATACGGAAACTCGATTTTGTAACAAGACTTCTTCCGTCTTCACCCATTCCACCTACTGCTTCTGTAATCCACATAGGATCTCCGCCAAAAAGCTCGTTATATTCGGGAGTTCTTAAGTGTCTTGCCATTCTTAATTTCATTACAAAATCGTCTATTAATTCCTGTGCTCCCTCTTCTGTCAAAGTGCCGTTTTTTATATCTCTTTCAATATAAATATCAAAAAATGTAGACACCCTTCCAAGCGACATGGCAGCACCATTTTGTTCTTTTATTGCGCCAAGATAAGCAAAATATGTCCACTGAATTGCTTCTTTTGTATCTTTTGCGGGCTCAGATATATCATAGCCGTACATAGCTGCCATTTCTTTCATATATCCTAAAAACGCAATCTGCTGATAAAGCTCTTCGTCAAGCTTTACTGTATCGGCATTAAAATTGCCTTTATCAAGATTTTCCTTATCTTTTTTCTTTTCTTCAATAAGCTTATCGACGCCATAAAGTGCAACTCTTCTGTAATCGCCTATAATTCTTCCTCTGCCGTAAGCATCGGGAAGGCCTGTTATAACATGGCATTTTCTTGCTGCCCTCATTTCGTCGGTGTATGCTCTGAAAACACCATCATTATGAGTTGTTCTGAATTTAAATTCTTCTTCTATTTTATCACTTAGTTTATATCCATAAGCCTCGCATGCCTGACGAGCCATACGAATACCGCCAAAAGGATTTACTCCTCTTTTTAAAGGACGGTTTGTCTGAAGACCTACAATAAGCTCTTTTTCTTTATCAAGATAACCAGGTTTATAGCTTGTAAGCGATGAAACAGTTGCAGTATCAATATCAAGCACGCCACCAAACTGTCTTTCAACCAAAAAAAGACCGTTTAATTTTTGCATAAGTTCATTTGTTCTTTCGGTAGCACCTGCTAAAAACGAATCGTCACCATCGTAAGGAATATAGTTACTTTGAATAAAATCCCTCACATTAATTTCGTCCTGCCATTTTCCTTTTTTAAATCCGTTCCAATTTTTGTGTTCCATAAAAATTGCTCCTTTCATACGCTGACTTACCTATATAAAACAAAAAAGGACGAGCCAGCTTTTAATTTAAAAAACTGAATCGCCCAGACGGTCGGCATAATAAGCATTTACATTCCCCTGCGGTAATTTCCGCATTCTCCGTCAGTTATGTAAAAGCTGTGATTTTATTTTACATTAAAATGCTTAATTTGTCAATCGTAAAATGCTACAAATTTTATTGATTTTTTATGGCTTATTTTATTCAATTAACTTTACTTTTTAGTAAATTTATGTTAAAATGTTAAAATATTGTAAATTATGGAGGATAAGTTTTTATGAAAAAACTACTTGTATTATCACTTTTTGTTTGTCTTATTTTGTCATTGTCTGTATCTGTTTGCGCAGCTACCATTTCGGGTGATTGTGGCGATAATGCACAATGGTCTTTAGATGATGAAACTTATATTATGACAATATCTGGTCAAGGAACAGTTACTAACGGCGAATGGGATGAGTACGGTTATCTTATAGAAAAAATTATTGTACAAGGCAATATTACCAGTATTGATGCTTGTACTTTTCAAAATCTGCCGGTAAAAGAAATTTCTTTACCCGATACAGTTGTTAACATTGGAGAAGGTGCTTTTAAAGACTGCTTCGCACTTGAAACTATAAATATTCCATCAGGCATTGAAAATATTGCCGCAAATACATTTTCTGGTTGCACTGCAATTACACAGATTGATATTCCATCCACAGTTAATTCAATAGGCAATGAGGCTTTCCGTTTTTGTCCAGTTCTTGAAGAAATTAAAATTCCTTCTTCTGTAAAAACCATTGGCGATTATGCTTTTTGTGAGTGCAGCGCACTTAAAACTGTTACCATTCCATCTACTGTAACATCCATTGGAAAGGGTGTCTTTTCAACCTGTTATTTGCTTGAAGAAGCATCACTTTTTGGCATTACAACAGTACCAGAAGAAGCATTTTACTCTTGCGAAAATCTTAAAACAGTTACTTTGTCTGACTCAATTACTGCTATAAATGAATCTGCCTTTGATTTCTGTGCCGCATTGGAAAATATTAATATTCCCGTAAATCTTGAAACAATTGGAAGATATGCTTTTTTTGGATGTGAAAAGCTTAATTCGAGTCTAAATCTTACAAATGTTACAAACATCGCATCAGAAGCCTTTTGTAATTGTATCGCTCTTGAAGAAGTAATATTCGGAAATAAGCTTGAGACAATTGAAAACAGTGCATTTTATGGTACTGCTCTTAAAAGTATAACTATTCCCAACTCAGTTACCGAAATTGGCGATAATGCTTTCTATACCTGTAGTGCATTAACCGATGTAATTATAGGAGATGGGTTAGAAATTATCCCGGGAAGTTGTTTTGAAGACTGTACTTCTTTAAAAAATGTAACCATAGGCTCTAAGGTAAACGCAATTGAATCCGGTGCATTCTATAATTGTACTTCATTGGAATCAATTTATATACCAAAAAGTGTTAAAGATATTAATTCGCATGCTTTTGCAAAATGTGCCGCTCTTGAAAATATTACAATATGCAATGGCGTTGAATATATTCACCAAGAAGCATTTCCGGGTTGTACTTCTTTAAAAAACATCACATTTCCTGCATCTGTTGAATATGTTGGATATTGGGTATTTTACGGTTGTTCATCACTTGAAAGCATAACATTCTATTCAAAAACAACTGAAATTGACCCTTATATGCTTGAAGAATCTACCCAAAATAATATTACAGTTTACGGATATGAAAACTCAACTGCCCAAGCACTTGTTGAAGCAAACGAAATAGAAACCTTGAGCCTTACATTCGTGCCATTAACAGAAATTATACTGGATCCTTCTTATGTTAAAGTAATAAATCTGAAAAAAGAAAACGCAAAACTTGTTGTTGTAAGTTTAAATGACAAAAAAATTGTTGATACAAAAATTGTTGATATCAAAAACAACGAGGTCTATGGTTTTGCAAATATAAACCTTAACTTAAAAGATGCAACAAATGTAAAGGCTTATGTTTTTGAATCTTTCAGTATTTTAAGTCCACTTTGTCACACAACTTTAATTGATTTATAAAATATTTTATATAAAGCAGGCATATAATTATATGCCTGTTTTTATTATGCAAATTTATTGAATGTAGTCTATCATAAACATAAAAAACAACTGTTTTTTTACTGCAGTTATACATACTAACGAAAAGTGAAAAAAAAGTTGAATTTTGTATAATAGTATGTTATAATCTTTTGAGTAGAAAAAGTTTGTTTAAAATATAACAATCTTTTTTAGATTTTTAAGCTGTTAAGCAAAATTTGTTAATTTTCAAAATGAAAAAATTTTCATTTTTCGCAAAATTAACTACTCAAGGAGTTGAAATTATGCACAAAATTACCATTATCGGAAGCGGAAATGTAGGATCAACAATAGCATACACTTTAACCGTTTCGGGACTTTCGTCTGAGATTGTTATGATTGACATCAACAACGAAAAAGCGCTTGGTGAAACACTTGATATAAGACAGGGTGTTTCTTTCTGTTCGCCCTGCTCTATTTATGCAGGTAGCTATCAGGATGCAAAAAATTCTGACATTGTTATCATAACGAGCGGTATTGCAAGAAAACCTGGTCAGACACGACTTGAGCTTGCTCAAACGAATATTGATGTTTTAAAAAGCATTATTCCCGAAATCACACGATATGCTCCCGACGCCGTATATCTTCTTGTAAGTAATCCTGTTGATATTCTTACTTATGTATTCTGCAAACGTTCAGGAATTCCTGAAGAAAGAATTATCGGTTCGGGAACCATACTTGATACTGCGCGTCTTCGTGCCTGTCTGTCGGAATATTATTCAATCAGTCAGAACAACGTTCATGCTTATGTTTTGGGTGAACATGGTGATTCTTCATTTATTCCGTGGTCGCTTGCAAACATTTCAAATGTTCCGATTGAAGAGTGTCATAAATCATTTCTTAGCAAAAACAATATTCTTCCAGAGCTTGATTACAAAGAAGTTGAAAACTATGTAAAAAAATCAGGTGCAAGGGTTATAGAAAGAAAAGGCGCAACATTTTATGCTGTTTCAATTTCGGTTTGCCACATCTGCAAATGCCTTCTTAGCCGAATGGATTCTACAATGACTGTATCTACAATGATGCACGGTGAATACGGAATTGACGATGTGTGTCTTAGCACACTTAATACCGTTGGAAACAAAGGAATACGCCACAAGGTTTTACTTCCGTTAAACGACAACGAAATAAAACTTTTGCAAAACAGCGCTCAGACTTTAAAAGAAATTATTAAAAATACAAAAATATAAATTAATTTATAAAATTTAGGGGGATAAAAATTATGGAATACCGTATCGAACACGACTCTATGGGCGAGGTAAAGGTACCTGCCGACAAACTTTGGGGAGCTCAGACTCAAAGAAGCCACGAAAACTTTGAAATTGGTGTTGGAATTGAAACTATGCCAGCCGAAATAATTCATGCTTTCGGAATTTTGAAAAAAGCTGCAGCAATGGCTAACAATGAACTAAAAAAAGATAAAATGACCGATGAAAAACTTGATGCAATCAGCAAAGCCTGTGACGAAATTATTGAAGGTAAATTAAACGATAACTTCCCGCTTGTTGTATGGCAGACAGGTTCGGGCACACAGTCAAATATGAACGCAAACGAAGTTATTGCAAACAGAGGAAATGAAATAGCAGGCAAAAAATTACTTCATCCAAACGATGATGTTAACCAGAGCCAGTCTTCAAACGACACATTCCCTACTGCTATGCACATTGCTGCAATCTTAATGCTTGAAGATAAGCTTATTCCTGCAGCCGAAACTTTAATTGAAACCTTCAAAAAACTTGAAAAAGAGAATGAAGGCATTGTAAAAAGCGGAAGAACTCATCTTCAGGATGCTACTCCTATCACATTCAGTCAGGAAATAAGCGGTTGGAGATCAAGCCTTGAAAGAGATGTTGAACTTATAAAATTATCTATGAAACCTTTATACGAGCTTGCACTTGGCGGTACAGCAGTTGGTACTGGTCTTAATGCTCCAAAAGCATTTGGCGAAACTGTTGCTAAAAAGGTAAGCGATTTAACAGGCAAACCATTTGTTACTGCAATCAACAAATTCCACGCTTTAACATCAAAAGACGAGCTTGTTTTTGCACATGGTGCAATAAAAGCTCTTGCAGCAGATATGCTGAAAATTGCAAACGATGTAAGATGGCTTGCATCAGGTCCAAGAGATGGCCTTGGCGAAATTTTCATTCCTGAAAACGAACCCGGTTCATCTATTATGCCCGGTAAAGTTAACCCAACACAGTGCGAAGCTGTTACAATGGTAGCAGTTCAGGTTATGGGTAACGATGTTGCTGTTGGCATTGCTGCATCTCAGGGTAACTTTGAGCTTAACGTATTTATGCCTGTTTGTATTTACAACTTCTTACAGTCTGCAAGACTTCTTTCAGAAGCTATTTTATCATTCAACAAAAACTGTGCTGTTGGTATTAAAGCAAACAAAGAAAAAATGCATCACAATCTTCACAATTCACTTATGCTTGTTACTGCACTTAATCCTTATATCGGATATGAAAATGCTGCTAAAACTGCTAAAAAAGCATTTAAAGATAATATTTCTCTAAAAGAAGCTTGTGTTGAACTTGGATTCTTAACTGAGGAAAAATTTGATGAAGTTTTCCATCCTGAACAGATGGTGTGATTGGAGGAAATATCAATGAATGTAGCCTACTATCCGGGCTGTACACTAAAAACAAAAGCAAAAGATTTAGATAAATATGCTCGTCTTTGTGCTGAAAAATTGGGTGTTACTTTAGAAGAAGTGGATAACTGGCAGTGTTGCGGTGGAGTTTTCACCACCGCAAACGATGAAATTGCAACAAAGCTTTCTTCGGTAAGAGCGCTTATGGCAGCAAAAGATAAAAACCAGATTCTTGTTACTGTTTGTTCTGCTTGTCACAATGTTATAAAACAGACAAATCACGCAATGAATACTGATAAAGTTTTTGCTTCTAAAGTAAATAACTATCTTGGCGATGAAAATTACGACGGCTCAACAAAGGTTTTAAACTATCTTGAGCTTTTGCGTGATGAAATCGGCTTTGACAAAATAAAAGAAAAAGTAGAAAATGCACTTTCGGGTAAAAAAATTGCCGCATATTACGGATGTCTTCTTCTTCGTCCAAGCTCTGTTATGAAAATGGACGATGCAGAAAATCCCACAATCATTGAAGATTTAATAAAAGCTCTCGGTGCAGAGGCTGTTGTTTATCCTCAAAGAAACGAATGCTGCGGCGGATATATTGCACTTGAAAACAAAGACGCTGCAATAAAAAGAAGCTGTGCTGTTACAGACAGTGCAAAATCTCACGGTGCAGATATGATAGTAACTGCCTGTCCTTTATGTAAATACAATTTAGAAAAAAACGGCTCAGGCATTAAAGTGGTATATATTACCGAGCTTTTGGCCGAGGCTCTTGGCATAAAGGAGGATGACAATGAATAACGATATCAAAAATCTTCAGAAAGAAGTTATCCTTACAAGCGGTGTTAATCCTAAAAAATGTATGAAGTGCGGCAAATGTTCTGCAACGTGCCCTTCTTACGACGAGATGGAATATCATCCGCATCAGTTTGTTTATATGGTAGAAAACGGCGATTTAGAGCCGCTTCTTAACTCAAAATCTATTTATCAGTGTCTTTCATGCTTTGCCTGCATAGAAAGATGTCCAAGAGGTGTTGAGCCTGCAAAGCTTATTGAAGCAGTAAAGCTTCAGGTAATAAGAAAACAGGGGCAGAACCACTTAAAAGCTGACGACATTCCTAACCTTTTAGACGAAGATTTGCCACAGCAGGCAATTGTCAGCGCATTTAGAAAATATACAAAATAAGGAGGAAAAGGCAAAATGCAGAGAATTGGCGTATTCGTGTGCTGGTGTGGCAGTAACATTGCCGGCACTGTGGATGTTGAGGCAGTATCAAATGCTCTTAAAAATGAGCCGGGTGTTGTCTTTTCCACAAATTATCAGTATATGTGTTCTCAGGCAGGACAGGACCTTATTATAAATGCCGTTAAAGAGCATAATTTAACAGGCATTGTTGTTTGTTCATGTTCTCCAAGAATGCACGAGGCAACTTTTAGAAAAACCGCTCAGGCAGCAGGTTTAAATCCGTATATGGTTGAAATTGCAAACATTCGTGAACAATGCTCATGGATTCATAAAGATATGGCTTTAGGAACCGAAAAAGCTATTATTTTAGGTAAAGCAGCTGTTGCAAAGGTTAATTTAAACGCGCCTCTTACCCCAGGTGAGAGCCCTGTAACAAAAAGAGCTCTTGTAATTGGCGGCGGTATTGCAGGTATTCAGACTGCACTTGATATTGCAGATGCAGGATACGAGGTTGACATTGTAGAAACAAAACCCACAATTGGCGGTAAAATGGCTCAGCTTGACAAAACATTCCCTACCCTTGACTGTGCGGCTTGTATTCTTACACCAAAAATGGTTGACGTTGCCCAGAATGATAAAATCAGAATTTTCTCATACAGCGAAGTTTGCGATATTAAAGGCTTTGTAGGAAATTTTGATGTAGAAATAAAGAAAAAAGCAAGATATGTTAAAGAAGATATTTGCACAGGCTGCGGACTTTGCACAGAAAAATGTCCTCAGAAAAATGTTCCTAACGAGTTTAATCTTGGTATGGACAATCGCCGTGCAATTTATATTCCGTTTGCACAGGCTGTTCCAAAAGTTGCAACAATTGACCCAAACACCTGTAATATGCTTAAAAACGGAAAATGCGGTGTGTGTGCAAAGGTATGTACTGCAAATGCCATTGACTACACACAAAAAGACGAAATTATCCACGAAAAATACGGTGCAATTGTTGCCGCAACAGGCTTTAATCCAATCAGCATGGATAAATTTGACGAGTATGCTTACAGTCAGTCAAAGGATGTTATCACTTCATTAGAATTTGAGCGTCTTACAAATGCGGCAGGTCCTTCACAAGGTCATCTTGTTCGTCCTTCAGACGGCGAGCATCCTCACACAATTGTTTTTGTTCAGTGCGTAGGCTCAAGATGTGCATCGTGTAGCGAAAAAGGAAAAGAGTATTGCTCAAAAATCTGTTGTATGTATACTGCAAAACATGCAATGCTTACAAGAGATAAATATCCTGATACAGAAGTTTATGTTTTCTATATAGATGTAAGAACTCCGGGCAAAAGCTTTGATGAATTCTACCGCCGTGCAGTTGAAGAATACGGTGTTCACTATATAAAAGGTATGGTTGGTAAGGTATCACCCGAAGGCAAAAAGCTTATTGTTCAGGGCTCTGACCTTATCGCTGATAAACAGCTTAAAATTGAAGCCGACCTTGTTGTTTTGGCGGCTGCTATTGAGCCTGATAAATCAGCTCGTCCTCTTGCAACAATGCTTACTGCAAGTATGGATACAAACGACTTCTTTACAGAAGCTCATCCAAAATTAAGACCGGTAGAAAGCCCCACAGCAGGTGTTTTCTTATCAGGAACATGTCAGGGACCAAAAGATATTCCCGAAACAGTATCTCAGGCAAGTGCGGCTGCAGCAAAGGTTATAGGCCTTCTTTCAAAAGATAAGCTTAAGGGAAATCCGTGTATTGCAAATGCAAACGAACTTATGTGTAACGGATGCTCGTCTTGTGAAAAGGTTTGTCCTTATGGTGCAATAACTTATGTAGAAAAAGAATTCCGTATGCCGGACAGAACTACAATGATAAGAAGAGTTGCTTCTGTTAACGAAGCAGTATGTCAGGGCTGCGGTGCTTGTACTGTTGCCTGTCCTTCAGGCGCTATGGACCTAAAAGGATTTACAAGCGAACAAATCATTGCGGAGGTGGATGCAATATGCAAATAAATAATGAAAATGAATATAAGCCTCTGATTGTAGCATTCTGCTGTAACTGGTGTTCTTATGCAGGTGCTGACCTTGCAGGAAACAACCGTCTGGCGTATCCTGAAAACGTTAAAATTATAAAAGTTCCGTGTTCATGCCGTGTTAATCCTATGTTTATTCTTCGTGCATTCCAAAGAGGTGCAGACGGTGTAATTCTTTGCGGTTGTCACCCCGGTGATTGCCACTATACATCAGGCAACTACTTTACAAGAAGAAGAATGACTCTTTTATTCTCAATGCTAAACTTTCTTGGTATTGAAAAAGAAAGAACAAGAGTTGAATGGGTATCTGCAGCAGAGGGTGCAAAATTTGCTGCAACAATGAACGAGTTTACCGAGGCTGTTGCAAAACTTGGACCAAACAAAAGATTGGAGGATTTACGATGCAAAAAATAACACAAAAAATGCTTATTGATAAAGCCGTAAGTCTTCTTGATAACGGTACAGTAACAAAGGTTCTTGGCTGGATGGAAGGCCAGTTTAAATACGATGTATCTCCTTTTGTTTTCAAAAGTAAAGAAGCTTTGGAAAAAGGCTTTGTTTTTAATCACTTCTGTGGTGCTAATGTTTCTAAATATTTGGTTAAAGAAACAAAAAAAGACGAAGGGAAAATACTTGTATTTTTAAAACCCTGTGACACATACAGCTTTAGCCAGCTTGTTACCGAAAACAGAATTAAAAAAGAAAATGTTTATGTTGTTGGCATCCCTTGCGATGGTATGATGGATATTTCAAAGGTTAAAGAAATATCGGGCGACGGCATTATTGATATTGAATTTAAAGATGACAAAATAAATGTTAAAACGCTTTATGACGGTGACAAAGAAATCAATGCAAATGATGCTCTTTTAGAAAGATGCTCTAACTGCAAGAGCAAAAAATGCGTCTATTACGATGAGCTTATGGGCGAAAATGGCGAAGTTTCCGATTCAAACCGTTTTGACGAGGTTGAAAAATTAGAAAAAATGTCGGAAGAAGAAAGATTTAATTTCTGGCAGAATGAATTATCACGCTGTATAAGATGTAATGCCTGCAGGGATGTGTGTCCTGCGTGCACATGCGAAAAATGCGTATTTGACAACCCAAAATCAGGCGTTGAAAATAAGGCAATTGCAGATAGCTTTGAAGAAAAAATGTTCCACATCATCCGTGCATTCCACGTTGCAGGAAGATGTACCGACTGCGGCGAATGTTCAAGAGTTTGCCCACAAAACATTCCTCTTCATTTATTAAACAGAAAATTTATTAAAGATATAAACTCTTTCTACGGCGATTATCAGGCAGGAGAAGAAATAGGAAACCGCGCTCCTTTAGTTGACTATACTCTTGATGATATTGAACCAAATGAAGGTGTTATGAAGGGAGATGAAGAAGATGCGTAAATGTGAACTTACTTCTTTAGATAAAGTATTTGAGAAAATATCTTCTTTATCATCACTTTATCTTCCCGTCCATCAGAAAAATGGTGCAGAATTTAAAAAATGGGAAAAAGGCGTTAAAATGTCAGACGCTCTTAATACCAACCGCAGTGCAAAGGACTTTTTCTTTCCTCAGGCAGAAAATTTAATGGAATTTAAAACCGAAGGAAAGAATATTGAGGTTATTGACACAAGAAAAGAAAACGAAGATTTTGTTCTTTTTGGTGTGAAAGCCTGCGATGTTAAAAGCTTTGAAATACTTGACAGAGTATTTTTGGTTGACCCTGTTGACACATTCTATAAAGCAAGAAGAGAAAAAGGCGTTATAATATCGCTTGCGTGCAATCGTCCTTCGGAAACTTGTTTTTGTTCTTCGTTTGGCATTGATGCATCAAATCCCGAAGGGGATATTTCTTCATGGATGGATGATACAAACATCTATTTTAAAGCAAATACCGAAAAAGGTGAAAAACTTCTTTCTTCTTTATCTGATGTAACTAAAGAATGTGATGATTCATCAGCTGATAATCAAAAACAAAAAATCAAAGAAATTTTAAATAAACTTCCACTTAAAGATCTTGACTTAAGTGAATTTGGCAAAGACAAAACAGAAAAATTCTTTGATGCACCCCAATGGAAGGAATTATCTGATACCTGTTTAGGATGCGGAACATGCACATTTGTTTGTCCAACTTGTCAGTGCTATGACATAAAAGACTTTAAAACAAACGATGGTGTAATCCGTTTCAGATGCTGGGATTCTTGTATGTATTCCGATTTTACAAAAATGGCTCACGGAAACTCAAGACTTACTCAGCTTGAAAGATTCCGTCAAAGATTTATGCACAAGCTTGTGTACTATCCAACAAACAACGACGGTTTATTTAGCTGTGTAGGATGCGGAAGATGTCTTTCAAAATGCCCTATTTCTATGAATATAGTTAAAGTTATGAAAGCGTTAGGAGGGAAACAAGATGCCAGACAATGAAACTCTAATTCCAAAAATCGGCGTCATTACCGATGTGAGAATTGACACACCCGATGTTAAAACATTTCGTGTTGTAACACCCGATGGCAAAAAGGCATTTGACCATAAACCCGGTCAATGTGCAATGCTTTCAATTCCCGGTGTCGGCGAGGCAATGTTTTCTATCACCTCATCTCCGACCAACACCGAATATATGGAATTTTCAATCAAAAAATGCGGTTGTGTTACCGACTGGCTTCATCAGGCAGAAACAGGTCAACAAATTACAATAAGAGGACCTTACGGAAGACCATTCCCTGTTGAAGAGGTTTTCAAAGGCAAGGATTTACTCTTTATTGCAGGCGGTATCGGTCTTGCACCGCTTCGCTCGGTAATCAACTACTGCAGACATTTCAGAGAAAACTACGGAAAAATTGATATTGTTTACGGTTCAAGAAGCAAAGACGATTTGGTTGATTACAAAGAAATTATTGACGAATGGGTAAAAGATGAAAACATTTTTGTTCATCTTACAATTGATAATCCGCAGGATGGCTGGGATGGTCATGTAGGATTTGTTCCAAACTATGTAAAAGAGCTTAATTTTGATACAAACAAAACCGTTATTGTGTGCGGACCTCCGATTATGATTAAATTCACACTTGAAGGTCTATGCTCTATGGGCTTTGACAAAACTCAGGTATATACAACTATGGAGCTTAAAATGAAATGTGGTGTCGGCAAGTGCGGAAGATGTAATATCGGTGCAAAATACGTTTGCAAAGATGGTCCGGTATTCAGATGCGACGAGCTTGACGAATTGCCCGATGAATATTAATAAGGAGGATAAAACACAATGGAAAACATGGTTAATATATTCTTGTTCGGAAAAAAATATCAGGTTCCGGACAATCTTACAATAATGCGTGCAATGGAATATGCAGGCTATCAGCTTGTAAGAGGTTGCGGTTGCCGTAATGGTTTTTGCGGTGCATGTGCAACAATTTACAGAATTGAGGGCGATAAAGACCTTAAAACCTGCCTTGCCTGTCAGACAAAGGTAGAAGACAATATGTATATTGCAACCCTTCCCTTCTTCCCTCTTGTTAAACAGGTTTATGACATTGAAAAAGTAAAACCAACAGAACAGATTATGATGCAGCTTTATCCTGAAATTTATGCTTGTATCGGCTGTAATGCCTGCACAAAAAGCTGTACTCAGGAGCTTAATGTTATGCAGTATATTGCTTATGCTCAAAGAGGCGAATACGAAAAATGCGCAGAAGAATCTTTTGACTGCGTAATGTGCGGTGTTTGTTCATCACGTTGCCCTGCAGGAATTTCTCATCCACAGGTTGCAATGCTTGCAAGAAGACTTAACGGTAAATATTTAGCTCCGGGTTGCGGTCATCTTGAAACAAGAGTTAAAGAAGTTAAAGATGGTACATTTACCGAGCTTATTGAAGCACTTATGCAAAAACCGATTGAAGAACTAAAAGAACTTTACAATAACAGAGAAATAGAGAAATAGGAGGTGTGCTTAAAATGTATTCAGAAAAATTTACTAAATCAATAAAAGCGGTTGAAGAAGCAAGAGATAAAAACATTTCGCTTGAACCAAGAAGAATGACCGCACAGGAAAAAGAAGATTTATTAAAAGCTTATCATCCCGACTATAAATCAGACGAATTTGAAGAACTTAAAATAGGTCCTAACAAAGGCGACAAAGTTCCAAAAGAGCTTGCCGAAATGCTTCAGGCACACTCTCTTATAAAACCAGACGAAATAGATCTTTCCAACCCCGATTATGATGTTGATGTTTTAATCATCGGTGGTGGCGGTGCAGGCTCATCTGCTGCAATCGAGGCTCACCAAGCGGGCGCAAATGTTATGATTGTTACAAAGCTTAGAATAGGTGATGCCAACACAATGATGGCAGAAGGCGGTATTCAGGCGGCTGACAAAGAAAACGACTCTCCTGCAATTCACTTTGTAGACGCATTTGGCGGCGGTCATTATGCGGCAAAAAGAGAGCTTCTTAAAAAGCTTGTTTGTGATGCTCCCGAAGCTATTAAATGGCTTAACGATCTTGGTGTTGAGTTTGACAAAGACAAAGACGGAAACATGATTACAACTCACGGTGGCGGTACATCAAGAAAAAGAATGCATGCTGCAAAAGACTATTCAGGTGCAGAAATAATGCGTACCCTTCGTGACGAAGTTTTAAACAGAAAAATCCCTGTTGTTGATTTTACATCTGCAATAGAATTAATTCTTGATGAAAATGGCAATGCTGCAGGCGCTGTTTTAATGAATATGGAAACAAAAGAGATTCTTGTTGCAAAAGCTAAAACAGTTATTATTGCAACAGGCGGTGCCGGAAGAATGCATTATCAGGGCTTCCCTACATCAAACCACTACGGTGCAACAGCCGATGGTCTTGTTATAGGTTACCGAGCAGGTGCAAACCTTCTTTATGCAGATACACTTCAGTATCACCCAACAGGTGCAGCTTTCCCTGAACAGATTTTTGGTGCACTTGTAACAGAAAAGGTTCGTTCACTTGGTGCAAAATTAATAAACGCAAAAGGCGAAGCATTTATGCATCCGCTTGAAACCCGTGACGTTTCTGCTGCATCTATTATAAGAGAGTGCTCTGACAGAGGCAACGGTGTTGACACAGGAAGCGGTCTTGGTGTCTGGCTTGATACTCCTATGATTGAAAAAATCGGAGGAGAAGGCACAATTGAAGCAAGAATTCCTGCTATGATGCGTATGTTCGCCAAATATGGCATTGATATAAGAAAAGAACCTATTCTGGTTTATCCAACCCTCCACTATCAGAATGGTGGTCTTGATATTAATGAAGACTGCATGACAACAAAGGTTGAAAATCTTTTTGTTGCAGGCGAAGCTGTTGGTGGTATCCACGGAAGAAACAGACTTATGGGTAACTCACTTCTTGACATCATCGTTTTTGGCAGAAGTGCAGGTAAAAATGCTGCCGAAAAAAGCAAAACTGTTAAAATGGGCAAGCTTACATTAAACCATATTAATAGCTTTGAAAAAGAAATTTCGGACGCAAACATAAAAACAGATGTTAAATCTCCAAAGCTTCTTCCAAAATACGGAAAGTAATTACATGAAAAGAGGTTATTTTAAATGAATTTATTTGGCGGAGTAATTCCCGTTACAGGAATTACCTTCTTGATGTTCAGTATATTTGCAATTTTGTTTGTTGGCTATGCTCTTGGCAGAATTACAATTAAAGGCGTTTGCCTTGGCGATGCAGGTGTTTTTGTTGTTGCCCTTATCTTTGGTGCTCTGTTTTTTGCACCACTTGAAGCACAGCTTATTATAAAAGGCGATGGAACAAGCGTTAACTTTGCCGAAAAAGCACTTGAAATTGTAGAAAGTCTTGGTCTTATATTCTTTGTAACATCTGTTGGATTTATTGCAGGACCAAAGTTTTTTGCAAATATGAAAAAGAACTTTAAATCATATGTTCTTTTAGGACTTATCATTATTCTTGCAGGCGGTCTTTCTGCAGCAGGTTGTATTTATATGGGTAAAGTAATCGGCTATGGCTCGTCTATCGAAACATCTGAAGGCTTTACAGCTATGATTGTAGGACTTTTATCAGGCTCTCTTACATCAACACCGGCATTTTCTGCAGCAAAAGCAACAGTTAACCCTGAATATACAAGCTTAGTATCGGTTGGACATGGTATTGCATACATCTTTGGTGTTATTGGTGTTGTTTTGTTTGTTCAGATTATTCCAAAACTAACCAAAGCAAACATGGATGAAGAAAGAGCAAAAATTGCTGTAAAAACAGAAAATATTGAAGAGAAAAAATCAGCTATAAAGCTTCTTTCTCTTGATGCACACGGTTTTGCCGCATTTTCACTTGCTGCAATTTTGGGTGTAATTATAGGAAGAATTAAAATTCCTCTATCTTCTCAGGGGCTTTCAGGAACCTGCTTCTCACTTACAACAACAGGTGGATGCCTTTTAGTATCACTTGTTTTAGGACACTTTGGCAAAATCGGAAAGCTTAATATGATGCCTGAAGGCTCAACCCTAAAGCTTCTTCGTGAACTTGGATTGGTACTTTTCTTAGTTGGCGCAGGTATCCCTGGTGGTGCAGACTTTGTTGCAAACTTTGACCCAATGTATTTTGTATATGGCATAATTATGACAATTGTTCCAATGATATTAGGTTATCTTTTTGCAAAATATGTGCTTAAATTGAGCCTTCTTAATAATCTTGGCTCAATTACAGGCGGTATGACAAGTACCCCTGCTCTTGGCACACTTATAGGTGTTGCAAAAACAGAAGATGTTGCAGCAGCTTATGCCGCTACCTATCCAATTGCACTTATCGCCGTTGTTTTGGTATCGCAATTTTTAATAATTCTTTTCTAAATAAAATACATCTTAAAGCCCGTCAACAGATGGGCTTTTTGTTTTTTTCAAAAAAAGTCTTGAATTTATTTTTATATATGATAAAATAAAATTGTATAACCATAAATAAAAATAAGAAAGAGGGTTATAAAATGGAAAATCTTATTTTAGTTGTTGATGACGAAAAACCAATTGTTGAAATATTAAAATTAAATCTTATAAAAAGCGGATACCGTGTAATGGAGGCTTATGACGGCGAAGAAGCTGTAAAAAAAGCGTCCGAAATGAATCCCGACCTTATTTTACTTGATGTAATGCTGCCTAAAATGGACGGCTTTGCAGTATGCAAAAAAATAAGAGAAACATCTTCTGTTCCCATTATTATGCTTACTGCAAGGGAAGAAGAAGTTGACAAGGTTTTGGGTCTTGAGCTTGGTGCAGATGACTATATGACAAAACCCTTCAGTTTAAGAGAGCTTATGGCAAGAGTTAAAGCAAATTTAAGAAGAACAACTATTACAGAAGCAGAAAATGACAAAAATGAAACTCTTTCTTTCAGGGATATTACTATTGTGCCCGAAAGATACGAAGTTACCAAAAACGGAAAAGTTATTGACCTTACTTTCAGAGAATTTGAACTTTTAAAATTTCTCGCAACACAAAAAGGCAAAATTTTCTCCCGTGAAAGCCTTCTTAACAAGGTTTGGGACTATGAGTTTTACGGTGATTTAAGAACTGTTGATGTTACCGTAAGAAGACTCAGAGAAAAAATAGAAGACAATCCAAGTGATCCGACATATATTATGACCAAACGAGGCGTAGGCTATTACTTTCACGCATAATTAAAAGCATTTACGAGGTAAAAAATGAAAAAGGGCGACAACAACCAATTAATTTTAAAAAGCAGTATCAGCTACAAAATTGTAGCTATGTTTGTTGTGCTTACAATTTCGGTTATTATTGTAATCGGTACATTTATGATTAACCGTATCGACACCTTTTATCATGACGAATTTAAAAGTCTTATGCAAAATGTTTATAACGATGACTTTTTAAATCAGCTTAGCGAAACAAGTATGTCTGAAGATGCTATTGAAAAGCTTAAAACAAGCATTGATGCATATTCAGGTCAAATGGGTATTGACTCTTTCAGAAACTATTATATACTCGATATAAACACAGGCAAAGCGATTTACGGAAGCAATCCCGACCTTTCAAAAACGCTTGAAATAACTCCAAATATTATTTCGGCAATGAACAAAAAAGTTGGCGATAATATGCAAAATAGCGCAGGATATATGGATTTTGCCGTTCCTATTGGCAAAAGCGGTGCTGAAAGTTTTATTATTTATGTCAAAGACTCAAAGGTTGAAATTGACTCAGTTGTAAGAAATATTCTTGTAATTATATTTATGTCCCTTGGATTAGGGCTTTTGCTATCGGTTGTTTTTGGTATACTTTTATCTAAAACAATTATATCTCCTATCTCATCACTTACCCGAAAGGCACAAAAAATCACATCAGGTGATTTTGAATTTACCATTGATGTAAAGGCAAGCGACGAAATTGGTCTTTTAACACAAACCTTTAATGATATGGCAATTGAGCTTAACAACACACTTAAGCAAATTCAAAGCGAAAAAGACAAGGTTGAAACCATTATAAAGCATATGGCAGACGGGGTTATTGCATTTGATTCAAACGGCAGAATTATTCATATAAATCCTGCGGCAAAAAGGCTTATGCGCACCAATAAAATAGAAAAAATGTCTTTTAATGAAATTTTTGAAATGGCTGAACCCAAAATAACTCAGGCAATTATTTTAGAAGGTACGCCAAATCAGAAAAGTGTTATAAAAAAGGCTGACAGCGAAATTAAGCTTTATTTTGCAAAATTTCGAACAAAAGAAAAAATCGGCGGTATTGTTGCGGTGCTTCAGGATATTACCGAGCAGCAACGACTTGATAACTCCAGAAGAGAATTTGTTGCAAATGTATCGCACGAATTAAGAACACCTCTTACCACTATAAAAGGCTATGCCGAAACACTTTTATATTCTGTTGAAGAGGAAGATTTTGATAAAAACACCTTTGAAAAGTTTTTAAATGTAATAAACAATGAATCCGATAGAATGACTCGTCTTGTAAAAGACCTTCTTGTTTTATCCCGTCTGGATTATAGCAAAAAAGGAATCAAACAGGAACAGTTTGACTTATCAAATCTTGTTGAAAATGTTGTTGCAAAGCAGTCTATAAACGCAAAGGCTGCAAAACAAACTCTTATTTACGAGCCGGTAAGTAAAATGCCTGCGTTTATAGGTGACAAGGATTCAATTGAACAGGTTTTGGTGAATATCATATCAAATGCCATTAAGTACACAGGCTCAGACGGCAAAATTTATGTTACCACCGGAAAAATGTATAAAAATGTTTATGTAAAAATAAAGGATAACGGAATTGGTATTCCTAAAGAAGATATTCCGCATCTTTTTGAAAGATTTTACCGTGTCGACAAAGCGCGCTCACGCGAAAGAGGCGGAACCGGACTTGGTCTTGCAATATCACACGATATTATAACTGCACATGGAGGAACAATTACTGTAAACAGTATTTACGGTGCAGGAACAGAAGTTGTTATCATTCTTCCCATAAAAAAAGATGAACAAATGTAAGGCTATTTTAAACAAACCGTAATAATGCTGTAACATTATTATTGTATAATTGGTATAAGAAGATTTATAACCTTTTTTAAGGAGGATTATTATATATGAAAAAATTACTTGTTTTATCTATATGTATAATTGCACTTTTACTTCCAACAGTTTCATTTGCTGCTGCACCCGAATTTTTGGGCGCTGAATATGTTGGAACAATGACAGACCTTGTTGATATTTTAAATCCTGATTCTTTCAGCACAACAACATCTAACTCTGTTTGTGTTGTTTCTGCTGCTGCAAACGAAGGAACCAATGTTGCAATTTATATGTTTGATGCTGCAACAGGAATGTACAGAAAAATAAATACATTTTTCAACGGTGTTAAATTTGAAGACACTGCAGTTGGTGCAAGCGGTCTTTATGCGCGTCAGGTACTTTTAAAAGAAGGTCTTAACAAAATTTTGGTGTATGCTCAGAAAAACAGCGGTATCCAGACTGTACGCCTTGAAGTTACTCTTCTTAGCGAAGCTTATGTAGGAAATCTTAAAACATTTATTTCTTCAAGACTTAACTAAGTAAGTTTTAAAGGTATTTTATTCGTTATGAAAAAAGAATTTATAAAAAATATTGTTCTTGCGCTTCTTATTGTGAGCAGCATTTCTATGACTATGAATATTTGGATAGATGAAAAATTATGGCCTGATGGCTATAATTTTTTTTCTAATATTACCGAACGTCTTTTTGGACAAAAGGTTTTAAAAAACAGCGGCAGCTTATCTAAAGAAAAGCTTGCCTTGCCCAAACAGCTTGTCATAAATAATGCCTCAAAAAGAAGTGTTTTTTTTGAAACGGGCAATGAATATGACGAAATAATTGGTTCTGTAAAAGAAATTTTTATATCTGCACTTAAAGTGGGCGAATATAAAACAGCCGATGTATCTGAATGGAATGCGGCACTCAAAGCAAAATCAATCTTTGTATCATACCCTGTTGCATACGATTCAAAGATTCTGGGCGATATTCTTGGAATCGAAAAGATAAATATAGAAAACATTAACATTCGTGATTTTGTTATTTCGCATGGTGATATTGCATCGTCAAACCTTAATGTTTATTTAAAAAATTTTGATAACAACTCTGTTTTAAAATGCTCTGTCAAATACGACAAAAATGCTTTTGATTCACTACTTACAAAATATGCATCAAAAACAACAGGCGACCTTCCCTATTCGTTTGAGCTTAATCTTGATAAAACAAATTCAGATAAGCAGAATGTAACAATTTACCCCGATGTACTTTTGTCAATAATGAGCACAGAGTATAACTCGCTATATTCAATCAATCCTGTTTATTCAAGAGCAAACGAAGAATTTGAAACTGAAACGGTAAATGCCATACTTAAAAATTTTGATTTTAATATAAATACCGTACGAAAATATCCCGAGCAAGACAAAAGTCTGGTTTTTGTTGAAAACTATGGCTCAATAAAAATTCATCCGTCAGGATACTTTGAATATCGTGCAATCGCACCTGATAAGGGAATTGAGCTTCCTGTGAGTGACAGTGCCGATTATAACGAGGTTTTTACAGCATCTTTAAACTTTGTAACAGATTTGTGGACAAGTGTTGTTCCCCAAAGCGAGCTTAATTTAAGCCTCACAAGTGATATTACCGAAAGAGATGCAAAAACATTTGATTTTACAATGAACTACTATGTAAATGGCACTCTTATAAGAGATGATATGCAAAGTTCTTCAGGTCAGATTATGCCATTTGGTCTTTCTATGAGTGTTTCAAACGGAAAAATCACTTCATATAAACAACTTATAAGAATCTACTACGAAGGCGATTCAAAACTAAAAAACATCTCTACAATAGAAGCATTGGATAAGCTTTTTGTATCACAGGTATTTACAAAAAATGATGCCGTAAAAGAAATATTCCCTGCTTATGTAAATAACGAAGGAATTTACAATATAACCTGGATTGCAAAAAATCAGGATAACAAAACTTCACTTTTAAGATAAGGTGGTGGTAGTACGAACTGGGAAAAACTTAAAACTTTTCTTATTGTACTTTTTATATTTCTGAATATATTTTTAATAAGTGTAACCTATACCGAAAATGCAAAAAGTGTTAATATAAGTGACGAAACTATAGAAAACACAATAAATGTTCTTAAAATGAACAATATTAAAATTGACAAAAGCATTATTCCTGCAAAAATAGTAAATCTTAATGCTATCGAGCTTAAAAATGTTGTTTTTAATTCAAAATTTCCAAAACAATATCAAAAAAATGATGATGGAAGTTTTCTTGTTAAACTTGTTAGTGAAATAAAAAACGAATCAGATATAAAAAAAATATTATCATCTATAGGTATTGATAAAAACACTCAAGTCGTGTATAATAAAAATACATCGCGTGTAAATCTTAAAATAAATAATTATTATGTTTTTGATATTGGTGTTGATATTTCGCAAAAAGATGGATATACACACATTTTTGGAGATTGGTATGTAAATGAAACCCGTCCTACAAAAAGCCGTAATATATCCGAAATTGTGCCTATAACAGGTATTTTAATTGAATTTGCAAATCAGTTTAAAAGCGATAATGAAATTAAAATTGAAAGCATTACACTAGGATATTATATTCCCGAATCCAAGCGTGGTGTTAACAATATGAACACAAGTGCAACACCGTGTTATAAAATTTTAACAAGCAATAACGAAAGTTATTTCTATAATGCCAGAAATGGTGAATATTTAAAATAAATTATTACGAACGGAGGTTTTCATATTATGGCAAAAGGAAGAATGCCTATGGGAATGGGCATGGGCAATATGAACAATATGATTAAACAAGCGCAGAAAATGCAGCAGAATATGGTTAAAATGCAGGAAGAACTTGAGCAAAGCTCTTTTGAGGCTACTGCAGGCGGCGGTGCTGTAAGCGTTAAAATGTCGGGCAGGAAAGAACTGACAGAAGTTAAAATCAGCCCCGATGTTGTAGATGTTGACGATATCGAAATGCTTGAAGATTTAATTTTGGTTGCAGTAAACGATGTTATCAAAAAAATCGACCAGAAAAACCAGGCAGAAATGAGCAAAATGACCGGCGGCATGAATATTCCCGGACTATTCTAAAAACATAAAAAACGGCTGAATTTCAGCCGTTTTTTTATTAAATATCAATCTTTCTATTTTTAAAATAATATTCCTTATCATGCTCATTTACTTCTCTTAAAATCTTACAGGGATTTCCAACAGCAACAACATTAGATGGAATATCTTTTGTAACAACACTGCCTGCACCAATTACAACATTGTCACCTATTGTAATACCAGGCACAATAACTGCCCCTGCACCTATCCAGCAGTTTTTACCAATTTTAACAGGTGCGTTATACTGATAACCTTTCTCTCTTAAACAAGGAAGAATAGGATGTCCTGCAGTTGCAATAGTTACATTAGGCCCAAACATAGTATAATCACCCACATAAATATGAGTATCATCAACCAAAGTTAAATTAAAATTAGCATAAATATTTTTGCCAAAATGAACATGTTTTCCGCCCCAATTTGTATGAAGAGGCGGTTCTACATAACAATTATCTCCGATTTCACAAAACATGTTTTTTAACATTGTTGCTCTTTTTTTAAGTTCTGTCGGGCGTGTATTATTAAAATCATATAGCTTATCAAGACACTCAAGCTGCTCTTTAAAAATTTCTTCATCCATTGGCAAATATAAATCACCACTATGCATTTTTTCTTTTATCGACATATTTAATACCTCTTTTAATACTAATCTAAAAACCACATTTTATACCAGCAATACCATCTTTTTAAATTACAGATTCTCTGGTCTGTCTTTTGGAAGATTTTTCAAAAACTTAAGTACAAGCGGTGCTGAAATAAAGAACGCAAGAACATCCGCAATTGCCTGTGCCGACTGAACACCGAAAAGCCCAAATAATCTTGTCAGTATAAGTAAAATGGGGATAAAAAGTATCCCGCTTCTTAACATTGATAAAAAGGTCGCTTTTTTATTTTCCCCTATACTTTGAAAAAGCATATTTGAACAGATTGTAAGAGGATGGAAAAACAGCGATAAAAGTTGAAGTTTCAGGCTGAGCGTTCCTATTAAAACAACTGTCGGATCATTTCGAAAAATTCCTATCAGATGATTTGAAAACAAAAGTCCCACAATAACAAATGTACCAAGAAGAGCCTCTCCTGCAAACATAGTGAAATAGAAGGCTTTTTTTACTCTGGAATATATTTTTGCACCGTAGTTAAACGACGCAACTGGCTGAAATCCCTGACCGATGCCAAGTCCGACAGCAAAGATGAAGAATGTGATTCTGTTTACAATCGACATTGCCGCAACAGCAGCATCACCACCCGTCATACCTGCTAAATTATTAAGCAGCATTGTGGAAACACTACTAAACCCCTGTCGGCAAAAACTTGGGAATCCCGTTGCCATAATGGTGAAAACCGCTTTTGGATTCTCCTTTGCATATTTTATATTAATTTTACTTAAGGTTTTTCCTCTGAAAAACATTGATATCAAAATAACAAAACCAACAAACTGCGAAATTGCCGTAGAAAGTCCCGCACCTGCTATCCCCATATCAAAACCAAACATCAGTATTGGGTCGCCTATTATATTAAGTACACCGCCAATTGTAAGCCCAATCATTGCAAAAAATGCCTTACCCTCGTATCGCAAAATATTATTAAGTGCAAAACTTGTCATAGTAACTGGCGCAGCGATAAGAATGTATATGCCGTATTGTTTTGCATAAGGAAGAATTGTTTCGGTGCTGCCTAAAAGATGCATAAGAGGTTCTATAAATATAAGCCCAAAAATACCAATTAATGTACCCACACTAAGGCAAGCTAAGATACTTAGAGATGCATAAATACTTGCACTGTGAACATCCTTTTCACCAAGTTTTCGCGCAATTATACTTCCGGCACCATGACCAAACATAAAGCCAAATGCCTGAATAATCGCCATAAGTCCAAACACAACACCAACTGCACCGCTGGCGCTGTTACCAAGTTCACTTACAAAATAAGTATCTGCCATATTATAAATATTTGTAACCAGCATACTTATAGTAGTTGGAATTCCCAAAGTAATTACAAGTTTTGGTATGGGCCATTTAGTCATTTTTTCAAATTGATTTACCTCTTTGCTCGTTGACATATGTACATCTCTTTTCTTTATTTCTACATGTTGTCATTGTGTGATTCCATCGACTATATTTCAAAAGCATCGGGACATAAACCGCAAGATATAAAATCATCATTTCTTACAGTATCGCCACCGAATCCTGCTGAACGCATATATTTATATATTGGATCAATTTCCACCGATACAGAACCAACATCTTTCCCCATATTTTTAAGTATATGTCCGTCAGGGCCAACAATCATAGAACAACCGCCGTGCTCATCGTCATTCATCGAAAAGGAAGAACGTGCAACATACGCGTTGCACCTGAATGCTGTAAGTTTTGCTTGTGCCTTGATGATATCCGTACGTTCTCCCCGCTGATAACCCGGAATAATTATAATATCGGGTTTGAATCTGGCAATAAATTCAATTTGTTCATTAAAATACACATCATAACAAGTCATAAATGCAAAACGAATACCATCTAAAATACAAGTGCATTGAGCTTTACCGTTATCATTACCGGCAACAACCCCGAGCTTTATTTCCGAAGGTGGAAGATGCTGTTTGTTGTATACAAAAGCAACCTCGCCATTTTTATCAAATAAATATGTGCTATTTTTAATTTCACCATTTAACTTGTGCAATACATTTATAGCAACATAACAACCTTTATTTTTTGCAACTTTGGATGACTCTTTTAACATCATTTCGGCACGAGGCAACGCGTTTAATTCGCTTTCTATATCAGATATCCCTCCCGCATTGGAGTATTCAGGAAGAACAATAAGACCTCCATGCGGAGCATCGTTTAGTTCTTTTAACAAAAATTCTGCTATTTTTTCATCTGGATTTTCGCCAGCATAATACGAAGGTTGAACAACCTTAATATTTAACATTTTCTTTTTCCCTTCTAATAAATTTTATAGCTTAAAAGCAATAAATATTTAATTGTCTTTTTATTTTAATAACATTTCCTCTTTTTGGGTTAAAACCTGATTTTTATTCACAAAACTAAAAGCATTATGTATTACTTCAATGGTTGTTTCACCGGCATCAATAATTTCCCCATCTACGCACATTCGCATGTTTTTACATCTCGGTTTTATAACAATTTTATGGCAATCTTTGTTTATAAGAAATCTATCAATATTTTTCACATCAAGAATCGTACCATTCATATAATGAGGCAGTAAAGGAATAAACTGCAACCGTTTAATATTTTTTATAATATTAACATTCATAACACCGTCACTTACCAAAGCAAGCGGATTAGATTTAATACCTCCACCACAGTAACAACCATTTGCAATTGATGTTAAAAGAAGCCTTCCTTTATGCACAATTTCGCTGTCAATTTCTACAGAAAGATCTGCACCTTTTTTCTTAATCATGGCAATTAAAATTGATAAAAAATAGGCCATTGAACCTGATACAAAAGGTTTTTTCTTCATATTTGCACTCATATCAGCAACATTACAATCAAAACCAATATTTAGCATATTTATGCAATATCCTTCTTTTTTAACACCATTAAAAACAGTTGTATAATGCATTGCATCGCATTTTTCTGCTCTTCCGGTAATTTGATATGATATATTAGAAAAATCAAATTGCGAATCAAAATTACGGCAAAAATCATTACCGGTACCTAAAGGAACTACACCTATTTGTGCATCAGTGCAATTTATTGAACCATTCAACACCTCATTTAATGTTCCGTCACCCCCGCAGGCAATAAAGCGTGCAGGCCCTTTTTCCGCACAAAATCTGGATACAAATCTAGTTGCATCACCTACACATTTGGTAATATATATTTCTGCATCAGCTTTTGTCTGAAATATACTTTTTTTAATTGAATCCAATAAGCTTCGGATGTTTTTTCCTTGCCCCGCTTTAGGATTTACAATAAAAACAGTTTTCATTTTTTTAGCCTCTCATTTGGTTTCATTCGAAAAATTTAATTTTTCTAACACATATACAGTAATTATAACATGCATTATAAAGAATTACAATTAAAAAATAATATCTAATCACTGTGCTCGCATTTGTGTTTTTTAACAATGAAAAAGCTATCTTGAATTAACAAGATAGCTTTAATTTGTCTTAGCGGTTTCCTATGTTCCCGGGCGGTCGCCCACCAAGTATTTTCGGCACTACAGAGCTTAACTGCCGTGTTCGGTATGGGTACGGGTGTTTCCTCTGCGTCATCACCACTAAGTAACTTAAACGATATATCCCTTTTTCGCTTCTCTCTTTTGTCTCTTGCATTTTCCTACCTTTTCTCTTTTTGGTCAAGCCCTCGGTCTATTAGTATCAGTTAGCTTAATACATTACTGCACTTACACTTCTGACCTATCAACCACATAGTCTTTATGGGACCTTACCACTTTAAAGTGTGGGATATCTTATCTTGAGGGGGGCTTCACGCTTAGATGCCTTCAGCGTTTATCCCTGCCGCACATAGCTACCCAGCTGTGCCGTTGGCACGACAACTGGTGCACCAGTGGTGCGTCCATTCCGGTCCTCTCGTACTAGGAACAGCTCCTCTCAAATATCCTCCGCCTGCGACAGATAGGGACCGAACTGTCTCACGACGTTCTGAACCCAGCTCGCGTACCGCTTTAATGGGCG
>SVJU01000046.1 GCA_015068825.1 Oscillospiraceae bacterium | reverse complement strand
TCTTTTGCAAATGATAAATTTAAAACTAATGTTAAAATAAGCATTATACTCGCTATCATAGTTGCTACAATTGTTTTTTTCATTGAACTAACCTCCAAAGTAAATTATAATATATTCTCAAAATATATATTATCATATATCTATTGTATATGTAAATATATATTAAAATAAAATGCGACCAAAAACTGCCGCAATGTAAGTTCAAAAAAATACAGTGATAAATATAAAAAATGTCCCATTATAGTACCGAGCATATAAGGCTCATTATGCAAAACACATAAAAAAGAAAATGACCATCTTAAAAATTCTAAGAATGGTCACGATTTGCATCTGAAATAAGGGATAAAGCTATCGTCCAAGAAATTCCGTTTGATGAGTATTACACACAGTTTCGTAAATAGGCTATTTCTTTGTTTACAGCAGCTCGATTTTTGATATAAATTGATGCTTATCTCCGTGGCAAACATTCGCAAAAAACTAACCTCATAAGTCCTGATAATATTTTAATTCACTCAAATTCAAATCACATCGTTAATCGACACAAAATTTTATCTGATTTTTAACATAGAATTAGCGGAATTGAAATCAAATTCTTCAATTCCGCTTTTGTCAATATCGCTAATGAAATAAATCCTTCTTTCACACAACACAATATGTTTTCTAAATGTCAACACAACAATCACTCTGATTTTTGAATAGCTTCTACACTTTCAGCTAAAATAATCGCGTTTAACCTTTCTAAATTAATAGAATAAAATTTAAATTTATTTTTTATTTTGATAACGAGCATTTCTTCTGGTATTTTACACATTAAATTTTTAATCATATATTTACTAAATTTCATATTCCGTTGTAATTCTATCATAGAAATACCTTGCTCGCTAAATAATGCAGCCTGTATTAAAAAACTATATAATCTGAGTACATTAATGTCGTCACTCTGCTTTGCTATAGCTTCTTCATACTTGTTCCAAGTGGCTAATTTTTCGAGTAAAGATTTTTTAAGGTCTTCCATTGCTATCAAAATCATTTTTAATTGCATCAACAAAAAAGGTGTCACATCACCAAGATTGCGTTGATCATTACATATATTAAAGGCCTTATAATACGCATTAATATTTTCTTTTATTGTTTCTGAAATTCTAAAAGAAATTAAAGGTGTTAGTGTATTCGAAATACCATAACTCAATATAAATCTTCCCAACCTTCCGTTACCATCATAGAATGGATGAATGTACAAGATATGCTTATGATTTGGTTGTTTCCTATAAGGGTGATAATACTGATTTTTGCAAAATTATTTTTGATAGAATTGTAGAATTATTAGCTAAATATCACCTCAAAGCAAACAAAGGTAAAACTAAAATTATAAACCTCAATATATCAAATCACGTTAAAATAACAGGTGTCAATATTACTCGAGACGATGAGAACAACAGAGGATTAAGTGTAGACCGAAAACTGAAAAACGAACTATACAATCGTGCTATAAAATTATGTTCTACTTCTAATAATAAAACTCCAGAGTGGTATCAGAAAGCACAAAGCATCCGTGGATTACAATCTTTTGTTCTTGGTGTGGAAGGCAAAGAATATGAGAACACCTATTCTGGTGAAATGATTAATATTATTAAGACATATGGATATGACTCTTTAAAAGAATTAATTGACAAAACATATGATGTAAGCATTAACTCTCCTAAATGAATTTCTTATTTAGGAGAGTTTTTAAATAGCAATTTTTCAGTTAAAAACATATACGAATTATCACTTTATAAAAATATACTTTATATCCAATATAGTAGTGCCTTCGTTTGGTATGCAGAATCATTGGGTTTAAAATTATTTAATAATTATCAGATTTCTAATATTCTAAATCTTATTGGTCCTCGTAAATTTTTCTATAGCATCAATAAAGCATCAAACGCAAAAAGAAGAATTTGTACAGTTCTCAACCAAGGCTCAACGGTGGGAACAATTTGGACGGTCTTTTTAATTTGACATGACCTCCAAAACCGCGTGCCGAGGGTTCAAGTCCTTCTGCCCCTGCCAGTCGTCGGAACAAGTTTTGCTTGTTCCGATTTTTGTTTCAAAAAAATCAGTCACCCGCTACACTGTCCCGACTCTTCCCACAAAATCTTTGATTTTGCAGGGCCCATATTTAAGGCTCAAACACTTGGGTTGAGCCGTTTTTTGTTGTTCTGTGTGGATAGGGGCTCTTTTAAACTTTTGATGAAGACCCCCATTTTTCTTATATTCCTGATACCAATTTCTCAAAGCCTGATGAGTGGGATACCCTAATTGTGAGATGGTGCGTGTTAAAATTACAACATCACCAAATATTTCTTTGGTTTCATCTACTATTATTTTGTTTCCAGCAAAATTTTTACGATTTTTTGCCATTGTTTTTAGTATATTATATCTTTAAAATTCAATTCTTCCAAAAAAATCTGCAATCTGGAAATCAGGAGTTTCCACTTCCATTTCAGACCACGAAATAAAATGAGAATGTCCGGTCTGTTCTCCGCATTTATAAAAATTCCCTTTGCAAACTTTAGCAATTTTTTTAAAATATTTCAGCAAAAATTCATCAGGAATATAAAATTTAAGTGTCCAGTCGCCATCATTTGGAATTGATTCAATATTAAACATTTTTCTGTCATTTTCCAAAAGAACTCGCCTGTACCTATCTTCACCTATGCTAAGAAACATAATTCCTTTTGGATTGAGTTCAAAATTTATGTAATTTATATCCCATGGGTCAGGCTTAAAGAAAAACTCCATACAACTGTCATCGCACACCCTGTCGTTTTCATTTTCGCATACTGCACGCAAATTCTTTTCATCTGTGTTCATCAAAACACTTATTCCCTCCGGACCTCTTAAAAGCTTAAAGGTTGTGTTAATAGGCTGATAGAATTCCTGCCATCTTTGAACATCTACTTTTCCTGTGTTTGCCTTTTCCCACTCGGGAGAATTTGCCGGCGGGTCAATTATATTTGTTTTTTCAACTTTATACTTCATATTCGACATATGCAATATCCACTCCTCTTCCCGGAACACGAACCTTAAAATGATTTTTGTCATATTTTAAAGGATAACCGTCCGGTTTTGTAATTATTTTTATTGATTTAATATTTCTTTTTGTTTCAACAACAGGCAGACAATAATAATATTCATTGTTTTCTACAAAAATTACCGATGTGTTATCACCTGTTTTAACCTCTGTTACATTGCATTCCTCGTTTTCAAAAATGATTTTTGCATTTATATTTTCGTTAATTTTTTGTGTAATTTCGTTTACATATTCTTCAGGTACTTTTCCAAAGTCAAGCGGTCTCGGCCATCCGGGTGCATCCGGTGTAAGCATGTTTTCTTTGCAAGGTAAATCTAAATATTCTGCAATTATTACTCTGCCGTTTTTGTAATTATCAATTTTTTCTTTTTCTATATTATCAAGCAAATCATAATTTGCAACAACAATATCGCCGGTTAAAAATTCAAGTTCTTCAATTTCTGCAATATTTGAAACCTGAGCACCTTTTCTTAAAAGTACCGAAAGCCACTTTGCACTGTGCCACAAACCTTTTTTTATGAATTCCGAAAGTTCTTTTTTTGTTTTTTCTCTGCTCCATATAAAAGTAGCGCCCTCGGAATACAACGCATCAGGAATATATGAATTATCTATACACAGTTTTATAAATTTCCAATCCGCTTTTGAAAGTGCATCTCCGAGGCAAAAATGAGGTCCATCTGTAATAGGACTTGCTTTTTGATTTTTTATGCAAAAATGCGAAAAGTTTGCAGTTGCCGCCCTTTGCATTGCGGTGGGAGCGTGGTGTATCACATTCCACTGCTCCTGATTATCCCAAATCATAAAAAGCGGGGTTATTTTCATATTTTTAAAATGTGCATTTATTGCCATAAGATTTGCTATAAATTCATAATGTATCATTTTTCTTTCTTCATAACTGAATTTATAGCCATGGTTATCTTCTGTTGAAAGAATTGCCAAATCAGAAGAAACATCTTCAACAATAAAATAATCTGCTCCTGCTTTTTCTATTTCCGAATAATCTGCACCATAACGATAAATTGCTTCAACAGGGTCTCTTGTCCAAGCGCTGTTCACTGCAACAAGAGTACCGTTATTTTTAAGTGCAGTGATAATTTTAGTTAAAAAAGCTGACCATCTTTTTTTGTAAAACTCAATCCATTCTGTCCTTTTCTGTGTTTGAATGTATTCAATTTTATCAACGCCTTTGGGGATTTTTATACCCGATTGCTCTATTACATCATCAGAAAAATCAGCAAACCAAATTGCATTTCTCGGGCAGGATATTCCATCTGCAAGTTGAACACCATCAAAGCCATAGTCATTTACGGTTTTAATAAGCATTTTTTCCAAATAATCCTCATAATAACTGCCGTCTTCAAACCTTTTTATCATATGTATGCCCTTTTCGGGAGAATTTGGGTTTGTGCTCTTTGAGAAAAGTTCAGGATGCAATTTACAAAACTCTTCACTGTCATCTGTAACAAGGTCAAAAAAACTAGCAAAAACTTTTACACCGTGTCCTTTAAGTTCTTTTATAAGAGAACGCAAATTGTAATTTGTCCAATCCTGACGCCATCTTAAGTCATTTTGCGGGTGACCGGCATAAGAACACACATATGGCGAAAGAACATACTCATTTTCCATTCCTTTATGACCATTTACAAAATTTATACTTGTAAGATGGAGCGAAACCGAATGAGGCACAAATCCTATTGTGTCCAAATATTCATTAACGCCAAAATCATCCGCATCTTTGTCAAAGCCAATAAGCTCAATCCATATCGAATTATGAAATTTATTGTTATTTTCATTAAAATAATTATCAAAAATTCCGTACATAATATCACCTCAAAAAGTTATAGAAAATTCAAGATTATATGACTTAAAAATTTCTTCCATAAGTTTTAAATCTGCATCATCAGGTCCAAAAAATTCTTCGTTATATTCAAGAGAGAGCATTTTATACTTTGCACCTGCCATTTTATTGTAGCACAAAATTTCTGTTTTTTCTACATTTGATGCATTTTTGATGAACTCGCAGAGCGATGTAAGGTTTTCCAAATCCGTATTTACGTTGTGAATAAATGGCACTCGTATTACACACGGAACTTTGGAATCAAATAAAATTTTGGCATTTTTTAAAATAAGTTCATTGCTCACGCCTGTATACTTTTTATGTTTTTCACTATCCATAATTTTTAAATCATAATACACAAAATCTACCCTTTTTAAAACTTCTTTAAATTTATCGTTATCGCCATAACCAGAGGTTTCTATAACTCTGTGCATTGAAGAAACTTTGTCAAGTACCTCGCACAGAAAATCCGCCTGCATTAGAACCTCGCCACCGGAAAAGGTTAAACCCCCACCGCTTACTTTTAAAATGTTTTGAAATTTTAAAAGTTTTTTAGAAAGTTCATCCGCAGAAATCCACATACCGCTTTCGCGTATTAAACCTCTTGGACAATTAACAATACAATTTGAACACAAAACACAGTTATCGGGAGAAGAACATATTTTTTTACATATTCCGCAATTAAGACAACCGTTGGGATTTTTAACGATTTGTATTTTTTTCTCCCAGCCCTCGGGATTATGACACCATCTGCAACGAAGTGGACAACCTTTGAAAAACACATTTACACGAATACCATCTCCATCAAAAACGGCAAATTCTTCTATAGAAAAAATTAATCCTTTCATTGTGCATCAAATTCCACTCGTTTTATTATCTGGTTCTGATAACACTTGTCGAGTTCAACAAAATGTCCGCTCCAGCCCCAAACACGAACTATCAAATCCTGATGTTTTTCAGGATTCTTTTGTGCATCAATCATCTTTTCACGGTTTACGGCATTTATCTGAAGCTGATGCCCGCCATTTAAAATATATGCTCTCACAAGTGCGGCAACCTTTTTAACACTGTCATCAGTTTTAAATACCGTGTCGTGAAGTTCAAATGTCATAGGACCGCCATTTGATGTTCTATAAAGTGCATCGGGTGAAAAAGCAATAAGCACAGAGAGTGGTCCTGACTTTGTTAAAAAGAGTGATGGTGAAAAGTTTGCAGGGAAATAATCAAATGCTTCTCTGCCATCTGCGGTAGCACCTAAATTTTCAGAATGCCACACATAATACATCGCACTTCCCGTTCCCGCTCTGAAAACACCACCTCGTTCATTTTTAACACCTTCAAGGGAATCTGCAAAAATATTCAATATCCTATTTCCTATTACATTTGCATTTTCATCTCTACCCATTTTGTCTGCATCGTTTCTTAACATGTGCTTTAATTCAAGGTCGTTTTCAAAATTTGTTTCAATGGCTTTTAAAAGTCTGTCGGCATCAAAGAGTTTCTTTTTAAACATAAGACTGTCAATCGCTGCAATCTGGTCTACTGCACAAGAAAGACCTGTTCCATGGAATCCATAGTTGTTATAAGTCATACCCTCTGACATATCTATACCTCTTTCAAGGCAATCGCTCATAAGAAGTGACACATAGGGACACGGCTCCATATAAAGATTTTTTACATTTTCACACATTTCCTGCGTCTTTTTGAAAATACCTTCTTTAACATATTTCATAAGTTCTTCGGTGTTTTCACATTCTTTAAGGTTATCATGAATAACTTCTCTAACAATACCTGCAAGAGGTGTTCCGCCAATGTTTGGAATATCCAATCCAACCTTTGGTATTATAAATTCCCAGCACGCTGCTATCGCATAATTTCTTGCATCTTCTGTTTTATAACCCCAATATTCAAGGCAGGGAATAACCACATCATCATTTGAATACTGTGGAAATCCAAGACCGATTTTCGTAAGTTCCGTACCCGCCTCAAATAATTCGGTTGGTGTGTTTTTATCAACTCTTAAGTTTATCTTAGGATCAATTTGACGAATTTCTTTACTTGCAGTAAGCGCAAGATATGTAAGTTCGTTTACGCCATTTGTTCCGTCAGGGAGCATTCCTCCAAGCACAAGGCTTTGTCCGTTATCTCCCCAAGCAAGACTCCAATACAAATCAGAATCGCGATTAAACGAAAGGAAGAAATCCTCAATAAGTTCAAGCACTTCTTCATCTGTCATACCCTTTTCTTTATCAGAAATATAGTATGGATATGCCCATTGGTCAAAACGGCCAACTGTGTTATGATAGCAACTTGTTCCCCAAAGAGTAAAATGCAAAAGTCTGAAAAGCTGAAATGCCTCAAGCATTGTTTTTGCACCATATCTTACACCTCTTGAAATCATTTCGCCGGCATCTTTTTTGCCTGCTTCTTTTAAAGCACAGGCATATCTATCACAAAATTCTTCTACAAAATCTATTGTTTCATTTACACATTCAACAAATTCACTATCGGTTTTTTTGCCGTTAATAAGACGGGTTCTCCTGCCTTCAAGACCTTCTTTTAAAACATTGTCTATATCCCACACAACATTTGTTACCTTGCCTTTTTCATGCACATAATGATTTTTCTTTATTTCGTCCATCTCGCCCGGAGCATAAATTTCGGGGAATTGCTTTAATGTTCTTAAGCCATGAATTTTCGTATCTTCAAGTATTATAGGTGTTTCATATTCCAAAAAAAGTTTAAGTGCCATAGTTGCCCTTTTCATATATGAAATTTCTTTATTGTAAATATGAGGCAAGATATCGTTTAATTCTTTTTCTGTTAACTCTCTTCTGTATTCTCTATGTTTTCTTGATTCTATAAATTCAAGTTGTCTTCTTATATTTTCCGTCATTTAATTTGCACCCCTTAATAAAAACATTCATACTTTTATTATATAAATAATAAAGAATATGTC
>SVJU01000045.1 GCA_015068825.1 Oscillospiraceae bacterium | reverse complement strand
TATATAAAAGTATCTCTTTTTGCTGACAAGAAGGAAATTGAGCTTGATAAAGAATTTGAATGTGAATGTGAAGAAATTATGTTTTATCAGAAATCATATCTTAACAGATGTGATACTATAGGTGATAATGTTGCATATCATACAAAAAATATACAATCACTTATGACGTAATAGCTATTGAGCAGACTGTTGACTGGACTCAAGATGTTGAGCTTGAATGTGGTTTTCTTGGAATGATTCCTGTTAAAAGAGATTCAGGCGAATATCATATAACCGATAGGGCAATGGCACTTGATGGTCCAAATAAAGATGTTATCTGCAATGTTTCGGATATTTCTTCAAAAACTGTTATTTCTCAGCTTAATGAAGATACTTCAAGGGTAAAATTATGGGGAGAGAAAAGCGGGTTTAGTGTTGAGGTAACTCATCTTTTATCTCCCTATCTTCCGAGAAAACATTTTTATTTGAAAATACGACCTTGGGATAATAAGTATTATTTCAGATGTTGCTCAAGAATTACAGCGCAAAAAGGTGATTTGTGGCGATCTTGCACTTATTATGAATTTGATATAAAATAAATTTATATTTAATATAACCTTTTCGGAGGCAATTTATGAGAGTGGTTGAAAAACTTATTGTTAGCTTAAATAATATGCGGTTTAATCGTAAAATGATGACTATATATCTTTTGGGCGTTATTTTACCGCTTGTTGCAGTAAGTATGTTTTATTATTATATATCCGCAAATAATGTGCAAAATAAAAAGAGAGATAATTTCCAAATGTCAATAAATGCTGCAGCGTCAGCAATAGAAACTACCGTTAACGATGCAATTCTTAATGGTGAGTTTCTTTGCGCAAATGACCAGGTGTATTCGCTTCTTACAAAAACGGAGGGCGATATATATGATTTTTATAATATCGCCAAAAGTATGGATGCAATGATAAGCACAATCTGTACTCATGGTTCGGTTGATTCTGTTAAAATATATTGTGATAATCCGCATCTTTATAAGTCAAGTGCAGTTATTTATCTTGATGATAATGTAAAAAAACAAAAATGGTATAAAGATTATATTAAATCTGACAGAAAATATTATATTTATCCAAGCAGTAATGAGGATTTTGAAGATGCCTCAGAGCTTGGCGATATAAATATTGTTTTTCAAAGTGACCAGAATGCTAAATATGACCGAACGATAATACTTAAAGAAAAATTAAGAAGCGAAAAAATAATGGCTATCTTAAAAGGCCAGTCGCTTGATGGCGAACTTTTTTTAGTTGATGAAAACAACAGGGTCATTTCATCATCAGATACAACATATTTTTATTCCCAGAAGGAATATCCATTGTTTTCGGATATTTCAAATGATAATCGTTACGAAATACTTACCTGTGATGTTGATTTTCCAAATGGATACAAAGTAGTTGCCCGATTTGAAAAAATTTCGATTAAGGCAATGCTTAATTATGATACATTAGGATTTGTAATAATTATTTTGTTGGATGTCCTTTTTGCTTCAATGGTTATTTTTCTTATTTCAAGACATCTGACAAAAAGAATTTATAAGCTTACTGATGCAACACATAAAATGAGTAAGCAAAATTTTGAACTTATAGATATTCAAAATGCAGGAAATGATGAAATAGGAATACTTATTCGCGGAATGAATAATGCAATAAGTAAAATTAATCAGCTTATAAAAGAGGTATATGAAGCTGAGCTTAAAACAAGTAAGGTTGAAAAAGAAAAACAGGAGGCAACCTTAAATGCACTCCGAAGCCAAATAAATCCGCATTTTATTTTTAATATGCTTGAGGTTATAAGAATGAACTCAATCATGAAAAAAGAAAACGAAACAGCGGATAATATAAAAAATCTTTCTAAAATGTTCAGAAAGATTATAAGCTGGGGTGACGATATAATTTCGGTTAAAGATGAGTTTTCTTTTGTGAATGCTTATCTTGAACTTCAAAAATATCGTCTTAAAGATGAATGTAAAATGAAAATTGATATAGATGAAGAAGCCTTATGCACCAAAATACCAAAAATGTCAATTCAGGTATTTGTTGAAAATGCGTTTGTACATGGTATAACAGGGGCTGAAGAAGATAAAGTGTTTTCTCTTTCCATAAAAAGAAATAACGATAGAGTAATAATTGAAATTTATGATAATGGTTGTGGAATTGAGAGTAAAAAGCTTGATTTAATAAAACAAAATCTTTCAGGAAACGGAATAAACATTGGAATAAGTAATGTTTTAAGAAGGCTTTCCAATTATTTTGAAGATGATTATAACTTTAATATTGAAAGCAAGGTTGACGAATTTACCAAAATAACTATTGATGTGCCGTATATGTCTTGCGGACAGATAAAGGATGTGAAATGATTGTTAAAAGTTTTGCTGGTTGATGATGAAGCAAGCATTATTAACGGACTTAAATGCCTTATCGATTGGGAAAAATATGGTTTTTGTATTGCAAACACTGCAAGAAGTGCAATAGCGGCAGAAAAAATTCTTGAAGAAGAAAAAATCGACCTTGTTATTTGTGATGTTCAAATGCCGAAAATGAGCGGAATTGAACTATTAGAAAGAACACTGAAAAAGCGTTCTGATATAAAGTTTATCATTATAAGCGGATACGATGAATTTGAATATGTAAAGAAGGCGATGGATTATAAAATATCTGGATATGTTTTAAAACCCATCGACGAAGATGAAATGATTTCGCTTTTAAAAAGTGTAAAAAAAGATTTTGCATCAAGAAGTCTTTATTTAAATCAAATGCTTTACCGTCTTTTGCATAATGAAAAAATAACAGCCGAAAATCACGATGAGTTTGAAGATTTGGAAAAAGAACTTGGAATTTTTGAAAATGAGTTTTTCTATTATGTTCAGGTAAAATGTAAGGATACAATTGATGGCATTAATTCAATTGAAAGAGTAAATGACTTAAGTTCCTTTTCGGTAATTATAACAAATGCAATCAAAAGGTTTTTAGGTAAAGAATTTGAATATTTTGTTGTAAATGATTCTTCTGAAGGGGCAGGAATTGTAATAAACAGTGATATGATTAAAAAGTTTGATGATGAAGATGATTTGTTATATTCTTTAAAATCGTATCTTGACCAGAATAATATAAATGCCTGTATGCTTTGTGGTGCAAAAGTTGATAAAATTTTTGATATTGTAAAATCAAGACAGGGCATAAAGCACCTTGAAGATATTTTATTTTATAAAGAAACTGAATCTGTTTTAAAATATGAAGATTATGAAGATGTAAAATTTTCTTATCTTTCGCACAATACAGATTTTCTTAATGATTTTATGGACAACATCGCAGATGGTAAGGAAGTTGAATACTGTGTTGAAAACTTTATAAATCAGGCAAAGGAAATGCTCTTTTCGCCTGAAATATTTAAAGGATATATAAACAGTATTGTAATTTCTATGATAAAAACTGTTACCGATGCTGGTGGAGATGTGCTTAAAATCACTGCGAAACATTCTGTGTTTCACCGAAGTAAGAATATTAATATTTCTATGATAGAAATGTTTTTAAAGGATATATTAAATGAATATCTTACTTCGCTTTCCAAGGCACATTCTACAAAGGGTTATGCAGGCGAAATTGCAGAATATGTAAAAAATAATTATAACGAAGATATTACACTTTCTTATTTTGCAAAAAAATATTACCTTAATACATCATATTTAGGATTTATTTTCAAACAGAAAATGGGTGTTAGTTTTAATAAATATCTTAACATAAGGCGTATGGAGGAAGCAAAAAAGCTTCTTAAAAACACCGATCTTAAGATTTATGAAATAGCATCAAAAGTTGGATTTAAAGATTCGGGATATTTTTCAAGGAAGTTTGAATCATACACAAATCTTTCACCAATTGAATTCAGAAAAGATGGTTAAAATGAGTACGAGATAAAGATTTATCCCTTAATAAACGACAAAACCCTGTATCATATTAGGATACAGGGTTTTGTCATAAAAAACGCCGTATTCTTAAAAAATAAGAATACGGCTATATAAACAACAAGAAATTAATAAAAATTCCCTGCTGAAAACAAATTTCAATATTATAGTATGAATTTTTTAAAAAATATGATACAATATATTTTAGAAAACATAAAAGGTATTGATGACTATGAATATTATTCCTAATCTATGCGAAAATAATCCTGAATTTTTAATATTTAATAAAAATTTTGATGCTAAATATTTTGAGTTTTTAGACGCAAAAATTATATACGGTGAAAAACTTGAAAAATTAAATCCACCTGTTGATACGCATATAGATATGCAGCTTGTTCATCTTGGTGAAAATACATTTGTTTGTGAAAAAAGTCTTTTTTCATATTACAAAAAAGTTTTGCCCAAAGGCTTTAATCTTTTAAAAGGTGAAACGAGTTTAAGTTGTAACTACCCAAATGATATTGCATATAATATAGCAAGAGTTGGTAATAAGGTAATCCATAATTTTAAATTTACAGATAATGTAATAAAAAATTATATCAATGAGCATAATTTAACTATGATTGATGTTTCGCAGGGCTATGCAAAATGCAATGTATGCATTGTTGATGAAAATTCAATCATAACAAGTGACGAGGGAATTTTTAAAAAATGTACTTTGTATGGAATGGATGTGCTTAAAATAAATCCCGGTTATATAAATCTTGAAGGATATGACTATGGTTTTATTGGAGGCGCAAGTGTTAAAATAAATAAAAATACACTTTTGTTTTTTGGCGATATTTCAAAGCATCCGGACTATGAAAAAATAAAATTGTTTCTTTCAAAAAAAGGTATAAATATAGTATGCCTTAAAGAAGGTATGTTAGAAGATATAGGAAGTGTTATTGCGCTTTAAAGTTTTTTGTGAAGGAGGAAAATGAGCAAAGGTGTGCTACACAATCGGTATAGAAGCATTATTATTTCACAAAAATTTAACCGATATGTTTTTCAAAAAATTAGAAGATTACGGATTTATATATTCAAGCTTTGAAGGCAAAAATCAGATTTTTATAAAGGTTTTTATGGATAGTGATGACTCAAAAAATAAAATGAGTGATTTGATTTCGGAATTTGTATATGTAAATTATGTAAAAGATTACTTTATGAATGCGCTTGATGAATGTTACTATTATTTTGACAAAAACGATAAAGACGAAATGTTTGATATGCTTTGTTATGATAAAGAAAAACTTATAATCAAAAAAGAAATCTTAAATTACCTTTCAAAGAATAATACTCTTTATTTAAAGGGGTTTGTAAAATTCAGGCTTAAACCATATTTTGAAAGTATTTATGAAAAATCACAGTATATTGCAGATGAATATCTTGATGAAAAAGAATATCTGGATTTTATCAAATTACTTAAGTATTTTGTAAGTGTTCAGAATACATCTTGCGAAAAGGCTGATATTATAAAACGAAATGATGGCAGATATCTGATTTTAGATGAAAACAAAAAAGAAATAGATATATCTGATTGTGAATTCAGTGTTGAAATTGTTGATAATGAGCTTGAAATCTGCGATGTGTTATTAAGTGAAATTATAAGCCTTGCACCACAAAAGCTTGTGTTTCATAGAAACGAAAAATTTAAAAGCTTTGAAGAAGATGAAGTACTGAAAATGCTTGAGCGCGTGTTTGAAAATAAAATTGAATATTGCACAGGCTGCAATTTATGCAAAAAATATAAAGAAGAGAATTTGTGCATCAAAAATGATGATAAAATAGATAGTGACTTTTTTAAAAAAGTATGATAAACTTAATCAAAAGACAAAAATAAGGTGACTTTGAATGAAAACTTTATTAACAGCATTAAACGCAAAATATGTTCATACAAATCTTGCAGTAAGATGTATTAAAAACTACTGCAAGGGTTTTGATGTGACAATAAAAGAATATACAATAAACGATAACATAGACGCTGTAATTGCAGGCATTTTTGAGTTTGATGCCGATGTTATAGCGTTTTCTTGTTATATCTGGAATATAGAAAAAATACTTTATATTGCCGAGTGTTTAAAAAAAATAAACCCCTCATTGATAATTGTTCTTGGTGGACTTGAAGTATCTTATGATGCAAAAAAAGTTCTTGTGGACAATCCGTATGTTGATTTTGTAATAAGCGGAGAGGGAGAAATCCCTTTTAAAATGCTTTTAGAAAAATTAGAAGAAGATAGAAATTTTGAAAAAGTTTTATCACTTACATATAGAAAAAACGATGAAATTTTTCAAAATCCAAAAGCAAAGTTAAATGATATTAACGATTTTTCTTTTGTTTATCAGAAAGATGATGATTTAAAAAACAAAATTGTGTATTATGAATCGTCAAGAGGATGTCCGTATAACTGCTCATATTGTCTTTCTGGCGAAGGAAATAGTGTAACTTTTCTTGATACAAATCGCGTAAAAAAAGAATTGCAGTTTTTTATAGATAATAATATACCGCTTGTAAAATTTGTTGACAGAACGTTTAATGCGGACAAAAAAAGAGCAGACGAGATTTTTAAATTCATAATTGAAAACACAAAAAACACAAAATTTCATTTTGAACTTGCAGGCGATTTAATAACAGACAGAACACTTGATATTTTAAAGAATGCAAAAAACGATATGATGCAGTTTGAAATCGGGGTTCAGTCTACCAATCAAAAAACAATTGAGTCAATAGGCAGAAAAATAGATTTTGACAGACTCAAAGATAAAATAATTTCACTTTTATCACTTGGCACAATACATATACATTTAGACCTTATCGCAGGGCTTCCACATGAGGATCTTGATAGCTTTAAAAATTCATTTAATGATGTAATATCTTTAAAACCCAATATGCTTCAGCTTGGCTTTTTAAAGCTTTTGAAAGGTTCAAGAATAAGAAATGAATATCAAAAATACGGTTATGTTTTCAAAAGCAGGGCACCTTATGAAATTATATCAAACAATTTTATGTCTTTTGCTGACCTTTGTTATTTAAAGAAAATCGAAACTGCTTTGGACAGGTATTATAACAGTGGTGATTTTAAAAACAGTATTGATTATTTGTTTGATAAATTTGATGATAAATTTGAAATATTTGATAAAATAGTAGCCCATTTTAATAAGAATAATCTTTTTGATGTAGGTGTAAGTCTTGATATGCTTTTTGATGAGCTGATATGCATTTTTTCTTATCTGGGCAAGGAATTTTGTGATCATGTTAACTTTGACAGAATGCTCAATCAAAAATGCAAAATAAAAAGTAATATTGATGACAGCGAAACATTTAAAGAAAAATGCTTTGAATTTTTGAAAAATCAGGAAAATATTGAAAAATATATCCCTGAATTTAACGATTTAGCACCTAAAAAGATAATAAAACTTATAAGAATAGAAGAATTTTTTGATAAAATCTGGCTTTTTAATTTGAAAACAAGAAGGTATTTTGATATAACAAATGACTTTTATAACAAAGGAGAATAACAATGAACTATACATTCAAAACAAAAAATGTTTGTGCAATACAAATAAGCTTTGATTTAGAAGATGACATTGTTACAAATGTAAAATTTAAAGGCGGTTGCAACGGAAATCTTAAAGCAATTTCAAAGCTTGTAGACGGACTAAGTGTAGAAAAAATTTACAGTACACTTTCGGGAAATACCTGTAATGGAAAATCAACCTCGTGTGCCGATCAGCTTGCTATTGCCGTAAAGAATGCGTATGACTTGCAAAAACAATAATTGTAAAATATGCTCTAATCTTATAAAGCTTAAAATAAATATATTGACGATTAAAACAAAATATTAAATTTTGTATTGATTTTACACTATTTTTGGAATATAATATTTATATTAATTTTTGTATGTAATTATTTTTTATACATTGGAGGAATGAGTATGCAGTTGGTAAAACGACCCGAAACAATGGAAAGAATAACAACAGAAGCTTTGGCAGATGCTTTTATTGACAAGCAGGTTAAAGAGGTAAGAGAACAAGTTGGTAATAAAAAGGTTCTTCTTGCATTATCTGGTGGTGTTGATTCTTCTGTTGTTGCAGCCCTTTTAATTAAGGCAATTGGCAAACAGCTTGTTTGTGTGCATGTTAATCATGGTTTAATGAGAAAAGGTGAAAGTGAACAGGTTATAGAAGTTTTCAAAAATAAGCTTGATGCAAACCTTGTTTATGTTGATGCAACAGACAGATTTTTAAATAAACTTGAAGGTGTGGCAAATCCTGAAGAAAAAAGAAAAATTATCGGTGGAGAGTTTATTGTTGTATTTGATGAGGAAGCAAGAAAATTTGATGATATAGATTTTTTGGCACAGGGAACAATCTATCCTGATATTTTGGAAAGTGATGGCGTAAAAGCACATCATAATGTTGGCGGACTTCCTGAAGATATGAAATTTGAACTTGTTGAACCAGTAAAACTTTTGTATAAAGACGAAGTTCGTGTTGTTGGTAAAGCATTGGGACTTCCTGATGAAATGGTTTACCGTCAGCCATTTCCGGGCCCGGGACTTGGTGTAAGATGCCTTGGTGCTATTACCCGTGACAGACTTAATGCGCTTAGAGAAGCAGATGCAATACTTCGTGAAGAATTTGATAACTGTGGATTGGCAAAAAAAGTATGGCAGTATTTTATAGCTGTGCCTGATATGAAGAGTGTTGGCGTTAGAAATGATAAAAGATATGAAGGCTGGCCTGCAATCATACGTGCTGTCAATACTACCGATGCAATGACTGCTACTATCGAAGAAATTCCTTATGATGTGCTTCATAAAATAACAAACCGTATTACCAATGAGGTTGAAGGAATTAACAGAGTACTTTTAGACTTAACTCCAAAGCCGATTGGAACAATAGAGTGGGAATAAAAATTAAAATCCCCGAAAGCCTTGAAAATACAGGGTTTTCGGGGTTTCTTTTTGCTTTTTGAGTACATTTTGAGTACAAAATTGAAATATTGTATGAGTATTAGTC
>SVJU01000012.1 GCA_015068825.1 Oscillospiraceae bacterium | reverse complement strand
ATTTTTTTATATCGGTTATGTGATTAATACTGTCTAAAAGACAGCAAATTGCATCCATAGTACCATAAAGTTCAAACTGGCATATATCCTGATTAAGATACAAAATATTTTTACCAACGCTTTTTTCGGTAGCAACGCCAAGCATATTTTCAGAAAAATCAATTCCTGTTAAATCATACCCTTTGTCAGACAAAAGGTTGCACATTGTACCTGTTCCGCAGGCAAGATCTAAAACAAGGCTTGTATTTTTTATTCCATATTTTTTAATTACTTTGTCTATAAAATCTGCCATCTTTCTGTATTCAACATCAAAGGTAAGCTTATCATAAATATAAGCAAAATCCATATATTTTTGTTCCAAAAATATCACACCTTCATATTAAAGCTTTGTAAGTTTTGCAAATGATGCCATAAGATTTCTTGTTCCGACATTGTCAAATAAAATTTCAAGCATCATATCATCACCGCTTTGGGTGATATTTGTAATAATACCCTCACCAAATTTTTTGTGCGATACTCTCTCGCCTTTTTTATAGTCAACAGTATTTATCATATCAGAGCCTTTTTTAACGCTCTTAGATAAAATCGAACTATAATCAAAGCTTTTTTCGCTTATGCCAGAATTAAACAAATCATTTCCGCTTACATTATAGTTTGAATAGCTTGATGCAAATGGTCTTCTTACAATAGTATCAATTCTCTTTAAAAGCTTTTCGGGTATTTCGCCCACAAATTCAGAAACAACCTTGCTTTCGGTTTTTCCAAACATTGCACGCTGAAGTGCATAGGTTATATAAAGCTGTTCTCTTGCTCTTGTTATACCAACATAACAAAGTCGTCTTTCTTCTTCAAGCTTTTCAAGATCGCCTTCTGACTGATAGCTTGGGAAAAGTCCTTTTTCAAGACCGCACATAAACACAACAGGAAATTCAAGTCCTTTTGCACTATGAAGCGTCATAAGAACAATTGCATCCTGCTCAGCATCGTAATTATCAACATCCGACACAAGCGACATATTATCCAAAAATCCGCCAAAAGATGGATTTTCAACGCTTTTTTCGTATTCGAGTGCCTTTGATTTTAATTCCTGTAAATTTTCAATTCTTCCCCTTGCTTCAGATGTGTTTTCTTTAATAAGACTTTCTACATAACCTGTTTTTTCAAATACCGTATCCATTAAGTCAACAAGCGAAATATTATCAACCTTTTGCTGTAAATCTATTATAATATCAGCAAATTCTCTTAATTTTACTGCCGTTTTGCCAAAAGTTTCAAGATATTTTTCATCGGTTATAATATCAAACATACTAATGCCCATACTGTCGGCAAAGCCCTGTATTTTGCCGATTGTGGTATCACCTATTCCTCTTTTTGGCACATTTATAATTCTTGTTAAATTCACATCATCGTGCGGATTATAAATAACCCTTAAATACGATAACATATCTTTGATTTCTTTTGCATCATAGAATCTTAAGCCTGCTAAAACTCTGTACGGACAAGATAAGTTATCTTCAAGAGCACGGGTTTGTGCATTTGTACGATATAAAATTGCAATGTCTTTGTATGTATATTTTCCCGAGGCAACAATTTTTTCTATCTCGCCCGAAATATACATCGCTTCATCTACCTGATCCTGACAGGTTCTTACTATAATTTTTTCGCCTTCATTTTTATCTGTCCAAAGCTTTTTCTCTTTTCTTTCAAAGTTATTTGAAATAACAGAGTTTGCGGCATCCAAAATTGTCTGTGTTGAACGGTAGTTTTGCTCAAGCTTTATATTTTTGGCTTCACTAAACTGTTTTTCAAAATCAAGAATGTTTCTTATGTTTGCACCCCTGAATTTATAAATACTTTGGTCATCGTCACCAACAACGCATAAATTACGGTGTTTTTTTGCAAGCATAGAAACAAATATGTACTGAAGATTATTTGTATCCTGGTACTCGTCTACCATTATATATTTGAACTTATCCTGATAATACTCAAGAACATCAGGGTTTTTATCAAAAAGCTCGACAGTTTTTGCAATCAAATCATCAAAATCCATTGCATTGTTTTCTTTTAGCTTTTTTTGGTAAAGTGTATAAATTCTTGCGTATTTTTCACCTCTGAAATCATCGTTGCGCTTTGCAAATTCCTCGCACGATATCATTTCATCTTTTGCATTACTTATTTTTGACATTATACTTTTCACAGGATAATTATCCTCATTAAGATTTAAGTCTTTAAGACAGTCTTTAATAAGTTTTTTCTGGTCATTTGTATCGTATATATTAAAATTTGTGGTATATCCTATTTTTTCTATATCTTTTCTAAGTATTCTAAGACAGGCAGAATGGAAGGTTTTAATCCATATATCATTACTTTCTTCGCCCACAATATTTTCTATCCTGTCGCACATTTCCTTAGCTGCCTTATTTGTGAATGTAATTGCAAGAATCTGCCACGGACGGGCAAGATTATTTTCGATTATATATGCAACTCTGTGAGTTAAAACCTTTGTTTTTCCACTACCTGCACCGGCAAGCACCAAAAGCGGACCTTCGGTTGTGGTAACTGCTTCTTTTTGTCTGTCATTTAGGCCATTTAGCAAATCTATCATTTATTTTAACCTCTTTATTAACTAATTTTTATACTTCTATTCCCAGAACTTCCTCAACGTAAGAATAAAATTCTTCTATACCTATATTTTTTACCGTTGAAAACGGAATAATAATATCATCCCCGCTAAGCTTGAGTGTTTTTATTATTTCGCCTAAATTTTTGTTAAGTTCTGTTTTAGAAAGCTTGTCACATTTTGTTGCAATAACAACTGCCCTTTCGCAGCATGCTCTTATATATCCTAACATCATAATATCGTTTTCGGTAGGCTTATGACGGCTGTCAACAAGAAGAATTACCTGACTTAAATTTTCTCGGGTGCTAAGATAGGTTTCTATCATTGTGCCCCATTTTTTCTTTTCTTCTTTTGAAACCTTTGCATAACCATAACCCGGAAGGTCTACAAAATACATTGTATTATCTATATTATAAAAATTTATTGTTGCAGTTTTGCCAGGTTTTGAACTTACTCTTGCAAGACTTTTTCGGTTTAAAAGCTTATTTATAAGTGATGATTTACCTACATTCGACCTTCCTGCAAAAGCAATTTCCATTAATTTTTCTTTTGGATACTGCTTTGGAGTAACCGCCGAAATAGTAAGGGCTGCGTTATTAAGATTCATTTTTATTCCTCCAGTGCAAAAGTCAGAACTGTTTGCATATTTTTTGCAATGACAAAATTGATTTTTTCTCTTATGTTTTCGGGAATATCGATTAAGTCGCGTTCATTCTCACAAGGAATTATTATTGTTTTTATTCCAATTCTGAACGCAGCAAGAACCTTTTCTTTTAATCCGCCAATAGGTAAAACCCTGCCACGAAGAGTTATTTCGCCTGTCATAGCAACATCTTTTTTAACTCTTTTACCCGAAAGTGCTGAAATAAGCGCAGTTGCCATTGTAATACCTGCTGAAGGGCCATCCTTTGGGGTAGCTCCCTCAGGAACATGAATATGAATGTCGTTTTCTTTGTAAAAATTCTCATTGATATTATATTCTTTAGCACAAGAACGAGTATAACTTATTGCAGCCATCGCAGATTCTTTCATAACATCACCAAGCGAACCTGTAAGCTCAATTTTACCTGTTCCTTTAGATACATTCACCTCAATCGAAAGTGTATCACCGCCATATTGAGTCCACGCAAGCCCCGTTGCAATACCAACTTCGCTTTCGTCATTTTTTTCATTATTAAGATATATTTTTCTCTCAAGAAAACTTTCTATATTCTTTTCACTTACAGACACACTTTTTTTCTCGCCACTTACAATAATTTTTGCAACTTTTCTTAAAACAGCAGCAATTTTTCTTTCCAAAGAACGAACACCTGACTCACGTGTGTAGTTGTTTATTATTGAAATTATTGCAGAGTCTGAGAATTTTACATTTGATTTTTTTAGCCCGTTTAATTTTATCTGTTTTGGAATAAGATAATTTTTGGCAATATTAAGTTTTTCTTCGTCGGTGTAACCTGAAATATTTATAACCTCCATTCTGTCAAGAAGAGGTCTGTCAATCGTTTCAAGTGAATTTGCAGTCGTAATAAACAGCACATTTGACAAATCAAACGGAAGCTCAATATAATGGTCACGGAATGAAAAATTCTGTTCTGCATCAAGCACCTCTAAAAGTGCCGACGACGGATCACCTTTAAAATCACGGCTCATTTTGTCAACTTCGTCCAAAAGTATAAGAGGGTTATTTGATTTTGCCTGTTTCAAAGCAGAAATAATTCTTCCGGGCATAGATCCTATATATGTTTTTCTGTGACCTCTTATTTCGGATTCGTCTTTTACACCACCAAGAGAAATTCTTGCATAATTTCTGTTTAATGCCCTTGCTACAGATGAAGCAATTGAGGTCTTACCTACTCCCGGAGGTCCTACAAGACATATGATTGGTGATTTTAAATTTCCCGAAAGTTTTCTTACTGCAAGATACTCTAAAATTCTCTCTTTTACTTTTAAAAGACCGAAATGGTCCTCATCAAGAACTTTCTTGGCATTTTCTATATCGTCGTTTTCTTCGGTCCTTATGCTCCATGGAATATCACAAAGCCATTCAACATAATTCCTTATAACCGATGCTTCGGGATTACCAGACTGCATTTTAACCATCCTTGAAAGCTCTTTCTTAGCTTTTTCAAGAACAAAATCTGGAACGTTATTACTTATAAGCTTATCTTCAAGCTCACTTGCCTCCTGCTCCATTCCATCCTTATCACCAAGCTCACTTTGAATAACCTTAAGTTGTTCTCTTAAATAAAATTCTTTTTGGTTTTTATCAATATTGCCCTTTACCTTGCGATTTATATCACGTTCAACCGACAATATTTTTATTTCTTTATCAAGAAGAACTATTAGCTTTTCAAGACGTTTGTTTACATCAAATTCTTCAAGCAATGCCTGTTTATCATCAATATCAAAATTCACATTTGCACTTACAAGATCTGAAAATTCAGCCGGCTCGGTTATGTTTATCATTGATTTTACCGATTCAACCGAAAATTTTGGATTTGCATCATAATATACCGCAAGCATATTTTTAATTTTGCGGATCATTGCCTCATTTTCTATTTTTTTCTCTTCAGATTCATCCTGTAAAGATTCAAATTCTTCTATTTCACACTCAAAATACGGATCCTGCGAAACAAAATTGAGTATTCTTGCACGACTTATACCTTCAATAAGCACTCTCACATCATTTTGAGGAAGCTTTAAAACCTGTTTTATACGAGCAACAGTTCCAACGGTAAATAAATCCTCTTTTTCCACTTTTTCAACAAGAGGGTCTTTTTGTGCAACAAGAAAAATAATCTGATTTTCCACAACAGCTTCTTCCAATGCTTTTACCGAAAATGTTCTTTTTACATCAAAATGAAGTATCATATACGGAAAAACAGGAAGTCCTCTTAAAGGCAAAACTGGCAATACTTTTCGTTTAGATTTCTTAAAGTCTGTTTGCTTTTTTTCTTCAATGATTTCTTTATCTTTTAACTCTATATCAATTATTTTTTTATCATTTACTGACATTTTAAGTCACCTGCCTGAATCTTGTTTTATTCGATAATACACTATTATACATTATACCTTTTTTTAATAAGTTTATCAAGAGCAAATTTTAGTTTTTGCAAATAAAAAGAACGCCTTTTAAGGCGTTCATAAAAAACTATTAATAATTTTTTCTATTAGAACCTCTTTTAGGTTCCATACTACGCTTTAAATCGTGCATTTTCTCTTCGCTGGCCTGTTTGAATTTGTTAAGCTTTTCCTCAAACGAAATATCTTCTACCTGAGTATCCCAGCTAAATTCTGCAGGGCGTTTTGGCTTAGAGGCTTCTATCTCTTTAAGTGCTTGTTTTATAGAAAGACCAATTTTGCCCTTTTCATCAACAGAAACCACTTTAACTTTAACATCTTGCCCAACTTTTAAATGCTCTTTAATGTCTTTAACATACTCTAAAGCCACTTCTGAAATATGTACAAGTCCCGTTGTTTCTTTGTCGATATCAACAAAAGCACCGAAATTTGTAATACCTGTAATTTTGCCATCATAGATTTTGCCGACTTCAACCTGCATTAGTAAAAATTTCCTCCTTAAAGCTCGAAATGCTATTTAACAAGGGCCTAATTTGCACTTGCATCAATAAACACTTTTTCGTCAGGCATAACAAGCCCGAGCTCATCTCTTGCAACTTTTTCTATATAATAATCGGAAGAATAAATTGCACTTTTCTTTTTAAGATCTTCTGACAATTCTTCTTCTGCTGCTATCTGCGATTTAAGATTAGAAATTTTATTATTATAATAATTTATATTGCTTTGTTGTTTTATAAGAATAACGGCAACCGCACATAAAAAAATCAAGGCTATTACTTTGTTAACAGTCAATTTTTTTCTGATTCTGCGTTTTAGCATTGTGTGTCCTCCATAAACATTCAAAACTGTAAAAATAAACAAATACCCATAATTAAACCATTTATATTATATATCATATTTTCCAACTTGTAAAGCTAATTTTTGCGAAAAATGCGATTTATTTGTTCAAAATTTAATTTTTGTTTATTTTTCATAATTTTAAATTTGTTTTTTTGTGATTTTAACCAAATATAAACTATTACGAAGGGCTTTTTTACAATTAAAAATATTATTGAAAACATTTTGACAATGATGCTTATTATTCTTTTTAAAATTTTTATTAGAAATTCCGCTAATAAAACAAAATATTTGCTAAGTGTCATGGTATATATAATAAATCCAAAAATAAGTGCAACTATTTCATACCATCTTACCATACCACTATTTACAACAAATATGGTTTCAAAAGCAACAAAGGATAAAACAATCCACATTACTATATCGTTTACTGTATAAAATATTACACTTTTTTGTGATGTCTTTTTTATAATACGAAATATATCGGAAATTAGTCCCATAATAGCTCCGCCAATAAGAGTCAATAAAAAGCTTAGTGCCTCTGTGGTAAAATACAGCTCCATTAAAATAATCCTTTCAGTTATTTAAATATACGGCTAAATAAAGAGCCTCTGTTTTTACTTGAAGTTATATATCTTAAACTATCAACATTTCCTTCTATTGCAACTTCACCTGTATCAACACTAAGCTTGTTTATTTTTAAGTCGCACCCCATTATAACAAGTGTATCCATTTGGGTATGAAGAATAATTTCTTCCTCATTATAGCTTTCTACATCTTCTACTCCTGACACCGAAAGTTTTGCTCTGTTTTCCATAATAAGATTATGAAGTATTTCTGTTTTTACGCCTTTTAAATTCTTTTCCATAGGTTTCTCCTCTTTCATTTTGTTTGTTTTTAAATCTATATTATTTTAAAAATTCAAATATGCGGAATATATGTATATTTTTTTGGTTTTTATCAAAAATATCTAATACAAAAATAAAAAGGAGAAAGAAATATGAAAAAAAAGATATTTATAACAACTTTATTTATTCTTTTGTTTTCGTGTATTATATCAATCCCATTTTTACCAAAAAAGAGTAACGATTTAGCTTTTGCAAGCACATATCAACAAAATTTAGACCTTCTTGCAAGAGCTGTAAACGGCGAAGCAAGAGGCGAAATATATGAAGGACAGGTTGCCGTTGCCGCAGTTATTCTAAACAGGGTTAAGCATCCATCATTTCCAAATACAATTGCAGGGGTGATTTATCAGCCTGGGGCATTTACCGCAGTAACAGACGGGCAGATACACGCATATCTTGACCGTTCATCTACGGTATATAAGGCGTGTCAGGATGCACTTAACGGCTGGGACCCTTCAGGTGGGGCAATATACTACTATAATCCTGCAAAAACCACAAACAAGTGGATATACTCACGACCTGTTGTTAAGGTTTTGGGAAACCACACATTTGCAAAATAATTAACCTGAAAGGAAGAATTTTATAAATGGACATTCCAAACAAAAATAGTTCTATAAAATATTTTTTACTTCTTGTAACACTTCTTCTTTTAATAACCGGCGGTGTTGCAATTGCTAAATACAGAACAGGCGAAAATCTTGAAAGACAGTTAAATGATGTATACACACGCTCATTTTTGCAACTTGTGGACTGCGTAAATGACATTGACACATCACTTTCAAAAGGAATTGTGTCGAATTCACCTACTGTTTTAAACGACCTTTCAAACGAAATTTACCGAAAAGCTACCTTTGCTCAGGCAAACTTAGGTGAGCTTCCAATTTCGCACATAGAAATAGACAACACAGCAAAATTTTTGTCACAGGTTGGAGATTACACATACTCGCTTGCGCAAAAAAGTTTAAGAGGCGAAACAATCAGCACCAAAGAAAAAGACCAGATGGAAAATCTTTCGAAATATGCGTCTACATTAACCGATACACTCTACTCTCTTCAAAATGAGCTTTATTCTGGGAACTTAAGCTTTAACATCTCGAAATCGGCAAACGAAGCCATTGCAAAAGAAAACAAAACACTCGATATTGGATCATCTATGGAAGATATAGAAAAAGATTTTGAAGAATATCCTGCACTTATTTATGACGGTCCTTTTTCTGACCACATAAATAAAATGTCATCAAAGCTATTGAAAAATTCAAACAATGTAACAAGAGCGCATGCACAAAGTATTGCAAGTGAGTTTTTGGGTAATCCAGAAAAAATTACATTCCGGGGCGAAGGAAATGCCAACATTAAAACCTATATTTTTTCTGCCACCGCCTCTTCAAATGACGATGCTTATATTGAAATTACCAAACAGGGCGGAAGAGTTTTGTATATGCTTAAAAACCGCAATGTAGTAAAGCGTGAGATAAGCATTAACGATGCAATAAAAAAGGGAGCAGAAACTTTAAAAAAGCACAAGTTTTATTCAATGAAAGAATCGTACTGGGAAATTGGAAACAACATTGCAACCATAAACTATGCTTATGTTCAGGATAACATTGTAATGTATCCTGACCTTGTAAAAGTTAAAGTTGCACTTGATAACGGAGAAATACTTGGTTTTGAGTGTCAGGGATATATTATGGCGCACCAAGACGAAAGACTAATTGGCAATATAAATCTTACAATTGACGAAGCAAAGGCAAAGATAAGCGGTAATATTGAAATTGTTTCACAAGGTATGGCGTATATTCCAAAAGATGATAAAACAGAAGTTCTTTGCTATGAGTTTAAAGGAAAATTTAACGATAAAACCTATCTTATTTATGTAAATGCCGAAACAGGAAATGAAGAGAAAATTTTAATTCTTGTAGAAAGTCAGGAAGGAACGCTGACGATATAAAAACTCCCTTATGGGAGTTTTTTGTTTTTCCTAAAATTCCGTTTTCACATACTTACAATACAATCAACCACCAAAGAAAGGATGATTAAATGAACGATATTGTATTTGAAAAAATTTCAGAAAACTTCAAAAAATCCATTTTAGATGAAATTGCATATACATACAGCGTTTTTGCGTTAGATAACACAGAAAACATATTATCTAAAATGAAAAGCAACATCATTATACCAGACAGAAAATTTCTTGACACATCTTTGCAAAGAAAAATAAAAACCGATTTAATTTTTCCGTATGATGTACTGGTTCCAAAAATCAATAACTTCATAGAAGAATTCTACAAAGAATTTGATTTAAGCTTAACTACCCGTACACAACTTTCAAAATATGGAGAAAGATCCGAAATATTTGTAAAACAATTTAATGAAAACTTAAAGAAATCTATGGATAACACAAAAAATATTATACTCAAAGAACTAAACTTACAAATATTGCAAAGCAATGATACAAAAAATGTTATATCCCGTATGCAAAACATATTGACAAAAAGGATAACTTCATTGAACAGTTTTTTAACCGAAAGTGCTGGACAGATGAAACAGTATATGCTACTATGGGATTATCAGGATAAAGGCTTTAAATATTATCAAATAAAAACAAATGGCGACAATTGTGAAGAATGCAATAATTTAGATGGCAAAAAGCTTCTCATTTCTGAAGGCGAAATCGGCATAAATCTTCCGCCGTTTCACCCCAATTGTGACTGTATAATACAAATTATAGATAATAACGGAAATGTTGTATTTAATGTTACAAATGAAGAAAAAGAAAACGACACATTATCAGAACTAAATTATTTGCAGACATCTATAAAACAAATAGTTTTAGGTAACTATTCAAACGATGCTACACTACTTGGAACAATAGGTCAAATTGCATTAGGTTTTTTGGGATTTGATTTACCTGCTGATATAAGAGACTTAATATATGATATAACAAACTTTAAGCTTACGCCTTCACATGCTCTGCAAACCATTTTAGATGCAGCTTCATTGCTACCTGTAATTGGCAGTTTAAAATATTCTGACGAAGTAATTGATGCAGCAAAGAAAACTGATAATTTAGCGGATAGCATTAAATATACAAACAAAATTTCTACTATTAGCGATAATGTTAGAAAAATGGAAAAAGAATATCCAATAAATGCAAACGGATATTTTGGAAAAAAAGGTAAAAACTGTAGTGTAATTGAAAGTGATGACCCAATAAAAACATCTGCTGATTTTTATAAAAATTTGAGTCAAGGTGGTATTGAGAAACCTTTACCGAATGGTAAGGGAGTACAAACAATTTTTGATGATGGTTCCCGAGTGATATATCGTGTAAAAACATCTACACCGAACAGTCCGGCTATTGAAATAAAAATCACAATATATTCGGGAGTAAAAAAACAAAAAATTCATTTCGTTAAATAAGGAGGATATAATTAATATGGTTAAAGCAAAATTTTCAAATGATATGTTGGAATATATAAAAAGTATGGTTGGGCATGTTTTTTGCTCTTATGAATACGGAAATATGGTTCAAAACGAAGCTTATGGTAATTTTCAAATAAATTTAGACAGTTTTGCAATAGAATTTTTGAATGAAGTTAAAGAATTGCCTTTTTTTGATTCAACAGAAGATATTTCATATTTTGCATGTGAAAAAAAATCTTTAAACGAACCTTTCAAGCCATATTGCGAAGAACCTTGCAAAAAACATTTGATAAACGAAAAAATATTATCAGTTTATATTGTAGAAGATCGTATTTCTATAAATGACGGAGAATACGATATTGATTTTGATATGGCAATAATTATTGAAACATGTAATCACAAGTATATTTTCTCCAGAGATTGGTTTTTTAGTGAAACTATAAATATATCTTTAGATAAAGAATTTGATAATATTTATACGATTAACAATGTTATTGAAGATTGGTCTGATGAAGGTGAAAACAAAGTAAGTGTAATTAGAACCACTAAAAAATTGTAATATTAAAAGAGGATATAACAATGACAAACGCAACATTAGATAAAAATATGATAGAATTATTGAAAAATTTAAAAAACACAAAATTCATTTCTTACGAATGTGGTGAAGTCTTCAACTTAGTAGGAGGTAATTTAAAAATAAATACAGATAAAATTTCTTTAGAAATTACAAATTTTTTAAAAGAAGATTTGTTTTTTGATGAAAATGAAGAATTCGCAGTTTTTGAATGTAAAAAATCTAATTCAAATTTTAAGCCTTATTGCGATACTCCTTTAAAAAATTTTGATATTGAAGAAAATATTGTTACTATAGAAATCATAAATGATTTTATAAGTGTAAACAATGGCAAATATAAATTTTCGTACGACCAAGCAATAATTATAAAAACAGTAAATAAAACAATTATGTTTTCAAGGGATGTATGGTTTTCAGAAGTAATAACAATATCTGATAACGATAATTACGATGCTGTCTTTCCAATATCTGAAGTTAAAGAAACTTTTTCTAATTTTGGGGAATATGAAGTCGAAGTTAAAAGACGCAAATATTCATTATAAATTTTATATCCTTCCAAATTACTAAAAAAGTGAGGTAATAAAATATGAACAATTTCAAAAAAGATTTAGAAAAAGTAATTATACTTTGTGAAAATGAATTATTTAAAAGAAAAAACAACATACTTGGTGAAAGCACGCAAGAACAATTAGAAGATTTTATTATTCCAGAGTTAAATAATTTGCTGACTATGACCGATAAAAAAGGCTTCCCACCAAAAGAAGAAAGATTTCTCGTTTCGTTTGCAAATGCATTTACTGTATGGGGCTGGAACATACAAAATCCTACAAAATTGTTTATTATGCTTACAGAATTAAACGAAAAATATAAAACTCTCGGAGAATAAAAACATGAATATTAAAAGTATAATAAAACAAACTGAGGCACAAATAGGGAATATAAAACGAGGAAACGGAACATACATTTCGCAAACTAACATTAAACATTTTATACACCTATTGTCAACAAAATCATCAAACGAAAGTTTTCTTATTACACCTTATTTATTAAGTGATAATGGCGGTATATACGAACTATACAATTATGAGTTTGATGTAACAGTCAAAAACGAGTCTTCTCATTTTGTTGAACATAACACAAAAAATCTTTTACCTGAAGAAGTTTTAAAATTTGTAAAACCTCAAATAATAGTTTCAAAAGATGATACCGACTTTTGTATAAAAGCTGTTAAGCAATATATTTCTGCCATGGAAAACATGTTGTTTTCTGATGTAAAAGATGCATATCCTGAATTTAACAAATCACAAATTCTGTATCAGATATTTATTTAAAATGATATTATTTTCTTGACCTGAAGCTTAATATATGATATAATTAAATTGCGAAATAAATTCATATAAACATTGCGGAAGGGTGTATTTTTACTTTTTGGTAAAAATACAGGCTCTATTTTCACACGCTTTCGTAATGGTGTTTTGAATTTGTTTCGCGACAAAGAGCTATGTATTTTTCATGCGTAGCTTATGCTGCGCATTTTTTGATTTATACATAGTTTTTTACATGGCTCTATTGTCGCCAAACAAATCTTACATAACAAAGGATAACCCCTTCAAAGTGAAATTTGAAGGGGTTATCTCGTTATTTAAAACTCTATTTTTTCTATTAAGCTTATTGCGTTTTCAACATCACACAAATCAGCCGTTTCGCAAGGGGTATGGATATATCTTACAGGAATCGAAACTGCACCTGTTTTTATACCGCCTTTTGTAAGGTGGATTGCACCTGCATCTGTACCGCCCGCCTCAAGTACCTCAAGCTGATATTTTATTTTGTTTTTATTTGCACATTCTTTAAGCGCATCCACAACTTCTCTATTACACAAAACAGAGCTGTCTTTTATTTTTATTGCAGCACCGTTTCCAAGAGAAACTGCCATAACATTGCACTCGGGGGTATCACCTGTGTCGGTAACATCCACAGCAATTGCATAATCCGGTTCAATAGAAAACGCAGAGGTTTTTGCACCTCTTAAACCCACCTCTTCCTGAACGGTAAACACAAAATACAAATCGTTTTTGTTGTTTTTTATTCTCTTTATTGCTTCTATAAGAACATAAACGCCAATACGGTTATCAAGTGCATGGCTTATTACACGATTGTTTTGAACAATACATTCGCCAAGAAAAACGGCAGTATCCCCTACACTCACCATTTTTTCGGCTTCCTCTCTGTTTTTTGCGCCAATATCAATATACAAATTTGAAACCTTTATATTTTTAATATCGCTTATCTTTTCTTCGTATCCAACTACTCCAACTGTGCCGTTTTTAAATTTTACACGCTGATAAAGGCAGTTGTATTTATCAACACCGCCTACCATACCAAAACGGATAAATCCATTATCGTCTATATATGTTACCATTATACCAATCTCGTCCATATGTGCGGCAAACATAAGCTTTTTGCCGTTTCCTTTTTTATGGACAACAAGGTTTCCTAAAATATCTTTATAAACTTCAGTAGCATAATCCTTTGTAAGTGATGCGATTAAATCGGATATTTCGCCCTCATCACCCGATATGCCATAAGTATTTATAAGTTTTTGTAAATCAAGCATTATTTTATAACCTCTTTTCTTACAGGGCATAATTTGTGAATGTTTTTAAGCACACACTCTGAAAGTTTTATTAAATCGTCGATATCACTTTTTTGCGCAACACTTATTGGTGAATGAAGATATCGTGTAGGAAGTGACAAAACTGCAGTCATACACCCATTTGCACCATACGCCATACTGCCTGCATCATTTCCGCCATTAAGTGTCTTTTTAAGCTGATATTTTAATTTGTTTTCATCGGCTTGTTTTTTGATAAAATCATTGTACTTTATGTTTGAAATTGATGCTCTGTCCATAACAGATAATGCAGGGCCATCACCAAGACAAGTAACTCTTTCGTGCTCTTTAACGCCTTCTACATCGGCTGCATTTGTACCCTCCAATATAAGACAGGTATCGGCATTTATTCGGTGAGATAGTATTTTTGCGCCTCTAAGACCTGTTTCCTCCTGCGTTGTAAAACAAAAATAAATATCTGATTCATATTCTTCTTTTATTAAGTTTAAAATTGCATACACACCAACTCTGTCATCAAGTGCTTTTGCTTTTATTTTATCATTTCCAAACTCTGTATATCGTGATGCAAATGCAACATAGTCGCCTATTTTAACCTTTTTTTCAGCTTCTTCTTTTGAGTTTGCGCCAATGTCGATATACATATTTTTCATTTTGATAAGATTTTGTCTTTCGTCTTTAGACTGAAGGTGAACAGCTTTTACGCCTAAAATTCCGCTTACTCTTTTATCACCTATTTCAACCTTTTGCGTAAGAAGTATTGCATCGCTTATACCCCCCACTTCTTCAAAGCGCAAAAATCCGTTTTCTTCGATTTTGGTTATAATAAAACCAACTTCGTCCATATGCGCTGCTACAACATTAACACTTCCATCAGATTTTTTTCCTTTTTTAAATGCAATAATATTGCCTGTTATATCAACTTTTATATCATCTGCATACGGTTTTATCTCATTTACTAAAAAATTTCTTAAATTATCTTCATCGCCCGACACAGCATTAAATTCAGTTAAAGTTTTTAGCAAAATATATCACCTACACTTTCAAATGAAGTTAAAAATGCACATATTGCATTTGAGGTTGAATTTATATCTTCAACGCTTGATACCTCATACTGTGTATGCATATATCTTAATGGTATTGAAAAAAGTGCAGTAGGAACTCCGTTTTTTGCAATCTGCATTGCCCACGCATCTGTTCCTGTATTTCCGCCACAAGCTTCAACAGAATATTTTATTTTATTTTCATCCATAACTTTTATAATATGATTTGAAAGCTTTTTAGAAATATTTGGGCCAACCTCCAGAACACATCCAGAACCAAGCTTAAAGGTAGAATCTGATGCATCAGGAGTATCGCCATGACAAACATCTATTGCAATTGCAATATCGGGGTCTATTGCATAAGTAACAGTTGCACTTCCTCTTAATCCAACTTCTTCCTGAACTGCGCCTACAACATACAAATCAAACGGAAGCTTTTTATCTTTAAGATTTTCAAGAACCTCTAAAATAGCACAGATACTTGCTCTGTCATCCTGACTTTTTGCAGCAATATATTTTTTATTAAGCACGGTTGTTTCTGATTTAAAAGTAATTAAATCCCCTACCGAAACTTTTTCTTTTGCTTCATCGGCATCTAAACCGACATCAATAAAAAGCTTGTCTTTTGGAACAGGTTTATTTAAATCATCTACACTCAAAAGATGCGGTGCAATTGCTCCCACAACTCCAAAAAGTTCTTCTTTTGAGTGAACTATCACTTCATTTCCCGGAAGAATTCTTGTGTCTATTCCGCCAATATTTGTAAACTTTATAAAGCCTTCATCAGTTATCTTTGTAACCATCATACCAATTTCATCAATATGAGCTTCAATCATAACCTTACTATTGGAGTTCAATCCTTTTTTTACACCGATAACACTTCCTAAAGCATCGGTATATACATTGTCACAGTATTTTTCAAACATTTTAAAAACTTCTTGCGAAGCTTTTTTTTCATTACCGGAAACTGCACATATTTCTGACAGTTTTTTAATGTTTTCTATTATCATATCTATTATTCCTCTTGACCTAACAAAGCGACAATCTGTTTAAAAGCATTGCCTCTTTCTTCAAAATTTTTGAACATATCAAAGCTTGCACATGCAGGCGAAAGAAGTACAACATCGTTATCTTTTGCAAGAGCAAATGCGCTTTTTACCGCCTCTTCAAGTGTATTGCATCCAACAAGCGGAATTGTTTTACCCTGTTTTTCGCTCTCTTGTTCAATCTCACATCTTATTTTATTTGAGGTGTCACCAATAAGCATAACACCTTTTGTTTTTTCAAGAATTATTTTTCCAAAACCATCAAACGGAATTTTTTTGTCATAGCCACCTGCAATCAAAATAACCTTATCATCAAAAGATTTTAATCCTGCTGTTGTTCTTGTAGGTGAACTTGCAATAGAATCGTTATAAAATTTAACACCTTTGTACTCTCTTACAAACTCAAGTCTGTGAGCTACTCCACCGAAGGTTTTTGCTACCTTTACAATTGATGAAGTATCTACAAGAGGATATGTTGCGCAAATTGCAGCAAGATAGTTATCAACATTGTGCTCACCCGGAAGAATAATATCTTTTACATTTAAAACCATTTCGTCATCATAATAAATTTTTCCCCTGTAAATGTGTGTTCCATGTGAAACCCTGTTATGAAGCGAAAATTTTGCAACTTCTCCCACAGCATCATCTTCAAAAGAATTAGTTATGGCATTTTCACTATTTATAATAAGTTTTCCTGTATGATTTTGATTTAAGAAAATGTTTTTCTTTGCATTTGTATATTCATCCATATCCTTGTGATAATCGAGATGATTTGGTGCAACATTTGTCACAACCGATATTTCAGGGCTTGTTTGCATTGTCTGAAGCTGAAAACTGCTAAGCTCCAAAACTGCAATATCATTAGGGTCGATGAATTCTATTACCGGCAAAAGTGGTTTTCCAATATTTCCGCCAACATGGCAGTTATATCCGTTTGCTTTTAAAATTTCGTAAATAAGCGTTGTAGTAGTTGTTTTTCCGTCACTGCCTGTTACACCAATTATTTTACAGGGACAAATGCTTAAAAATATTTCCATTTCGCTTGTAACAACAACATCATTCTCTTCTGCTTTAACAAGTTCCGGGATATCAGGACGAATTCCGGGTGTTTTAATAATTATATCCACATCATTAAGATTATCAAGGTATCCTTTACCTAAAACGCATCCGCCTTTTGTATTACTGTGCAAAATTTCAAGCGCCTTTTCATCAAAATCTTTTTCTTCTTTTTTGTCAAATGCATAAACAATTGCACCAAGATTATTAAGAAGCTCAATAACCGGCAAATTGCTTACTCCAACTCCTAAAACGCCTACTTTTTTTCCTATAATCGCTTTTTTGAAAAGCTCAAATTTTGGATTATAAACAGGTCTTGACAACAAAATAAATCTCCCCTTATGTCTTGTTTTTTGTAAATAACTGGTTTATTCCCATTGAAAATAAAAAAACTGCAAATATTTTTCTTAAAACTTTTGTTGATATGTTTACCGCAACAAATGATCCTATAACACTTCCCAATATGCCAAATATAATAAGAGGTACTGCGGTTTTAAACATTATATTTTTATTTTTTATATGCACTAAAAGTGCCACAATTGCCGTAGGAATAAAATAATAAAGATTTGTGCATTGCGCAACATGCTGATTTACGCCTAAAAAGAATGTAAGTGCCGGAATAAGAACAGCACCTCCGCCAACTCCCATTCCACTTATAATACCTGATAAAAAGCCTGCAATAATGGTTATTATCATTTAAACACCATCCTTATTGCTGCTATTATTAAAAATATGCCAAAAATTTTTGCAATAGTATCAGGCTTTAACTTTTTTAAAATATATGCACCTAAAACTCCGCCAAAAACACCGCCAATTGATGTTTGCCACACAAGTTTAAAATCAAAATAGCCTTTTTGGGTATAAAAAAATATACTTACAATTGTAAGTGGTAAAATAAGTGCTATTGCGGTTGCGTGCGCCTTCTTTTTTTCAACACCTAAAAATTTTTCCATACATGGCACTGCAACAGTACCTCCACCCGAACCAAAAAGACCATTACATATACCTACAATTATTCCTATTATAGCAAATTTAAAATATTTTTTCAAATTTATTCACCCCAAAATAATATTTGGAGTTTTTGGGCAAAATATTCAAATCAAAATAGCCAAACTTACAAAAAGTTTGGCTATTAAAAATATGGCTTTCGCCTCTGTTTTATATTTGCCCCACCGAGCCGTAAAAGTTCTAAAAGAACTTGGGATACATTTCTAACCTGTTTATAAACAGGTGGACAACTGCCTTCTTGTTTTTGTTCCCTTGCTAAGAAATAATAATAATGCATGGTCTACAGCCGCAAGAAGAGTCAGAATTCCTTTTTGAATGTGTTGGTTAAAATATAATCCTCATTTTACGAACTAAGCAGGGATACTTTACATTTAAAATTATATCACACCAATAAAACATTTTCAATAGTATTCTTTAACATTTTTTATAATTTTATTCCGACACAATATTAGAGAGCCAGACACCTTTTTTAATAAGAAAAATTCCAAGAATAAACTTAAGAGTTTCAGCCATCTGACAACTAAAATAAACATAAACAACATTAAGTTTTGTAAAATTAACAAGACAAAACGCAACAGGTACAACTATTACCCACGAAAAACCACTGTCAAAAATAAATGTTATTAAGGTTTTACCACCTGAACGCAGAATAAAGTATGTTGAATGAAGCATTGAATGTACCGGCATAAAAATTGCACTTTCAATAATAAATACTGTTGCCAAAAAGCGAACAGAATCTGTGGTATTATATATTGCAGGAAAAGCCTTTGAAAAGAGCGCCATAACAAGTGCAATTAAAACACACATAAACCCTGCAAATCCAATTAATTTAGGTGCACCTTTTTTAGCTGCGTCAATATCGTTTGCACCAAGCATTTGTCCAACAACAACCGAAACACCTGCACCAAACGCAATATACATTACATTAAAAAGGTTTACAACTGTATTTGATATATTAAGTGATGCTACAACATCAATTCCGCGCATTGAATAGCACCATGTAAGTGTTGCAACGCCTGCACCCCACAGGCACTCGTTTGCAACAAGCGGAATTAATCCTTTTTTAATTATTCTTTTTGCAAGGTCTTTTGGTATTTTAAATGTTTTATAAAGTCCTTTAACAAACATAAGCCTTTTTGAATTTAAATGCGTCCAGAAAAATACAATAAAAAACTGAATAAATCTTGATATTATTGTTGCAAGTGCCGCACCTTCAACGCCAAGTTTTGGAAAAGGTCCTATACCAAAAATAAGAAAATAGTTTAAAACCGTATTTACAGCAACTGCACATATTCCCGCAATCATTGGCAAAATGGCAACTGAACCTTCTTTTAAAGTTCCGGAATATGCCTGTTCAAGCGCAAACGGCAAAAGACCTATCAGCATAACCAAAAGATAATCTTTTGCATACATAAAAGTTTTTTCAAGGTCAATTCCCTTGTCGGCATCATGCAAAAATTTTACTATCAAATTATCTCCAAAAAGAAAAAATATAAGAATCCCTATAACAGAAATTAAAGAAACAGTAAGTATTTTAAAACGGAAAGTATTTCTAACACCTTCGTAATCTTTTTTACCAAAAAACTGAGCACAAAAAATCCCAGCCCCTGATGCTGCTCCAAACACCGCAAGGTTAAAAACAAAAAGAATCTGGTTTACAATAGCAACGCCCGACATCTGTTCTGTTCCTACCCTGCCAACCATAATATTATCTATAAGTGCAACAAAGTTTGTTATAAGATTTTGCACCATAACAGGTATAGCAATACGAAGTGTTCTTTTATATAAATCAAATGAATTATTAAATCTGTTTGACATAAGTGTATTCTCCAAAAAACAAAAAAATTAAAGTTTTATAAGCTTTGTCTTATTAAGTAATTTTAAAAGATATGCCATAATGTATGCTTGCAAAACAGTAACAATTACCTCTTCTACAAGACGCGGAATGTAAAACACCATAAACGAAAGTGAATTTAATGCAGGAAAATATATTCTTAATACAAAAGTATTTAGAGTTGTTACAATTATATTTGCAATTAAAAGCACACACAAAAGCTTTATAAATAAAGAATCACTATCTTTTTTTGAAACAAAGTAATCTGTCAAAAGAAGGATTATTCCAAATACAGACGCACATATAAGTCCTATACTTAAAAACCAATAGCGTTTTTCGCCTATTGAAAGAAGCATTAAAGTATAGGCACTGTCTTTAAAAAAGCTTGCAGCTATAGTGTTTACAACTCCTAAAACACCTATAATCGAAAATACTGCACCAAATACAATTTTGAAGCTTCTTTTATTGATATTTTCAATATTTTTCCACAAAAAGCCACAAATAAAACCGCCAAGAATTGCAGTTAATGTAAGATACGGAATAAAGCTTCCTTCAGGCTTTACAATAAGGCACACTATATCAATAATGCCTGACGAAATTGCACCGTACAAAGGGCCAAAAAGCACTGCGGGCATTTTGGTAAAAAACACCGACGGCGAAATTCTCATACCGCTAACTCCCGCAAACGGAAGCATAATACTTAGCGCATAACGCATTGCTACTGTAAGTGCAATCAAAAGCGCAGTATAAACAACCTTTTTTGTAACCTCATTTTGTCGCATAAAAAAACTCCCTTTCTTTTTGAGCAGGAGTCACAAAGTACATATAAAATTAATACATACAGTGGATGGAATATTAAACCGCAAGATAATCTATTTATCTTTTCGTTTAGAGACTCTACTCCCATTCTCTAACACTTAACGCTCAATATCTGCTCTGAATGTATATAATTTTATCATCATATAATATGTATGTCAATTAATTTTTGCATTTTTTTGGTATTTTAATAACATATTCATAATATGTATCACACTCATTTTGCACACTTACTGCATTGATGCCTGATTTTTGCATAACGCTTACTGCTTTTTTTATTGTGTTTGCAAAAATACGCACATCTTTTAAAAGTGCCGTTTTTATAATTTTTTCTTTTTTTAGTTTTCCGGTAATTTTTGCAAGAATATTTTCTACTATTTCATCCGTTTGCGAAACATTGTAATTATGCTTTACAATTCTTTTTACCACAGAAAGCTGCATTTTTTCATCAGGAATTTTTAAAAGTGCCCTTGCATGACGCTCGGTAAGATTATTTTCTTTTATAATTTTTTTGACCTCTTTAGAAAGTTTTAAAAGTCTTAATTTATTTGCAATTGTAGACTGATTTTTGCCTACTCTTTTAGCAACCTCCTCCTGTGTTAAACTATGTTCGGTAATAAGATGAAAATAAGCTTCTGCTTCTTCAAAAAAAGTAAGGTCTTTACGCTGAAGGTTTTCTACAAGTGCAACTAATGCACTGTCGTTATCGTTCATTTCTGATATAATGCAAGGCACCTTTTCCATATTAAGGCTCTGACATGCCCTTAATCTTCTTTCGCCTGCAATAAGTTCGTATGTACCCCATTTTGCCCTTCTTACACATACAGGCTGAATAATACCAAATTCCTTTATTGAATCGGCAAGTTCTTTTATTGAGGAATTATCAAAAATTTTTCTTGGCTGATAAGGATTCGGTTTTATCTTATCTAACTCAACTTCTATGACATTATTTTTAATATCATTCTTTTTTAACGGCATAAACATCATTTCCATCTTAATAAAACACCTCATTTGTAATATTTTATATACTTATCATACCACAAATTTACAAAAATTGGAAATAAAATCGTTCGTAAAATTCTTACACAAAAACAAAAAAACCGCTTTATTTCAGCGGTTCTTTTATCGGTTTGGGACTCTTTCTGGGATAATAAGTCGAAGTTGGCGATATTTTTTTTATGAATACTAAATTATGTTTTAAATCAGTTGTAGGTATTTCGTAATTTACAACCTTTTCAAGTTCTCCACCAAGAAGTTTTATAGCCTTTTTAGCATCATTTATTTCCTCGGAAACATTTGGACCTTTAAGGGCAATAAAATATCCTCCTACCTTAACAAACGGAAGACAAAGCTCTGTTAATGATGTAAGATTTGCAACGGCTCTTGAAACAGCATAATTGTATTTTTCTCTATGCTCTTTATCTCTTGCAAGATCTTCTGCCCTTGAATGTATTGCACAAAGCTTTTTAAGGTTTAACTTTTCTATTACTTCATTTAAAAATGTTATTCTTTTATTGAGAGAATCCAAAAGAGTGATATTAATATTTTTGTTTTTTATTCCCATAACAACAGAAGGAAAACCTGCACCGCAACCGATGTCAATTATTTTATCATCATCTTTAAAATTGACATAATCAAAAATTGCAAGACAATCTAAAAAATGCTTTGTAGCAACATCATATTCCTCTGTTATAGCAGTAAGATTAATTTTTTCATTCCATTCACACAAAAGCGAATAGAAACTATAAAATTCATCCTGATTTTCTTTTATTAAATCTTTTATAGTATTAATAAATATCCCTCCTTACAGGGTCTGAATATATATCAAAAGAACATTTATATCTGATGGAGAAACTCCCGAAATTCTTGATGCCTGTCCAATTGAATGAGGCCTTATTTTATCAAGCTTTTGTCTTGCTTCAAGCCTTAACCCGTGAATTGTGGCATATTCAATATTATCGGGGATTTTCTTTTTCTCAAGCTTTTTAAACTGCTCTACCTGTTCTACCTGCTTTTTAATATAACCTTCATATTTTAGCTGAATATATGCTTGTTCTTCTACATATTTGTCAAGCTCCGGTCTTGTTTTGTCGATTGGTTTTAAAATTTTATAATCAAGTTCGGGTCTTTTTACAAGCTCCGAAAGTTTTACGCCTGATTTTATTTTTGTACTGTTATACTTTTCCAAAAGGTCATTTACTTCTTCTTTAGGCGCAATAACAGTTTTTTTAGCTCTTTCTATTTCGTCTTCAATTGCCTTCTTTTTAGCTAAGAATTTCTGATATCGTTCTTCACTTATAAGACCAATTTCATATCCTAAAGGAGTAAGACGAAGGTCAGCATTATCCTGTCTTAGCAAAAGACGGTATTCACTTCGTGATGTAAGCATTCGGTAAGGCTCGTTTGTGCCTTTAACAGTTAAATCATCTATAAGTGTACCAATATAAGCCTGTGATCTGTCTAAAATAAATGGCTCTTTTCCTTTTATTTTAAGTGCAGCATTTATGCCGGCAATTAAACCTTGTGCTGCTGCTTCTTCATAGCCTGAGCTTCCGTTAAACTGACCTGCACCGTAAAGCCCCGGAAAATCTTTAAATTCAAGCGTTGCATAAAGATTTGTTGCATCAACGCAGTCATATTCTATTGCATAAGCCGTGCGCATTACCTTTACATTTTCAAGTCCCGGAAGTGTTCTTATCATTTGCATCTGCACATCTTCAGGAAGGCTTGAAGAAAAGCCCTGAACATACATTTCGGCAGTATCAATACCCATTGGCTCAACAAATATCTGGTGTCTTTCTTTATCTTTAAAACGCACAATTTTATCTTCTATTGAAGGACAATACCTTGGCCCTACACCTTCAATCTGTCCTGAATATAACGGTGAACGGTGAAGATTATCCATAATAATTTTATGAGTTTCTTTATTTGTATATGTTAAATAACAATCAACCTTATTTTCACCTACATTTTCGGTTTCAAAAGAAAACGGAGTTATATCTTCATCGCCCGATTGAACTTCCATTTTAGTAAAATCAACACTGTTTGCGTTAATTCTTGCAGGAGTTCCTGTTTTAAAGCGCATAAGGTCTATTTTATTGTTTCTTAAAGAATCAGACAGTCTGTTTGCAGGAAATATTCCGTCAGGACCGCTTGAGTAACTTACATCCCCTACGATTACTTTACCTTTTAAAAATGTACCTGTTGCAATAATTGCGGCTTTGGTTAAAAACTTTGCACCAAGGTGTGTTACAACCGATTTGACATTATTATCCTCGTCAAACTCAATATCAATAATTTCTGCCTGCTTGATATCAAGGTTTGGTTGATTTTCCAAAACTTTTTTCATTTCCTCCTGATATTTTCTTCTGTCTGCCTGTGCACGAAGAGAATATACAGCAGGGCCTTTTCCTTTATTTAAAATTCGTGACTGAATAAAGGTTTTGTCGGTGTTTTTTCCCATTTCACCGCCAAGAGCATCTATTTCACGAACTAAGTGTCCCTTTGCAGTTCCGCCTATACAAGGATTACACGGCATATTTGCTATTGAATCTAAATTTATTGCAAAAATTATGGTTTTCATACCAAGCCTTGCTGATGCAAGTGCGGCCTCACAGCCTGCGTGCCCTGCACCTATAACTGCAACATCATATTCACCGGCAGTATATAAATCCATAAAATATCATTCCTTCCAAATAAGTAAAAATATTATTTTCCAACGCAAAATGAATGGAATATTCTGTCAACAATTTCCTCGCCCACACTCATACCAGTTATTTCTCCAAGTGACGAAATTGCGTTTTCTATATCAACAAAAGTCATATCTAAAGGCATTGAAAGATTTAACGCATCTATTGCGCTTTTTACAGATGCAAGTGCTTTGGTAAGTGAATCTTTGTGTCTAATATTTGTAATAGTTTCGCTCATATCTTCTTCAAGATCACCCATATCAAACATATTTAAAATTGTATTTTTAACTTCATCAAGACCCTGCTCTTTTTTCACCGAACAATAAATAACATTCTCTTTATCAGCACAAAAATCCTTTACGCTTTTTTCGATACCATCCTCGCTTTTATTAGCAAGAATTATAAGCTTTTTATCATTGACAAGATTATAAATTTCCAAATCATTATCATCTATTTCTTTTTTTGAGTCGAGCATATATATAACAAGCTCTGCTTTTTCCAAAAGCATTTTTGATTTTTCAACACCGATTTTTTCAACAGTATCATCGGTATTTCTTATCCCTGCTGTATCAAACACATTAAGACGCACATTTCCCAAATCTATATTTTCTTCAATGGCATCTCTTGTTGTGCCCTCAACATCGGTAACAATTGCCCTATCGGAACCAGAAAGGTAATTTAAAAAAGATGACTTTCCAACATTTGGCTTACCTGCAATAACTGTATTTATACCTTCTTTTATAATTCTTCCCTTTACACTTGTAGCAAGAAGCTTTTCTATTTTTTCTTTTATAGCAACAAGACCGTCATAATATTCATTATCACCAAGAGGCTCTAAGCCCTCTTCAGGAAAATCCATAACCGCATTAAGATTTGCAGTAAGGTCCAAAAGATTATTTCTGATTTCGTTGATTTTTTGCGATAAGCTTCCGCCAAGCTGATTAACCGAAATATTATGTTGGGTGCTTGTTTTTGAATTTATAACATCTATAACTGCTTCTGCACTTGCAAGGTCAATTCTGCCGTTTAAAAATGCTCTTTTTGTAAATTCACCCGGAGCAGCTAAATCAGCACCATTTTTTAAAACAAGCTCTAATATTTTTTTTACACCAAATGTACTTGCATGACAGTTTATTTCAACAATATCTTCTTTTGTATAAGTATTTGGCGCTCTCATAACAGTTACTAAAACTTCATCAAGCTTTTTTCCGCCATCTAATATATATCCATAATGCACAGTATGGCTTTTAACATTTAAAAGACTTTTACCTTTAAAACCTTTAAATATTTTGTCAGCAATGTTAATTGCTTTTATACCGCTCATTCTTATTATTCCAATGCCGCCTTTGCCCGATGGTGTAGATATTGCCGCAATTGTTTTATCCATAAAATCAAAAGCTCCTCTTTTAATATCATAAACAACAAAAGGCTGCCATATATTTTAAGGCAACCTTTCAAAATTACTATTTTTGTTCTCTGTCATACGCAATTACAACTTTTCTGTTGGGAGATTGACCTATACTGTAAGTAGTTACATATTTATCGTCCTGAAGTGATGCGTGAATAATTCTTCTTTCATAAGAATTCATAGGTTCAAATGTATAGTTTCTTTTGGTTTTTGCAACTTTTATAGCATATTTTTTAGCTAAATCCTGCAAAGTTTTAATTCTTTTTTCTCTATATCCTTCTGTATCAATGCTTACCTTTATAAAAGAATCTTTATCAGAGTTTACATAAAGGCTTGTAAGGTGCTGCAAAGCATCAAGAGTTTCGCCTCTTTTACCAATAACGATACCCATATCGTCACCTACCAAATCAACCTTTAAAAACTCATCATCAATATATGCAGTTACGCCAACTTCAATACCCCAGTTTTTAAAAAGCTCACTTAAAAAATTTTCAGCTTTCTTCTCAGGTGTTACAGTTGCTTCGTTTAAAGTAACTCTTACCTTTGCATCTTTGTTACCAATTCCCAAAAAGCCTTTTGCGCCTTCTTCCAAAACTTCAACAGTGACATTATCTATATCTGCATTAAGCTCAATAAGCGCCGCACTGATTGCTTCTTCTACTGTTTTACCAATTTTTTCTACTGTATTCATTAAAAGCACTCCTAAAAATTTATTGAAAATTATTTTCTTTTTTGCTTTAATTTTTTTCTTTCTTTTCTTTCTTTTTCTTTAACTTCTTCAATAGCAGCAACTTCTTCTTTATATTTATCGCCGTATTTTCTGTTTAAATAAATCTGCTGCAAAATTGCAAGAACGTTGCTTAATCCCCAATAAAAGCCAAGAGCTGCAGGATAAGTAAATGCAATCCACACAGTGAACAGTGGCATAAAATATGTCATTGTTTTTGTCATTGACTGTGCCTGATCGGTACCTGATGTGCCTTGTTTTGTATCTTCGGGATTTAATATCCTCTTTACTTTTTCCGGCTCATCAGAATTTTTATCCTTTTTAGAACCTGATGCCGATGTAAGTTTGCTGCTTAAAAATGTCGTTACACCCGCAAAAATCGGAATAAGCCATAAAAGATTGATATTATTAAGTCCCTGCCATGGAACCAAAGATAAATCCATGCCATTAAACAAGTTAAAGTTTATAAGGCCAGCTTCTTTTGCTGCAACAATCTGCGCCATAGAATGAGTACCTTTATTAGCCAAAAATTCTGATGCATATTTTGTTGCGCATATCCAGCTTTCAGCATCATTCATATTACGCATAAATGTTAACGGGTATGAAATAACCTGATACAAGCAAAGCAAAATAGGAAGCTGAATAAGCATTGGCAAGCATCCGCCTGCAGGATTCACATTATGCTCTTTATAAAGCTTTGCCATTTCCTGTTGCTGCTTTTGTGGATCATTCTTATACTTAGTCTGAAGTTCAGTAAGCTTTGGCTGTATTTGCTGCATTTTTACCATTGATTTTTGTTGCTTGGCACTTAGTGGCAACAAAATAAGCTTAACAAAAATTGTAAACAATATAAGCGCTATACCGTAGTTGTTTACAAAACCATATATGAAATTCAATATAAAGCCAAGTGCATGCGCAATTAGTTTAAAAATATTGATAGCAATCGCCTCCGTAACGCCTTTTATTCAAAAGACAGATGTTATTCTAAGGGGTCATATCCGCCACTATGAAACGGATGACACTTAAGTATTCTTTTTACAGAAAGATATACCCCTTTTATAGCCCCGTATTTTTCTACCGCTTTGAGTGCATACTCAGAACAGGTAGGATAAAATCTGCAACATGGTTTTTTTAATGGTGATATATACTTTCGGTACAGGTTAATTAAAAATATAATAATTTTTTTAATCATAGCATACTTTCTTTAAGCTCCGCTTTCAAAAGACACTCATTCATAGAAGACTTTATATCTTTTAAAGATGAAAATGCACATTTTGAGCGGGCAACAAAAATTATATTGTATCCGGGCTTAATAAGCTTTTTTTCATCTTTGTATGCTTCTCTTATAAGGCGTTTAATTCGGTTTCTCATATGAGCCTTACCAATCACAGTAGATACAGTAATACCATATTTTGTTACAGGTGTACGGTTTTTGTTATAATGCATAACAATTCTGTCTGTCACAACCTTTTTGCCTCTGTTATAAGCATATCGAAATTCTTTATTAAGCTTAATAGTACCCTTCAAAAAAAAGCCTCCTATGCTTAAAAAGACCACATATCTGTGGCCTTTTGGAGTTCTTCTATTACGCAGATAATACTTTTCTTCCTTTTAATCTTCTGCGAGCTAAAACTTTTCTACCATTGCTGGTTGCCATTCTCTTTCTAAAGCCGTGAACTTTGCTTCTATGTCTTACATTCGGCTGATATGTTCTTTTCATAAAAAAGCACCTCCCTAAGTTAACTGTATACAAACAAGCATAGCTTGTCATATTTTACAAATCGTAAATTATTATACAATACAAATTTAAATTTGTCAACAATAAATTTGTGTTATTTTTTTTATTTTTCAAATAAAATATTACATTTTTATTGCATATTAAATTTTTTGTCGAAAAAAATAAAATTTTGTGTTAGTATTAAAATACCTTATCACAATGAAAGGAGTACATATTGGCAAATATGAAAAAAATATTTTTAATTATTTTTTCTCTGATTTTTTTACTTTCATCCTATGTTGCAACTGCAGAAAATGAAATTTCACTATACATAAACGATATTCCCCTTCCCTGCGATGTTCCGCCCATCATTGTAAATGACCGCACACTCTGTCCTACAAGAGCAATATTTACATCATTCGGTGCATCGGTTTTATGGGATGACAAAAATAAACAGGTTAATATAAAAACCGACGACACAGATATTACTCTTACCGTTGACAAAAAAATTGCTATTGTAAACTCAAAAAAAGTTACACTTGATTCGCCACCTGTTATAGTTTCAGGAAGATGTCTTGTTCCTATAAGATTTATAAGCGAAACTTTAGGATGTGATGTTGAATGGCAACAAAAAGATAAAAGTGTCCGTATAAAACAAAAACAAGCTTCAATCAGCAATATGAAGCTTACCAAAAACGATGATGATTATTCTGAAATACAAATAAAATATAATGGCAAAAAAGAGCCAAACATATTTTTCCTTGAATATTCTAATTGTATTGTTATGGATTTTTATGCTGCAAAGCTTGATTTTAACGATGGCAATTCACCCGTTGACAATAAAATTTTAAAAGAAATCCGATATGCACAGCATCCTGGCTTTGCAAGAATTGTTGTGGAATGTAACGATAAATACGAATATTCTATTTCACTTAAGAATAAAATTTTAACTATAAAAGTTGGCGAAATACCTGATGATGAAATCGACTTTGATGAAGACGAAAACACCGACAATGATAACACAGACAAAGATAGTGTAAAAGATGAAAATAACAGTAAAGATGACAAAGATGAAACCGACAGTGATGAAAAAAGCGAAGAGGAAGATAAATTGTCTGCTATAGAATTTATGGCAACAAGAGATGAAAATAACCTTCTTGTGATACTCGATGCCGGACACGGCGGAAAAGATCCGGGGACAATTTATACCAATGAAGAAGGCGAAATTGAGCTTCAGGAAAAAGATATTAATCTTTATATTGCAAATAAGGTCTATTCTATTTTGAAACAAAAAGGTATTAATGTTAAACAGACAAGAAATACCGATAAATTTTTGGAGCTTTCAGAAATTACTGATATTGCCAACAAGCATGATGCTGACCTTTTTGTAAGTGTACATGTTAATGCCATAGAAAACAACCCTGATGTATCTGGAATGATGGTATTATACAATGGTGATGCAACAAGTGGAAGCTACGGTATAGATTCAAAAACCGCAGCAACCTATGTCGACAAAGAAATTGCTGATATTGTTGATATAACAGATAAAGGAATTGTTTCACGCCCTGGTCTGTGGGTATTAAGAAAAACCGCAATGCCTGCAATACTTGTTGAATGTGCTTTTATTACGAATGAATATGACAGAACTTTATTATCAAGCAAAAAATCTCTTAACGATTTTGCTTTAGGAATTGCCCAAGGAATTGAAAAATCGCTTGAAACAATGAAAAAGAATATCACTGAAGCAAAAGAAACTGTAAAAACTTTAGGTAAATCAAAAATAAATTCTTCAAGTAAAACAACCAATTCTGCAGACAAAAAAATCAGCCCTTCAAATTAAGAGGGCTGATTTTTAATTTAATCGTATACTTATTTCGCCTGAAGAAATATAATCCTCATTTCCATTTTCATACCTTACTCTTAAACGCAAATCATCATCAAGTCCCATACAATATGCACTGTATTTTTTATTTGATTTTATAACAGTTATATTTTTTCCTGTTGCAATACTTCTTTTTTTGTATTCGTCCAAAAAAGCTTTTTCTTTTAAATTATTATAATAGAACAAAATTCTTTCAAGAATTTTTGCACACAGATTGTTTTTTACATCTTTTTCTTCTTGTTCAAAAATATACCCTGCCGTTTTTGCGATATCATCCGGAAAATCATCTTCTGGCTTATAAACATTTATACCTATTCCTAAAATTACAAATTCAGGTTTATTATTGTTTTTAAGCTTTGCCTCACTTAAAATTCCGCACACCTTTTTGCCATCAATAAAAATGTCATTTACCCATTTTATGTCAGTTTTCTTTTGCGAAACACTCTCTATTGCCTCACATACCGAAACAGCAGCAAGTGTAGTAATAAAAATCATATTTTCACATTCTTCATCAGGCTTTAAAACAACACTTAAATAAATACCTGTATCAGATGGTGAAAAAAACTTTCTTCCTATTCTTCCTCTTCCTTGTGTCTGACTTGTTGCTAAAACTACATAACCTTCCCTTGCACCATTTATTGCCTCTTCTTTTGCAAGAGTATTTGTGGAGGTAACGGTATCAAATATATTCACATCAAAGAAAGATGCCTTATCATTTAATTTTTGCAAAATGGTTTCTTTTGTAAGTTTGTCGATATTCATATTACACCTTACATTTTTACAACTTCTATTGTTTTATCTTCTCTTATACCGTAAATTTCTGCACCAGAATCCATAATTTCAAGTATAGATTTAATATGCTCACTTGATATTACATCTCCAGGAACAAGAATTGGAATTCCGGGTGGATATTTGCATACAATATTTTTTGAAACCCTTCCTAATGCATCTTTAAGCTCAACAGCCTCGCTATTTGCAAAAAAGGCATCTGACGGAGTAAGTTTCATTGCATGAGTAACTCCTTTTGAAGGTCTGTCTGATAAATTTTTAATACCAACAGTTTTTCCTGCTATTGTAACAATTGCCTTTGCAAGCTTTTTAACATCCGAAATTTTATTATACGGCGAAAAAATGCAAACTATATTTAAATCATCGCAAAATTCAACCTTTATATCAAAGCGGGAATTCAAAACACGTGCAACATCATAACCGCTTACTGCAGAAAACGCAAAATTTACAACAATTCTTGTTTTGTCATAATCGAATACATTCTCGTTTTTTAGAATTTCATCATCAAGCCAGTAGGCATTTGAATTTGAATTAACAAATTCTGCAGCTTCTTTTACAGCATCAAGCATCTTTTCATATTTTTCTTTTAACTCGGTTGCGTTAAGAATACTTTTTTCAAGCACTGCCAAAACAGCATACGAAGTACTTTGTGACTGATACATTGAAACTGCATCCAAAATTTCTTTATTTAAAAAGTTATTACAGTTAACATGAAGAAGTGCCGAGCCATTAAGTCCACCAAGTGTTTTTGATGCACTTTGCACAACAAAATCTGCTCCAAACTCAACACTCGACTTTGGAAGCGAATCACAAAAATTAAAATGTGCCCCGTGTGCCTCATCAACTATCATAAACATATTATTTGTATGTGCAAGTGTTGTTATTTTTTCTATATCAGATACAATTCCATAATAGTTTGGCGAAGTTACAAGTATTGCCTTTGCATTTGGAAAAGTTGCAACAGTACGTTCCAAGCCTTCATAATTGAATCCTGACGAAAATCCAAAACGGTGCATATATGTAGGTTCAATAAAAATTGGAAGAAGACCTAAAAGTATAATTGCGTTTATAACAGATTTATGACAATTTCTATCAACTATTATCATATCATTTCTTTTAAGGCAAAGTGTAAGTGAAGCATATATTCCGCAACTTGCTCCATTTGCAAGATAAAAACTTCTTTGAGCATCATATATTTTTGCCAGCTGAGTCTGACTCATTTTTATATATGCAGACGGGTCGGCAATACCTTTTACAGTATCGAGTGAACCTGAATCCATATTAAAAAATTCCTCACTCATCATATCTATTTTACCCTTATGAGCAGGTGTCTGAAAGCTTGTTTTATTTGAGTATGCAAATTTTTTAAGACCGTCGTTTATATATTCATTAAATTTCAAGATTTCACCTCATTAATAAATTCGAGTAATTTGTCGGTGGGGTTAAATAAAACCACATATTTTTTATTATCAAAATAAGCGTAAAAGTAGTATTTTTTTTGATTATTAAAAGACGAAAAATCAAGTTTTTCTGCATCTTGGATAAAATCATCAGGATATTCTTCTATTTTTTCAATATCATCAATGCTTATTGAAAGAACAATTTGTGGATTATTTTTATTGAGAAGCTTTGTAATAACAAATGTATTATCTTCCACTTTATATTCATATGATGTCATAAAATATCGCATATAAAAATACACACCAAAGCCAAAATATAAAATATTTATAACGTCGGCAAGCATTTTATTTACAGGATAAATAATATTATTTGTAACAAGCATTACAACAACCATTGAAATTATAAATCCCAAAAGTACCAAAAGCTTATTTACATTTGATTTGGATACTTCTTTATACATTTTTATAATCTCCCTGCACAAAAATCTCTCTTAATCCCTTTAATGTTAAAAGAGAGTCAATATTTGTAATAGTTTTTGAATCCTGGGATATCATTCTTGCAAGTCCTCCCGTTGCAATTACAGTAACATCCATCTCACCAAGTTCCTCTTTCATTTTAGAAACTATATAATCAACACTGCCTACATAACCATAATAAACACCCGACTTCATTCCCTCAACGGTGTTTTTTCCAATTACATTTTCTGGTTTTGATATTTCAATTCTCGGAAGCTTTGCTGTTTTTTCAACAAGTGCCGACATAGATATTTTAATACCGGGCATTATTGCACCACCAAGATATTCATTATCTTTACTTATAGCACAAAACGTTGTTGCAGTACCAAAGTCTACTATAATCATAGGTGCTTTATAAATTGAAATTGCACCTATTGCATTTACAATTCTATCTGCGCCAAGTTCATGCTTGTTTTCACTTTTTAAAACAAGATTGCTCTTTATATTACTGTCAACAATTACAGGTTCTATTTTAAGATATTTTTTTATTGCATTTTTTAAAGAATACATAATGGGCGGTACAACTGATGAAATAATTACATTTGATATTTTTTTATGGTCTATATTATCAAAATCAAAAAAGCTTAAAAGCATTATGCCTATTTCATCACTTGATTTATCTTTATTTGTTGCAATTCTCCAGTTAGCTTTAAGATTTTCCTTATCATACACACCCATTGTAATATTTGTATTTCCAACGTCAATAACAAGAAGCATAGTTTTTTCCTCCAATTTATAATGTATCAAAATAGTCTGCAACAACTTTGGTTAGTTCTTTGTAATTTTTTGTTGTATTTACCTTCTGGCGTATTTCTGCCGAGCCTTTAAGCCCTTTTGTGTACCAGGCAATATGTTTTCTTGCCTCTCTTGTACCTACGTATTCACCTTTATCATCTATAAGAAGCTCAAGATGCCAGAGCATTGTATCAAGTTTTTCTTTATTCGAAGGTTGTGAGTATGTGCCATTTTTTAAATAATCAAGAATCTCTTTAAACAAAAATGGGTTTCCCTGTGCACCCCTTGCAACCATAATAAAATCACAACCTGTTTTATCAAGCATATTTTTGGCATCCTCTGGGGCGAAAATATCTCCATTTCCTATAACGGGAATTTTAACAGTTTCTTTAACCTTTTTTATAATATCAATATCGGCTTTTCCCGAATAATACATTTCTCTTGTTCTTGGATGCACTGTGATTGCATCAGCTCCGCTATCTTCTATCGCCTTTGCGCATTCAATAGCACAAACCACGTCAAAACCGCTTCTTATTTTGCATGTAACAGGAACATCAACTTTATTTTTAACTGCATATACAATTCTTTTTATTTTATCAATATCCTTCAAAAGAGCACTTCCATCGCCGCATTTAACAACCTTTGGTGCCGGACAGCCCATGTTAATGTCAAGAATTTTTGCGCCTGTAGAAAGTGCTTCTTTTGCAGTAGAAGCCATAATTTTTTCATCGCTGCCAAAAATCTGCACCGCAAGAGGTGTATCGGATTTGTTACTTTTTATAATATCAAATGTTTTTTTATCCTTATAAAAAAGTGCTTTTGAGCTTATCATTTCGCTATATGCCAAAGCTGCACCATATTTTCTTGAAACAGTTCTGAATGCTAAATCAGTTACACCTGCCATAGGAGCCAAAAAAACATTATTTTTAAATTCTAAATTGCCAATTTTCATAAACACATTACTCCTTATTATATACTATACCGCATTTTTTTTAAAATGGCAATAACTTTGTAAAAATAAAGTTATAAAACAAAAAACTTTGGCAAAAAATAGTTGACTTTTTTTAAAATATGGTGTATAATACAACAGTTGATTTATGAAATCAGCCAAAAATTGCAAAGTGATTTTTGTATCCTTGCTCCAAAAAGTTTGGGGCCAAAGACCAGAAGGAGGTGTAAAAATGGATAAAATTACAAACAAGTATGAAACTATCTTTGTTGTTGACACAACAATCGGCGACGAGAATGTTGCAAGCGTAGTTGAAAAATTCAAAACTATGATTGAAAAATCTTGTACTGTTGAATCTGTTGAAGACTGGGGTAAAAGAAGACTTGCATATCCTATCGAAGACAGAACAGAAGGTTACTACACATTAATAAACTTTGTTGCAGAGCCTGATTTTATTAAAGAGCTAGACAGAGTTTATAACATCACTGACGGTATTTTAAGAACAATTACCATTAAAAAATAAGTAAAGTTGGTGACTTAGTAATGAATAAAGTAATTTTACTTGGCAGACTTACAAGAGATGTTGAACTTAGAACTACTCCATCAGGTGTTAGTGTTTGTTCATTCTCGGTAGCGGTAAACAGAAGATTTGCAAAAGACGGTCAGAGAGATGCAGATTTTATTAACTGTGTTGCATGGCGTAATACTGCAGAGTTTATCTCAAAATATTTTTCTAAAGGAAGAATGATCGGCATTGTCGGTTCACTTACTACAGGAAGATATGAAAAAGACGGACAAACTCATTACACAACAGATGTTACTGTTGATGAAGCGTATTTTGCAGATAGTAAAAACTCAGGCGGCGAAGGTGGAAGCGCTCCATCGTTTACAAGCGATAACAACAGCGCATCTTTCGGTATGAATGATGATTTTATGCCAACCCCTGCTGATGATGATTTACCGTTCTAATTTTAAATTTTTTGTGTTTAATAATGAAGGAGGTTTAAAAAATGTCTGAAGAAAGAGCTTATCGTAAAAAACCTAAAAAGAAAGTTTGTGCTTTCTGTGCAGATAAGGTTGAAGAAATCGATTACAAAGATGTTGCTAAATTAAGAAAATATATTTCTGAAAGAGCAAAAATTCTTCCCAGAAGAATTAACGGAAACTGTGCAAAACATCAGAGACAGCTTACACAGGCTATCAAAAGAGCAAGACACATTGCACTTATTCCTTACACATCTGAATAAGATAATTAAAAGGAACCTTAATAAGGTTCCTTTTTTGTTGCTATTTTTAATTCCTATAAAAAAGCTATCCTGCATTCTGCAAGATAGCTTTTAATTTTTTTACCATTCTTTGTTTACAACAATTTCAGACCAGTTTTCAGTCTTTCCGTCTGTCTGTCTTGTATATGTATGAGAATTTGTTGCTTCTTCTACAACATAATAATACCAGTCAGATTCACTGATATCGCTCCATATTTTTGCATCAGTATGTAATCCGTTTTTGTCAACATTTCTTACAAGCATACGGTTTATAATTGCCATAGCTTCTGCTCTTGTGATATATTTTTCAGGAGCGAATGTGCCATCTTCATAGCCTTGAATCCAGCCTTCATTTGCAGCTTTTAAAATATAATCAACTGCCCAATGACCTTCAACATCATCAAATGTTGCTACATTACTTATATCTGCAAGATGTAAAAATCTTGAAGCCATTGTTGCAAATTCAGCTCTTGTGATATATTTTTCAGGTCCAAAAGTTCCATCTTCATAGCCTTTTATATAACCGCCATTCGAAAGAGTTGATACATATACATTAGACCATCTTTGAGATGCAACATCGATATATGGATTTATTTCGGAATATATTTCATTGCGCTTTTCATCTTTTAAAAGTCTGTAGAAAATAGTAGCAACTTCTTCTCTTGTTATGTTTTCCTGTGGTCTTATTGTTCCGTCAGGATATCCTATAATATACGCAAAATGCTCTTCAGTATGTAAAACATCACTTATAAAATGACCGTAAAGAGTAGTATCAGCAGTAATTTTTAAATCCTTATCAACTTTATTTTTAAATTCAGAATCTAAATACCAGCCATCAAAAGTATAACCTGTTTTTTTCGGAATTTCCAATTTTTCTAATTTTAATACACCAGTATTACTTATAGGAGTAACATAAGATGTATTACCGTCGACATTGAACACGATATAGTATACATTAACCGATGAACCGCTACCTGAAGAAGAAGGTCTTCTTCCGTCATCATTATTTATAACAGGTTCTTCAGGTTCAACCTCAACATAAGTAATTGCATACATTGAGAATTTTTTAGCATAGATATGAATATATCCGTCTTTTTTATCTAAATATACGGTACCATCAACATAATCTTCAATTTTATCAGGTCTTGTTGCGATTTCTGTAAGTAATTCAACTATACCTTCATGGTCACGATATACTTTTATATCTTTTTTGTTTTTCATATTATATGGAACAACAATATGAAGTACTACTGCAGTTTCTTTAATATCTTCTTTTACTTCAGGTTCATCCTGTTTTTTAATTGTTTTTTCAACTACGATTTCAAAGAATTTATCTATAATTGTTTTTGGTGGTTCAGGCTGTTCGGGTTGTTCAGGCTGATCTGGTTGGTCTGGTTGGTCTGGTTGATCAGGCTCTTCTGGTTCTTCTGGTTGTATTATATCTTTAAATACTTCCTCTTTAATACGATCCTGAATTTCTTTTACTTCTTGTCTTTCGGTAGTTGTAGGTGTTTCTTCCTGAACCTCTTCCTTTTCGCTGACTGTCATTTTAACTTCAACGCTTTCAACAGGTTTAGTTGATTCTTCTTTTTCTTTTTCAGCTTCTTTTTCAGCTTCTTTGTGAATATTATCAACTACAACCTTAGGAGGCTCAACTGTCGCTGTATTTTCATCTTTTGCACCAAAATCAAGAATACTGTTAACTTTTTCTTTAAATTCCAAATCAACATGATCTTCACTATGGTCTACAATATATACAAGCTGTGTTTTTGTTGTACCATCATATTCAACAACAACATTATATATACCAATAGGAACACCCTCAAAACCATAGTGACCATCTAAATCAGTATACATTTCATGAATAATATGTATACCTTCTTTAAGTGTTACTTTTGCATTTGCAACAGGTGCTGTATTACCTTCATCATCTATAGATACAACATTACCTTTAATTGAATATGTAGGTTTGTTTAAAGAAAATGTTGCGCTGATATCAGGTGCAGCAGGATTCTGTCCGTTTCTTACCTGAACAGCCTTATAATCAATACTTAAAACTGTCTCTTTTCCGCCAACTGTACCACTTGTTGAAGTATTGCCTTCGAGTGTTCCCCAGAATGTAAACAATCCTGCATCAGTTGTATGAATATTATATGCAGTAAATGTAATATCTTTTAAATACTTACTTCTGTTTTCGTATAGTTTTCCAACAAGCAATCCTTTTTCGGGATTGTTTTTGTCGTTAACGCCAACTTTAACAGTAATAACATTATACTCGGCATTTGTTGTATCTAATGTTCTGCTCTTTTCGTAAAATATTTCTTTAGCATCTTCATTAAAACCATTCATGCTAAGAAGAGTTGAATCTGTATAAATCACAGGAACTATAACATTTTTAGGAAAATAAGCTTTAATTTCAAATTCGCCTTCTACTTTTAAACTATTAAGCTCATTGATTAAATTAGCTCTTACCAGCTTTTTATCAAGAGAAACCATATTATCAATGATTTTAACAGCATAATTATACCAGTCTAAAAACTTGTTATATACACTGCCCATCTGAAGTGTAGCCCTTACATCAACAGACGCTTCCCTGCTGGTTATATCTAACGGACCATTAACATAGTTTGCATTAGTTTCACTTTGTCTTATTGCAAGATCCATGCCTACATCCAGCTTTTCTGTAACATTTTTAGCAAATACCATAGGCATACTCTGCATCACTATAAGTATTGCAATAACAATGCACAACATTTTTTTCATAACTTCCACCATCTCCTAAATTCATTTTCTGTTTTATCTGTAACGATTATATTTACTGAATAATTCTGATTTTTTTAGCTGCTTTTCAGAAGCATATACACTTTTAATTTCGGAAATAACCGTCATATCTAATCCCGACCTTTCAAGCTCGGATTTAAGCTCTGCAAGAAGCCTCTCCATTTTAGAATCACATTGCCCTTCAAGTGCAACGCCCCTACCGGTAAACTTTTCGATTAACTCAAGTTTTTTTGAAGTTGTACGGTCTTTCTTTGGAATTGATGAAGCTGTAGCTTTGGCCTCAGCTTCAAGTGAAGATAAAGCATTAAGATATTCTGCTCTTAACAAATATATTCTTGCTATTATATCATCAATTCTTTTCTTTGAAGCTTTTTTATCTGCTTCAGATATCTTCTCAGATTGTTCTTCTTCGTTTCTTTCACCATTAATAAGTTTAATAGCATCTTCCTTTGAAAGTTCACCGCTTTCAAGCATTTTTCTTTCATCATCAGTAAGCGGTCGCATTTTCACATCTGTGATTTTTTCTAAAATCTCATCTGTTTTTGTTTCATTTTGCTTAATCAGATTGTCTATTTTTTCAGGTGTAGAATTTAATGCAATATACACAGATTTGATATTATCCCACTGCCATATAGCTACAACACTTACTAAAACAGCTAATATTACAAAAACAATCAAAACAATTTTTAATGTTTTTTTCATTATATACCTCATTTTAAATATATGTATAATTATTATATAACTTTTATAGTTTAAAGTCAAGAAAATTAATAACTAAAATTTAAAAATTCCACTTTAAAATCACACATTTTTTTTAGTTGCATATTATGTAATTGAACAAAGTAATTTTATTTAGGAGGTTATATATAATGAGTGAAAATAATTGCTCAAGAGAATGCGGTTTTAATTCTGATAACGCATGTGTACAGACAAACAAAGTCTACGGTTCGTGCAAGGATAAAGAATGTCTTGAAAATTTAAGGGTTTATTTAACAGCCTGCGGACAGAATCTCGTGAATAACGCTTCAAGTGTAAAAGCCAGAAAGGTTGAAGTAATCTGGATTTCAACTGATGTAGAACCGGTTGCATTCAACAGAGGATATTACACAGTGGATTTAAGATTTTATTTTAAAGTTTCTCTTGATGTATACTGCGGTGTTTGCAAGCCAACACCAATAGAAGGTATTGCAGTATATGATAAAAAAGTTGTATTATTCGGTTCTGAAGGTAATGCAAAAATCTTCTCTTCTAAATACAGAGAAAACGATTTTGACATTGCCCTCTGGCAGAAAAACAATCTTCCTGTTGCACAGGTTGAGGTTGTTGACCCGATTATACTCGACTTAAAAGTTGTTGAACCAAGAGAAAAATGCTGTTGTATATGTTGTTGTGATGTTTCATCAATTCCACCATCAATATGCGGTTTGTTTGATGAAACCTTTGTTGATGACGATGATAACAGAAAAGTTTTAATAACACTCGGTCTTTTCTCTATTGTAAGACTTGAAAGAGAAGTTCAGCTTGTTATTCCTGTTGATAGTTTCTGTATACCCGAATGTGATTGCACACCGGATAATGATAATTCACCCTGCGATTTGTTTGAAAGAATAAGTTTTCCTGTTGACGAATTCTTCCCACCTGAAAAATGTTCTTTTAACTCAAACGATACAAGAGGTTGCAAATAACAAAAAAAGGCTATCCGATTGGATAGCCTTTTAAACTTAAATTAAATCTTACGCTTTATTATCGCAACCTAAAACATTTAGGATTTTGTGTTTAACCATTTCTTTAACAGCTTCTCTTGCAGGAGCAAGGTACTGTCTTGGGTCAAAGTGTGATGGGTTTTCGTTGAAATATTTTCTGATTGTACCTGTTACTGCAAGACGGATATCAGAGTCAATATTGATTTTACATACTGCACTTCTTGCAGCCTGACGAAGCATATCTTCCGGAATACCAATAGCATCAGGCATTTTTCCACCGTTTTCGTTAATCATTTTAACATGATCCTGCATAACAGAGCTTGCACCGTGTAAAACGATTGGGAAGTTAGGAAGGTTTTTCTTGATTTCTTCAAGGATATCAAATCTGAGCTGTGGTTTCTGACCTGGTTTGAATTTGTATGCACCATGGCTTGTACCAATTGCAATAGCAAGTGAGTCAACACCTGTACGTGTAGCAAAATCATAAACCTGTTCCGGTTTTGTATAAGAAGCATCTTCTTCTGAAACCTGAACATCGTCTTCAATACCTGCAAGCTGTCCTAATTCTCCTTCAACAACTACACCGTGAGCGTGAGCATATTCAACAACTTTTTTTGTAAGAGCAATATTTTCTTCATAAGAATATTTTGAACCGTCAATCATAACAGATGTAAATCCGCCATCTATACAAGATTTACAAAGTTCAAAGCTATCACCATGGTCCAAGTGAAGTGCGATAGGAAGATTTGTTTCCTGAACAGCAGCTTCAACCAATTTTACAAGATATGTGTGATTAGCATATTTTCTTGCACCAGAAGAAACCTGAAGAATCAAAGGTGCATTAACCTCTTTACCTGCTTCTGTAATACCTTGAATAATTTCCATATTATTTACATTAAATGCACCAACAGCATAACCGCCTTCGTATGCTTTCTGGAACATTTCTTTTGTTGTAACTAATGGCATTAAAGTCAACTCCTTTTAAAATATCAATTGTAAATATTTTACCATAAAAGCCATATAAAATCAATACTTTTTTAATATGATTGTCCATTTTTTAACAATTTATGCAAAAGGATAAAAAAATAGCCTCCTGCAAGCCGGGCAGGAGGCCTAAAAAAGATGGAGTGGAATTTGATTATGATAAACAAATTTCCATGTATATAAATATACATATATATATTAGCACAACAAGGATTAAAAATCTACAACAATTTTAAATTTAGTAAAAATTACACAATTTTTTAAATTCAATTTGTGCAATCTGCTACTTATCATTATGAAGTCTTACCATTTTTAAAATTCCTGTCATTTTAGCTATTGCAATTCCATAATTTGTAATAGGAATTCCCCTATCCTTACACATTTTTATTCTTGAAAGAATTTGCCCTCTTGTAACCATACAACCACCGCAATGTATTACAAGGTCGTACTTTTTATCAAGCTTAAAATCATTTCCTTTGCAGTATTCTATTTTGATATTCTCTCCTGCTTTTTTTCGTAGCATATTGGGAATTTTAACTGTTGCAATATCGCCATCAAGTGTAGTATGCGAGCAGGATTCTGCAATAAGAACAGTTGAATTTTCATTTAAATTATCAATTGCATCTGCACCTTTTTCATATTCTTTTATGTCCCCTTTATAATTTGCAAAAAGAATAGAAAATGAAGTTAAAATGCTCTCTTTGGGAGCAAGCTCATAAACCTTTTTAAATACCTTTGAATCGCAAATTATAAGCTTTGGAGCTTCTTGTAATTTTTCAAGAGCTTCTTTTATTTTTTCATCAGTAACAATTGTTACAACACAATTTTTATCAAGAAGCTCTCTTATTGTCTGAACCTGCGGAAGTATAAGCCTTCCCTTTGGTGCCTCACTATCCTGCGGTGCAACAAGAAGAACGCTATCCCCTTCACATGCAAGCTTTCCTGTAATTGTTACTTCGTCTTTTCCTGTCGGCGAAATCTCAATTATCTTTTGTAAAAATTTATCAATATTGATTTTTTCAATCGAACTTACCTTTACAAACTCTATATTGTTTCGTTTTACAATATCTTCAATTTGTTTAGTATCTGAATTTAAATCTATTTTATTTATTACGCACAAAATCGGTATTTTTCGCTCTGCTATTTTTTCAATCCATTCATTGTATAACCCAAAATCTTTTTCATCAGAGGGTATTACCACAAGTGCAATATCTGTTTTATTAATTACATTTAAAGTTTTTTCTATTCTTAATTTTCCAAGCTCACCTTCATCATCAAAGCCTGCGGTATCTATAAGAGTACATGGCCCTATAGGAAAAATTTCAACCGATTTTGAAACGGGGTCTGTTGTAGTGCCCAAAACATCACTTACAATCGAAACCTCTTGATTTGCCAAAACATTTACAAGCGATGATTTACCACTGTTTCGTTTTCCGAAAAATGCAATATGAACTCTGTTAGCACTTGGTGTTGAATTTAAATTAGACATTTTTATCATCCTTTTTAAAAATCAGAATCCTTTCGCTTTGGCCGAAAGGATTCTTAAATATTTTACATATTATAATATTTGTAGTTAGCTTCAATCTGAGCTTTTTTCTTTCTTTCTGCAATACGTTTTTTATTTCGTTTATTGACATAATAGATAAGGTAAATGAAAAACAATATAAACAGTAAAAGTAAAATTCCTATTATTGTAAATATTATTTTAAATATTTTAGATATTATGTACCAGGCTCCGCTTTTATTTTTTGTTACAACACCGATTTTTTGTGTTATATCTTCATTGGCACCTTTAAGTGTTACAAAAATTTCGTTTTCAATAACATCAACGCTTTGTGTAAGAAGTTCCCTTTTTACTTCAACAGGAAGTATTACCGAAAAATCGCTTTCAATATTTGCAAGTTCACTTCTTTTTACCGTTACCATACTCTTTAAATCATCTTTACTTAAAACAAAGCGGTAAAAACTGCCATATCCATAATCCAAAAGAGCTTTTGTTTCTTTATATTGTTTAAATCTGTCTTCATGGCTAAGTGTTACTGCTATTAAAGTTCTGCCATCTTTTTTAGCTGCCGTAACAAGTGTTGATTTTGCTGCATCTGTAAAACCGGTTTTACCAAAAACAACTCCCTGATAGAACTGATTGGTATCTTTATCAAGCATACGATGACCAACCGTTATTTCGAGATCTTCAGGCCTTAAATCACCTTTTAAAAGGGTATACTTAAGTTGCGAGCAAACCTCCATAAGTTTTTGGTTCTGAACTGCGGCTTTTGTAATAAGTGCCATATCATATGCAGTTGTGTAATGATTGTCATCTGTAAGTCCTGTAGGATTTGTAAAATTTGTATTTTCTGCTCCCAATGATTTTGCTTTTTCGTTCATTAATACGGCAAATTTTTCAACCGAACCTGAAATATGACAAGCAAGAAGTGTTGCTGCATCATTTGCCGATCTTAAATATGCAGTTAAAATTGCATCCCTTACTGTTATTTTTTCGCCACCACGATAATCTGCAATTACCGCATCCTTTGGAAGTGTTAAAAGAATATTATTATCAACAGTAATAGTATCATCAAGATTACACTTTTCACACGCAAGTAAAATCGTCATTACTTTTGTGATGCTTGCAGGGTGCATTTTTTTATTTATTTCTTTTTCAATCAACACACTGTTTTGGTCTACATCAAATAAAATTGCCGATTCCGATTCGACGCTTACATTTGCTGCAAAAATATTATTTACCGGACATATTAAGGCAAATATTACAAGAATCACCAAAAGAGCTACAACTCTTTTTTTCATTTGTTTTCCTCCGCAAAAAAATACTTTTTTGTTTATAATAACATATAAAATGTGCCATTACAACATTTTGACACATTTTGTAATATTGTCTTAAAATATTTATCTTGAAACGTAAGAAGATTAATGTTATACTTATCAAAAGAACAAATAAGGCGGTGATATTTTGTCTTTTTTTACATCTGAGTTTTTAAATTTTGAATATACAATTCTTGATTTTTTCAGATTTAATATAAAAAATGATTTTCTTGATATAATAGTTCCTTTTGTAACATCGCTTGGAAATGGCGGTTTTATATGGATTTTACTGACAATTGTCTTATTGTCTGTTAAAAAAACAAGAAAAACCGGATGCTATATGGTCATATCTCTTCTGCTTTCGCTTATTGTATGTAACTTAACACTAAAACCTGTTATAGCCCGTCCAAGACCTTTTGAAATTCATAAGGATATTCTTCTCTTAATAAAAACACCTTCCGACTTTTCTTTTCCTTCAGGTCATACTTCATCATCATTTGCAGCTGCAACTGCCTTTTTGATGGGAAACATAAACACTTATAACGGCAAAAAATATCTTTCAAACAAAAAATGGGTTTTTGCTTTGTTATTTTTAGCAACTTTAATAGCATTATCAAGACTTTATCTTTATGTTCATTTTCCGTCAGATGTTTTTGCTGCACTTTTGCTTGGAATATTATTTGGATCTGTTTCGCCAAAAATTTTTAATTACATCTATTCAAAAACAGAAAACCGCAAAGAAAGTTAATCTTTGCGGTTTAATTTATGTAATTATTTTTCTTCTTTATTTTTGTTTTCCATAAGTGCTCTTACCTTTAATGGTAATCCAAAAAGATTTATAAATCCTTCAGCATCTTTATGACTGTAAAGCTCCTGACTATCGCCAAATGAAGCAATATCTTCGTTATATAGAGAATATTTTGATTTTGCACCTGCAGGAGAAATATGACCTTTATAAAGTTTTAATCTTACTTCACCTGTAACAGTTTCCTGTGTTGAATCAACAAAAGCAGAAATAGCTTCTCTAAGTGGTGTGAACCATTTTCCGTCATATACAAGCTCACTAAATTTAATTGCAGCCTGACGTTTAAAACTTTGTGTATCTCTGTCAAGGCAAAGATATTCAAGCTCTTCGTGAGCAGCATAAAGAATTGTTCCGCCCGGTGTTTCATAAACACCTCTTGATTTCATGCCAACAAGTCTGTCTTCTGTGATATCTGCAATACCAATTCCATACTCGCCACCGATTTCATTAAGTTTTTCAACAAGAGCAAGCGGTTTGTAGTTTACACCGTCGATTGATACAGGTTCCCCTTTTTCAAAACCGATTGTAACATATTTTGGTGTATCAGGTGTTTTTTCGGGTGGTGTTGTAAGTTTTAAAAGGTTATCAAGCTGTGGTTCATTCCATGGATCTTCCAAATCCATACCTTCGTGGCTGATATGCCAAACGTTTCTGTCACGTGAATACAAATCTTTTTTAGTAACAGGAATTTCAATTCCGTTTTTCTGTGCATAATCAACTGCATCTTCTCTTGATTTAATATCCCATATTCTCCATGGAGCTATAATTTTAAGCTGTGGAGCAAGTGCTTTTATTGTAAGTTCGAAACGAACCTGGTCATTACCTTTACCTGTTGCACCGTGACAAATTGCAGTTGCACCCTCTTTAAGAGCAATTTCAACAAGTTTTTCTGCAATAATAGGACGGGCATGAGATGTACCCAAAAGATATTTACCCTCGTAAACAGCGCCTGCTTTTAAAGTTGGGAAAATATAATTTTTTACATAATCGTCTTTTAAATCTGCAATATATAATTTAGATGCTCCTGATTTTTTAGCTCTTTCTTCAAGGCCCTCTGTTTCTTTACCCTGACCAACATCACCACATACAGCAATAACTTCACAGTCGTAATTTTCTATAAGCCAGTGAATAATAATTGATGTATCAAGGCCTCCTGAATATGCTAAAACAACTTTTTCTTTTGCCATCTTGATTTTCCTCCAATTTGTGTTAAAATATAAATATATTATATTCCTGATTTTAATAATATGCAATAGTTATTTTTTAAAATCGTATATAATTTACAATTTTTTATTTAAGGAGATGTGCATAGTTGTATAATTATTCACATTTTTGTGTATTTATACATAATTTTATGCATATATGCAAAACATGATTATTCTTGGAATTGACCCGGGTATTGCAATTGTAGGCTATGGTGTGATAGAATATAGTGGAAATAAGTTTAAGGTTTTAAACTATGGTGCAATCACAACCAAGGCGGGCACTAAAGTTAAAGACAGACTCAAAACCATATATGACAGCCTTATTGATATTATAAGAGAATTTAAACCTGACTGTATTGCAATTGAAGAGCTTTTTTATAATAATAATGCAAAAACCATTATAAATGTTGCTCAAGGAAGGGCTATGCCCTATTTAGCTGCAGCAAACTGTGCTCTTGAAATTTACGAATACACACCTCTTCAGGTTAAACAAGCAGTTGTAGGCTATGGCAGGGCCGAAAAAAAGCAGGTTCAGCAAATGACAAAAATGCTTTTAAATTTAGAAAAAATTCCAAAACCAGACGATACAGCCGATGCTCTTGCTATCGCAATATGCCACGCACATTCTTTCAGAATGAACGATAAATTGATTTAGGAGATTTTTATTATGTTCAGTTATTTAACAGGCTATTTAAAGGAAAAATCACAGACCTTTGTTGTAATAGATGTTTCCGGAGTTGGTTTTAAAGTTTATACTTCTTTAACCTCTCTTAATGATGTTATGACAAAAACCGAAAACGACAGAGTTACTTTTTACACTTATTTATACATAAAAGAAGGTATAATGGATTTATACGGATTTTCAACAAAAGAAGAACTTACAATGTTTGAGCTTCTTATATCTGTTTCGGGAGTTGGTGCAAAAGGCGCCGTTGCCATTCTTTCTACTGCAACACCGCAAAAGCTTGCAGTAAGCGTTGTAACAAACGATGTTGCCGCAATAAAGAAAGCATCGGGAATTGGACCTAAAACTGCACAAAGAGTTATTTTAGAGCTCAAAGATAAGGTTAAAAGTGAAGATTTGGCAAATCAGGAGGGCAGCATAGAAACCGAAGAAATAATAAATCTTTCTGGCGGCAAAAACGAGGCCGTGAGTGCGCTTATAGTTTTGGGATACACAAAATTTGAGGCAGAAAAAGCCGTTTCAAAGGTTGATTCATCAATTACAAATGTTGAAGATATTATAAAAGCCGCTCTGAAAGCACTTATATAACGAAAGGAAAAGTATATGGATTACGAAAGAATAGTCACCTCTGATTTTATTGAAGAGGATATTGACATAGAAACAAGCTTAAGACCTAAAACCCTTGATGAATATGTAGGTCAGGATAAAATAAAAGATAATCTTTCTGTTTATATCAAGGCTGCAAAAAACAGAAATGAAGCGCTTGACCATGTTCTTTTATATGGCCCTCCGGGACTTGGAAAAACAACTCTTTCAAATATTATTGCTAACGAGATGGGTGTAAACATAAGAATAACGAGCGGACCTGCAATTGAAAAACCGGGTGATTTAGCAGGTATACTTACCAATCTTGCTGAACATGATGTACTTTTTATTGATGAAATACACCGACTTAGTGCAAGTGTTGAAGAAATACTTTATCCTGCAATGGAAGATTTTTCACTCGATATCATAATAGGAAAAGGTCCGAGTGCGCGTTCTATAAGACTTGACTTACCAAAATTTACTCTTATAGGTGCAACAACAAAAGCGGGCAGAATTACAAGTCCACTTCGTGACAGATTTGGTGTTCTTGCGCGTTTGGAGTTATACACTCCAGAGCAACTTAAACAAATTGTTTTAAGAAGTGCAAAAATACTTGATGTAAAAATTGACGACAAAGGTGCAATGGAAATTGCATCCCGTTCAAGAGGAACACCAAGAATTGCAAACCGTCTTTTAAAAAGGGTAAGAGATTTTGGTCAGGTTATAGGCGACGGAGTTGTTACCAAAAAAATTGCCGAAATTGCTCTTGAAAAAATTGAAGTTGACAAAATCGGCCTTGATATTACCGATGCCAATATGATTAAATCAATGATTAAAAATTTTGGCGGAGGTCCTGTTGGTCTTGATACTTTGGCGGCAACAATCGGCGAAGATGCAAATACCATTGAAGATGTGTATGAGCCATATCTTTTGCAGCTTGGTTTTATAAACCGAACTCCAAGAGGCAGAGTTGTTACAAAATCTGCTTACGAACATTTTAATATTCCATTTGATAAAGAATAATAACAAAAAACCTGCAACTGAATTTGTTGCAGGTTTTTATAAAACACTAATTTTCTATTCTCTGTTTTCTTCGATAAATTTTCTCATTTTATCTTCAAACATTTCAACTTCTTCCAAAAATTCACGGGCAGAAATTCTGTGAGCACCGTGTCCAAAAACGATTATCTGCTCCAGATTATCGCTTGTTGCAACTCTTACACGATAATTTCTGGCAAGCTCGGTAGAAGTTTTTTCTATATACACATCGGCAGTTTCGGCTTCTTTTGTATAAACAACTGTAATGCCGTGATGTTTTTCTATTTCTCTTACTGCACCTTTAACCTTATATGCATCAAAAACAAGAATAACATTATTCTTTTTCATTGCCTGATAATTACAAATTCTGTCTATTAAATAAATTCTTGCTATTTCAAGATTATCAAGTGCGATTTCTTTAAGCTTTTCCCAGCCGAAAATTATATTGTATCCGTCAATCAAAAGATATTCAGGCCCTGATATTACTTTTTTACCCTTATAGCTTTGATTGTGTTTTTCTGTTTTTAAGGGATTATGCACTTTTCTTTTAATTTTTCCGTATGTTTGCTCAAAGATTTTCAAAAGCTCTTCTTCATCTGCAATCAATTTCTGATATCTTTTTGGCGCAACAATAAGTTCTTTATCATCTTTATTAGGATTAAATGCAGGTATATGCATTTTTTCGAAAACTTCGTTCCACTTTACAAGATATCCTGCACCATGCGTGCAAAAAACAGAATCAGGTGTATTTTCAACATCAGCTTCAGCATCATAACCAATTTTTTCTACGATTTCGTCCGCATTTTTACATTCATCATAGCCTTTAAAAGAAAGACTTAACCTTCCATTTCCGTGAGTATACTGAATAACACTTTTGTGATAATCTCTTAATTTTGATACAGGTGCATAACCTTTAATAACTGTAGCATCACCTCTTTGCTCAGAAGGTAAAAAAGAAGCTCCCATAAAGTCTAAATCTGTAAGTGCCTTTCCGGAATTTTCGATTGGAACTTCGAGCACAAAATCATAGTATGGCTCAAGAAGAACACTATGAGCCTGCATTAATCCCTGACGGATAGCACGATATGTTGCCTGCCTGAAATCACCGCCTTCGGTGTGCTTTTGATGTGCCCTTCCGTTTATAAGAGTTATTTTAATATCGGTAATGGGCGAGCCTGTTAAAACTCCAAGATGTGTTTTTTCACCGATATGCGTAAGTATAAGTCTTTGCCAGTTTTTGTCAAGTGTATCAAAAGAGCAATCAGCCTTTATTTCAATTCCTTTTCCTCTTTTGTTGGGTTCAAGCAAAAGATGAACCTCTGCATAATGCCTTAGTGGCTCGTAATGGCCTACTCCCTCAACTGTGTTTTTTATTGTTTCTTTATAAATAATGCTTCCGTCTTCAAATTCCACGCTGATATTAAACCTGTCACATAAAATTCTTTTTAACACTTCAAGCTGAATATCACCCATAATCTGCACATCAATTTTTTGAAGGCGTTCATTAAAAACAACATTCATCTGGGTTTCTTCCTGCTCTAACTTTTTAAATATGGATAAGGCAGTTGTAAGGTCGGTATTATCAAGAATTTTCACACTGTAAGTAAAAACAGGCTCAAGTATAAGTGACGAAGAGTTTTCTTCAAATCCAAGTCCCATTCCGCAAAAAGAATCTGAAAGCCCCAAAACTGCACAAACTTCACCTGCACAACCCTCTTGCACATTCTGATATTTTGCACCAGAATAAACTCTTATTTCATTGATTTTGCTCTCATTTTCACCATCAGGCAAAATATCTTTTACTTTAAGACTTCCGCCTGTTATTTTAAGATGAGTAAGGCGTTTGCCTTTTTCGTCATCAGAAATTTTATATACCTTTGCCCCAAACTCATCAGGATACTTTTTTTGAATAGTATAATTATCCAGCGCATTTAAAAATTCTGATATTTTTTCTACTTTTAAAGCCGAGCCAAAAAAGCACGGAAAAATATTTCTTGACAAAATTGCACTTTTTATATTTTCATCGCAAACAAAACCATTTTCCAAATATTCGTCCAAAAGGTCGTTTTCCTGCATCGCAATGCTTTCAAAAAACAAGTCATTTTTATTTTCAAAATCTATACATCCATCGCTTAACTTCTGCTTTAAATCAGTTAAAATCTTTTGTTTATCAGCTGATATTAAATCCATTTTATTAACAAAAACAAATGCAGGAACACCATAACTTTCCAAAAGACGCCACAGTGTTTGCGTGTGGCTTTGCACTCCTTCTGACCCACTTATAACAAGTATGGCATAATCCAAACAAGAAAGAACCCTTTCGGTTTCTGCCGAAAAATCAACATGCCCGGGAGTATCTAAAAGAGAAATTTTTGTATTTTCCAGATTTATTATTGCCTGTTTTGAAAAAATAGTAATTCCTCTGTCTTTTTCTATTGAATTTGTATCTAAATATGCGTTTTTATGGTCTACTCTGCCAAGATTTGAAATCTCACCCGATTTATACAAAAGAGCCTCACAAAGCGTTGTTTTGCCCGAGTCAACATGTGCAAGTATTCCAACAACCAATTTCTTCATTTTTTGTATCTCCGTTAAAAATTACTTACTTTAAATTATATTATCAGCAAAGATACTTGTCAATAATCAAAAAAAGCGTTTTCACAAAGAAAACGCCTTTTTAATTAAATTTATTCCAGAAATTTTTATTACTCATAGATACACCATCTGCCCCTGCCTTAAAAGCTTCGTCAATCTCTTTTCTGCTTGTTATAAGTCCGCCTGCAATAAGTGGTTTATCAATTTCTTTTTTTATGGCAGTTATAACCTTTGGAATAATTCCAGGCATTATTTCGACCATATCGGGTTTTGATGCTTTAATACTTTCAATAGTTGTATTAACCGAATGAGAATCTACTATAAAAAATCTTTGCACAGTAGAAAGCCCTAATTCACGTGCCATTTTTATAATATTTGAACGGGTACTTACAATTCCGTCAACGCCAAGCTTTTTCATAAACATAAGGGCATATTTATCCTTTCCTATTCCCTCTGTAAAATCGGTATGGATATATATTTTTTTATTTTTACTATGTACCCTTTTTATTGTATCATACAAAGTTAAAATGTTAGTCGATAAAGAAAATACATACTCAATTTCCGACATAATTGCATATTCTAAATCTTCATAAGATGTTACTGACGCAATAACACTATTAGGCGCAAATTTATCCATTTTATTATTCTCCTTGAATATTTTTTGTGGCAATAATATTTGTACCAAAAACATTTTCCAGAATGATATCACCGATTTTTACAGGTGTTTTAACAGTTACCTTATTTATAAATTCAACACATTCTTTGCAGTTTTGTTTTGGAATTGGATTCTGAGTTTTAACAGAAACTATCTTTCCGTTATCACATTTGGCACTTGTTGTAACACATCGCACAGGATTTGTCATTTCACCAATTGCATATTCTTTGCCTCTAATGCATCCGTTGCCTGTTACATTAAAATTATCTTTTTCACCATAAACAGATATTTCACATCCTAACGGACACACTATGCAGGTAAGCTTTTTCATTCATTACACTTCCTTAAAGTTAATTATATCAAACACAAATTCTTTTTACAAGGGGATTTTTTTCTACCCCTCAACAATAGAAAATTTAAGAGCATCAGTATCAGAAAGCATCTCTTTTTTAAGTATTACACACTCCATTTCACCAGGAGCACATTTTGCCTTCGGTTTTGAAAAAACAAGTTCATTTTTATTATTATAAACATTGATTTTCACATTTTTATAAATATCCAATACCCTGAAGTATACTTTTACATCTTTTTTTAAAGTGATTTTCTGTGGAACGGTATATCTAATTTTACCGTCTGTTTCAAGATTTATTTCGGTATCCTTTAAAATATTATTATTAATATAGTTTGCCGCACCTTCTCCGGCAATTTCTGCCTCCTCTGAAACAAAATCCACAAGGTCGTGAACATGTAGTACATTACCGCAAGCAAAAATCCCTTCTTTTTCAGTTTGTCGGTTCTGGTCTACATTTGCTCCGTTTGTTATTCTGTTTAACAAAATATTTGCTTTTTTGGTAAGTTCATTTTCAGGAATTAGTCCAACTGACAAAAGAAGTGTATCGCATGGAATATATTCTTTTGTTTCCATAATTGGTTTTCTATTCTTATCAACCTTTGCTATTGTAACACCTTCAAGCCTTTCCTTACCATGAATTTTTACAACAGTATGGCTAAGCTTTAATGGAATATTAAAATCATTCAAGCACTGCTCAATATTTCTTGCAAGACCGCCCGAATATGGCATAAGTTCGCATACTGCATGAACCTTTGCACCCTCTAATGTCATTCTTCGTGCCATAATAAGGCCAATATCACCTGAGCCTAAAATCACAACATTTTTACCTGGCATATAACCTTCGATATTAACAAATTTCTGAGCGCATCCGGCACTGAAAATTCCTGATGGTCTGTCACCTGGAATATTAAGTGCGCCTTTTGGTCTTTCTCTGCATCCCATTGCGAGAATTATAGCCTTTGCATTTATAAAAAATATGCCATCCTCCTCATTTGTTGCACATATTGTTTTATCTTCGGATATATCAATAACCATTGTATTAAGTTTAACTTCTATATTCAGTTCTTTAACTCTTTTTTCGTATCGGTAGGCATATTCGGGGCCTGTTAGTTCTTCTTTAAATTTATGAAGTCCAAAACCATTGTGGATACATTGATTAAGTATTCCGCCCAAACAGGCATCTCTTTCAATGATGAGAATATCTTTTATTCCACATTCATAAGCCTTTATTGCAGCACTCATTCCCGCAGGACCGCCACCTATTATGACAAGTTCTTTTTCCATATCAACTTAAGCCTCCTTTGTTTTGCCAACATTGATTTTTGAGCCTTTTCCAGACTTTGTAACATCCTCATATGGAATTTTTAATTCTTCGGACAAAAGCTTTACAATATAGGGAGTGCAAAATCCTCCCTGACATCTTCCCATTTGTGCTCTTGTTCTTCTTTTTACACCATCTAAATCATAAGGCTGAGGATTTAATCTGATTGCTTCTTTTATTTCACCTTCGGTAACAATTTCACAACGGCATACAATTTTTCCAAACGATTTATCTTTTTTTATTATTTCATTTTTTTCTTCTATGCTTGCATCTTTAAAATACGTCATACTTTTTCGTGTAGGATTATAATTTTCTTTTTCTTTAAATTTAAATCCAACATCTTTTAATATGTTTTCAACATAAAGTGCAATTGCAGGTGATGAGGATAATCCTGGCGAATCAATTCCTGCAACATTTATAAAACCATCAATTGGCGAATTTATAATAAAATCATCTGTGTCTGCTACTGCTCTTAACCCGCAAAATGAAGTTATAGATTTATTTATCTCAACCTTATCGGTATATTTTTTTGCAAGTGAAATAATTTTTTCAAAACCTTTGGTGGTTGTGGATTTATCATCTTTATCAATTATATCCTCAGCAGTAGGTCCAAGAATGATATTTTTGTCAACAGTTGGTGATACAAGTATTCCCTTTCCCATTTTATCAGGAGTTTTAAATATTGTATGGCTTACAAGATTTTTACACTCATTATCAAGTAAGATATATTCGCCTCTTCTTGGTGTAATTTTAAAAGATGAATCTCCTGCCATTTTTGAAATTTCATCTGCAAAAACACCCGCAGCATTAATGATATATTTTGTTTTTATACTTTCGTTTGATGAAAAAACTTCAAAACCAAAATCTTTTTTTTCAATGTTTTTAACCAAAAAATTTCTTTTCAGCTCTACACCATTATCCATTGCATTCCCTATTGCAGCAATTGTAAGCTCGTAAGGGCATATTATTGCACCCGAAGGGGCAAAAAGTGCATATTTAACTTCACCAGATAAATTTGGTTCAAGGGCTTTAATTTCGCCTTTTTCTATAAGCTTAAGACCCGCAACACCATTTTTCATACCTCTTTCAAGCAGTGTTTCAAGTGTTTTTTTATCATCATTATCAAAACCTATAACCATTGAGCCGTTTTTTTCATATTTTACACCAAGTTCTTTTGCAATTTGCTCCATCATTTTTGAGCCTTCTACATTAAGCTTTGCCTTAAGTGTGCCTTCTTTTGCATCAAAACCTGCGTGAACTATTGCAGAATTTGCTTTTGTTGCACCCATTGCAACATCATTTTCTTTTTCAATTATTGCAATATTTAAATCATATTTGGAAAGATTTCTTGCAATCATACCGCCGATAACACCTGCGCCGATTATTGCAATATCATATATATTGTTGCTCATTTTTATTTCTCCTTTAAAAAATTATAAAGCGCTCTTATATTTTCAAAGATATATTCAGGTTTTTCGCTATTTTTTTCTACATCTTCCATTGTACCCTCACCGCTTAACACAAAAATTGTGCTTATATCAGCATTTATTCCACAGGCAATATCGGTATAGAGTCTGTCGCCCATAAGAACGGTTTCTTCCTTTGTAAAATCTGATTTTTCAACAGCAAGTTCTACCATAAGAGGCTGAGGTTTTCCAATAAAATACGGCATTTTACCTGTTGCGTTTTTAAGTATTGAGCTTATTGACCCGCAATCAGGAACAGAGCCAAATGATGTTGGGCAAACCCAGTCAGGATTTGTTGCAATATAGTCAATATCTTTATTTAAAAGTATGCACGCATCCTCAAGTTTTTTGAAAGTAAGCTCGGTATCAAATCCCATGCAAAGACAATCAATATCATCTTCTAATTTATCTGTTATTGGTAAATTATCACTTTTTAACTGCTCTTTAAAAGAATTTGTTCCCAAAGCGTATATTTTTTTGTGATTTTTCTTTTTCAAAAAATAAATTGTTGCATCAGTTGATGTTAAAAAGTCGTCTTTTGTAGACTTAATTCCCATTTTATCCAGTTTTTGTATGTAAGCATCTACACTTTTGGAAGAATTGTTTGTAAGAAACATATATCTTCCACCTATCTCTTTAATATGATTAAGAAAATCGTATGTTCCATCAAAGAGCTTATCTCCAAGATAAATTGTTCCATCCATATCAAGTAAAAAAAGCTTTTTATTTTTTAATTTATTCATAATAACACCCCTTCTTTCATTGTTTTTTACATAAAAAACAAAAAAAGACGCACCAAAACTAAGTTAAATCTTAGTTTTGATACGTCTCCAAATCTCTGTATCAAATTTATTTTATAACATATTTTTCAAAATGTCAACACTTATTTGATTTCTTCAAAATCTATAGGTCCGTGTTTACACAAAGGACACACAAAATCATCAGGAAGCGTATCTCCCTCGTAAACATATCCACAGATTTTGCATACATATCCCTTTTTACCTTCGGTATTTGGTTTGGGCTTAACATTATTCTGATAATAGGTATATGTCATTGTTTCACCATCAGTAATAACTCTTGATTCTGTTACAGAGCAGATAAACATACCATGTGTATCAAGGTCAACATAACTTTCAACCTTAAGCGACATAAAAGCATTTATATATCTTGGTAAAAATGCAAGACCATTTTCTGAATAAAGAGGAGTAATATTTTCAAATTTATTCGCATTACGACCGCTTTTAAATCCAAAGTCTTCAAATATTGAAAATGGTGCATCGTTAGATAAGCAGTTAACATTCATTATACCTGTTTGCTTTATAACATGATGCGAATAATTCTGTTTATTTATTGTAACGGCAATTCTGTTTGGTGTATCTGTAACCTGTGCAACAGTATTTACTATAAGTCCGTTATCCTTTTTGCCATCATTTGATGTAACAACATAAAGTCCGTAACCAATTTTAAAAAGCGCTGAAAAATCATTTTTATCAACATTGTCACCTTTTTGAGCAATGTATTCCTTGCAAAGTTCTTCCGCAAGACATTCAACCTGTTTTTTGCTCTCATCGTTTAATCGTGATTTAATGTGAACGGTATTTTCACAGAATGTAAGGTTTTTACTCTTTTCAAGCATACCCTTCATAACTTTTTCAGCAAGAAGTGCCCACGAACCATTTTCGATAAATGCAACCTGTCTTGACTGATAGTTTCTTTCGGTAAGATGATTTATAAATGTTCTCATAAACGGAAAGATTTCTGCATTGTAGGTTGTTGTTGCCAAAACTAATTTATTGTATCTGAAAGCATCTTCCACAGCCTCTGTCATATCGCATCTTGCAAGATCAAAAACTTTAACGCTCGGTGCCCCTTTTGAAAGCAATTTTTGTGTGAGCATTTCAACTGCTGCTTTTGTGCCGCCATAAACAGAAGTATATGCAATTACAACACCTTCATCCTCTGACTGATAAGATGACCATATATTATAAAGGTTTAAGTAATATTCTAAATTTTCATTTAAAACAGGTCCGTGAAGAGGACATATAATTTTAATATCAAGCCCTGCTGCCTTTTTTAATAGGTTTTGTACCTGTACGCCGTATTTTCCAACAATACCAAAATAATATCTTCTTGCTTCACACGCCCATTCTTCTTCTACATCAAGTGCACCGAATTTTCCAAAGCCGTCTGCCGAGAAAAGAACTTTATCAAAGCTGTCATAAGTAACAATAACCTCCGGCCAATGCACCATTGGAGCAGTAACAAATGTAAGGGTATGTTTTCCAAGGTTTAATGTATCACCTTCGCCAACAATAATTCTCTGATCTGCAAAGTCTTTTCCAAAAAACTGCATTATCATACCAAATGTTTTTTCGCTTGCAACTATTTTGGTATCAGGATATGTGTTCATAAAGTTTAAAATATTTGCAGAGTGGTCCGGCTCCATATGCTGAATGATAATGTAATCGGGTTTACTGCCGCCAAGTTCATTTTCAACATTATCAAGCCATTGATGAGTAAAGCGGGCATCAACAGTATCCATGACTGCAATTTTTTCATCCATAATAATGTATGAATTGTATGCCATACCATTTTCTACCGGATACTGACCTTCAAACAAATCAACCTCGTGGTCGTTTACACCTACATATTTGATATCATTTGTTATAAACATATCTATCAAAACTCCTTTTTATTATTTTATGCCTGTTACAGTAAAGCCCTGATTTTCAACAGCATTTTTTAAAATTTTATCAGCAATTTCTTTATTCAATACGACAACTGCATTTTTTTCTTCGAGAGAAACATTTGCTGTCTTAACACCGTCAATTTTTTCAAGACATTCTTTTACTGCCGATGTGCAATGATTACAAGCCATACCTTCAATATTTAATATTTTTTCCATAAATATATACCTTCTTTCATTATTATCCATTATTAATAAATTATACCATTTATAATTTAAATTTTCAATATCAATTTTAAAAAACTGCCCGCACATAAGGTCGAGGGTAATAAGGTAGCATTGGTTTTGAAACTATATTTTTAATTTATACTGCATAAAAAAATCCCGAAATGCGTCAGCATTACGGGATTTTTGTTCTTTGCCTAAATATAAAAATCTAATCTTCAAAACTGCTATGCATCCTAAAATCAAAATTTTTGAATGAAGTTCAAGGCTAAAAAATGTTCGTAATCCTGTCGGATATGGGCATTTTTTAACGCAGAAATTCGTCAAAAAGATGATTTTTAGGACAATACTTCCTTGTTACCCTCGACCTAAATATGCAGGCAGTTTTTTTAAGATAGGATGTAATTTATCATTTTAAATATGTATTTTTATTCCTGAGTATCTTTTATTTTTTCGTCGGGCTTTCTTCTTTCAAAACCACCTCTTCTATGAGGACGGTTTTTCATATTTTCTTCAAGCTCGGCTAATTTTTCATCTGCCTCTTCTTGAGTTATTTCGCCGCTTTCTACTTTTTTAGCAAGTTCCTCTTCAAAATTTGGTCTTTGAGGGCGGTTTTCCATATTCTCTTTAAACTCAGCCAAGTTAGCATCTGCTTCTTCCTGTGTCATTTCACCATTTTCTACTTTTTTGGCAAGTTCTTCTTCAAAATTGGGCATTTTACCTTTTCTTTCACCCATTCTTTCACCCAGCGGTGGCTTTTCGACAGTAATTTCATATCCGCATTCAGGACAGGTTATATGACCTTTTTTCATCATAGATGTTGCTACTGCACTTCCTGTTGCAACAACCAAAGCTGTAATAACACAGGTAATAATAATTTTCTTTTTCATTTTGTACCTCCTTTAAATAATAAAGAATATTATCAGAAAGGATCATCCTCTCTGTGATTTTATAATAAACCTTATTTGTGATATTTTTGTGATTTAAATGTGTATTTTAAAAAAAGTATAAATGAAAAAACTATACCCCTCTGAAGCCTCTTCCTATAATTTCACTACTCGTGGTAATAATAATAAATGCGTGAGGATCAATTTGTTTTATTTTGTTTCTGAGCTTTATTGCCTCAATTCTTTTGCAAACAGTATGTATCATTGTTTTTTCTTCTTTTGTGTATTCACCTACAACCTGATTAACTGTAACACCATGATGCAGGGTTGCAATAATATAATTTGATATTTCCTCTCTTTTATCAGTGATAACAATAAAATATTTACAGGTATGAAAACTTTCAATTACGCTATCAACAATAAATGCTTTTGCAAATAAACCCAAAAGCGAGAATAAACCTGTGCTTATATCAAATACAAAAAATGCACTTGCTGCAACAATAAAATCAACTGCTAAAAGTGCCTTTCCAACATCAATACTTGTGTATTTTTTTAGTATTAAAGCAGCAATATCTGTTCCTCCTGACGATGCATCAGAGTTAAAAATAATTGCTGAACCTATTGATGTAAGGAGCATAGCATAAATAAGCTCTAACAACGGCTGATTTGTTAACGGCTCGCTAATCGGCACAAAAATTTCAAGAAAATAAGTAATAGCAGAATAAATCATACTGCAGTATACTGTTTTAATTCCATTTTGTTTTCCCAAAAAAACAAATCCAAGAAATAAAAGCACAATATTAAGTAACCAAATCCATACACCAGGCGAAATTGGTGTAATTTGCGCAAGAACTGTACCAATACCTGTTACACCGCCCGTTGCAAAACCATTTGGTATTTTAAAAAAGTATATTCCAACAGAAAGCAATATACATCCAAAAGTCATAGAAAAAAAGTTTTTTATACGATTTCGCATTTTTCTTCTCCATTGTTTATTTAAAGTATTAACCGTCTTTTAATTCTTTGATTATTCTTATGTTTTCAACCGGGTTTTCAATATATTCAAACAGAGCATCAACATCATCAGTAATTTTATATAAGTCAAGACATGTTTCTTTGATGAAATTTTTATCAATCGCAGTTTTTAATGCACTTTCTATATCGTTGTAATATCCGTTTATATTGTATATTGCAATTGGTTTGTTGTGTTGACAAAGCTGCTTTGAAGTAAGAATTTCAAAAAACTCTTCAAAGGTTCCTATTCCACCTGGTGTTACAATAAAAGCATCGGCATTATCTTCCATAATCTGTTTTCTTTCACGCATTGTATCGGGTTCTATAAGCTTGTCACACTCTTTATAAATAACCTCAACATCCTGCTCTCTGAAAAATTTTGGAATAACCCCTAAAATATACCCGCCATTTTCTTTTATTCCACGGGCTGCGGCACCCATAAGTCCATTTCCGCCACCACCAAAAACAAGTGAATGTCCCCTTTTTGCCATCAATCTTCCAAGTTCTTCGACTTTATTTATATAGTCTTTATCAATTGTTGGCGATGCTGCACCAAATACACAAATTCTCATATTAACACCTTCCTTATTTTATTCTTTCTATTATATTCTTATTTAGTAAATTTATTCTGAAATTTCAAGTTACCAACAATAAAATCAATGCTTTTTTGCAATTACAATCGGCTGATAAAAACCAGTTTCTTCATAAAATTTCCATACTACGCTTTTACAACCATTTGAAATTAGTATATCTGTAATTTCTTCTCTTAAAACTGCCCTGTATTCACATTCAAATTTACTAATTTTTAAATGTTCTTCATCTTCAATAATATATTGAATGAGCTTGTAGTGATCGTTATTCCAGTCCCATGTCTGAAAAGCTACTCTTTGTCCATTTTCGGTTTTATATATATACGGCGGAGAGTATGGCGGCTTATTAACAATCAAACTATTGTAATCTCTGATACTTGCAACAAACATACCACCTGTATTTAATTGATTTATTATACTTTTAATCGCCATTTGAAGATCGCTTTTTGTAAGCATATGTGGCAAAGCATTATCCATAGCAATAATAATATTGAACTTTTGCGAAAATGTTTTGGATAATGTGCGAAAATCTGCATTTTGAAATTTAATATCCACATTGTTTTTTATAGCTCTTTTTTGCGCTTCTTTAAGTTCTTTTTCACTTATGTCAGAAGCTGTTATGTCATATCCTAAATTAGCAAGACCTATCGCCTGTGTTCCAATACCACAGGCACAATCAAGAATTTTTATATTATCATCATATCCGTTATCTTTAAACAATTTATCCAAAATTAAAGCTTGTTCTTTTGAATCATTATTCCAATCCGAAAAAAGCTTATCATATTCAGATGCTAAATTATCATAAAAAGTCTGTATAATATCCACATTGATATTCCCTTTCAACTTTATATTTTTTCGATATTCCTTATATAAAGACTGTATAATCTAGATGCCAGTCTTTTTTAATGAGTCTTCATGTCGAGTTGGGACCAAAAAAGGAATTCTATTAATGAAAGAATTGAATTGGCATTCTCGGCTGAAACAACAA
>SVJU01000011.1 GCA_015068825.1 Oscillospiraceae bacterium | reverse complement strand
GTTGTCGTATTTTCTTCTACATTAATGTAATCATTAAGTTCAATAATCTCTGGCCAGTTTCTCTCCTGCTGACATATTCTTGCTTCAGTAAGAGGAATTATTTTTTTGAAATTAGACCAAAGCATAGCTTTCACTATATAATCACCGGTGTATTCATCTCCTGATGGAAGAGAAATTTCGGATGAAATTGTCTGTAAACCTCTTATTACATGTTTTTCAGATTTTACATCTTTTAGCTGTGTTCCTTTTTTATCATAAAGTGCTAACACAAGAAAAACTTTATCCTTTTCACCATTAACATCAACATCAACACTATACTTTATAACAGCGTTATTGGATGAAAATTCTGCTTTTTCGTCATTACCATTACTGAAAGTTCCGTCATAAATAATCAGATTTGATTCATTGGCAAATACCGGAATCATAATTTGCGTCAAAAGAAAAACAGCAATTAATATAATTGTATTAAAACGACTCAACATTATATTTTCCCTTTCGATTAAAAGCCTTTTACCAAATTATAAATCATATGCGCCAAATCTTCTCTGGTAGCAGCCTTCTCTTTTTCATGAACAATTTTTTCGTCAATAACTTTAAGTTCTTTCAAAATTTCATATGCATTTTCATACGCATTTTCTATTGAAATATTCTCAAATTGATCAGGCTTTATAGCATTTTTGTATTTTAACATTCTTACCATAATTGTTGCAGCTTCCTGATAAGTGATGTAATCATAAGGATTAAACAGATTTTCGCTATTAAGCGCTAAAAGACCTACCTCGTATGCAGCCTGCACATACGGATAATGTCTGGAAAACGGACCGACATCATTAAATGCCGCTTTTGTTGAATATGTTTCTATATCGAGAATATTGGCCATGTATCTTACAAATTCCCATCTGGTCATATTTTCCTTTGGTTTGAAATATCCGTCATGATACTGATCTGAAATCCCCTCTTTGAACAGATATTCAATTTCGTCCATTGCATATGAGTCATCTTTTGTTTTCACATCAAGATAAACATATTCATTCATATCATATACTTTATTCGGGAAATAAACCATTGTTCCCGTTGACGTTACAAGAAATACCATTTCTCCCTCAGGATGCCAGATCAACAACTTTGAATCGCTCGGTCCTACCATTCCGTCTACCCTGCGCCAAGTTTCTCCCCTGTCAAAAGATTCGTGAATTCCAGATCCTATTGCCTCTACCAAGCCACCTGCTCCGCAAGTAACAAGATGCTTAGGATTTTTAGGATTCTGAACAATACAATAGAATGACAGACGGCCTGCGGCATTAGGTGTCAAACCATCTTCTGCGCCTTTATATGTTACTTTGTCTTTTTCTACAATTGCCATTCCGCCTTTTGCAGAACCTACATATAATCTGTCGGGAATTTCATAATCTGCTGTTATTTCCTGAGCAGAATTAACGGTTCCTGCAAATTTCTCCCAGGTTCTTCCGCAATCAGAAGATCTGTATATACCATCCTTGTTTATATAACCATATACAATATCATTATTTATAGGTGATACTTCCATAATCGGAACTTCATTCCTCACCCATGTTACACCGTTATCAAAACTTGTTACAGACTCTGTATAAATGATATCGTTATTATCTTTATGGAATTGAATAAAGCTATTGGTTACCGGACCAACGCCGTCCACCTCTTTAAAGTTAAGCCCCCTATCAGTACTAACTTTTATTGATGCAGTTGTCCAGTTTCCTATCATAATAAAAACTCTGTTTCTGTCACGAGGGTCGGCAGTAATACCATTAATACTTTTTGAACCACTATACTGACAACGAATCCAGAATCTGTCATCCGAAGCGTAACTTGTTGAAACAGGGAATAATTCCCCTCTGCCTGAAGGCAAGCTGTAATCAAGTCCTACATCTGTAAAACCGTACATTTCGTCGCCCGAACCATCGGGATTAACCCATAAGGACTGCAAACGGCTTCCCGACATACCGCCGCCGACAGGATATACACTTGTACCTCCGTCAACAGATTTATATACAGGAGATAGCACACAAATTACACGATTAGGATCTTTTGGGTCAAATAGCATCGGTTTAGCATGACCATACGCATCCTCATGTGCTGCACCCAATGTATACTGAGCAATCTTATTAAAGGTTTTTCCGCCATCGTCACTATATCTGTATGGCCAGTTAATGCTGGCAGCTAAAACCCATAATCTTGAATGTCCGTCAGGAAATACAGGTGAAAAACTTACCTTTACAGCTTTTACACCGCTTTGACCATATATTTTTTTTGTGTCTGTTAAAATTTCCCAGCTTTGTCCACGATTAAACGATTCATAAACCGTGTTGTATCCTGAAATAACCCAGTGATTTGAATCTAATGGGTCTATAGCAAGCTGTGTCGTGTCATAAATCTTGCCTAACACTCTATATACCTGATTAATCTTGGTTGATCTTACAAACGGATCGGCTGATGTTTTTATATCAAATTTCAAAAAGCCTTCATTTCTGTTTTCCCAGGTTTTTCCGCCGTCCTTTGAAACCTCAATACCACGATCCGGCGAAGTAATTATAAGCTCTCCCTCGTTATATGTAATACTGTTTATAACACGGTCTTTCATACCGATATTTTCCCATGTTTCGCCACCGTCATAAGAAACAACAATGCCATCATTATTATACGAAGCAGCATATATTGTTCTTATGCCGTCAGCATTTTTTTCGGTAAATTCTATAAGTTCTGTGCTTAGACCAAACAAGCTTTGCAAGCTTGTTTTAAATTCCCATGTTTCGCCACCATCAATGCTCTTGTAAATTCCGGCATTCTCATGCGCTGTTGTTCCGTTACGGCAGGTAGAAACATATACAATGTTCTCATTATCCGGGTCAAATGCAATAGATGCAACCCCCATTATGTTTATTCCCTTACTTGACGGATGCCATGTTGCTCCAAAATCATCACTTCTCCATAAACCTACAACGTCAGTTCCTATCATCAATCGGTTTGGATTTGATGGCGAAATAGCACCGCAAGTAATTCTCTGTCCCATTTCTCCGCCTTTTCGGTCAGCTAAAATATCACCAGGTGATGTAATGTGTCTGTTTGCAAGCCATGGTTTATAATAAGTTGCTGAATAATCATCAATATTTACATGTTCAGAAAGCTTAGGAAGTTCGGGAAGTGCTTTTCCAAGCTTTTCTTCTTTTAATCCTCTTACATCGTTATTATCCCATATAGTAATCGAACCACTTACTTCAAGTTCAGGTGTATCTTTAAGAAGTCCCAAGTTTAATGTTTCTTCACTTACTTCAACAAAGTCACCATCTTTTTTGCGCACACCATATTCAATATTCATAGTAATACCGCACTCAGAAGATTCTGAAGAAGAAAACTCTAAAATTGAATCGTTACACATTAAACAAAAGCTAATATTTCTTCTGTCTGAAAGGTTTTTAAGAACATAATCTGTAACATCTACAATTGTTTTCTCGTTAGGCGAAACTTTGCAAGTAGTAATTGTACTTCCAGTTGCAGGCACACTATTATATGTAATATCTGCACTTATCAAATCCTGCTGACCACAACCTAATAGTCCAAAGATGTTGCTTTCGCCTTTTATCGGATCAAGTTCTAATGAAATTCTTTCATCGTTATCAATATCAGATGGCAATACAAAAGTAACATATCCGGCATAAAATTCTTCTTCCGTTTTTCCAACTATAATTTCAGAATCAAGTGCAAAACATTTATCGGGTGCCAAATCAAAAGTATAAGTATCTTCACAAGGAACAATGTTTTTAGTTTGCTCAGCCAAAACAGGTGCAGGTGTAACAAACATTGATACAGCAACAATCAGACCCAAAAATTTATTTTTCATTGAAAGCTCTCCTTCCATTAAAATTCATAATACTTTATAATAAAATTTTATCACAGCAGGTATAATATTGGAAGTTTAAAAAATATGGACTTTTCCACTGTTTCGTTGACAAAAAATAAATATTACATTACAATTATTATTGAAAGGAGAATTAACAATACATTTTGTATTTGTTATGCGTGATATTTATGTTTCTGGCTACCTTTATTATGCTGGCGTTGGTTCTTGTATTCGTATCTACCAGCACAAAAAACAGATATTCAAACATTATCCAGCTCTACCTTATATCGCTGGTTATGCTATCAATTTTTGCCACTGCGTATACTGTTAGAATGACATATTATACTTTTCCGTTAAAAGTTGATTATGCTATATATCTGGCTGTATCAAATCTTAAGATAAGATTAGATATCTTAAGGCGCTTGTACAATGTTTCTTTCGGTTTGTTTTTCTTTTCAACAGCATATGGCTTTGTTGTTATTTTAAACAAACCTCGCCACCACTTAATATGGCTATCACTACCCATATTGATTTTTATATTTTTAAATGATCCTAAATTTTTAATCAACTTTGAATTAAAGCAACATACATATCTTGGCTTCCATGCATATAACATACTTGCGAATGTTTTTAATTGTCTTTCAATGTGTATACTTGTTTTGTATACTTTGTTGCCATATTTTTACATTTATGCGTACTATAATAAAACCAAGTATCTTATCAATAAACAGTATATTGTGATATATGGTGTTTGCATAACATTGCTCAACATATTTTTCTATTCGATTTTTGTCTTTGGAACATTTAAAAATGTTATGTTTTACAATTTAAATACAGCCAATTTACAGATTAATTATGACGGAAATGTAAATTACATTATTACGCCGTTCATTATTATCGCTTTTATGCTGCTTATATTTTCAATTCTAATATATTTTAAGCCATTCAGTTTATTCCAGTTTGAAGGACGAAAAAATAAAAACATTTTAAAAAATACGCAAATGTATAGCGAAAATCTTGCAATGAGCCTTCATGCATATAAGAATATTTTCTGGACAACTCAGCAGCAATTTGAACTGATAAAAACGGCAATAAACACAAACAACATCTCGCACGCAATCGAATATACTGATGCCGGTGCAGAGCTTATGAAAGCTCAGATAAAATCCACACAATCAGCAATGGAGCAGCTTACCATACAAAAAAGCACCATAAAAAATACCGACATTGTTCAATGTGCAAAAAATGCAATTTCAAATGTTGCGGCAAACGATATTAAATTTGAAGTCACACTTCCGGAAAATGAAATACTTATTTTCGGAAATGAACAGGAATTAACAGAGGTATTTAAAAACTTAATAATAAATGCCATTGAAAGTGTAAAAACCAAGGAAATTGATACTCCAACGATAAAAATTGCAATCGGAGTAAGCAATAAGCTTTGTATTTTTGAAATAACCGATAATGGATGCGGTATAACAAAAGACAATTTTAAAAAAGTTTTTCTTCCGTTTTTTACCACAAAAAACCGTGCGAGAAACTATGGAATCGGGCTTAGTTATGTTCAAAGTATAGTTGAACTTTACCGGGGAAAGATTAATATAGCAAGCCAAATCGGTGAGTTTACAACATTTCAGCTTTCGTTTCCAATCGTATCAAAAAAGAAGGGTGATAAAAGATGAATAAAATTCGTGTTGCGATATGTGATGATTTAGAGTTTTTATGTCAAAATCTAAAAAATCATTTTAAATATCAAGAGGATATAGAATTTGTGGGTTATTGTACATCAGCAAAAGACTGTCCAAAGCTGGTAAAAGATTCTTGCCCTGATGTTTTGCTTTTGGATATACAAATGGAAAAGGAAACCGCCGGAATAGATATTATTTCTGAATTACTTGAACAAAGCCCAAAACTAAAAATTATCATAATGTCCAGTTATGCATACAATGAATATATTTTTTCAGCTCTTATTGATGGTGCAACCGATTATATTACTAAGGATTGCTCTGTTGAACAAATCATTCAAAAAATTCATGATGCATATCGTAATCAAACACAATTACTACCCGAAATTTCAAAAAAATTTACTGATATGTCCCGAAACCTTAACGAATCGCACCAAAGTTTGATTTATATGCTCAGCATGCTTATTACACTTTCAAAAACTGAATTTGAAATTTTAAAATTACTTTGTGCAGGCGAATCAAATGATACTATCGCAAAAAAAAGATTTACAGAAGTTAGTACGGTTCGTTCTATATGTTCAAATATTCTAAAAAAATTTGGCGCATCAAACATGCGAAATTTAGTAAATTCAATAAACAATCTTCATGTGTTTGACCACTTTAAAAATCTTGATAAATAACCATACAAGCATTAGAATTAAATTTAAAAAAGCTGTATTGATTAATCAATACAGCTTTTTTATTATAATATTTTTATAGAGCAGATTGTGTATCGTTTGGATCACCGTTTATTGCAAGGTCATATTCGTGTGACCAGTCAAGACCACGGTATTCAGCTGCTCTGTCATCTTTTTCAATAAAGTCCATAAGAAGGTCAAGCATATCTTTTGTCCAGGTGTTTTTGTCAATCTGAGCAGTCGTAAATTTGTTCAGTGTTATCATTTCAAAACCAAAAAGGTCTTTAACCTGTGTTTTTGCAGCGCCACCAACAACCTCTTCAACAAGATGGCTTGGAATAAATAACACTCCGCCGCCTGCGCCAAATACAACATCACCGGGCAGACATATTGCATTACCTATTCTTGTTGCGGTATTGTATCCTGTCATAATAAAATCACGAATTGGTGTGGGGTCAATTCCACGGTAGTAAACCTGTGTATCTTCAACCTTTTTCATCTGTTCGGTATCTCTTATTCCGCCCCAGATTACTGCACCGCCATTTTCATTTTTTGTTTTGTTTTTTAGTGCTGTTGTAAGGTTCCCGCCAAGAAATGTTCCTTTGTAAATCTTATCGTACATATCTATTACAGGAACATCACCTTCCTTAAGATTGTCTATAACCCATTGATTGTATGTGCCTGTTCTGCCTTCTGATCTTCCGATGTCTTTTACTACTTCGTCAAGGTCGGGTCTGAAAGGACAGTATGTTGCAGTTACTGCTCTTCCTATAAGCTTTCTTCCATCATCGTGAAGTGTATGAAGTCTTCCTTCAAACTGACTTTCATAACCTTTTACAAAAATTGGTTTCCACACTTCTTCAAGTGTAAGAGTTTTTAATGCTTTAAGGTATTTATCATCTACCTTTGGTCTTCCGTCATCAAATCTTTCGCCCTTCCACTGCGGGGTTAAAGCAATAATTTCTTCTCTGTCATTAAAATGCATATTTTTTCTCTCCTTTTATCAAACGCTTTCTAATATACCTTTTAAATAGCCGATTGCATAAAGCCTTCCAAGTGCTGTATATCCCGCAAGTTCCTGTTTTTCTCCTGCCATTAGCGGTACATGGTCAACACGAATCGGAACATCAACATTATGCTTTTTATATAATCTCATAATATCCGCCATATCAATAAGGCCATTATCGTGAAATGTTTCGTTGAACTTATATTTATTTCCCACAGCATTTCTAAAATGAACAAAAAATATCTTATCAGCAAGTTTTGGAATAACATCATATAAATCTTCGCCCATCATAAGATATGTTGCCTGACACATTGTAACGCCAAGATTTGGGCTGTCAACAATACTTATTGCCTTTTTTATATTTTCATAGCTTATCATTATACGTTCAACATTACCCAATTTTTCAAGCGGTGGATCATCAGGATGAAGTGCAAGTTTTATGCCATATTTTTCAGCATAGGGTATCGCAGCTTTTATAAAATACTCATAGTTATCCCACAATCTTTTTGCTGTTATTACATTATCTGATGGCTTATAATCATCTAAATCAAACCCTGTAACAAGTGCTCCGCCACGTTCAACTATACTGTCAGTGGTTCTTGTCCAGCCAACATGAGCCATAAAGTTAAAGCATATAGTTCTTATGTCTAATTTGTCCATATACTCAAACATTTTTATAGCTTTTTCTATACATTCATCGCGTTTTTCGTCACCTGTTTTTATATGATCATGTAATTCATTGGGCAAAGGCTCAATAACAACTGGTTTTATGCCAAAATCCTCAAATCTTTTATATACAGTTTTCCAATGCGAAAAATCTGTTATATCAAAATCTTTATCTTCGGGAAGTCTTACAACTGCAGTTTCCACACCGCATTGTTTTGCATAATCCCACATTATGTCCTTTTTACTTTTAAAATAATCCGATAAAATCATTTTTTTCTCCTGATACTTTTTTAATTAAACTTAACCATATTTTTCTACGCTGTTATTTCAATAAAAATCAAACCATTAGGTGTTGATTCAATATCAACCTCAAGTTTTCCTTCGGCATGCACATTAAATTGTTTAACAGGTTTAATTCTGCCAACTTCCTTTAATTCTTCTATCTGTTCTTTAGTAAGGTCCTTGGTATATCCTTTTCTTTTATAAACACCATAAGGATTTGTGTTATTATCATCAATCACCCATACTGTAACACATTTATCGCCATGAATATCGTCTATTTTAACTGTATCCTTAAAGTTTGGTAATCCGTCGTCCCATGTATCTGTTTCGGTGCCAAAATGTTCAGATGAATATGTAATTGCCAAGGAATAATTATCTTTTTCATCTTTTGATGCAAGCACTGTAACATAAGGATTATCAGTTTCTGAATACAAAATATTTTCTTTTATTCTTGACATAAGAGCATATGCGTTATATATAGGTTTTCTTATAAAGTTTAGTGAAAAGAAGTTTCTGAATCCGCTAAAATCCTCTGTCATTTCGTGTTGTCCTGACAAACAAAGCAACATCTTGCTAACATTCATATCATTGTCGATAATATTTGTAACCAGTTTAGCAAAATATGTTGGGAATATTGAATTTTCTCTGAAAATAAAAGTAGGACAGTCTTCAAGGTTATAGAATCCGCAAGCTGCAGGTCCCCATTCATCAAGTATAAACTCTTTTCCTTCCGGGAAGAATTTTTTTATAATATTATTGTATACACAAATGTGCCCTATGTTATTATAAATACTTAAAAGTCTTGTTTTTTCATTAATAGACTGTGGCATTGTTCCATATGTATGTGCATCTACAAAATCAAGAGGCAAATTATTAAGCTTTGCATAATTTAAAAATGCTTCTAAAAATCCTAATGCAAAATCAGTGGTTGCACTTCCACCTACTTTAAGTCTTTCATCTACACTTTTTACACCCTTTGCAAAATTTTCATAAAGCTTGCAGTACTCTCCGGTACGTATATGGTAGCTTTTTTCCTCACCCATGAAAAAGCCACCGCCACAAGGCTCGTTATAGCATTGCATATACCAGGTAGAAACCATGTCTATTCCATACCTTTCAACAATATGCTCTGCATATTTTCTGCATATTTCTCCCCATGCCTTATAATCTTTAGGCTTAGATGAAATTATATATTTACCTTTGTATCTTGTTTTTCCTTTAGCCATACTCGAAAGACAATCTGTACTTTCGCAAAGACATTTTGGTACAAATGCATATGAAATAAGAGGTGTAAAGCCTTTTTCAACTATGTAATCCATTCTTACGTCATTTTCAGTAAAATCATATACAAAATCTCCATTTTCGTCCATTGTTACTATGTCTTCAAGCATAGCATACATACGGATAACCTTTGCAACGTTATCCTTTGCCACTTCGTTTAATATTTTCTGACCCCAGTCATCCTCTATAGCATCTGTAGGATGAAAATGAACATGGTTCCAAAAGTTACTTTGCTTTTTTCTTACCAAATTTTTAACATTAATCATTTTTATACACCTCCAAGAGTTAAGAAGCCTCCATCAACAGGAACTGTTATACCTGTAACAAAAGAAGAAGCCTTAGAATCCAATAACCAGTCAACGCAACCAAGTAAATCTTTTGCCTCACCAAATCTGCCCATTGGTGTATGATTTATAACCGATTGTCCTCTTAAAGTTAAACCATCTTCAACTGTACCAAGATAATTTTTACTTCTTTCATTTACCATAAATCCAGGTGCTATTGCATTTATTCTTATATTTGCAGGAGCAAAATATGCCGCAAAAGACTGGGTTAAATTAGTTACAGCCGCTTTGCTCATTGCATAAGCAAAACAACGGGTTAATGGACAATAACTGTTCATAGAAGCAAAATTTATAACACTTCCTTCTCCGATTTCTATCATTTGCTTTGTAAATTCTAAAAGTGGATAAACAGTACCCATTGTGTTTATGTTTAAAACACTTTCAAAGGCATCCATGTCTATATTATAGATTCCTTTTGTTCCTTCAGGAAGATTACCTGACATCTCTCTTTTATCAAACTGTGTAATTGTTGGCATGGCTTTTTGATTATTTCCGCCTGCACCATTAATAAGATAATTACACAAACCTAATTTTTGTTTTACATCGTTTGCTAATTTTTTTACACTTTCTTCATTGGAAACATCACAAACGAAAACTTCGGCAATACCGCCATTTGTTTTGATTTTATCAGCAACCAGATCAAGCTTTTCCTTTGTTCTGCCAACAAGTGCAACTTTTGCTCCTTTGCTTGCAAGATCAATTGAAATCTCTGAGCAAAGTGTGCCGCCGGCACCGGTAACCACTACAACTTTGTCTTTAAATTTCATTTTATTCCTCCTACTATATTTTTTGCGTTATAATAACACATATTTTCAGCTAATTTTAAAAGCTCATCAAATGAGCAAATATATTCACCTTTTTCAAAGCTATCGCCCAGATAACTACAAAGTATTCTTCTAAAGTATTCATGTCTTACAAAAGATAGAATACTTCTTGAATCTGTTGTCATTCCTATAAAATTCCACAAAAGACCATAAACCGAATTATTCTCAAGCATTTTTTCAATTCCCAATTTATGGTCATCCCACCACCAGGCAGGTCCCTGAGTTACAAGTCCGCTCACACCGTTTTTTGAATATGAACCTGACAATGTCGAAATTAACGCGTTATCGGCTGGGTTTAGTGTGAAAAGTATAGTTTTTGGAAGTCCTGTACTTTTATCAACATCATCCAGAAAAGTTGTTAATGAAATTACATCTACACTGTTTCCTATGGTTGCAAATCCACCTGCAGCGCCTGCAACCTCTCTTAAGTTAGTACTTGTGTATCTTTGAGCACCTATATGAATCTGCATTACAAAGCCCATTTGAGAATACTTTTTGGCAAGAAATTTAAGTATATATGACGAAAGTCTTTCTTTATCTTCAACACTTGCTTTATTATCTAATAAACGCTTAAATCTTTCTTTGTTTTTTCCATCATCTAAGTAATACTTAAATCCGTCATCTAAAGCATGATCAGTAAATTTACATCCTTTATTTTTTAATTGTTCAAGCCTTGTAATAATCATTTTTTCATATTCATCAAGACTATTTATGTCGGTTAAATTAATGGTAATATTTACTATATCATCACCCCTTAAAGAAGGAACACACACTCCGTCTTTATTAAACATCGATAAATCATCCATTATAGAAACACAAGGACAAAGCTTTTCTACATTATATTTTTCAATAACAGACTTTAAAGAAAACTCATGCTTTACCAAATAATCATTGCATTTTTCATATATATCTTTTGCATTTTCCAAATTTGGCATATCATCTATTTCTAATAATTCAAGTTCCATTTTAGTCCAGTGACTAAGAGGATGTCCGATTAATTTTGGTACTGTTTCGCACCATTTTTGAAATTTTTCGATATCTGTTGCATCTCCGGTAATATATTTTTCATCAACGCCACACATTCTCATTGCTCTGTGTTTATATGGATCTGGTTTTACCCACAAAGCATAAATATCTTTATAAGGCACATTATTAATATCATCAACGCTTAAATGATTATGGTAATCGATTATTGGTAAATTTTTTATTTTTTCATATAACTTTTCTGCAGTAACACAGGAAATCAAAAATCTATTGTCCATTTTCTCTTCCACTCCTTGACAAATTCTTTACTCTAGTATACAATAAATTTATATAAAACTTCAATACGCCATTTGATTTATATGTATGGTATTCGATTATGGAGATATTATGGAAGATATAAGATTTGATGGAAAACTTGAATACAGTATAGTTAATGTTGGTTATATTCAGGTTGTAAGAAGTGCAAATTATTTTTTTGAATACAAAAAAGGGAAAGACCTGTTTTCTTTTATTTATGTTAAAGACGGTGAGATAGAATACACTTTTCCGAAAATTCAAGAAAGCATTATTCTAAAAAAAGATAATCTTTTGTATATACCAAAGAATTATCCTTATTATACAACTTATTTGAAGGAGAATACAGCAATAAGAATTTTTACTTTTGATATAGAGTCGAACACTCTTCCTAAGTTCCTTTCTAAACACTTTATCCTAAAATCTCCTGAAACTTTTTCTGTATTTAATTCGAATAATAATCAAAACACCCTTCTTATATATTCAAATATATATAGACTATTATACATAATGCGGGATGAAAGTCAGATCGTTCCTTTAAAATATAGAAAAATCACCCCCGCTATTGACAGAATCAAACAGAAATATTTTGAAAATCACAAAATATCATATTATGCAGATCTTTGTAATATGAGCGAATCAAATTTTAGAAAATTGTTCAGAGAATATACAACAATGTCTCCTGTTGAATACAGAAATAAAATAAGAATTGCACAGTCAAGAAGAATGATTGAAATTGAAGGCTACACTGTTTTGGAAGCGGCATATATAACAGGATTTAACAATATGTCGTTTTTCTACGAAACATATAATAAATATAAAAACATGCACCCCAAAAGTTAAGACTTCTGGGGTGATTTTTATGGCTAAAACAGTAATTATTCAAAAAATGATATTATTTATCGCTTTTTGTAAGCTTATATGTGTTATTGTTATAATCAAAAGTAATATAACTTCCATCAGAATATGTAACACGGTAAATGTTATCAGCAATTTTTTCGTGTTTTTCCATAAACTCATACTGCAAATATGAAAGCTCCTTGTAAGCATCCCATAATGCCTTTGCATAAGAAGTTGTCCTCTTTAAATCTTCCTCAGTATCAATATTGATTTCATTAATAAACGGAGGTTCACCTGTGAACTTTTTATAATAATATAAAAGCGGTCTTCCGCCGTTTTCAAGAGTTTTCATTAATGCCTCAGGATGATCTTTTGTAGGATGCGAAGAATCCATATACATAGAATTAGGAGCACCTATCATAGTTATACCATGGAAAACAAGCTGCCAGAATGGAATGTACTCATCAATAACCGCAACATCACTGTTGATTGGCTTTAAATATGACAAATAAAATATCATATCGCAATTTTTAAGCGCATACTGATAACCGCTTTCAGAGCTTATACCGCCAAACTGTTTCTTTGCAAATGCAAGTATCTTATCATAATACTCGTATGACTCTTTTGTGGTAAGCGGATGCTTTGGAGAATAACAAGGTTTTGCCTTTAAAGTAGTAATACTATCTATATAATGCACGCCTCTAAAGCCCAAATCTGCAACCTTAGGTAAAACTTCAAGAGCCATTTCGTATGCACGTTTTGCACAAAGAAAATACGTTCTTCCACCCGACCATGCCCTATGCTCAATTTTATTAAGACTTCCGTCTTCATTACGGATAATATCATCCTCATTAAAGTTATTAGCAATAGTATATGCACCTTTGCTGTTTGTATGACAAGTGATATTATATCCCAGACGATGTGCCTCAGCTATAAGCTTTCTAAGACCTTCCTCGCCGCCAAGTTCTTCTTCAACAGGGAACACCTGCGGCCATCTTCCGTCATGCCCCTTTGAATTCCATCCAACAAGACAGAATTCTGCCTTTTCAACGCCTGCCTCTTTATAACTGCGCATAATTTTTTCTACATCTTCAAATGTGCATGCAACATACAATGGAGGCTCAGTTTCAGGTGTCTGGTCTTCTACCGGACTTGGAGCAGGCTTCCATGCTAATCTTACTCTGATATAAAGCGATTCGGCAGCATACTTAAGTTCAGGGGTAAGCTTATCTTTAAGTGCAACAAATCCGTTGTTTAAAAGATAGTTTCTGTAAACGCTTGCTACTTTGCTATAATCTGCATCAGATGGCAATGCAAGCTTTACCATGCTTATTATATCGTAAGGGGATTTTCCAAATGTTTCAACTCTTAGTAAAAACTTATAAGTTCCGTCATTAATTATAACTTTTTGCATACATTGTTCAGGCATTCCAGTAATTACACCAAGGAAGCTTTCTTTTTCATGCACAACACCAAGTATGGGCATAAATGCATCTATATTTTCCCACACAATGTTTTCACGCTTTTTAAAATACCCGATTGCATTTTCAAACAGGACTGTCTTTGCTGCACCACCAGGAAGCAGATAATAACCAGCATCCCCTTCTTTTATTTCAAACTCATGCAAATTAAAGTCTATGCTTGAAATTTTATCATACTCCAAATTATCTAAAACGGTATACTTAACATATCCATCAAAATTTTCAACTGAAGGAATGTATTCCTTTGTTGATCCATCCATATAATTTATTGTACATTTTAACATTGTAAAAACCTCCTGTAAAACTTAACACAAAACCACTTTTCTTACCAGCAATGAAACCAACAACGTATCAATGCAGGGTTCCATATACATAATTATATGTATTATAGCAAAACAAAACAATGTATTATTAAATCAAATATTTTACAAATGGCTCATTTGACATAAAAATTAAAATGATATATAATTAGCACGAGGTGTATATTATGAATAACTGGTTGAACCTTTCAGAGGTTGATGTATCATTTAAAGAAGTTAGACCTTTTCAATATAGAGAGCGTAATACCAGCTTTTGTTTCAAAGAAAAAAGCAAAGAAAAACACGCAATCGTTTTTATGAAATTTGGCTCAATCTCTTATAATGTTGACGATAGAATTATCCGTTTGGAAAAAGGTGATATTTTACTTTTAAAAAAAGGCGAAGCATATAATGCATACAACTCTGACGGGCCGGAAATTCCTTATGCATTCTACGTTGTTTATTTCGACATATTTGAAGATGAAATACCTTATTTTAAACGACTTACAAAAGTATCTCATTATGAAAAATTCTTGGATTTATTTACAAAAGGTTACGATATTGGCAAAAAACGAGGTACTGCATACAAATTCATTTTAAAATCTGTGCTAAGTGAAATATTATATAATCTATATAAAGAGTATTATTCTTCTAAAATAACAGAACCTTCATTTCTACATATGGAAAAAGCAAAAAAACATATTGATGTTCATTACAATGATAAAATAAACATAGCAGAACTTGCAGATTTATCAGGATTCAGCCGAGCTCATTTTAAGCGTCTTTTTTCAAAATATTACAACACAACTCCCAGTGAATACATAACTACGGTAAGAATTGAACACGCAAAAACCATGTTGGAATCAAATATTTTCAGTTTAAAAGAAATTGCTGATCAATGCGGTTTTTATGATGAATACTATTTTTCTAAGGTTTTTCAAAAAAAAATCGGTTGTCCTCCAAAAAAATATTGACTTATTTTTTATCTTGATATTTAAATTTTTCCTGCTTGTATATCGGTTTATAAAGTCTTATAAGCAGTTTCAAAAAAAACAAAACTCTCAAAAACCAGTATCAATTGGTTTTTGAGAGTTTATATTTTTCATTATTTTTCCTCAAAGCATGTATGTATAAATGCTCTTAATGGCAATTTGGGATTTGAACCAACCATTATTTCCACATCAGCATCTTCCACCTCATATTTTTGATTAATTGAATAAATTTTAAGCTCGTCATATCCAAGGTTAAAGGTAACTTTTTTTGTTTCGCCTGCATTAAGATAAATCTTTTCAAAGCCTCTAAGTTCTTTTCCTCTTCGGCGTATTGAATTTCTATATCCTCGTATATAAAGCTGTGCTACCTCATAACCTGCAATATCTGAAATGTTTTTGATTTCGCACTCAACTTCAAATTCATTTTTTCCGATTTCTTTCACCTTAAGATTTTCATACTCAAACTTTGAATATGAAAGTCCATATCCAAAAGGATGAAGAACTCTCTTTTTATAATCTGTATATGTATTTGTGCAACATTCATCAAAAGGATTATCGGGCGAATCCTCACCAATTCGGTTATAATAGCAAGGCAGACAACACTCCTGATATGGTATTGAAACAGATAATTTTCCTGATGGATTTACTTTTCCTGTTAAAATATCGCATAGTGCATCTGCACCCTGCTGACCGGGATACCACGCAATTAAAACCGCATCACTTATTTCTTCAACCTCAGTTATTATGTATGGTCTTCCCTGTATTAAAACAGAAACTATCGGTTTATTAAGTTCCTTTAATTTTTTAAGTAGTTTTAATTGATTTCCGGGCAAAGTTATACTTGCAGTATCAAGTCCTTCGCCGCAATCAACAAATCCCGAACCCGAAACCATTGCACCTGTATTTTTATCAAATTCGGTTTTGTAAATAGCGGCAGCGGAATTTCCTCCAAGTGTTACAACAATTACATCAGCATCTTTTGCAATATTTATGGCATTCTCAAAATCGTCTTCACTATTATCAAAACTCCAGCCTTTTGTATATTCAATATTTTCAAATTTTTCTTTAAAAGCCTCACAAATAGTTTTTCCTTCACCATTTTTTCTAAGTGAAGTATAGCTACCCAAAAGATAATATAAATTACTTGCGTGCTCACCAATTAACGCAATCTTTGTTTTATTTGAAACAGGAAGAACCGAATTATTTTTAGTAAGCACCATAGATTCACTTGCCGCTTTATATGAAAGCTTTTTCTGCACACCTGAAGATAAATATGCTTCAAGCTCTCCATTTTCTTCAATGTACGGATTATCAAAAAGCTTAAGCTCATATTTTTTGGTAAGAATTCTTGTTACTGCTTCATCTATGTATTCTATATCTACAAGGTTATTTTTTACTGCTTCAATTAAGTTTAAATATACTCCGTTATCTGCAAGGCTAAGGTCAATTCCGGCTTTAAGAGCAAGAATACTTCCGTTTAAATTATCAAAGCCCATTTGCTTAATCATTCTTTCAACGCCCCAGCCGTCTGAGAGTGTGATTCCATCAAATTTAAGCTCATCTCTTAAAACATCTTTAAGCAAATATGAATTTGCATGACAGGGAACCGAATCAACAGTATTGTATGCAACCATAACAACATCTGCGCCTGCTTTAACCGCTTTATTGGCAACACCAAGATAAATATCGTGAAGTTCTCTTTTGCCGATATTTACTTCTGCGGTATTTAGTCCTCCAAAGCAATCACCTGTTGCACAAAAATGCTTACAGCATGCAAGAACATTTTCACTCTTTAATCCTTCAACACCATATTTTGCATACTGCGATGCAAGATACGGGTCCTCCGAAAAGAATTCTTCAACCCTTCCCCATCTTGGGTCACGCGCCATATCAAGCATTGTTACAAAATCCATATGATTGCCCGAAAGATATGTTTCTTTTCCGACAGATTTCATAATTTCTTTATAAAGATCGGTATTAAAGGCACTTCCCATACCAATATTTGTAGGGAACATTTCACTTCCAAGCGCCTGAAGTCCGTGATTTGCCTCAACCTCAATAAGCACAGGAATTTGAAGTCTTGTGTTATCAATAACATATTTTTGAAGCTGATTTGCAACCTTTGCCCTGTGTTTTGGCTCAATGCCAATTCCCCAGTCTTTTTTAGTCCATGCACACGAACGAAGAATGTTGCTTATAGCACCCATTGCACCATAAGTTTTTATAAATTTTTTAAATTCATCCGAAAACTCAAATTCATCACCGCATCTTTCATAACAGCGGTATCCTGCAACGGTTTGCGAAAGCTGTGCAACTTTTTCTTCAAGTGTCATTTTTTTAAGTAATTCTTGCATGATTTGAACTGTATATTAACGAAAAACCATACGCATCGCCATTAAACTCATCAGTATCTTTTTTTGCAATAATTACAAAAGGATTCATCTGATGACCGCTTGTACCTCTTAAATTCTCTATATCGGCCATAAGACCAGATTTGAGCGGTGTTCTCTGCAAATATCTTTCTCTTGCCCAAGTACCTGAATAATGAATAATTTCATAGTCATCAGGAGGCAAATCAATGCTTAAAGAATATGCACTGTTTAAGGTAATACTGCTTTTAGATTTATTAACAATGACTGCATTTCTGGCAATTACGTTATATTCATCAAAAACAGTATAATAAAGCTCCACTTCCACGCCTATGATTTTATCCTCAAGTACAATTTTTAATGTTTCGCCGTTATTATTTGAGTATAATGAAGGCATTCCTACCAAAGGTGCAACCCCTTTAAAAACCTCATAACTTTTTACATACAGTTCCAAAATAGCATTGCCAAATTTATTTTCAATTCCAATTGCACCCTCTCTTAAATCAGAACGCCCATAACAAGGATATTCCTGCTGATAAACGTCTAACGAGCGCACATTTGAAGCAAAGCCGTGTACTGTTTCATATTCATCTTTTATTAAAGAATAATCTATATCCTCTAATTTTTCGCCAAAATGAAAATTGATTAAATCCTTATTTTCACTTATATACATTATGTAGCTTATATCTTTTCCAATTAAATGAATGGTTTTTCCATTGATTTTTATCATAGGTGATCTCCATTTTCATAAAAATATTTTATTCTTCCCCGAATATAAAAAATCGGGGAAGAATTTAATTTGGCAACTTTAAGCAGTAAGGCTCTCTCCTGCTTTAATAATTACATTTTCTCCGTTTACATTAAGATAAACATCAAGCTGGCTGTTATTTGTTATCTTTCTGCCTTCAATTTCAACCAAATCAAGTGCTTTTGCATATTTTGCAAACTCAAGATTTGTGCATGACCATATTTTTTCATCTGCAGCTACCTTTTTCATAAAAGCATCCATAACAGCCCATTGTTCATCAGCAGTGCCATCTTCAATAAATTTACCATCAGTATCCCATTCCCACGAATGAAGCCAGAATGCCAAAACCTTTGGTTTTCCGTCATATTTGCAGTTATTTAAAAAGTCGCTGCCAACATCGTTAACTGAGGTAACAGTTGCTTTATAATGCTTCCATACAAGCCAATCTGCAGGAATCTCATAATTTAAAGCAGTATTTACAGGTCTTGCATATTCAATGCCTATTTCTTCAAGATAGTTATAAAGCACCGAATTTTGAGGATCACCATATGCCCACGCAAAGCCCTCGGGCGTATAACCGAAAACAGTATTTAAATATGTCTGGTTATCGCTGATATCTTTTTTAGCCTCGTCATCGGTAATCTCATCCCAATGCGGATGAGTGGACGAATGGCTGGCAACCTCAAAGCCATTGTAAAGTTCAGGCGCATCTTCTGCTGATACATACCAGGTTCCATTTTCACCTTTGAGGTAATTTCCTACCAAATTAAATGTAGCTTTAAGATTATTTTCTTTTAATAGCTCTACCATTTTTGTGTCAGCTGTTTTCGCTCCATCGTCACAGCTGAAGGTTACTGCTTTTTCTTTATAATCGGGTAATAAATATTTTACAATCAACTCACTTTCTCCACATTCCAAAAATTTACCAAAGGTTCGTTTGAATCCTTATACCACGCAAACGCTTTGACAGAGGTATTGTTTTTGGCAGTAAATGAATAATCTGCCTCTGCTCTTTCAGAAACTGTGGTAAACGGATTTACATCAACCGATTTTAATTCACCATCTTCATATACGGCAATATATACATTAACGGGAGTGTCATAAACACCTCTTAATTTAGCTGTTACCTCTGCACTTCCGGCAGAAACATTTTCTGCATATTCACCATTTATGGTTAAAGCTGCCGTAAGCTTGGGGAAATAAAAACCTATTTCGTCTACATATAAATCTCCATTAAATCCGTTTCCAGTAAAATATATTTTTCTGAATATATGGTCTGTTAAGTTACTTTCATCTCTGTATTCATTTGATACAGTTCCCTTAACCATATCCTTTAACGGAATCATATAATATGTCCAATCTGCACTCGGCCTAAATACAAATGACCCCGGCGAATAGTTCCAATCAAGATTTCCGTCTTCCTTTTTATATGTTCTTTGCAATTTTAAGCAAACATTGGCTGTTGATCCTTCAAAAACGCCCTTTGCCTTAAAAGTTAAATATCCGTGCTCTGCAATATCCTTTGTAATCGGAACACTATTTTTTAGGTCGACATAATGTGTAGCATCCCAAGCTTCACCTGTATAAGTACTTTTTAAAGAGATTGTTCCGCTTGAAGCATAATCTTCAGATTCAAATATTTCAAAGCCATTTAAAGTGTTGTTTGTATTTTCATCAAAACAATTATAATCAGGAACATATGAATAATCTATAATCGTTGGTTCTGCATCCATTTCAATGTAAATATCATCATAGTAAATTGTTGCACTCCCATCAAGATAGAATTCAATTTGCTTTACGTCTTTCAATACATCTGATACATTGTCAGGTGCAGTAGTCCCACCGGTTTTTATGAATGCACTATCGGCAATACTGAAATTTTTCCAACTTGTGGTTAAGGCATTTATGGTGTAAATCTTTTTTAAATCACTGTTTACAAGATTAAACCTCACATTTTCTCCACCATTTGCACCTTTTGCAGAAAAACAAAGCTTTGCATTCATTCCTTCAACATTTATTGCTTTATTAAATGTAAGTGTTAAACGAACACCTCCATATGTCGCTTTGTTTTCAAGAGAAAAAGCACAGGTTCCGCTTGCATAAGAATCGGTAACATTATAATTATACCCCGCAGTTGTGCTTGAGTACTCGGTTTTTGTCAAAACAGTTGTATTAAACGCATCATCAAAAATTGTTATTGTAGTTCTTTCGCCATCTGCGAAAACACTTGTGTTTACGCTAAATAGCATTACAAACACCAAAAACAGTGTAAGTATTTTTTTACCAAAATTTTTCTTCATTTTTTATTCCTCCTAAATCTATATTTCAATAACAAAGTTATTAAAATGCCCTTTTTTAAGATGAAAATCGCATGTTGTTGTCTTTCCGTTTTTTTCATAAGTGGCTGTGTATTTTCCATAAAAACCGCAAAGATTGTTTTCGCCATCGTTATCCAATACAACATTTGTTTTCCACTTATTGTTAATCAAATCATAAAGCACCTCATAAGCAGGTTTTTTTGTAAAATCCTTATTAACCAAAGAACCATCAAAATAACCCTCGTCCCAGAACTTTGTTGAATACTCACCGCCTGTTACAAGATTCCACCATATTATTGCATCAACAGATGAATGTGCAAACCAGAGTGTATAAAGCTCTCTTGCAAGCTCAGCCTGAAGTGCTAACGCTCTTTCATTGCCAAGTCGGTATGACGGAAGAGTAATTTCTGAAATATGAAGCGGCACGCCAAAGCGTGAATACATATCCATTGTTTCAATAAGGCTTTTTGGATTAATATATGTTTCTGCTTCGTTTTTAAGCTCCTCTTGCCTGAAAAACAAGTGGTACTGCATACCTATGCCGTCAACCCTTGCATTTCTTAAACGCATATTTTCCAAAAGAAGAGAATATGCACAGTTTATTTTTTGCGGATGCCATGCAGTAGGTGTATCTTCGTTCAAAAACAAGCTGCAGCCTTTAAATAGCTTTTCTGCAAGATGAACACTTCTAAAAACATAGTCACTTGGCATATTAAAGCCTTCACGCACCTGAATATCAATGAGAGATTCGTTTACTACATCCCATGTTTTTATTTTATCCTTATATCTTTTGGAAATATCTGTCATTCTTTCTTCTATTTGCTGCCACATTCCCTCTCCGTCTTTTGATGCCCACTCAGGAATGATTTTGTGCCATACAAGAGTATGACCCTTTGGAATTACATTGTTTTTATCACAAAATTCAAGACATCTGTCAACAGGCGGGCGTCTGAAAATAAATTTACTGTCCTTTGCGTATCTTGGCTTCCCTTTTTCAGGCTCTAAAGCTCCCCAATAAAACGGTACAACCGCAGTATTGAAAAGCTTTAGCCAGTAATCCTCATAAAGCTCGTTTTGTTTATCTGTTTCAAAGCAGTCAAGCATAAATATATTTGCACCGAACATAAAATCGTGTGTATTTTGCTTTATTGTGAGCTTTCCGCCTGAAATTTTGTTGTTATCCTTATCAACTACCGAAATAGTAAATTTGCCTTTTCTGTTTTTTTCTATGCCTTTTTTATTTATTTCGTCTATTTCATCCTTTTGTTGATTAAAATATCGCATTTCCTCAAACTGCATATATTATTCCTCCCTTACAAATTCATAGTGCATTGTTTTATCTAAAATTGTCATATTCAAAACCGTATATCCATCTTTTGTTTCAATATCAGCTTCTTTTAGTCTTTCACCCGAGCTTGAAAGAACATACACCTTAAAATTATCGCCCTCAACATATATTTTTCCTTCAACCTGTTCAACAAGAATAGGAGCCTCTCCGGCGTTTACAACAACTCTTGCATCAGAGTCTGTTTTGTAGCCTGTATTCATACATCTTGCTCCAACTGTAAGAAGAAGGCTTGGTGCATCATAAAGTGTATTTTGGCTGCAAGGTGTAAGGCTTACTGATGCAAAATCATTACCAACATCAACCTTCATATAATCAAGCTCAATAAGCTTGCCTTTTATAAATCCCGATACAGAATTTACATAAGGATTATTTACAGTAAAAAATCTATCATTTCGGTTCCACAAAAGCTCATTTGTACTGCTTTGATAAATTCCGCTTTGTCTGGCATTATCAAGTTTTGCTAAAAAGTCAGCATCGTTTTGCGCATTTGCTTTTGTAACATCAGAAAAGCTTAATCCGTACTTTCCAATCATAAAACCCATGCTATCCAGCTCTGCTTTTTGTTTTGATATATCATAGGCATCATCTTCGGTATAATTAACATAATATCCGTTTTGGGCTTCTGAAATATTATGATATGCAACTGATGCAGCTGGAACCATACCAAACGATACGGGATTTGCCATAATATCAAGAGTAGTTGTGATTTTGTTTTCTGTGGGTAAATCGCCATTTAAAAAGTCGAATTCACAACTGCTGAACCCCTGATATTTAAAAATTGCAGCTGAAATCATCTGGATTTCACTTATATATCTGTTTGGAAGTCCTGCCTGCCACTCCGAAACAAGCATTGGCTTACCATATACATTGTTTTTTGAAAGTTCTGAATAAATATTATAATTTGCAGCATCTAAAATTGAAGATGGGTAACTTGTATAAAGCCCTTTTTCAAAAGAATATGTGCCATTAGGATGAGACCAATAACTATGTCTGTCCATATAGTCATAAAAAGCATTTTCATAAACATCACCAAGATTGTCTGACGATGCATTATTTGTGCCTGCAAGTGGAACTTTGACACCAAGCTCATCTTTAAGATAACTCATCATTTGAGTATGATAATTTCTTGCAATATAATTTAAAAATTCTCTGCAATCTTTTATGTGAGCATCAGAATATCCCCTACTAAGATAATTTGCTTCAATCTCTATATCTGAAGTATCAGAAACATTTTCTCCCCATGCCAACTCAATATTCTCCCTTGTAGAATACTTATCCAAAAGGAAATCTGTAAAAAGTGAGCAAAACATATCATAGTAATAATCTGATGTAATAGAATATTCACTGTTTTCACCGTAGCGTGTTATATTACATTCGTTATGCACTTCAAACATTATTGTCGCCGGATCAGTTGCTAATGTAGTACCAGTATAGGGGTTTTCATATGTAAGAAGGTCTTTTGCATATTTTTTTTGAAGAGCAATAAGGTCCTTATCAAACATACCCTCTATTTTCATACCAGCATTTATGCTTTCTGCCTCCTGAATACCCATATCTTCTGTCACAACCCTCGAGCACAAAAGACTTGGAATTATGTAAATGCCCTTTTCTTTAAGCTTATACCAAAGATAATTAAACTTATCCATTTGTTCTTCATCAAGCGTAGTTGAGTTTTTATCACTCCCAAAAATATTTGGCGAATAATAGCTTGCATCAAGATGATGAACACGCACTGCATTAAAGCCTGATGCTGCTATTGCCTGGACCAACACATCTATATCCTCTTTTTTTAAAAAATTGGATTTCCCTACAACATTCGTTCCCCAAAAGTTAGCATTTGTGCCGTCTTCAAAAACAAATCTGCCATCTTGCACTTTTACAAAGCCGTGCTTTCCTGCAGGTGCATCAAGAAGAAACGACGCATCAAGTGCAGTTTTGGATAAGCTTTTATAATCAGGCTGTTCGTATCTATACCATTTTCCTGTATTAAGACTTAAATCGTATGTATTTTTACACAGTAAAGAATATGATTTATATATTGGTTCAAGGCTATCTTCAAGGCACATAAGTCTTATGTTTTTGTTTGTAATCTCATTATCTGACAAAATAAGCGCATACATTGTGCCATTATTGTTTTTACCTTTTGAAACCCCTATAAGACGGTTATTTTCATCATAATATGCAACATACAAACTTGCATTTTCATTTTCTGATTCACACATTATATAGTACGAAGTGTTCGGTGAAACAACATATGGGTTTTCATCTGTTGAAAAAATTTTAAAATCGCTTGGGACTTCTTCTATATGTATAAAATCAACAAGCATATCTAATGAAGATGTTCTTTTTGACCCCTTATAAATAAGATTTATGTCTTTTATACTATCCCACAAAAAATCAGCATCTGAATAGCTTCTTAGCACAAATGATATTTTCTCCCACTTTCCAAGACCTTGTGTAATAACAGTTCCAAGATTTATACTGTTTTCGTTGCGGTCTGATATTTCAACAGAAATTTCATCTGATGTATCGGTCGTTTTTACATAAAATGAAAAAATACCGTTTTGAACATAAGATGAAAAATCTTTATATGATAAATATCTTAAACAAAAACTGCCATAAGTAAGATAAGCAGGAAACGAAAACGAAAGCGATGTTGCACCCTTGTATGAATCAGAAGATGTACCAAGGGTTATATATTTTCCGTTTGATGTTGAACTTTCATTAGGCCAGCAAAAATAGTATGCACTATTCGGTGATAAATCATCATACACAGAAAACAACACATTTGTTTTTTGAGAAGATAAAAATTCATTTTCTATTTTGTTGCTTTTCATACTCTCGTTGCCGTAAAAATCTGAAAAACTTATTTCATAGCTTTCAAAAGTATTTACATCAAATTCTTCGTCTGTATAAAATGTATCTTCTGTCTGTGCAACGAAAATACCGTTTTTGTAAATATTATATTTTTCACAATTTTCTTGTTTATTCCACGAGATTTTTACCTTATTTTCGCTTATGGACTCTGTTTTTGCATACAATGATGGCATAGAAATAACCTTTAAATCGGTTACATAAATACTCTCATCTTCGCTTGAAGATGTTTTATTTGTCGCTGAAGTTCTTTTCCAAGCAACGCCAAATATAGATATAACACTTCTGTCAAGCTTTAAATTGCAGTCGTAAAAATCTAAAACTGGTATTTCAACCTGTGACCACTTACCAAAATCTGTACTTTGCATATAATTAGTAACAGGTATATATGATTTTTCGCCATTTTCATCCTGTATAAAGAAATTAAGTTCACTATTATACTCTTTTATGTAAATCTTCATTCTGATAAAGGAATTTATATCTTTTACATTAAGTCTGGGATTTGTGGTAAATCCACATTGTGAAAGCCACAACAAAGAACCATTTGATACATAGTTTATTGTAAGGCGCGCGCACTTTTGAGTGTGCATCATACCATTAAGATACTCTGCACCTGACATAAGCCAGACATTACTTGAATTTTCTCTTTGCGCCCATTCATTAAACGCAGAACTATCTTCAATATAAGTCATTATCAAAGAATTTGTATTCTCTGCTACAACAGGTATGTTAAATATACCTGTTGTGGCAAAGATAAAAATAAAAAGACTGCATACTATTTTATTAAACTTCATATTTTCATCTCTTTAATCTGTGTAAATAACACCGAATTTCATAGAACCATAAACAGAGAACAAATAAATATAAGGATTTTTACTTCCTTGAGCAACAGGTATATTTATGTCTGTTATCTGGCTTATTTTATCTTCTTTTTCCTTACTGTTATCAAACAAATACAGTGGAATTCCATTCAAATAGTAGTACATATCCGATGCCGAAGAATATGATTCACTTGATTTTTTATTCATATTTGTTTTTATGTACGAACCGTCACGGTCTATTATGTACGCAATTGTGGACACATTCCACTCAGAAAAGCTTGCAGATGACGGAAATTCCATAGGATCAGTTATTGAACAGAGTTTAATTTTCCTATAACACTTGTGCTTCCAACAATGGCAGTCATTATTTTTCCGTCAAAGCTTTTTGCACTTGTTATAACATCGCCTGCTTTTATCTGCGCAATATTTACAGGATTTGCATTCTTATCAACAATTTCAAGACTGTCATACTTTGATTCGTCAAGACAAATTCCCGAATTTTCGTTATATTTGTCACTTACATACATATCCGTTTTGGAAATATATTTAACAATAGTGTTTGTTTCAAACGAAGAAATTGAAACAACATCATATTTTCCATCACCGTTATTATCAATAAAAACAAGCTCTCCATTTTCAGGAACCATATGTTTTTTATCATTAATGTTTAAATATCTTTGGTTATAAATCACCGCTGCATTTTTTATATCAATTTGCTTAAGCTTGTTATTTTTGTAATGTGCTAAGAAGAGATTCTTTATCTTCAAATCCGATATTAAAAAGTATTTTTGCCATTTCGTCCTTATCAGATAACAAATCATAGTACTTTTTATCAAACTTAAAAACTTCAAGACATTTATTAAATTTGTCAACAAAGTCTGTCTGCAATGTGATTTTTTTAAGCTCATCTACATAAGTATTAAGTGTATTTGTTTTAAAATAAGGCATCAGGCTGGTTTGCGAAGTATTGTCTATTGTATTCTTTACGTTAAAATATGTATTTTTTTCACCTACCGAGCTTTCAGTGCCATTATAAATAAAAGTCAGTTCAAAGCTTCCGTTTTCATTTGTTTTTACAGGCGAAATATTAAGTATATAATCACTTAATGAGGTATACGCTACCGTTTCCAAATCACTAAAGCTAACAGCCGGCTTCAATATAGTTACCAAACCATATACATCTTTATAACTAAATTTCTCGTTTCCTGACACCTTAAATGGTTCATCGGTTACTATTTGCGCTTTTGTTCCAATAGAAATTGCATCACACAAAAGATTCATTGATTTTATATCATCAATGGCAAAAACATATCCGTATTCGTCATTTGAAAAGTTTGGAAGCTCCACATAAAGCATATCTTCATCTGCCATTTCAGAAACAAATCCATCCGAAACCAGAACAGTCATTTCGCCATTAGCGTTATATTTTGCAACCATAAGAAGCGGTTTTTTATCATTTTGTGTTAATCTCTTTACAACAGCACTTGCACTATTTGTGCCATCTAATGTGATAGTATCACACCTAAAATCTGACGGAGCATAAAATGTATATTCCATATCATCTTCTGCGATTGGAATACCCATACTATTTGTTACATCAGAAAAATCAATTTTGTATTTCAAATACGGTAAAAGTTCATCCAAAATATTTATAGTATATACTTTATCCAGATACTGTGATGTAAAATTGACATCATTTCCATTAACAGAAATTTTTACTTTTTCAAGGCTTTCTTCATCAATATCTGTATTAAACGTAAATGCTATTTCTTTTGATGAATCTATAATGTTGTTTGTTATTTGCAACCCGCCATTTTTTACATCTAAAATTTCACAGGTAGGATCACCAAGTCCCAAATCAATTTTAAGATCATCAATATACCAATACCATGAAGAATATGCTTGCGGTCTTGATGCTATATTTATCCATTTTAAATTTGTCCAGTCAAATGTATCCCATCCTGCACTTTGTGAATTTAAAGAAACTGTATATTCACCCCATTCGTCAGCAGATGTTACATTAATAAAATAGCCTCTTCTTACATCATTAATATCATACAAATCTATTTGAAGTGCATTTGTGCCGCTTGAAGGAACTGCATTTGACGGCATTTTTATTTTTACAGATAACTTTGCATTTGTAAGATAACTTGAAATATCATAAGAATTTTCAAACACTATTTTAGCATCTGAAGATCCGGTCCAGTTATTACCTTTTACTTTAAGTGCCGAAGTACCGCTAAAATAATCTTCTTTTGTTATAATTGCACCTTCACCAGTATTGGTTATATTTGCAATTGGTTTATCATAAAAAACATATATGTTTTTTGTCGGCACATCACCGGGAATTGCTGCCAAAACAACTTCATTTTCATCTGATGATAAAATTACGTCTTCATCTATGCTGCCATTAACAGCATTTTCCGATAAAATATCCTCATCTATATTTGATTCGTTTTCTATAGTAGCACAATTATCACTTTGTAAAACATTACCTGAATCTATTTCATCTTGATTTTGCGCAAATGATATCCCTGGAAAAGCACTTGCAATAATTGAAATAATACAAATTAATACAATCAAATTTTTATAATTCTTTTTATTTTTATTTCTCATAAATTTTTATTTCTCCCAATTTTTATAATTTGCTCAGTATTTTTGCAATCTTTTCTCTTGTAACATACCCTTCATTTTCCGGTATATCTACTAAAACGCCTGCACGTTCAAGGAATATCTTTAATTTTTCATAAGTAAGTAAGCCATACGGATTAACATTTTCGCCGTCCCCCAAAATTATACCTTTACCACGAGCCAAAATGATCTCATCATAATTTCGGTTATACTCACCAACATCCAAAAATTGTTCGCCTTTTTCACCATTTAATCCAAGTTTTCTCACAAGTGCACCTATAAAATCACCTGTTGTAATATAGGCATCCGGCATGAACAGTGTAGATGTATATGGAATCATAATATCGTTCTTACAAAGTTCTTCAATATCAGATTTTAATTCGTTATCAGAATATACATCTTTAAACATAGTTTCTTTTATAGCTTCTTTTGAATTTCCTACTCTTACAATTTCATAGTGCATAGTTTTATCATTTTTGGTAAGTTCAATTACGCTAAATCCATTTTCATCAATTGAGGTATAAAGCTTTTTAAGGCGTTTTCCAGACGTAGAAAGCACATAAACCTCATAAATTCCGTTTGTTTTTAATGTAACCTTTCCGATTACAGGCTCTAATATTATCGGCTCACTTCCGCCAACAACAACTGTTCTTCCGTCTGGAGACATCTTCATACCGCTGTTTCTTACCCTTGCGCCAACAGAAAGAAGCATTCTTTCAGATTCTGAAATAGGCTTATCGTCATTCGGGGTAACCGATAAAGTTGCAATTTCATTTTCTATTTCAAATCTTACATCATTAAGGTCAACTTTTGCGCCCTTTGGATGTCCTGCTATCGCCTGTGCTTTGGGCGAATTGAGTCTGAAAATGGTATTTTTTGCATCCCATAAAATTTCTTCTGTATCGCTTACTACAATGGGTTCTTTCGCTCTTTCGATAAGGCTTTCATCATTATCATATTTTGCATCTATAATTTCAGGAAAGCTCACGCCACATTCTCCGGCAATAAATAAATTCTTAGGAACTACCACAGACTGATTTATCGGGTCGAAAACTTTTTCATTTGAATACTCGGTATAATAACCTTTCTGAGCCCTTGCAACATTTTTTCTTATAACAGCAGATGCAGGCATAAATCCAAGTCTTAAAGGCTCGCTCATTACATCAAAAAATCCTGTTATTTTATTTAAGTATGGTAATGGACCGGAAAGATACGCAAACACTGTTGAATGCCATCCCTGATAGCCAAACATCGCTGCACCAAGAACATCATTTTCTGCCATATTCGGATTAAGCTCACCTATATTCCACTCTGAAACAACAAGCGGTTTGTTTAATACATTCTGGCTTGACATATATCCAAAAATACTTGATGAAGGCGATGAAACCTGTGAATTTAAGCCACCGGCTGCCGATCCTGAAGAAATTGTATAACCACTAGGATGTGTCCAGTAAATATGTCTGTCAACATGGTCATACTGTGCATTTTCCCACAAATCAGCAAGGTCGTGCATAATAATATTATTAACGCCTGTTATTGAAGTTTTAACCCCAATGTCATTTTTAAGATAATTTATCATTTCAGTGTGATAGCTTTGGGCGATGTGAACCAAAAATTCAAAGCTGTCTTTCTTTCGTTTATCACTGAAATTCATAGTTTTATACTCTTCCGGAAGGGTTATTGTATTTGAATCCAAATTTTCTCCTTCAAGGAAAAGTAGTTTTCCTGATTCCTGCCAGGAATTTGCAAGATTTTCGTTAGTTGTGTATTTTTCTTTCAGCCATTCGTTAAATAAATCATAAAACTCCTGACGGTAATAATCCGAAGTAAACGAGTACTGTCCGCCGTAATCGGTGATATTACATTCGTTATGTACTTCAAGCATAATGGCAGCCGGCTCTGTTGCCAAAGATGTTCCTGTATACGGATTTACACAGGTAAACAAATCCTTCGCATATTTTTTCTGAAGGTCTATAAGATGCTTGTCAAACATACACTCAATTTTCCAGCCGGCATCAAGATTGTTCGCATCAACAATTCCATGTTCGCTTCTTGCATATCTTCCGCAAAGAAGTCCAGGCATAAAGTAAATTCCCGCCTCTTTAAGCTTTGCCCAAAAGTAACAGAATTTGTCCATTTGATTTTGGTCAAGCTCCATGCTCGCCGGATCACTACCAAAAATGTTTGGTGAATAGTAGCCTGAGTCAAGATGGTGCATTCTTACAACATTTACACCCGATGTTTTAAGCGAAGCTACAAGCTTATCAGCATCCGACTTATCCAAAAAGTTTGCAGGTCCTACTACATTAGTACCCCAGATTTCAAGAGTTTTTCCATCCTCAAAAACAAGTTTTCCGTCTTTTGATGTCAAAAATCCGTGTTTTCCTGCCGGTGCATCAAGAACATACGATGCATCAAGCGGAGTTCCTGCCATTTTATCAAATTCCGGCATTGTATAAGCATACCAATCAGATGTATCAGGATTTCCTCTGTCATCAAGATTTGGAAGATACGGACCTTTATCTGTAAGTGTGATTGCCTGAATACAAACTATTGAAGCATCACCCGGAGTTTCAAGCACCAATTTTGCAACTTTTTTATCGGGGTTTGGATTTCCAAATGCAAATAAATATGAAGAAATTGTTCCGCAGGATGGATTTGTGCCCTGCCACGCTGTACGCATAAGCTCTAAATCAGACGCACCCCACCAGTTTGCGATATGCTTTTTGAAAATTATCGGTACAGCTTCTTCTGTATTATCTTCATAAACAAATTTATATGTTGCCGCAGTTACAGAATTCCATGCAGCAGCATGAACAAAATATGCTCCAGCACAAAAAGCATTTACCGGTATTTCAACCCTGTTCGGAAGCCAGGCTCTGTTCTGACCTCGCATAACAAGCACAGCCTTGCCGTCATTTTCATCAGGATTTATAAAATTAAATGGTATACCCTTAACTTTATTTACACCAAACATATCAAAGCTTGAAAAATCGTTTGTCGGGCCCTGATCTGTCCAACCGCCTTTTTCGTCGTTGGCAACCTCATCCTTATAGCCCATATTGGCAACACTTTTTAAATCAAGCATATTAAAACTCTGATTGGTTTTTGCATATCTTTCTTCATCTAAAAGTGTTACGCCAAGCATCTCGTCTTCTACATTACCTTTTGTAATACACCAATCATCAAAATAACACTCTGCAATCTGCCCCTCTTCAAGCTGAGGAACTGAAAGTGCTAAGCCTATTCCGTTAACATTTGTAAAATCAAACGGAACAAACTGATTTTCGCCATAGGTTGCATTCCAATATGATGCTTCCTGTGGCCATGAAGAAATAGGAAGGACTATTTTTTGCCAGTCAGTTGCCACATCACCAAGATCTACAACCGACATAATTGACGATTCATTTGTAACAAAATTTCCGTTTTGGTTAGTTGTAAGCATAACTCTTATATTATTGAATTTTATATTTGTCTTAATATAAAGCTCAACTGCACCGTTTTTTTTCATTTGCTCATTTATATAGAAATTTGAATCAAATTTCAAATAAAATCCACGGTAGCCGTCAGTATCCATACTAAGCCTTCCGACCTTGTCATTAACAGGACCGCCCTCGGTAAAGTCAAGTGAATATCCCCAACCGTTGCTTTCCTTACATTCAAAAAATTCGCCATTATATACCTGTTTCAACACACCATCAGGATATGATATTTCCACACTTTGACTATCCAAAGCAACGTTCTTTTTCTCTTGAACTTTTGAATACGGCTCTGATGATTGAGTTTTATCCATAATATCTTCTATGGTGGATTGATTTAACGTAGCTGCAAATGTTCCCTGAAATGCAAACATAAAAACTGCAGCAAGTGCTATAATTTTTTTCAGGTTAGTTCCAAACACTTAAAATAGCCCCCTAAATTAAAGTATCATCAATAATTACTTTGTCTTTAAAAATTCGTCATACTGTTTTTGTGCTTCATCAATAATCTTCTGCGCACCTGCAGTTTCAAGTTTTTCCAAAAATGCCGGTATGGTTTCTTCAGGATCCTGAACACCTGTTCCAACTATTGCCTGATATTCAGCAACAACATTAGCACAGGTTGCAATCTCTGTTGAAACATTTGTCTGATCAAACGAGAAACCAACACTGTCATGAACGATTGCTTCGTCATTGAATTTCTCAATCTTTTCCCATTTACTTGGATCTTCCAAATTAGTAAGTTTTGCAATCATCTGATTTCCAAACATCCAGCCTGATGCAGAATACATACCAGCTTTTTTAACAACTCTATCTTCTTCATCTAATGTATAGTCAACACCTTCTTCTCCGTAATACAACAGATTTAAAAGATCTTTATCAGAATAAAGAAGATTTAAAAGCTTCATTGCTCTTACAGGATTTTTACATGTAGCTGAAATAGCAGCCATAGCGCCTGTAGCATCACCGGTAACCATCATCGGTTTGGTTAAATCAGCCTGAATATATGAATATCCTCTTGAAGAGTCATAAGATTCTTTATCTTTGCCAGGTTTCAACATAGCTACCTGTGCAAAAGCCACATCGGTAGAACCTGTTCCGCTTGTTGCAGCATCAGGTCTTATATATTTATTTTCATAAAATCTTCTTACTGTTTTTGCAAGTTCCATATATTCCTTTGAAGCATATTGATTGAAAATTTTATTATCGTTATTTTCCGCATACAAAGCACCAGGAGTTGTATTTGAACCTGTAACATAACTAAAATCCAAAAGTGATGTCAAACCTTCTTTGCCCACTTGAAGAGGATAAAGATCAGGGTCTTTCTCTTTTGCAATTTTTAGTGCGTTTTCAACATCTTCTAAAGTCTTAATAGATGATACATCAATGCCATATTTATTAACAAGATCTTCTCTGAAAAGAAAACCTACTGAATGAGCAGTTTCTTTTTTGACAGGGATTGTATACTGAATTCCGTCAACCTTTGATGCCGCCAAAAAGTCGGGATCAAGTGCTGATAATATGTCTTTTCCGTAATCTTTAAGAAGGTCATCCAACTCTAAAAATACACCCTTTTGAGCATTCTGTATGTAAGGAAGACACCATGAAGTCGTAAATACAATATCAAAAGCTTCTCCTGAAGCTGCCATTGTGCTGATTTTCTGCTGATAAGCATTCCAGTCAAAACGATGGAATTTAACCTTTGCATTGATTTTGTCTTTTACATATTCGCTTAATTTTTCGTTTATTCTTTCTTCGTTTGCTGTTTCAAGACCACCCGGATAAAAGTAAGTTAATTCAACCTCTTTTGACTCATCATCCGTAAACTCATTTGAAGAGCCACCACCACAAGCTGCAAGCGAAAACAACATTACCATTATTAATAAAACCGAAACTAATTTTTTTAACATTTTTCTCCGTCCTTTTTTTATAAATTTATTTTTATCAACCTTTTACTGCACCTACAGTAAGACCTTTTACAAAATATTTCTGCAAAAATGGGTAAACAAGAACAACCGGGCCAAGTGCCATAATACACATCGCCATTCTTGCTCCTTCAGAAGGAATATTCTGAAGAGCACCCATACCGCCCTGATTAACATCAGAAGCATGCTCTGACAAATACTGAATATTATTCATAATACTGTAACAATAATTTGTCCTTTCTCACTACTTGTAGATACCGTTAAGGTTTTATTGTCATCAGAAAGCGTTCCTGACAATGTAGGAATTTCTTTTTCATAGCAAATTGCAAAATCATCTATGTAAACAGATTGACCTTCATTTGCGGTAGAATTATGAACAAATCTTACACCAGAGAACAAATCCTTATAATTTGTAAAATCTGTAAATGTACTCATTGGAACTTTAACATCTGTCCAAGATGTAGTTACAGGCACGGTATACGAAGCTGTTGAAACATTATCAGATGTAGTACCATTGCGATATGCCGCAGAAACGAACATATTTAAATCACTTTCAGCCTTGATGCTAAACTTAATATATGCATCATCCCACACATCCGAAAGCTCAATAGCTGCACCATAAAGCCCATATGACTGCCATCCTGAGCCCAATGTAAGCTGTAAAGATTTTTCCCCACTGTTAGCGTAAGCGGTTGATTCTTCACCTTCAATACGATATCCGTAACTATACCATATATGGGAAGATGGATCTGTTTGCGTTTCCGAACTGCCGCCTATATGAAGATACTCATCAAAATATGTCTGTAAAACCACCTCTTGTGTAGCGCCTTTGATTTCCTTTTCAATAACAAGCTTTATATCATCAATGTAGCTTGTAAAATTACCTCTTGTACGAAATTCAATTTTATTTACCTTTGTTTTATCAAAAGATGAATATGTATTGTTATACCAAGCACTTGTATAGCTATCCAAATCTATTTCATAATATGTCCAGTTTGTAGCAGAAGAAGCATCATAGTCCATAAATACTCTGCACTGGTTTGAATTTTCATCACAAATATTTATTTCAAACATATCAGTTTCTGCAGTTACAATCTCTTGTGTCTTTTTTAAATAAAAGCTGATTTTTCCGCCTGTAGATGTACTCTGATCAATAAAGTCAGACATATCAAAGCTCTGTAAAAATGTAACATTTGGTGTTTTCCACGAAAGAACCTTAAATGAAGAAGTACCACTATAATACTCGTCTGTCACTATAAGAGTATCATCTGAAACCGTTGATCCACTTATAAATGCATCATCAAAGATGACTACACTATCTTCATAAGTTTTTGCTGCAAAACCTGTTATGCAAAGCATCTGAACAACAAGCAATATGGCTGTTAAAACACCTACGAATCCTTTAATTTTTTTCATTTTCTCAAACCCCTTCTTTTATATACATTTATTTGATTAATACCCTTTTGTCTTTAAAATAAAAAGACAAAACCACAATTATATTTTACGCCATACATATAAAATGTAAATGCAAAATGTGTTATTTTTATACTTTTTGGTACAAAAATTTTTACCAGTTTAAAATAATAATATTGACATTTTTCATACATAAATATATAATTTTTTTGAGGTGATAATATGTTTAAAAGCGACAAATTCTACATAACAGATATTTGGTCAGCTATATATGTAAATTCTTCCAGTTATCCGTCAACTCGTTCGTATTATAGGGGCAATATCCCAGCATACGAGCTTGCATACAGAATAAGCGGGGAAAACATTACTACATTTAACAAAAAGAGCCTTCACAATTTACCGGGGGTTGTTGAGTTTTTGCCCAAAGGCATAAAAAATGCCGAATATTATGTTGATAAAATTTCAGATGGCGAATGTATAAATATATTTTTTGACACAAACTGTCCGATTTTTGACGAGCCGTTTATAGTAGACACTTCATTAGATACACAGTTAAGAATGTTATTCACAAAATTCTATCAGATATGGATAGGAAGAAAACATGGATATTATTTTGAATGTATGTCTATTCTTTATCAGATTTTATATCGTATTATTAAAATTAATCAGGTTTATTTACCACAAAATTTATTTACAAAAATAGAAAAAGGCATTAACTATATTCACGAGCATTGCTTTGATGAAAATTTATTGTATGCTGAATGTGCCAAAATCTGTTCAATAAGTTATTCATACTTTAAACGACTTTTTATAAAAAAATTTGAGGTAACACCTTGTGAATATGTTACCTCATTAAGAATGAAATATGCCTGCGAGCTGCTTAATACAAAGCGTTATTCCATTACCGAAATTTCCGAAACTGTTGGATATAAAAATGTATATTATTTCAGCAAAGTTTTTAAAAAATCTTTTGGAAGCTCGCCTACTGAATATATGAAAAAAGAATCCCATCAATATAAATGAGGTCTGAAAATGAAAAAATTTATTCTTCCCGTTTCTTTTCTTATTTTTCTATTAATAATCATTTGTTCGATAATAACTTGTTTTCCATCGTTAAAAGGCGATATTTATGCAAATGATTACGGCATTTTCCTCGATGATGCAAATTATGCGGAGAAAAACAGCAAAATTATAAACAAGCTTATAAGAAAAGCGAAGAAAAACAGCAAAATTATTCTTCCCAAAGGTAAAATTTACATTTCGGATGGCATTTTGTTATTTAAGAAATCTAAAATCACTATTGAAGGTAATAATACGAAAATTATAAATACATTATTTTCTCCATATACCGGCGATAATTTAACCAACTACTCAAACAGTAATATTTTAAAGTTATTAAAGAGTAACGACATTATCATTACAGGTATAAATTTAGATTACTTAAATTGTGTAAATGTCAGTGGAAAAATAATTGATTTTAAAAACGGGTATACAATATTTAAGCCTTTTGACGGCACACCCCTTAAAGGTGGTGAAAATGTCGCCTCTGTAACAGTTTTTGATAGCAATGAAAATAAAACTGGCGAAAAATATTTCGACAGTTTAATCAAATTAGAAGAAGAAAATAAAAATGACAACTTATTTAAAATTTCTGGTTTTTATGGTCAGGACGGAGATGATATCTGCATAAGATTTTCAACTGGAACCTTTTCTTCACCTGCCATATTTGTTTCCGAAACTAAAAATCTTACATTAAAAAATATGAATATAATTTCTTGTCCAAGTGCAACTGTTTATGCACCTTGTGAAAACGAAAATATTTTTCTTGAAAATTTCAACATTGTATCAGATAACGAAAAAAGATTGTTTGCATCTAACGAAGACGGAATACATATAAAAGGGTTGCGTGGAAGTTTTATTCTCAAAAATTCAAATTTTGTAGGAATGGGCGATGACATTGTTAATATTCACTCAAAAGCAGCTAAAATTGTCAATATAACAGAAAATAAAATAACTGCCACTATTGGAAACGAAAATACAAAAATAGATAATTTATGGGCAAAAAAAGGGGATCTTATAGAGTTTTATAACGAAAAATTAGAAAAAATCACAAGTGCAACTGCTTTAAAAATCAGGAACGGAACTATTATATTTGACAATCTTCCAAAAAGTATTTCTGGTGCTTATGTAATGCAAAACAGTGCTCATTGTCCAGATGTGACAATAGATAATATAAAAGTCAAAAGGGGTCGTGCAAGAGGCCTTCTTTTACAAACAAAAAATGCTATGGTTACAAACTCTTCATTTAAAAACCTATGCTTATCAGCAATACTTATTGCTCCGGATATTACCAAATGGTTTGAAATGGGACCAAGCGAGAATATAGTAATAAAAAATAACCGATTTATAAATACCGCATCCTCAAAAACTTACGGTGTAATTAGTGTAAACGACAAACATGACGCCTCTAACAGCAATCTTTCTTCAAAGATACATGGTTCAATAACAATTTTTGAAAATGTTTTTGAAAACTCATTGGCACCGGCAGTTATTGCGGCAAGATACGAAAAAATTAATGTTACAGATAATATTTTCATCAATTCTGACGACACTGTGACACTATCAAAAAAATAATGATTTATTAACTTGATTTTACACCATATGTAGTTAAGATAAAATCGTTATAAGCTGTTACAAAATCATCGCTTGTAAACTCGTTATCTTTGCCTATTCCTGCGTGGTCGTTTGTTCCAAGGAAAACAACAATTTATTTAATAAAAATATATATTAACATTATATAATGTTAAATATTGGATTAAGTTGTTAAAGAAGCAAACCTCATGGTGACAAGACCTCGTATGGAAAACACAATCAAATGATTCACCATTGTATCTAACTACACATTTTAACAGAAGAATTATGCCGCACTATCTTTTTGCTTTATTCATTTATTTAAAATTTTGATGGTGAAACACCAAAATGTTTTTTAAATACTGTAGAAAAATATTTCTCGTTTTCAAAACCGCACCTTTTTGCTATCTCTTTTACCGAAAAGTAATTTGTTTCAAGAAGTGCCGCTGCTTTTTCCATTCTTTTTTCTGTAAGATATTCAAGAGGCGAAATACCATACTCTTCTTTAAATTTCTTTCTTAAATATACTCCGCTTATATCCATATTGTCAGGAATATTTCCTACACAAAATTCAAAGTTAGAAATATTTCTTTCTATCTGCCTTGCACAAACTTTTGCGATATTTTCATTTTGCAAATTTGTCTGTTCGCAGCAAATCATATATATAAGCCTTGTTAAATATTCATTGCATTTAATATTGTATGCAATGTCTTTTCGTTGCCACACCTTAAAAATACGATCAAAACACTTTTCATACTCAACATAATTTTCGGGATAAAAAACCTTAATTTCATCTCCAAGATTAATTGTAGGAATAAAATGCACAACCGTCATATTTTCATTCCTGGCAACACGGGTATAATTAAGACCAGCAGGAAAAATGGCAATACTTTTACTTAGTGCCTCAATGGTTTTATGCCCTGTTTTAAAATAGGTTTCTGCGTTATGTCTGTAAGAAATAGCCCAGAAATTCCTCGCTTTCGTTGGAACAACAACTTTTTTTTGCTGATTAAATTCCAATACATCAATCACATTTACGGCAAAGTCGCACTTTTCAAAAAACATACCTTATTCACCTCGTTTAAAGGTAATTTTAGCATCTTTAGTTTCAAAAGTCAAACCTTTTATCAATTATTTATCTTGGCAATCTTTTTAATCAATGCTAAACTAAAAGTATATTATATTAAAATAAGAGGTGATATTTTTGTCAAGAAGAGAAACTGTTTTAAAACACTTTGAAGAACAAAAAGACTATATGGATACCCGTGTAAAAAGCGGGATTGAACTTTACAGAAAAGGATACGCAAATTTAAAATTCACCCTGCCCGATGGTACACAAATTAAAAATCTTAAATTCAAAGCAACGCAAAAAAGCCACGACTTTAATTTTGGTTGCAATATGTTTTTGCTTGATGAATTTGAAACAGAAGAAAAAAATAAAATTTACAGAAAAACATTTCCCGAAGTATTCAATTATGCCGTTGCTCCTTTTTACTGGGATGATTTAGAGCCTGAAAAAGGAAACCCCAGATACGAAAAAAGCAGTAAAAAAATTTATCGTCGTCCTGCACCTGATTTAGTGCTTGAATACTGCCACAAAAATAACATTCGTGTAAAAGGACATTGTCTTGTATATGATGGTTTCACACCAACATGGCTTCGTGATAAATCGAGCGACGAAATAAAAAAAGAGGTAAGACATCATTTAAGTGAAATATCACAAAGATACGGTGACACAATCAAGGATTGGGACATAGTTAACGAAATGCTTAACTGGCCTTGCTACGGAAAATATATGAATAACTCAACAAGGCAATTCAGAAATAATGATGATTATGTAAAATATCCGTTTAAAGTTGCATCTATGCTTCCTTTTGACAGAAAATTCATTAATGAAGCAACAGGCATCTGGGAAAACTTTAAATTTGATAGAAGTTATTACTATTTATATTTAAAAACTCTTATGTACGAAAATGTTGAATTTGATGGTATTGGCATGCAATTTCATCAGTTTTGTCCAAGAGAAAATGAAGATAAATATGCTCTTGACAGGTACAATCCAATGCGCATGTATGATGTGCTTGACACTTATGCAAAATTTGACAAACCACTTCAAATTTCCGAAATTACAATAGCATCGTATAATGGGGATGAAGAGGATATGCTCATTCAGGCAGAACTTTTAACAAATATGTATAAAATTTGGTTCAGTCACGAAAAAATGGATGGAATTGTGTACTGGAACCTTGTTGACGGATACACATTTGTGCCAGACTCTGCCAAAGGCGGAATGCTTGATATGAACGCCGGCGAAAACAAATACGGTGGTGCACTTTTTTATAATGACTTATCTCCAAAGCCTGCATGGAAAGCACTAAAAAAACTTGTAAACGAAGAATGGCATACAGAAGGAGAGTTTTATACAAACGACAATGGTATAGCAACCTTTAAAGGATTTAAGGGCATATACGAAATCGAATTTGAATATAACGGTAAAAATTATAAAAAAGAATTTCACCTTGACGGAAGATATGATTTTATGCAAAATATCGTTATCGAAAATTTATAAATTTATCAAAACAATCCCCCTGAGAGTGATTTTAGTTTCATTCTCAGGGGGATTCTATTCTCGATTCTGTTATATCTCAAACCCATCCGTCACTCCATTCAGCATTGAAGTGTCCTTCTTTACATAGTACATCTCGGTTATCTGCGAGGTAGTATGTACAAGTATGTCTGCAACTTGTTTTAATTGTTGCTTTTGGTTGTTTTGTTCTGTTTCTAAGCTATTTGCAAAACATTTTGATGTATATAACACATTTATTTTCATCATATTTTGTTTATTGGGATTTGAAAAGCATACTTCTTTCTGTAATTCAAATTTTTGTATTTGAATGGACCGCATAATCGCTTCTACGAAAAGAACGATATGCAATTGAAGTAAAAATCATCACTAAAAATCCCGAAATAATTCGTGACGAGATATTGAATAAATATCAACACAGTGCCACAATCATAGAAACTCAGGGAATGTATACCGACGAAAACTACTATATGGTTGTTACAATATTGCATAATAAAAGTATAACTAAATTTATGAACACTATGAAACAATATCCAGAAACATTTATATATTTTTCTGATGGTGTTAAAGTACAGAGTGATTTTCATTTTCGAAAATCTATTAGTTCACAAATTGCACTATAACAATTTTAAAAAAACAGCCTATAAAAAATGATCTATCTTGTAAAAAGGTACCAGCTTTAGATGTGTTCTTTTTTGTTATACAACGCCCAAATGCCACAGTTAGAAATATATATCACGAATAAACTACTCTTTTTTTCTAACGAATTTCTAATTAATATGCAAAAAATTGCAAAACCTATATTTGCCGTCTCTACTGCATTTGGCTTGGTTTACATTTCAAAATCCCTTTTGTACAGGCTTTTTACGAGGTATTATCCAACTTGTTTTAATTAAAATTAATGTATGATAATCAACACAATTTTGAACTCATAACCCGAAGGTCGTTGGTTCAAATCCGGCCCCCGCAACCATCTAAAAACCCCATAACCAAGTGGTTTGTGGAGTTTATTTTTTTGCAATAACCACCAAACTTTCAGTTCTATATCATTATCTTATGTTTGATATAAAAAGAGCATTGATAATTTTATCTGACAACTTTTTTCGGTCATCAATCCAATCACCAATGCATTATATACTGTTTAATTCATTTTATAAATATACTGTACCAATCAACTTTTTTGTCTTTCTTCTATATAACTTAAAAGACCCTTGCATCCTGACAAAACATCTTTATATGTCCTGTTAAAATCGCCTGTATACCATGGATCAGCCACATCTTCGCAGGATCCAGCAAACTCAAGTAATTTATGTATCTTTTTCTTGGCATCATCACCTACAATATGCAAGGTGTTGCGCACATTCAAACTGTCCATACACACCAGATAATCATATTTTGTGTAGTCAGACTTTTCCAAATGTATTGCCCTTTTTTCTGAATATGATATACCAAGAGCATCTAAAATTCTTGCTGTACCACGATGTACAGGATTTCCTATTTCCTCGTAACTTGTAGCAGCAGATGCCACATAGAATTTATAACCTATTCCCTTTTTTTCTGCAATATCTTTAAAAACAAATTCCGCCATTGGACTTCGGCATATATTTCCATGACATATAAACAAAATCCTTACCATAATACAACTCCACTAATAATTCATCAAAAGTGCAACAAATATTCCCGAGAGAACAATCAAAGTGCACATCAGCTTATATAAAATATCTTTTTCCTTAAATACAAAATAACCTGTTAAAACACTTACGATTACCGAGGATTGTTTTATAACAGTCATAAGAGTAACTTCACTTAAAGGGTTTTTATTTGCCTCAAACAAAAGCCTGTCGCCTATAATAAGCGACAAACTCATAACAGGTATCCAGTAATTTGTTTTAATTGATTTAATTGAAATTTTTTCTTTTCTTATTATAAGTGTTACGCCATAGATTATTGTCATAAACAACATAAACCAGAACTGAAGCTGTGTTGATTCCATATATCCCATAAGTACTTTATCCATTGTGCCTGAAACTGCGTTAAAAAAGCAATTTAAAAGTGCAACAGCAAGTACCGGTATAGATACTCCTTTTGAAGAAGAATTTTTTTTAGCATTAACAAGCATAAGTCCCAATATTACCAAAGCCACACCGATTGCTTTATTGACAGTAAAACTTTCGCCAAGAACAAACACACCAAGCATTGTAGAAAATACCATTCTTGACAAATCCATTATACCATACAAGCTTACCGACATATTTTTAATTGCAAGAAAAGCAAATATCCACGCGGTGCACACAACCGCCGATTTTAAAAATATGTAAAATATAAATATCGGTTCAAGGCTTAATGCATCTTTTATATTCGGGAGTGTAAATATAAATCCAATAAGCGTATAAAAAAACAAAATCTCGCCTGCACTACTCTTTTTGAGTGCAGCTTTTTTCATTCCATCACGCGAGCCTTTTAAAAGACTGTATATAACTATAAATAAAATCCAGATGTGTTCCATTTTGTGTAAAACCTCTTATTTTTAATAAATCAATACTCAATTTTTTCGTATCCTTCAGGGATTTCAAAATACTCTTTTGGAATTTCATCACTTACAGAAATTATTTCAAGATAAACTTTTGCATCATCCATTTTTGTTATTATGTATTTAAGCTTATCTTCTTCAAAGCAATAGTGATTCTCTTCTCCGTCCTGTTCTGTAAATTTTTCACATTGATATGTTATATCACCTATTTTTTCTTCACATACTTCGTATGTTTTGCCAATTATATCCTTAGAATGAAAATCTTCCTGCATTTTTGCGTTTTCATCCACATCCTCAACAACATAAGATTTTAATTCATCCAGAATACCATAACTTTTATTATCCTTTACAAAAAGCACCTGTTTACCTTCTGTTGTTTCATATTCAAGATAATAATTATCACCGTCTACTCCCATTACGCAAGACATATCTTCTCCTGAATCAGACCAGTTTCTGAATTTAAGAAGATATTTTCCGTCGTCAAAATATGTATTAAAAAACTTAGCCGCTCTGGTTTCTTCATCAGCGACTTTTTTAGTTCCTGTTTTATTTAACCCGGCATTATTGCATCCACACAAAAAAATCGTCAAAGCAATAACAGCAAGAAAAGTTTTTTTACCCATAAAACCGCCTCCGCATTAATTTAAATAAATTATATATTATATCGAATAAAAAGTCAAATAGACTACTATATTTGTTTTAAAATAGCATTTTGATTATCAATTGTAATATTTTGTAAAATTATAAACTTTATTACAGTAATATGTTGACTTTTTCGGTAAAGATGATATAATTTTAATGTATAAGTAAAATCAGGGTTTTATTGGGTTTTACCTTATAAAACTTTATATATGTTAGGAGGGAAATCAAACCTCAGGGTTTGAAATAATATGAAAATTAAGTTAGCTGTTTTGGACAAAGAACAATCATATCTTGAAAGAATCAGTACATCTCTTGGACACAAATATAACGACAAACTTGAAATATATTGTTTTACTGATATGCAAAAAGCTGTAGAAAATGTTATTAAAAACAATATCGATGTATTTTTCGCATCTTTTTCTTATGAGATTGATACATCTGTTTTGCCTGAAAGATGCGGTTTTGCGTATCTTGTAGACACAAAAGATGTTGACCTTTACAATGGCGAACGTGCTGTATGCAAATTTCAGAAACTTGAAAACATACACAATTGTATAATAGATATTTATACCGATAAAAACGACATAAAACTATCCACACCTATTATGTCGTCAGATATGCCTGTATATGTTTTTACTTCTGCTGTTGGGGGATGCGGTACATCTGTTGCTGCATCTGCATTTTCAATAAGTTTAGCCAAAGAAGGTAAAAAAGTTATTTATCTTAATCTTGAAAAATTCGGTAATACATCATTTTATTTTGATGGCGAAGGTCAATATGATTTGCGTGACATACTTATTGCTATAAAATCTGGCAAATCAAATATATCTATGAAGCTTGAAAGTATGGTTAAAAAAGATAAAACTAATGTAAGCTTTATATCAAGTCCTCAAAAATCACTCGATATAGCAACACTTACAGCTGCTGACATTAAGAGCTTAATTGAACTTTTCAAAACCTCAGGTGCATTTGATTGTGTTGTAATTGACATTGATTTTGAAGTATCCGATAAAATTACATCTTTATTTAATCTTTCGCACGCAGTTATTTTGGTGTCAGACGCATCAGAAAAAGCAACTTATAAAATTCAGAGAGCCTATGAAGCTGTTTCTATGTCGGTAAATCCCGAAAATGCAGCTTTTCTTGACAGAATTGTAATATTCTATAACCGTGTTAAAAATTCTTTGCAAAGCAGCATAAATATTCCAAATGTTCGTACAATTGGTGCTTCACCGGAATATAACAATGCAAATGTTAATGATATTATTAGAAAAATGGTTGAAGTAAATGCATTCAAAGACCTATTAACACTATAAAAACAGGAGGTGTAATTATGGATTTAGAAAGAGAACAATCCTTAATAACCGAAACCGTTACATATATCCGTTCATACTTGCAATTCAGCACTATGAGCGACGAAGAGCTTGAAGATAAAATAAAAGAAATTGTAAACAGTAAACTTGAAAACGAATACTGCTCTGTTAACCAGATGGTTGATATTGTTCAACAAGTTTTTAACTCATTTCGTGGACTTGGTTTGCTTGATACAATTATAAACGACGATACAATAACAGAAGTTATGATAAACGGCCACGAAAATATTTTTATTGAAAAAAACGGTCGTCTTCAAAAGCTTGAAAGACATTTCGGAAGCGAACGTGACCTTCTTGATGTTATTCAAAGGGTAGTTGAAAGTGCCGGACGAGAAGTAAACCAGGCAAACCCGATTGTAGATACCAGGCTTTCTGACGGATCGCGTGTAAATGTTGTACTACCCCCTATTGCTTTGTGCGGTCCCACAATGACTATAAGAAAATTTTCCAAAACACCTATGACTATGGAAAAGCTTATTTCCTATGGTTCTATAACAAGCGAAATAGCAGAAAAGCTGGAACTTTTGGTTAAAGCAAAATATAACATATTTATCAGTGGCGGTACCGGTTCCGGTAAAACTACATTTTTAAACGCTCTATCAAATTTTATTCCAAAAGATGAGCGTGTAATTACTATTGAAGACTCTGCTGAACTTCAGATTAAAGGTGTTGATAACCTTGTTTCACTTGAAACAAGAAATGCCAACACAGCAGGTGCAGGTCAGATAACTATTAAAGATCTTATTAAATCATCACTAAGAATGAGACCAGAACGCATAATTGTCGGAGAGGTCAGAGGTGGAGAAGCTCTTGATATGCTTCAGGCAATGAATACAGGTCATGATGGTTCGCTTTCAACAGGACATGCCAACTCTACAGAAGATATGTTAAGCCGTCTTGAAACAATGGTTCTTCAAGGTGCAGCCGGACTTCCTTTAGAAGCAATACGCCAGCAAATTGCATCGGCTGTTGATATAATCATTCATCTTTCAAGACTTCGTGACCACTCAAGAAAAACTATGGCTATAACAGAGGTTGTTAAATACGAAAATGGCAAAGTTGTACTTAACCCTCTTTATGTATTTGAAGAAGATGAAAACAGTACACTTACAAAAGTTTCGGGAAGCTTGAAAAGAACAGAAAATCCAATGATTAATACATTTAAACTTCAACTTTCCGGATATAAAACTGAAATCTGAGGTGTTTTTTATGAAAAAAAAGATAATAGAAGAACAATATCTTACCACTCCTTTAAATAATCAGATGCTTAACTATAATGTTTATGTGTTTTCAAAAGCAGAAAAAATCCTTGCAAATCTTATTGCATTTATACTTGGTGGTATAACAGGACTTATATTTTATAGCGGATTATTTAAAGTTGACGGTTATGCAACAATGGCTACACATATTTCAAATATATTCTTTTTTACAGTAGTTGGTTTTGCAGGAATAAAATTTCTTGTTCCAATGTACAAAAATTCTATGCTTGAAAAAAGAAAGAATGTCATAAAATTGCAATTTCGTGATATGCTTGAATCCTTATCTGCTTCTTTTTCTGCAGGAAGCAATGTTCAAAGTGCATTTTTGTCTGCATTTAATGACCTTAAATTACAGTATGAAGAAAATGATTTTATAATACAGGAAATGCAGCAGATTATAAGTGGTTCAAATCAGGGTATCAACATCGATGTAATGCTAAGAGATTTTGCCGCAAGAAGTTCAAATGATGATGTTTTAAATTTTGCAGATGTTTTTGCAATGTGTCATCAAAAAGGCGGAAATATGAAATCGGTTATTATGCGTACACACGACCTTATAGGTCAGAAAATTGCTATTTCAAATGAAATACAGACAAAGCTTACTTCAAATAAAATGCAGCATAATGTAATGAGCCTTATGCCTATTGCAATAGTTTTAATGCTAAAGCTTACAAACAAAGGATTTGCAGAAAACTTTGCAACTCCTACCGGTGTTCTTGTTAACACAATTGCAATTGTTGTATTTATAGCAGCATACAAATATGGCGAAAAAATTGTTGCCATAAAAGCATAATAACGGAGGATATATTATTATGACACTTATATCACTTATAATTGCCACCATAAGCACGGTGATGTTTATAATTGGTCTGGCAAAAGGAAAACCAAATGAAGTATATATACAAAATCTTGATGAAGGAGAGCATCCTTTAAAATCTTTATATATTGTTGGATACTATTTAAGCCAAAAAAAATTATTCAGATTAAAAGGCAAGCTTTTACAAGATTTAAAGAAACAAGCAACAATCATACACGGAGAAGTTTATTATGAATATTATGTAGGTCTTGCGTGGGCGCAGTTTTTAACCTTTTCACTTATTGCACTTTGCATATCTTCTGTTTTAGCAAGCTTTGCAGGCGCATTGTTTTTATTGATTGGAATTTTAGCAATTGCTGCAATATGGAACCTTACATTATCAAGTATGAAAGAGCTTTTGGAAAAAAGAAGCGAAGACTGTGTATTGGAATTTCCCGATATGATTGCAAAACTCTCTCTTCTTATCAATTCAGGTATGGTACTTCATGATGCGTGGCGACTTGTTGCGCATGGAAAAGAAGGCGAGCTTTATGACCTTATGAAAAAATCGTGTGTGTTTATGGATAATGGTGAATCTGACATTGTAGCTATTCACAAATTCGGTGTAATTTCAAACTCCTCCGAAATAAAGAAATTTTCAAGTGCTATTATTCAAAGTCTTGAAAAAGGTAATAGCGAACTTTCAGATTTTCTTGCCAATCAGGCAAATGAGCTTTGGGAAGGAAAAAGACAAAGAACCCTTCAAAAAGGTGAAATTGCTGCTGGAAAACTTGTTATTCCACTTGGTATTATGTTTGCAGGAATAATTATGATAATAATATCTGCAGCTATGCAGGGTATGGTTTTATAAATAAAATTGTTGTTTTTTATCGGACGATAAATTACATATAAAAATTATTAATGAAAGGATAAGGATAAACAATGAAAACACTTAACAATCTTGCCCTAATGGCAAAAATCAAACTTGAAAAAGCAAAAAGCTTTTTAAGAAACGAAGAAGGAGATACAAACTTTATTTCTGTTTTAATTCTTCTTGGTATAGGTATTGCGCTTGCTGCTGTATTTATTGCATTCAAAGATCAGGTTATTGGTTGGGTTGACGAAAACATCGGCTCTTTCTTTGATACTGCTAAAGGCGGAAGATAAGCTCATTTAGTTTATTTAACAAAACTGGGGGGGTATACCTTTATACCCCCTGAAAAAGCTTTTTGGAGGGATAGAATTTGTATTCAGTTATTATTACTTTATTATTTGGTTTGCTTTCTGCTTTTATGTCGTTTTTTATGTTTTATTACACAAACAAAAAAATTGAACTTATTGACACTTCAATTGAAAATAATGAAGAAAATGATATCCCCTGCTTAAAAAAATACGAAAAAAATGTTTATTCTTTAATTTCGTTGATAGTAATCATTGTGCTTTCAGCACTTTCGGGATTTATAATCTCAAAAAATGCAGTTTCAATAACTGCATTAATTATGCTTGGTGTAAGCTATATTGTACTTCTTGGCGCAGCAGTAATAGATTACAAACTTAAAATAATACCAAACTTTTTTCCATTGGTATTAATAATATCAAGAATTTTAATTCTTATATATGAATTTATATTTACAAATACCGTAGTGGCATCTTTTTTAAGCTCACTTATAGGTTTTTTCCTTTCAGGATTACTTCTTATAATAGCAAACAAGCTTTCAAAAGGCGGTATTGGTGCCGGTGATATTAAACTTTTGGCATCATTAGGATTAATGTGCGGTGTATATGTTGCTTTTTCAACACTTTTGCTCGCTCTTATTGCCTGCATTTTAATATCACTTATTTTAATAGCTCTAAAAAAGAAAACTTCAAAAGATGTTATGCCTTTTGGTCCTTTTATTTATATTGGATACTTGGTTATGTGTCTTTTTACATTATATTAATAAAATTTAAACGGTGGTATATATTATGAAAAAATTAAATGTATTTTTACCAGTAATTCTTATAGTACTTCTTTTAATATCCTGGTACTCTTTCCTTTCGGGTACTTTTAAAACTACCATTGAGTACAACTCATATATTAAAGAAGCAAAAGCAAGTATTAAAGACGGTTTATATGAACAGGCAATTGAATTTTATAAGGATGCTTTATCTGTAAAGAAAAGCGTTGGTATTTACCGTGACATTAAATCTACATACGACACATTATATAAAGAAGAGCATATACCATTTATCAGAAACGCGTATATTTCTGATATGGCATTAGCAGCAACTGATTTTCCAAATCAGGATGAGTTCTGGAATACACAAATCAAGCTTTATATAGAAGCAAACAATTATACAAAAGCTTACGAAACAGCTGTTCAGGCAAAAAATATGAATGTTTCTGGAAAAGAATTTGACAAGTTATACAAAGAGCTTCTTTATATGACTAAAATTGATTATAAATTATATTCAAAATTCTATACAGCTTTAAATGGTTATATTACCGTTTATGATGGAAATGAATGGCTTGTTTTGGGTGATGACGGTAAAGAGCTTATAGGTCCGTATAAACTTATAGGTTTATTAAATGATGACGGAAAAGGACTTTATATAAATAACATTGACACAAGAATTCTTGACAAAAACGAAATTGCCCGTGCAAGATTTAAACTTGATGTTGAAGAAGCAGGCTGCTACAGCGAATCATCTGACCTTATTCCTGTTAAAATTAAAGATAAATGGAAATATGTGAATTCTAAAGGAAAGCTTCTTAAAGGTGAATACGATGTTGCAGGAAGCTTTTACAACAAAAAAGCCGTTGCAAAAAAGGATAACAAGTGGTATTTGATTGACGAAAAAGGCAACGAAACAAAACTTGATTTTCAGGATATAAAGCTTGACCTTTACGGCTCTTATATTCAAAGTGGTATTATTTTGGCTAAAAAAGGCGGAAATTATCATATTTACGATGCTGATTTTAAACAAATTGGTGATTTTTCGGCAAGCAATGTGGACATTTGCATATCTTCAAACCTTATTGCCTTTGAAAAAGGCGGAAAATGGGGATTTGCCAACAAAGAAGGAAAAGTTGAAATTGAGCCTGCGTATGACGGTGCAAAAAGCTTTGCAAACGGATATGCTGCTGTAAAAAATGATGGTGGATTATGGGGCTTTATAAATTCAAATAACGAACTTGTTATTGATTACAAATACTTTGATGCTTTCTATTTTACATCATCTGAAACATGTATGATATCAGAAGCCGACGGATGTTATCAACTTCTTCAATTTAAATTTGATTAATATCCCCTATATGCAATTTTTAAATTTATCTGGAGTGACATTGTCATGATACAAAAGTTAAAAAACAAGTTAATAAAATCAAACAATGGCGAAATAATGCTTGAAGCTTTGATTGTTTATACAGTAACGATTTTTTTGCTTTTCTTTATTCTGGCACTCTTTTCTGTTTTGTTTCAAAGATGGAATATACATACAATAGCAAACGAGGCAGTAACAAGAGTTGCACAAACATATCGTTATGCCAATGCTGATGTTTCAACAGGAGAAATTACCGAAGATGACCTTGCAAATGTTGATTTATACAGAAATGGATATTTATTTGATATAAAAGGCGAAATCAGTAAGGGAGTACATCAACAAACAATAAAAGAAAAACTAATCGAATACGCTTCCGAAAGGCTTAGAAGAACCACCTTCACAAAAGAAGTTGGTACAACCAACATCATTCCTGACATTCGTTATGACTCATTAGGAAGATACCATCTTTCACTTACAATTTCCGGGAAATATAAAGTTCCATTTGGTGAATCAATGGCATTTTTTGGTTTTCCGGGTGTAATTGAGTATGAAGTAACATCTTATGCCGAGTGTTTTGATATGTTAGAATATATCAATACGATTGATTATGTTGATGTTACAACTTCACTCAAATCATTAAACAGCGATATAGTAAAATTTATAAACTCTATTTTAAAAATGGTTAATGGATAATTAAAATTACCAGGAGACAACTCTTATGAAAAGAAAAAAATTCAGACCACTAAAATGTATAAATGGCACCAAAGGTGTAATCGCCCTGTTTTTAGCAATATTAATGACACCTTTTTTATCTGTTGCAACTATTTTGGTTGAAATGGGCAGATATAACAGCGCAGTTTCGATATTAGATGAAGCTATGGGTGTTTCTGCTACCTCTACTCTTGCAAATTATGACCCATTTTTAAGAGAACGCTGGGGTCTTTTGGCACTTTCGCAAGACATAAATATAAACGATTCTTTTAATGAATATTTTACTACTAACATTGGTGTATTGGGAAATTCAGTAAAATTAAATTCTCCTGCGAATTCAATGGGATTGTATCCACTTTCAAACAGAGATACATTAAATGCACAAATACTCGAATTTGCTAAATACAGTGCCCCTACTCGCCTTGCGACCACAGTCTTTACAGTTGCAATTGAAGAACTTCTTGGGCTTATAAAAAATCTGGACAAATTTATAACCAATATTTTATCTACATTCACCTCTGTTAATACTACAATTTCTGCCACAAAAACATTAATGCAATCTTCGCAAGAACTTGCAAAAGCAACAGCGAAAATCGAACAATATGGCGCATTTTACAATGAATGTTATGATGAATTTGAAAGAACAGTAACTGATCTTGTATCTGCATTAAATACCACCTCAGAAGAAGGTGCAGATACTGATATTGAAAGTTTAAAAGACAATGTTCAAACTGCCAAAGAATCGTATGTAGCTATGATAGATGATCTTATATCTGTTTTTGCTGATTGTGTAGAACAAACAAAAGCTTGTTTTTCTGCAACAGTATCATTAGCAAGTAGTGCTACAAGCATTGTTCCCGGCATTACAGGTTCGATAAGTTCAGGAGTAAAGCTTGGTAATGAAATAAATAAAAATAACAACAGCAGCAATAGTAATAGCAGTAGTAACGACCAACTTGAAAAAACAACTAAAGTTGTTAACGATATAACATCTTTAGCTCAGAAAAGCGCTTCAAACACGCTGAACAACTGGAATTCTGTCATAAGCGAAAATGAAGGAAATGTATTTGGCGAAATAATGAAAGGCCTTGAAACACTGAAGGGAAAAGTAAATTCTTTTGACATAAGCAGCATATCATCATCAACAACCATATCAAAAGATGAATATTATTATGTTATAACAGGTCATTTAACAACAAAAGAAATTACAAAATTTCTTGCACAACAAGCTCTTGATTTATTTGACGACAGCATTTTAGTTTATCTTGGGCAATTAAATGATTTAATAAATCAAGTATTTAAAACTCAAATATTTTTTGACCCGTCACTTTCAAACATAATAGATAGTAACTTTTATAAAGAAAATATTGGTGGATTGCCAGGACATGTGTTGAGTGATGATATGATGGCAATTGTATCTTCAATAAGTAATTTACTTAACAGCGTAACAACTATAAAAGAATCTCTTTCAATAGAAAATCTTGACATTTCTGCAGCTTATGATGCTTTTGAAGGTGCTATTGAATCATCAAAAGCAATTTTTGAGAATTTAAAAACATTTGCTTTTAAAATGGTAGAAAGACTCGAAAATGTAATGAGAAACCAACTATGGTATTCTACATATTCTACATACAATCTTTCTTGCAGAACTGATAATAAAACAAATGGCACTTCCTACACTACAATGACAAATTTCAGTATAGGTTCATCCACTCCATCTGCTGATGCATACTACTTGCCAAAATCAAACATAATTTCAAATAATATAAGTCCAATTGACGATTTTGCGGCAATTATAGATAATATAACTACTCTGGCATCAGGACATGGTGCTGATATAACATTCAGCGGTGCTGAAATAGAATACATTGTTGGCGGTACAAACAGTGAAATTGGTAACCAATTAGCCACCTTTGTGGGAATATATATATTAAGATTATTAATAGATTTAATTCCGGTATTTACAGATCCTGATGCACAGGCTATGGCTGCCGCTGCAACAATTGGTTATCCTGCTGTAATGGCAATAATTGCATTTGTAGAACCATTAATAGATACCATTTTATTAGTAAATAACAATTCTGTTCCGCTAATAAAATTAACTGGCATATATGCTTCACCAAGTGGAATTCCAAAAGTAATAGACAAATTGATAAGTGTGCCTTTTGGGGATAATTCATCCATATCTAATACAATTGTATCCTCTTACCGAGTAGAAACTGGTCAGTAAGAAACCCTGTTTCTGTTAACGCATCAAGAGGAATTACCCGTTTGGCTGACAGACTGTCAAACGAAGAAACAGAAGGCAGTTTTTTAGAAAAAGAAACACCGAGTGAAAAAGAAACACCAAGTGAAAAAGAAATGCCAAGTGAAAAAGAAACTCCTTCATCAATAAAATTAAAAGACTTAGTTTCTCTTAAATACAGAGAACATTGCTTGATGTTGTTATTCTTATTGATACCAAGTGATTTGCAATTAATGCGATTGCAAAATTTAATACAAATGGAGTCTACACACTATTATCAACAACAAAACGGCAAAGATTTTGTTTTCGATCTTCGCAAGGCATACACATTTGTTGAATCAGAGGCTGATGTAACTATAAAACAAATTTTACCTTCTTTATCGGATTCATCTTTGTTTACAATAAAAAGAAAAAACTACAGGGGGTATTAATATGAAAAAACATTCAAATAGTGGTGTTATAACATTAGAAGCCTGCGTTGTAGTTGTTTCGTTTTTAATACTTATGCTTCTTTTATCCAGCCTGTTTTTGATTTTTATGGCACAAAATATTACATCTCATGTTGTTCTGCAGGCAACCCAAAGTCTTGCAACTGAGGTTTATTCAATAGACAAGTTGCTACTCGAAAGCTCTGCCGATGCAACGAATGTCGGTGATTTTTTAGGTGACTTAATAAGGGATCTAAGTAATGTTGACACAGATGCTCGTGAAGATAAAACAAATTTCAATTTTGAAGCAAAATGGTATGAACAAGATGATGTAAGCGAAGCTGTAAAATCCAGATTTGTAGGATATCTTAACGGCGGCAACGAAGAAGAGGCATCATCATTTTTAAAAAATTTAAACATTGTCAACGGACTTGACGGACTCGATTTTTCAGGTTCGTATGTTGAGAATGACACACTATATGTAAATTTAAAATATGAAATGGAATACGATTTTCAACCGGCAAATATGGAAAATATTAAGGTTGAGCAAACTGCATGTTCAAAATTATGGAAAACAAAATAGGAGGTTTTTAATATGAGCTCTTTCACATACGAAAATCAAGGTTCAGAAACATATCTTGTATGCAAAATAGACCCGTCTGAAAAGGTGGATTCATCTATTTTAGGTATGCTTACCAACAATACAATCGACGGAATTGTACCAACAACCTACACTCAGATTGATGATACACGAATTTTAAAATATAATATTACCTCAAAGGTGAGCTTTACACAAATATCAGAATCAAACATGACAAAAAAGAGAGTTTTATCTATTTTTTCAGAAATAATAAAAGCAATCAAATCTGCTGAAGAATATATGATTGATGAATCTTGTTTCCTGATTAATAAAGATTACATATTCACCGATATTTCCGACAACAAAACAGAACTTATCTGCCTTCCTGTTGAAAATGCCAAAATTGATAAGGAAGACTTATCTTCTTTCTTTAAAAACATATTATTCAATGCAAAATTCTCACAGGATGAAAACAATTCTTATGTTACAACTATGATTAATTATTTAAATACTGCTGATATTTTTTCGATTGATGATTTTTACAAGTTAATACAAACAATAAATATTCAGGGTCCGGAATTAAAAAAGGTGGCAAAAGCACCTGAATCTTCCCCCACCCCTTCTGTTCAGAAAGTAATAGCTCCTCCTATTACCAATACACCAAAACCCGTTGTTCCTGAAGTTAAAATACCGGATAAAAAAAATACACCCGAAAAAAGTAATTCAGATGAAAAACCAATGTCGCTTTTTTATCTTCTTCAGCATTACAATTCTGAAAACAAACGAATTTATGATGAACAAAAAAATGCTAAAAAAGCTTTAAAAGATAACGATAAAAACACTTCAAAACAAAAGAAAAAAAGCAAAGAAAAGAAAAACACATCTAATCCTGTTGTTCCAAATATAGCTATTCCCGGACAGCCTGTTGCACCTGTTTCTTCTTCGAAGTCTGACAACGATTCTTATGAAGAAAAAGAAAATGCTTTGCAGCCCGAAACCACGTCAAATAGCGCAGAAAATGTTGCTGCTATTAATAATACACCATTTGATTTTGGAAGTATTGATAACAGTATTAATTCTGATTTTGACGAAGGCACAGTTGTTATCGGCGAAGAAACTGCTAAACAACAATCTTGTGCATATCTTTTGAGAATTAAAACAAACGAGCAGATTTATATAACAAAATCTTCTTTTAAAATTGGAAGAAATAATGAACTTATTGATTACGATTTAAAAGATAATAAATATGTTGGCAGACTACATTGCCATTTTATTATAAGAGATAACCAGTATTACATAGTTGATGATAACTCCCGCAACCATACATATCTTGATAATGTTATGCTTACTGGAAGTGTAGAAGTTGAAGTAAAACACGGACAGAGAATTAAAATTGCAGATGAAGATTTTGAATTCAGAATGTATTAAGGTGATAAAATGACTTTTTATATTTCAGGCACTACCGATATAGGAATTAAAAAATCTATAAATCAGGACAGTTTTCTTATAAAGAAAATAAAAACATCTATCGGACCGGTTGTTTTTGCGTGTATTTGTGATGGTATGGGTGGTCTTGAAAACGGAGAACTCGCCAGTGCAACAGTTTTGCATAGTTTTAATGACTGGATTAATAATACTCTTCCTTATCTTACCACATCCCCTATTTGTAAAGAAAAAATTTTTAAGCAGTGGGAAAAGATTATAAAAGAAGATAATAACAAAATCCGTCAATATGGTAAACTTAACAATGATATTCATTTAGGAACTACATTGACCGCAATGCTTGTAACCAAAAAAAATTATTATATAGCAAACATTGGTGATACAAGGGCATATGAAATTTCAAACAAACTGACTCAGCTTACTAAGGACCATTCACTTGTACAGCGACAAATCGATGAAAAAATTATAACACCCGAGCAGGCAAAAACAGCAAAAAATCAAAATGTTCTTACCCAGTGCATCGGAGTTAATGAAAATGTTAATCCTGATTTTTATTTTGGAAAAATCAGAAAAAACACTACTTTTATGTTGTGTTCAGATGGTTTCAGACACAAGCTTGATGAGTGTGAATTAGAGTTGAATTTTAAAAGCAAACAATTCAAATCACAATCAGACATAAAAAGAAAAGAGGAATTGTTAATTGGATATAACAAAGAACGCGGTGAAACAGATAATATTACAGTTACAACAATTGTTGTTAAATAATTATGCTTTAATTTTAGCTATACTTCTAACTTTTTGCTTTTTATTAACATTTATAATAATTTTATGTAAATTAAGAAAAAAGCATACTGATATACCTGATAAAAAATTTACAACAGAAGAAGAAATTTCTTTTTCACAATCAAGTTTTATCATCCAATAACTATATTATTCATTAAAGAAGGTGTCAGTAATGATAAAATTCGAAGCCTGTGCAATGAGTGATGCAGGAAAAATAAGAGACAACAATGAAGATAATTTTTATGTAAACGGTAAATATAAAAGCGATACACACTTAAACTATTATTCTTATAAAGATGACAAAAAAAGAAAGTTCTATTTATATGCTGTTTGTGATGGTATGGGTGGTGAATCCTATGGTGAATTAGCTTCGCTCATATCGGTAAAGGCCCTTGATAATTACTATAACAAGGATTTTAATCTTAATATAAACGATTATATAAATTTTGCAAATGATATAATTTGCGATGAAATAAGAAAAAACAATGGTACCGGCATTGGTACTACATTTGCCGCATTATACATAAACAATGACAAAGCCTATATATATAATATTGGCGATACCAGAGTATATTTGTTTAGAAACAATACTCTTACACAACTTTCAAAAGATCATACCCAGGCTCAAAGTCTGGTTGATATGGGAATAATTAAACCCGAAGATATGAACTTGCACAAGGGAAAACACAAATTAACTCAGCATCTTGGAATATTTAATGATGAAATTATTCTGCAACCTAACATTGTAGATGAATTTGACATTTTGCCAGATGATACTTTTATTCTTTGCAGCGACGGTATAACTGATATGTTATCCGACACAGAAATTTGTGATACAATCAAGTTTTTCACCTATCCGGAAGAAATTGTACAGAATCTTTTAAGAAAAGCTAATGAAAAAGGCGGAAAAGACAACTCTACAGTTATTGTTGTTAAAGCAAAAAAGAGAAAACTTTTTATATAAATTTTGAAAATTAAGGTGGATGATGATATAATGAACGCAGAATATTACAAAAACTATGAACCTTTTTTTGGCAATTGGCGTATAAAACGATTAATTGGAGAAGGAAGTTACGGTAAAGTTTTTGAAATAGAACGCGAAGACTTTGGAACTACATACAAAGCAGCTCTTAAAACTATGACAATTCCTCAGAATGAAAGCGAAATTAAAAGTGTAATGGCTGATGGAATGGACGAAGGTAGTGTAAGAGACTACTATAAAAACTTTGTTGAAGATGTCATAAAAGAATTTGTTCTTATGTCAAAGCTTAAAGGAAACAGTAATATTGTAAGTTACGAAGACCATATGGTAATTGAGCATGAAGACAAAATCGGCTGGGATATTCTTATAAGAATGGAGCTTCTTACTCCTCTTATTGATTACATAAAAACAATCAATTTAAAAAGAAAAGATGTTATTCAGCTTGGTATTGATATGTGTAAGGCTTTGGAATTATGTCAGAAATACAATATTATTCATCGTGATATTAAGCCAGAAAACATTTTTGTATCTGTTAATAAAGATTTTAAACTTGGTGATTTTGGTATTGCACGAACTCTTGAACAAAGCAGTGGTATGCTTTCTAAAAAAGGAACTCAAGCCTATATGGCACCCGAAATATACAAAGAAGAATCTTATCGCGCAAATGTTGATATATATTCTCTTGGAATAGTTATGTATCGTCTACTTAACGAGAACCGAACACCTTTCCTTCCTGCATATCCTGCACCTATTACATATACCGACAGAGAAACTGCAATAAAAAGAAGAATAAGCGGAGAAACTCTTCCGCCACCAAACCATGCAAATGGAAGATTAGCCGAAATCATTCTCAAGGCTTGTCAGCACAACCCTGATGAAAGATACCAGACTCCATCCGAAATGCGTGAAGACCTTGAAGAAATTTTACACAATAAAGAAGAAGACTGCGAGATTTATGCATCTAATATTACTACACACGATAAAAATTCTGATTTTATTGATCCAAGCAGACACAATATAACTGCAAAACAGGAAGTAATTTCTGATTTTGGTGGTAATGAAGAAACCGTAGTTTTAAACCAAGATGATGAAGGAACGGTAGTTTTAAACGAAACTTCAAACGATATTTACAATGAAGACATTGCCGAAGAAACTGAAGTTCTTTTCGAAGATAGCCCTGTAATTGAACAAATTTCCGAACAAAAATTACCAAAAGCAGATATCAAAGAGGCTACTGATATACCCTCAGATAAATTAAATTCTGTAAAAGAAAAAGATTTAACCGAAAAAAAAGCAAAACCAGTTGTAAAACTTATTATAGCTGCTGCTATTGTTATTTTAGCTTTGTTTACTGGCATATTTACAGTAAACCGCTTTATTCATAAAGAAGATTCATATATTGATTCTGTCATAATTGATCACCCATCAGAGGTAACTATTGTAGTAGGTGAAGAATATCAGATTTTAGCTGATATGCAAGATGAAGAAAGATCAGGCATAGGATTAACTTACAAAGTAGAAGATGAACAAATTATAACAGTTGACGAAAACGGTTTGATTAAAGCTAATTTGGAAGGAACAACAACCGTTGAAATTGTATATAATTCTCTTATTAAACCTATTATGGTTACTGTTGAAAACGACATTGACATCACACAGTTAACAAATCAGTTTAATGATGCAGAAACATTTTTAAATAATATTGCTTTAGATACACTAATCAATCACGATAACATAAAACTTGAATTCGATGCACTTTCAAAACTTCTTGCAGAATATGATATAAACAATCTTAAAGATGCAGACAGGGATTTAGTTGCAGAATATTTAAACGCTTATAACAACAATATTAAACCCTCTATGGAAAATCTTGAAACTGCATACAACAAAGCAGTTGAAATTGCAAACAATGAATCTGCAAACAATACCGTAAATAAAACACCACCAAAGAAAACAATAAAAAAATGTAATGTTTGTGGCAGCACTTCACATTCAGTTCACCCTGTTACTTGCCCTACTTGTGGCAGTACTTCACATTCAGTTCACCCTGTTACCTGCCCTACCTGCGGAAGTGGTGACCATGCCGTTCATCCTGTTCAGCCAACAACCTGTCCTACTTGCGGAAGTAAATATCATACAGTACATCCCGAAGGTGATGTTCAGCCTATACAGCAAGATTTTTAAATATAAAAAAGGAGTAGTTTTAAAATGAAAAAGATTATAGTTTTATTCCTGTTTATTTTTTCCATTATTTGCACAGGAATTATAGCATCTGCTGAAATGGTTAATATTAATGGTAATTACGAAAATGTTGATTTTGTTGATGTATATATCAACGGAAAACGTTTGGAATCTGACAACCGCGCATTTGTATATCACGAAAGAACTTTAGTTCCGCTTCGCGCAGTTGGAGAATTGCTTAATTATGAAATCAAATGGATTAAAGAGACACAGACAGCTGTAATTTCAAACGAAATTACAATTATCAATATGTCGATAAATAAATATAGGATAAACAAAAAAGACCGCAGAGAATTTAACGGTGAAGAAAGATCAATTGCTATTGATGTTGCTCCTATTTTATACAACAACGGCACAACAATGGTGCCAATCCGTGCTATTTCTGAAGCTATGAATGCTAATGTAAAATGGAATTCAGAAAAAAACTGTGTTGAAATTACAATGGAATATGATACTATTTACGGTTTTCCAAAAAACAACTTATACGAGGGATTTTCAGTTGTTGACAACGAAAGAGGCGGCGTATCAAAAAACGGAAAATGTGGATTTATTGACCATAACGGAAAAATTGCTATTCCTCTTGAGTATGATGGTATGGTTGGATATTTTTCTGAAGGACTTGCTCCTGTTAAAAAGAAAAACTTATGGGGATATATTGATCGCGACGGCAATGTTGTTATTGATTTTCAATATGAAAATGCAAAGCTTTTTAACGAAGGGCTTGCTCCTTATGAAAAAAATGGAAAATGGGGTTTTATTGATAAAACCGGCAAAGCAGTAATTGCCCCTACTTATGAATATGTAGACAACTTCTTTGAAGGAATGGCTATTGTATCAAAAAATGGCAAATACGGTGTAATTAATAATACCGGCAAAGTTGTTCAGCAGCCTGATTATGACGACATAATAAGATATGGATATATAGGTGAAGGACTCGCTCTTGCAGGTGTAAACGGAAGATACGGAATAATTAATAAAAACGGAAAAGCTATAATTCCATTCCAGTATAACTGGTTCCATGTTTTGGGTGAAGGCCTGATTGCTGCTCAAAAAGGTGACAAATGGGGATTTATTGATATGAACGGTATTCCTAAAATTGCTTTTGAATATGATGATGCTTACTACTTTGAAAACTCAAAAGCATATGTATTAAAAGATGGCGAATGGTTCTATATAGATAAATCAGGAAAAAGAATTAAATAATAAGTCAAATAGGCTCTGATAATTTTACTTATCAAAGCCTATTTTTTTGACTTAAAATAATTTCAGATATTTTTTAAAATCAAAAATTATTTATTATTATGACATACTTCTTTCATACTGTTCGATCATTTTTTTAACGATGTTACCAGAACGAGCACCATATCTTAAACCATTGCGAATGTACGTCATTTCCTTGAATGATGAGGAAACTTTAATCTTTACT
>SVJU01000044.1 GCA_015068825.1 Oscillospiraceae bacterium | reverse complement strand
GAGAACCTCTCTTTGCTGTTCAATTTTCAAAGACCATTTGCAACTCTTCAAGTCGCAACTTTTATAGAATACCACACCTTTTTGACTTTGTCAACACTTTTTTTGATTTTTTTGAATTATTTTTTAATTGTATTTTTCATATCACAAAGGTGCTTTATTAATATAACATAATTGTAATATAATGTCAAGAATTTATTTGAAGTTTTTTTATTTTAATGGCAATGTATAAAATAGAACAAAAAAGTAATGAAGTATACTTCCGCCAAGCACGAAAAGATGCCATACCGAATGCATAAATTTAATATTCTTCATTTTATAAAAAATTATACCTATTGTATACATTAAACCGCCCAAAACCAAGAAATACATTCCAGATGGCGGAACAAGTTGAATAATTTTCCACAAAGCAACAACAACAATCCATCCCATAAGAATATATAAAATCATTGACAACTTTTTAAAACGATTTAAATTTATACTGTTGAGCACAATTCCAAATGTAGTAATTGCAGTAGCTATACCAAACATTGCCCATCCAAGAGGCCCTCTTATGAGTGAAAGATACACAGGAATATCTGTTCCTAAAATCAAAATAAATATTGAACAATGGTCTAACACCTGAAAAACCTTTTTCGCTCTGTTATTTGCAAGAGAATGATAAATTGTTGAAACACAATATAATAAAATAAGCGAAAATCCATAAAGTGATGCAGAAACAACTCCCATAGCATCGCTGACAAAACAAGCATATACAATAGCAACGACAGTTCCTGCAACGGACAAAAGTGTTCCCACACCATGTGAAATAGCATTAGCTATTTCCTCACCAAGCGATTGACTGTTTACCCTCGACATCATTCCCATAAAATCACTTCCTAATAAAATGTATGTATAAAATTATATCATTAAACTTAGCATATGTCAAGATTATTTAGTCTTCGAAACCAAATAATCTTTTTTTATAATCTACAATATATTTTTTATCTCACAAAGATTATTTACAACATAATCAATTTTTAAACTGTTTGGTGTGGTTATTGCATTTTTGTTAAACCAACAGGTTTTAATACCATATTCAATCCCGCCTATTATATCAGCGCTGATAGAATCTCCTATAATTATTGTTTCATTTTTATTTATGTTACCAAGGGCACTAAAACACGAGTCAAAAAATTCTTTTGTAGGTTTTTGGAATCCTAATTTTTCAGAGGCAAATATATATTTTATGTAATTATACATATTGCACATCTTCAATCTTTTTACTTGTTGATTATATGCGGCATTTGTGGCAGCACAAATAATATATTTAGAATATAGATACTTCAACATTTCACTAGCACCATCAACCGGATCAGCACTAACCGACAAGTTATTAAAAAACATATTTTCAAATGCAATTCCATCAGCATCAATTTTTAATTCATTAAATATCAGTTTCCAACGAACTTTGTGAAGCTCGCTTTTTGTAAGATTTCCTTTTTCAATATCAAGCCATAACTGAGTGTTAATTTTTTTAAAAGTATCAAAAATTTCACTGGTATATTTTATATTATATTTTTTACAAGCGGCTATAATTGAATTCTTTGCACACTTATCAAAATCAAGTAAAGTGTCATCTATATCAACAAAGACTGTTTTTATCATATTTACAACCTCAAATCTTAAATTTATTTAATTATATCATTCATAAAATTTCTTTTCAATATTATTTTGTATTTTTTTAAAAAAGTTCTTGCATTTTAAAAAACATTATGTTATAATTACCAATGTTGCAAAAAAGCAAATATTTTGCGCTGTTAGCTCAGCTGGATAGAGTGTTTGGCTACGAACCAAAAGGTCGGGGGTTCGAATCCCTCACAGCGCGCCAAAAAAAGGAACAAGTTAATAAACTTGTTCCTTTTAATTATTCATTCAGCATATATGAGCAATCAATTTCAAAAATTGTTCCTTGCTTGTTTTTAATTTTTTCTATAAGATCTTTTTCGTTTTTTAATTTGTCTTCAAATTCCATACCACCGATTCTTTCTCTTAAACCGATATGATTATCTGTACCTGCGCTATATAGCAAATTATAGTTATCAGCGTATTCTTTCGCTCTATCATTTTCAAAATCAGTCCTGCAGGCATTAAATATTTCCACACCATCAACATTTCTTGGAAAAAGACGTATCATATTTATATATGATGCTTCTCTGTAAGGATGTGCATGTATAACAAGTGCACCTTCGCTTCTTACATAATCACAAAATTCGGTGGTTCTCATTTGCATAATAAAAGGATGTTGTAAAAGCCATTTATCATCAAGACCATAAACAAGGACATCAGTACCATGATATGAATACTCAATTCCAAAAAACACATCCAAGCCAATTTCATCACCACGTTTTTTTGCATTTCTATATCCAACCATGTAATCATTTATCATTTTTGACCAACTTTGTTTTGTATCAACAGTTGTATTACCATTAAAAAAATGATCTGTTATAAAAACGCCTGTATACCCCATCGTTTTATAAAAATCAACCATATCCGAAGCAGATGTTTTTCCACACCGACTCACTTCAGATGTGTGCAAATGCAATTCATATTTATACATACATAACATCTCTCTTTATAATTATTTTAATGATTTTTGTTTTTGCGGAAGTTGGGTAATAATAATTGCTGCAAATATTAAAAAGCACCCAAAGCCCTCTTTTAAAGAAAATCTCTCACCCAAAACAACTACCCCGGATAAAAGAGCAAAAACAGATTCAAGACTTAATATAAGAGAAGTAACCGTTGGATCATTTCCTTTTTGCCCTATTATTTGAAGTGTATATGCAACTCCTGATGACAGTACACCTGCATAGAGAATATATGGTAACGCATTTAAAATTGTATCAATACCAGGATTCTCAAAAATAAACATAAAAATGGTCGACACAACTGCACAGGTAAAAAACTGTATACATGACATTTTTACGCAATCGACTTTAGGAGAAAAATAATCTATAATAAGTATATGTCCCGAAAAAAACAATGCACATATAATAACAAGTATGTCACCATATTCAATTTTAAATTCTTCTTTTATACACAAAAGATACATTCCAACAACGGCAATAAAAACACTTAACCATACTTTTGAAGAAACTTTTTTTCCAAAAAACAATCCAAGAACAGGAACAATTATAATATACAGAGCAGTCAAAAATCCAGCTTTTCCTACAGATGTATACAAAATCCCTATTTGTTGAAAAGCACTTGCGACAAACAGTGCAATTCCACAGCACGCGCCACCAATAAAAAGTGTTTTAAATTTATAAGAAGAATCACTTTTCTCGTCATTAGACTTTAGCTTATTCAGTATAAATATGCAAGGAATAAGTGCAAAACCACCTATATATGAACGCGAAGCAAGAAAAGTAAATGGCCCAACATATTCCATCCCCTCGCTTTGCGAAACAAAGGCAGTTCCCCATATAAATGCTGTTAACACAAGCATCAGATTTCTTTTAGTATTTTTATTCCAAATGCACAAAAGTAATTTAAGCATTTTTCTTGCCAAATATATACTTTTAGATGTAATTAATTTAAAATTCATTTTTTCGTCCTTATTTTATAAACTTTTTTTAACCTTAAACAATGCCTTTGCAATAGCAGCTGTAAATATAGCAGCAGCAACTGCCTCTGCAACACCATTTGTGGCAATTGTTACACCTATCAGATAAAACACACCATTTACCGCCTTTTCTCCAAGCATTTTAGCATATTCACTGTTAAAAAGCACTCCAATAAGTCCCATTACCAAAATTGTATTTGTCATCGACCCTAAAATACCAGATACAAACAAAGAAATTGTATCAGGAAGTTTTTTCTTTAAAAACACATAACCATAGTATGGAAGGACACCTACCAAAATTCTTGGCACAAAGCAAATTACAAGGCTATATAATGCACCAAGATAATATCCTACACTTATGTGTGATAAGGGCGAAAAGAACAAAGCCATTGCACTGGATGGGAAAAAGGTATTTTTTATGAAACTGGAAACACCAAATGCTAACCCTAAAATTGCTCCTTTTTTAGGCCCTAATATAACAGAACCAATAATTACAGGAATATGTATAATTGTAATATTGATAAGTGGTGTTGGAATATAGCCAATATTTGGTACAAAGGTAAGTAAAAATATTATTGCAATTAACAAAGATGTTTCAACAAACTCAGTAAGATTCTTATTTTTCATAGCAGCCATCTCCCAAAGAAATTATATTTTTTGTATTTTACCATACTTTTGGAAATTCGTCAATTTAAAAATAAACAAAAATTATACCGATATAGATGAGTATATCGGTATAATTCATTAAAATAACTATTTGATTTTAGCAGCAGCCATCTTTTTTGTCATAAGTTTTGCACATTGCATCTGTATTTGTAAGATCATTATTAACTTCTATGCTACCTGCAATACATCTGTTTTCAGGTGCGTGATACTTACATTCCTTTGCAGTACATTTAATTCCTGTTATTGTTTGCTCATTCATTTTAAAATCCTCCCTTTATTATAAATGAAAAAGCATAAAACATTGCAGCTTTATGTTTCTTCACAAAAATATTTTTTTCATTTTTATAAAATATATTCATTAAATTCAAATCCAAAATTTTATTTTTTCTTGAAAACAACTGTACTTTATGATAAAATATTGTTTGTTATACGAAAGAAGGTTATTAAGAATGGTTAGTCATACAGTAAAACGAGTTGCAGCAATTAACGATATTTCCGGTTTCAGTCGTTGTTCACTCACCGTTGCAATGCCAATTATATCTGCAATGGGACATCATTGTTGCCCCTATCCTACTGCAATTTTATCTAACAATACCGAACACAAAGATTTTTTCTTTGATGATTATACAGATAAAATGGAAAGTTATGCATCTTACTGGAAACAACTTAATATAAAATTCGATTGCATTTATACCGGCTTTTTAGGCTCTGAAAAGCAAATAGATATCGTAAGGAATTTTATAACAGATTTTAAAACCGAAAGTAATATTATCCTTGTTGACCCGGTTATGGCAGATAATGGAAAAATTTATTCCACATACACACGTGATATGTGTCTTAAAATGAAAGAACTTGTTAAAGATGCTGATGTAATAACTCCCAACATCACCGAAGCATGCATTTTAAGCGGTGAAGAATACGAAGGAGAAAACATTTCTTTGCACAAGGCAGAAATTATGTGTAAAAGAATTACTGAACTTGGTGTAAAAACAATTGTAATAACAGGAATACGCGAAAACAATAAAATAATTAACTACATATATACAAACAACACCTCTGATTTTGTAAAAATCGATTCTGTTGATGTATATTATTCAGGTACAGGAGATGTATTTGCTTCGGTATTATGCGGTGCATTAACGAGCGAAAACGATATACATACATGTGTAAAAATTGCATCCGAATTTGTTGAAAAAACGGTGATATATTCAAAAGAAGCAGGAATATATCCTAACGAAGGTGTTGGTTTTGAAAAGTTTTTGTCAGACTTATCAAAGTACAAAAAAATATAAAATTAATCTGTTATATAGAAAGGTGTGACTTATTTTGAAAGCTCTCATAACAGGGGCATCATCCGGAATTGGAAAAAGTATGGCGTTTTATTTTGCAAAAAAGAATATTGACCTTATTATAGTTGCAAGACGAGAAAACAAACTATTAGAATTAAAGGATTCTTTAAATGTAAATGTCAAAGTTATAAAAGCAGATTTATCAAAAAAAGAAGAATGTTTCAAGCTATATGATACCATCAAAGATGAAGATATAGATATTGTTGTAAACAATGCCGGATTCGGAATATGCGGTGAGTTTTTATCTGCTGATTTAGAAAGAGAAATTGAACTGATAAATACCAACATATGCGCAGTTCATATATTGACCAAACTTTTTTTAAAGGATTTTGTTTTGAAAAGAAATGGCTACATTTTAAATGTTGCATCATCAGCTGCTTTTCTGCCTGGTCCTCTTCTATCTTCGTATTATGCATCAAAATCGTATGTTTTACGACTTGGTCAGGCAATAAACGAAGAATTAAAACAAAAAAAATCAAAAATCAGAATTTCCACACTCTGTCCTGGACCGGTAAAAACCGAATTTGATAAAATTGCAAATGTAAAATTCAGTATGAATGGCTTATCCGCCGAATATGTTGCACAATATGCAATTGACAGAATGTTTAAAAGAAAAGAAATTATCATACCGGGTTTACTTATGAAAACATTGCGACCATTTCAAAAATTACTCCCGGAAAAACTTCTTGCAAAAGCAACATATAAAATACAAACAAAAAAAATATACTAATAATTATATAAAAAACTCAGTAACCGTTTGCTACTGAGTTTTTTGTGCGAGTGTTCATAACGTGTCAAAATTAAGCTCACAAAAAGTTGGTAGTGACAGTGAGTCGTCGTGAGGGTGTTTACAACCGAACAGACGAACCGATCGTGACTTTTTTATACAAAAAAATCGAAGCAAAGTTTTCCTTTGCTTCGACGTGGTCGGGATAACAGGATTCGAACCTGCGGCCTCTTCGTCCCGAACGAAGCGCGCTACCAAACTGCGCTATATCCCGAATTATTGCAACGCAATATAGTATATATGAATTTTTTTGAATTGTCAAGAGAAAATGCTAATTTATTGTTTGATTTATTATGTTTTTTTATGGTAAAATAACATATGAAATTAATATATCAAGACTGAGGTTATTATAATGTACTTTGAAGAATTTATATTAGGTTCCGTGACACACATTTCTCCTGCTATTATTAACAAAAATGAAATGATTGTTAAGTGCAAATCAACAAGATAGACTATATAAGGAAAATCATAAAAGCAATTATCATTTTTCTGATAAGCTGCAACTTAATTTTCATAATTAAAAATATAATTTTTTAAATTTACTCTTGACTTTATTTTGTTAAAGTAGTATTATACTACTATCGAAATGCGTTTGAGCAAGAACAAGTAGGCTTAGGTGGAACCAAAAAGAGAGTTGCCGGTTGGTGCAAGGCAATGGGAAAGTTTAAGTTGAATACATCTTGCGAGCAGTGCACCGAACAAATTTATTTTTAAGTAGGCTGCAACGGGTGTTCCCGTTATAGAACAAGAGTGTTGTTGGACACTCTCCAAGGCCGTAATCGCGAGAAAGCGGTAAACTGAGGTGGTACCACGGGAATAAATATATCTCGTCCTCTGTATTCTAAATAAGAATGCGGAGGGCGTGTTTTTTTGCCAAAATGGATTTTACCTCCGCAATCTAAAATTCAAGGAGGTAAAAAACACATGACAAACGCGCAACTTTACACAATCATTGCTCTTTGTATTTATGCAATAGCAATGGCTTTGATTGGCTGTATCAGTTACGGCAAATCAAAAACCCTTGACGGATTCTTAATTGGTGGAAGAAACATCGGTGCCTGGGTAACAGCATTCGCATATGGTACTACATATTTTTCTGCAGTTGTATTCGTTGGTTATGCTGGACAGCATGGATGGAACATCGGAATTGGAAGTATTTGGATTGGTATTGGTAATGCAGTTTTGGGCTGTCTTATTTCATGGATTCTATTTGCTAATCGAACAAGGAAAATGACAAAAAAGCTTGAAGCAAAAACTATGCCAGAATATTTTGAAAAAAGATATTCTTCAAAAGGTATGAAAATTTTTGCTGCAGTAATAATTTTCATATTTCTTGTACCATATTCAGCTGCAGTATACAAAGGCCTTGGTTCACTTTTCAGCGCAGTATTTCCTGGAGTTGAAACATGGGTATGGATGCTTATAATTGCCTGTCTTACAGCAGTTTACCTTGTTGCGGGTGGTTATGTAGCAACAGCTTATACCGACCTTATTCAAGGAATTGTTATGATTTTTGGTGTTGTATGCCTTATAGTTACAGTTCTTGGTCATAAAAATGTTGGCGGTCTTTCAGGTCTTATGGAAAATCTTAGAAATTTCGAATCTTTACCAGGCGACCCCCACCCCACAACCGGTGCACAGCTCACAAATATTTTTGGTGGTTCTTCCTTCAAATTCCTATGCTTTAATATAATGCTTACAAGCTTTGGTACATGGGGACTTCCTCAGATGATTGGAAAATTTTATGCCATTAAAGATACTGCTGCTATAAAACGTGGCACAATAATCTCTACTTTTTTCTGTCTTATTATTGGTTGCGGAGCTTATCTTATAGGCTCTACATCAAGACTAGTTCTTGGTGGTCAACTCCCTGAAGGTGGAATTGATGCTATCATTCCCGCAGTACTTATGGAAGTTCTAAGTGGCGGTACACTTGGCATAATTCTTTTGGCAATTATAATGATACTTCTTCTTTCTGCTTCAATGTCAACTTTAGAAGCTGTTGTACTTACATCTGCTTCTGCGGTTGCTGTTGACCTTATTCCTTCTGTTAGAAAGAAAAGTACAAAATCTGAAACACAGATGTTACTAACAAGAATTCTTTGCCTTGCATTTGTTGCATGCTCATTCATTTTTGCAACACAGAATATCCCAATTATTGTTAGTCTTATGTCTTTCTCTTGGGGTGTTGTTTCCGGCTGCTTTATTGGTCCATACATTTGGGGACTTTTCTCAAAGAAAATCACAAAAGCAGGTGCCTATGCCGGTATCTTATCCGGACTTTTAACAGTTGGTATTGCAACATTAGTTATCACTATTAATTCAGGATTTTCAGCAGCGGCTGCAAAATCACCTGAAATGGGTGTTTCTGCAATGGCAATTTCTATGATTATTGTACCTTTGGTAAGTGCTCTTACTAAAGTAAAAGACCAGGCCAAAGTTGATGAAATTTTCGAATGTTATAAAGAAGAGAACTAAATACAGCTTAATATTAAACTAATCATTTTTATGTTAAAACAAAGGTAGAGATATAGCTTTTACTATATCTCTACCTTTTTGTTCACATATTATCTATTAAATAATATTTTATATACTGTTTTGATTATATTAATTTATCATCTTTTCCACAATTGCAGTGCAATTTATTGCATTTTTTGCCATGAGGACAACCAATGCAATGCTGTCCGCTTTTTTTAGCTTTGTATATATAAAACATAGCACCACCTGCAATCACAATAAGAATTATTATTAAAATTATATTTGCCATCATTACACTCTAACACCTATATTTTTTGAATCTACCAAGCTTAATGCATGCTCATCTTTTAGTTTTTTGTTAGTATTACGGATAAGCATAATCACAACAACAACCATAATAACAACTGCTACACCTCCCGCAATGGCAGACGCAATATTAAGGGCAGCAGGAGCAGTAATAAGTGTACCAATTGTGTAAACTAAATATGCAACTGTATATCCTACACCAAGCTGGAGACCGATTCCACCCCAAAGCCATTTTGCACTCTTCATTTCTGCATTCATCGCACCGATAGCAGCAAAGCAAGGAGGAGTATAGAGGTTAAACATAAGGTATGCAAGCGCTGCAACCT
>SVJU01000010.1 GCA_015068825.1 Oscillospiraceae bacterium | reverse complement strand
GTAGGCTCTTACGGTATTAAAATTTGCCTGATTTGATGATGAATACCCACCGGATGAATATCCATTTGTCTGGGAACTGCCTTTGGTAAGAGTATCGTATGCATCATTAACTTCTTTTAGTTTTTCCGCCGCAAGGTCTGCAAGTGGATTGTTAACATACTTATCGGGATGATATTTTTTTACAAGTTCACGGTAAGCCTTTTTTATTTCTTCATCACTTGCGCCTTCTTTTATTCCAAGAACTTCATATGGATTTTTCATTGCAATTTCTCCTTCTTTGCAGAACAAAATCTGTTTTTTGTCTTAAACCTAAGTATATGATATTTTTAATTATTTCATAGTTTTTATAAAACTTTATATTTTCAAATTCCTCAGCCAATTTTGATAAGGTATACATAAGTAAAAACTGAGCATTTTCAAGTATTTTTTCTTTATTATCGTAACCGTATTTTAAAAGGAATGGATTATAACTTTTATTTTTATAGTCTTTATCGATATCATCAAGTGCATCAATTACATAAATAAACTTACCAAGATTATATCCAAAATTTAAAAGTCTTTCATCAAAACTGAAAATTGATTGCATAATTTTAGCAAATGCATCTGATACAACATCAATTTCGTTACATTTTTCTTTTTCTAATTTGCTTAGTAAAGATAAATTTTCTTCTATATTTTTAAAAATGTTTTTGTCGATTGAGTTGATTTTTTTGATTGCACTTTTATACGGAATTCGAAGAAGGTATGATTTTTTGATTTTTTCATCAATAATATCGTCGCACAATTTATAATATGTTAATATAACAGATAAATTTGCTGCATATTCAATGCCGTCGTTGTTTTTTATAATTGGTCTTTTTTTAGAAATATGTTTTATACAGCCTTCTTTTTCAATAACAGGTTTACTGTCATTCAATCCATCAAAAACGATTGCGAGAAATGTAAAATCATAACTTAATCCCAAACGCACAAACTGATTGAAATCTTTCCCAAGTTGCTTACAAAGACCACAATAATAAGATTTATATAAATTGTATTCTCTGATTTTAAGTTCATCAGCAAAGACATTTACATATCCAAACATAGTATCTCCTTTTATTTTATATCATTTTATAATTATAATCAATAAAATTTTCTTGTAAAAATAATTTTATGTGCTATAATTATATAAAGCACACTTAAAATAATGAGGTAGTATATGAAAGAAAAAAATGATTTTTTTAAATTTGATTATATTTTAATATCAATAACAATAATTTGCTGTATTTTTGGTTTAATAGTTATTTCGAGTGCAGTTAATTCGTTTGATAACAGCAAAAAATTTATAATAGTTCAATCAGCTGCATTTGCAATAGGCTTTGTGGCAATGATTTTTGTTTCTCTAATTGATTATGATGTCTATGGCAAATATGCAAAATACATTTATATTGGTTCCATTCTTTCTTTGGTTGCAGTGTTGATATTTGGTACAGGCCTTGAAAGCAATGGTGCAAAAAGCTGGATACGATTTGGTTCGTTTGGTATTCAGCCTGCAGAAATTGTTAAAATTGGTTTCATAATTACATTTGCCAAACACTTATCAACGATTAAAAATGTTAATAAATCAAAGAATTTAGCTGTCCTTGTTTTGCATATCATTCCAATTATAGGACTTATAATGCTTCAGCCTGATTTTGGAACTACAATGGTATTTATTTGTATATTTGCAGGAATGATATTTGTAGCCGGACTTTCTTATAAATATATTTTTACTGCATTTATAGGTGTTGGACTGTCCATTCCTGTTATATGGAATTTACTAAAACCGTACCAAAAAGATAGAATTTTGGTGTTTTTAAACCCCGAAAGCGACCCTCTTGGAAGAGGTTATCATGTTATTCAATCTAAAATTGCAATCGGTTCAGGAAAAATTTTTGGAAAAGGCTTATACAAGGGGACGCAAACACAATTTGGTTATCTTCCTGTTAAACACACAGACTTTATTTTTGGTGTAATTGGAGAAGAATTAGGGCTTGCTGGATGTTTTATAGTAATTGCACTTTTATTTACACTCGTTGTAAGATGTATATATGTTTCCAATTCATCTAAAGATAAATTTGGATCATATATTTGTGTAGGTGTTGCATTTATGTTTATGGCACATATATTCGAAAATATTGGAATGTGCGTAGGTCTTATGCCAGTAACCGGCATTCCATTGCCGTTTTTTAGCTATGCAGGATCTTCACTTGTAACAAATCTTATTTCAATAGGTCTTGTCTTGGGTGTTCATAAAAGATGCCGAAGAATAATTCTTTAAAGTTTTTGCTGCTCAAAATAGTTTTTTATATTTTGGGCAGTTTTTTTATCAATAGATTTAATCTCCATTAACTCTTCCACAGATGCATTCTTTATTTTTTTTATAGTTTTAAAATGCGAAATTAAATCTTTTTTTCGTCTTTCTCCTATACCTTTTATATCATCAAGTTCTGATTTTATCGTATTTTTCTCGCTTAAAGAACGATAATACGATATCGCTCGTCTGTGCATTTCATCCTGAATATTAACAAGAAGCATAAAAGCTTCGCTCGTTTTTTCTAACTTTATTTCACCATCTTTTGACATGACAGCACAGGTGTTATGTTTGTCATCTTTAAAAATACCAAACACATTTATATCAAGATTTAATTCGTTTAAAACTTCTATTGCAACATTCACATGTCCCAAGCCACCATCTACAAAAATCAGATCCGGCAGTTTTTCCTTTTTTGAATATCTTCTTGTAAGAACTTCTCTCATTGCGCCGTAATCGTCGTTTTTATCAACAACAGATTTGATTTTATATAACCTGTAATCGCTTTTTTTAGGTTTTGCATCAACAAACACAACCATAGCAGCAACATTATCTCGACCTGCAAAGCCCGATATATCAAAAGCTTCAATTCGTTTTGGAATATCGTTTAGCAAAAGATGATTTTTAAGAAGGACAAGCGCATTATTTTTAAATTTAATATCCCTAAGGATTTTAAGTTCTCTGTTTTGAAGTTCTTTCTTTGCATTTGACTTAACCAGGTTTATAAGTTTTAAACTATCTCCTATTTTGGGAACTTTGATTTCAACTTTTTTTCCTTTTTTATCATTTAAAAGTTGCGAGATTACATTTTCGTCAGCAAGTTTATATTCAATAATTACTTCATCAGGAATAAAAGTAGATTGTGAATAATACTGTGATGTAAAATCGTTTAAAATTTCATCTTCGCAAGTATCATCAACATTTTCGATAAAATAGTTTTCGCGTCCAATGATTTTTCCATTTCTCATAAAAAACACCTGCACACAGGCAGTACCATTTAAAACTGATACAGCAAGAATATCGGAGTTTACCCCAAGCGCCGATGTTGCTTTTTGTTTTTGATTGATAACTCCTATTGCCAAAAGTTTGTCGCGATACCATGCAGCCTTTTCAAAATCAAGGTTATTTGACGCTTCATACATTTTTTCTTCAAATTCGCGTTCTAAATGATTGGTTTTTCCACTCAAAAATGTGCAAATTTCTTTAATCTTATTATTATAACTTTCTTCGTCAACATCACCTTTACAAACACCATCGCATTTTCCAATGTGATAGTATAAACAAGTCCTGCTTTTATTAAAATCTTTTGGAAAAACTTTGTTACAGGTTCTTAATTTGTAAACCTCCTTCAAAAATTCCAATAATTCCTTTAAAAGCGTCGAACTCGAATATGGACCAAAATATCTGGCCCCATCTTTTTTTACACTTCTCACCATTGTAATACGCGGGTATTTTTCGTTAATAGAAACTCTTGCAAATGGATATGTTTTATCATCCTTTAAAAGAATGTTATATTTTGGCATATATTGCTTAATGAGATTACACTCAAGTACAAGCGCTTCTGTTTCAGAATCAGTTATTATATATTCAAAGTCTTTTATGTTAGATACCATTGCACTTACTTTTGGGGAGTGATTAGAAGAAGTAAAATATTGTCTTACACGATTTTTTAAAACTTTTGCTTTGCCAACATAAATTACTTCGTTGTCTGCATTTTTCATTATATATACTCCGCTTTTTTCGGGCAATGATTTAATTTTGTAATCGAGAAGCACTTTTATCACCTCAATTAGTAAAATAACCTCACATTAGAAAACAATGTGAGGTTTATGTAAGAAATTTTTTAAATTACTGTGCATCTATAAAATTAGAAGAAATAAGGTCAACAAGACTATTCACAGCTTCTTCCTGATCGGGACCTTCAGCAACAATTGAAATTTTTGTGCCTCTGGTGATACCTAAAGATAAAACACCCAACAAGCTTTTTGCATTTACCTTTCTTTCATCTTTAACTATCCAAATGCCCGACTTAAATTCATTTGCTCTCTGAATAAAGAAAGTAGCTGGTCGTGCATGTAATCCAACTTGATTTTGTACTACAACCTCTTTGCTGAACATATAATCTCTCCTTCTGATATTAGAACCGAATATTTAACACATTTAAAATAAAATCATAATTATTAATTCATTATACAACATTAAATATTATTTTTCAATAGTTTTTTGAAAAAAATATTTTTTTGTATATTTTTAACATTTAAAATTATTTTTGTAAGCTAAGATGTATTATTGTGCCAAAATTTCATCCCATGCATCTACATAATGAGAATTGTCAGAAGTAAACTCTTCGCATTTTGCCATCATTTCGTCGGTTAAATATCTTCTTGAATCGTTTTTAACTTCATCAGAAAGTAAATTCCACGCTTCCTTGTTTGGAGTTGAATAACCTGTATAAATAGCGTTTTGTGCGGAATTTTCTGCATCAAGCATAAAGTTTATAAATTTTTCTGCTTCTGATTTGTGTTTTGAAGTTTTTAAAATTACCATCGAATCCATAGCAATGTTAGAGCCTTCTTCGGGAATTACAAATTCAACGTTTTCAGGATCCTCTGTTGCAGCAACAATTCCATCACCAGAATACACCATTGCCATTGCAGCACTACCATCGGCAACCTTTGGAACGAGTTCATCAGTTCCGTAAGCAAGAACATTTGGTTTTTGCTTGATTAATATCTCCTTCGCTTCGTTAATATGAGCAGGATCGGTATCATTCATTGAATAACCAAGCATTTTAAGTGTCATTCCTATTGTGTCCCTCATTGAATAAAGCATACATACATTACGAGAATATTTTTCATCAAACAAATCTTTCATTCCTTTTATTTTTCCATCAACTTTGTTTTTATTGTAAAGTATTCCAACCATACCGTAAAAATACGGCACAGAATATTCACCTGAAGGATCATAAGATGGATTTAAATATGCTTCGTTTATATTTTTAATATTTGGAATATTGTTAAAATCAATTTTTGCGAGCATATCTTCAGAAATCATCTTTTTAATCATATAGTCCGACGGAACAATGATATCATACGAATCTTCACCCGAATTTCTAATTTTTGCATAAAGACTTTCATTATCTGTATAAACATCATACAAAACTTTTATGCCAGTTTCTTCTTCAAACTTGTCTAAAAGTTCCATATCAATAAACTCGCCCCAGTTATAAACTCTTAATGTAACTTTATTGCTTTGACTACCGCAACCGCAAATTGAAATTATAACAAACATTAAAACTAAAATAAGAGATATTATTTTTTTCATTATGCCAAAACTCCTTTTGTTTTTTTATTATCGTTTTTGCTTCGTGAATTTATTATAAGTAAAAGTAAAAATATAACAACAAACATAATTGTTGACAAGGCATTTATTGATGGATTATATTTTTTACTTATTGCCGAATAAATATATATAGAAAGGTTTGTAGCCCCTGTTCCTGCAGTAAAAAAGCTTATAACAAAATCATCAACTGAAAGTGTTACCGAAAGCAGAAAACCGGTTATAATTCCTGGCATTATCTGTGGGAGAACTACCTTTCTGTATGCATATTGTGGAGTTGCGCCTAAATCCAAAGCTACTTCATATACACTTTTGTTAAGTTGAGTAAACTTTGGAAGGACAGATATAATAACATACGGTATATTAAACGCAATATGTGATAACAACAACGAGTACTTGCCAAGTTTAATCTTTAAAAACACAAAAAGAATCATCAGAGAAATACCAGTTACTATATCAGGGTTTAATACCGGAAGTTGAGTAACTCCCATAACAACATTTTTTAGTTTTTTGTTCATTCTGCTTATTCCAATTGATGCTAAAGTGCCTATAATGGTTGCAACAACAGCAGAAACGATTGCAATAACAAGCGTTGTTTCGAGCGCTTTTAAAATTTGTGAATCTTCAAACAGTCTTATATACCATTTAAATGTAAATCCTTTCCATTGAGTTGTTCTGGATCTGGAATCATTAAATGAGTAAATTGCCATAACAACAATTGGAGCATACATAAAAACAAAAACAAGGAAAAGATAAAAATTTTTCGCTATTTTTTTTAATTTCATATAAGTGTGCTCCCCTCGTTGTCTTTATCGTATTTAGAAGAAAATGCCATTGACAAAAGTATAATAATAATTAAAATTATCGATATAGCGGAACCATAATGCCAGTTGTAATTTCTTAAAAACTGACTTTCAATAACATTTCCCATAAGTTGAATTTTTCTTCCGCTTAAAATATCTGAAATAGCAAATGTTGTAACAGCAGGCATAAATACCATGGTAATTCCAGATATTACACCAGGCATACTAAGCGGAAAAACAATTTTAAGGAATACTTTTTTATTATCAGCCCCAAGATCAGCAGCTGCTTCAACGACAGATTTATCTGTTTTAACAAGTACAGAATGTATTGGCAATATCATAAATGGCAAAAAGTTGTATACCATACCGAATACAATGGAACCGTTGTGATACATAAACTCAAAACTTTCTATACCAAATCTATTAAGAAAAGCATTTAAAAGTCCGGTATTATCTAAAATCATAACCCATGCGTATGTTCTCAAAAGCAGGTTCATCCACATAGGAATAATAAGAAGAAGCATCAGAAACCCTTTGTTTTTCGATTCTGACATTGCAAGGATGTATGCAACAGGGTATCCTAATACAAGACAGATTACCGTTGCAACAAGTGCCATCCATATAGAACGCCAGAAAGCTTTCAGAAGTTGTTCATTTTGAAAAAAAGTTATAAAATTCTCTAAAGAAATTTTTATATTACCTGCTTCGTCTTCAACTGTAAATCCATAATATGCCACAAGAATTATAGGAATTACAGTAAAAACAAGTGCCCATATAAGATAAGGATACGCAGCTAATGTTTTTTTCATTTATCTGCCTCCTTTTTCATAATATGGATATCAAATGGTTTTATAATAAGCCCTACTCTTTGTCCAACTTCGAAGCTCATTGTATCCTGGACCATCCATTTTGTGTTGTTGGCATCGATTATAATTTCATTATGAACACCCTTAAAGGTTACAGATTCAACCACACCCTTGATTTTAGCATTAACCTCATCGACAACATAAAAATCTTCAGGACGGATTACTACATCTACACTTTCGTTTTCATCAAATCCTGTATCAACACATTCAAAATCTTCGCCACAGAAGTTAACAAGACAATCTTTTTTCATGATTCCCGGAACTATATTACTTTCACCAATAAAATCAGCTACATAAGCATTTTTTGGCTCGTTATATATATCTGTAGGTGTGCCGATTTGCTGAATAGTACCCTCTTTCATTACAACAACAGTATCTGACATAGAAAGAGCTTCTTCCTGATCGTGTGTAACATAAATAAAGGTTATTCCTAGCTCTCTCTGCATATTCTTAAGTTCAAGCTGCATATCTTTTCTAAGTTTTAAATCAAGCGCTGCTAATGGCTCGTCAAGCAGTAAAACAGCAGGTTCATTAACAATCGCGCGCGCGATTGCAATTCTTTGCTGTTGACCTCCACTTAAAGAATCAATATCTCTATCCTCAAATCCTTCCAGATTAACAAGTTTCAATACTTTTTTTACTTTCTGATCAATTTTGTCCTTGCTCATTTTTTTTATTTTCAACCCAAAAGCAATATTGTCGTAAACGTTCATATGAGTAAAAAGAGCATATTTTTGAAAAACAGTATTAATTTTCCTTTTGTGCGGTGGTATACACAAAAGATCTTCTCCTTCAAAAGTAACACTACCACCAGTTGGCGTTTCAAAGCCTGCAATAATTCTTAACAATGTTGATTTTCCACACCCGGAAGGCCCCAAAAGAGTAAGAAACTCATTTTGATCTATATATAAATTTATATTATTAAGAGCATCTGTTGTATTAAATTTTTTACATATCCCTTTTAATTCAATCAAATGTTTATACATTAATACTTCACTCCAAAATTAAAAATTAGGTGGTGTGCATACCCATAGCACAATCGCTTTTGTTTTGCTGATATTTTTTATAAAATGTGGCTGATTGGCTTTATAATAAAAACACTCATTCTTTTTTGCTTTATATTCTTTATTACCCACGAATATAGAAATATTACCAGAAAGCACATAACCAAATTCTTCTCCCTCGTGAGGTGTATCCATATAAGAAGAACCACCTTCCATAAGTTCGATTATAATTGGCTCCATCATATTTTTCTGCGAATTAGGAACAAGCCAGTTTATTATGTTTTTATCGTCTTTGTTTTCTTTTACAAAAACATCATCTTTGCCAAACACAATTTCTTCATCAGTTTCATCATTAAAAAAGGTTTTTAAATCGCATCCCATACATTGAAGTATATCAAATAAAGTTGAAATAGACGGTGATGCCAAATCACGTTCTATTTGCGATATAAAACCTTTCGAAAGTTCACAACGATCAGCTAATTCCTCTTGTGTCAGATTATTTTTAATTCTCAGCCTTTTAAGTTTACTGCCAATCTCCATAAAAATTACCTCAAATTATTTTTTGTGCCGTTTTATTAAATTTTTTGTTTAGTTTTTCTAAACTGCACAAGTGTAATTATATTCTTATAAATTAAATATGTCAATACTTTTTTTCATATTTGCGACATTATTTTCGCTTTGCTATTGACTAAATAAAAAAATAAGAATATAATTTACTAAAAAACAAATTTGGAGTGTGGTAAAATGTATAATTTATGGAATGAAAACGAAACACCGCTTTTAAATATTGATAATCCTGTATGTATACCTAATATAACGCCTTATATCAAAGAAGGCGCTAAAGGTGCCGTTGTTGTTTGTCCTGGTGGTGGATATGTAATGAAAGCCGACCACGAAGGTGAACCTATTGCTAAATTTTTCAACGACTGCGGTTTGTCTGCATTTGTTCTTGACTATCGTGTAGCGCCTGATTATAAATTTCCTTCACCTCTTTTAGATGCCAAAAGAGCTGTAAGATATATACGATATAACAAAGATAAATTTGGCATTGACGAAGACAAAATCGGCATTTGTGGATTTAGTGCAGGTGGTCATTTAGCTGCACTGACTCTTACCTCCCCTGATAATGAATTGAATGAATATAATGTTAATGACGAAGTTGACAAAGTAAGCTCAAAAGTAAATTTTGCTGTTCTTTGTTACCCAGTACTATCTTTTTCTAAAGATGCATCGCATTTTGGTTGCTTTACAAATTTGTGTGGTGATGATATAGGTCTTATGTACAGTCTTGCTATTGAAGACAGAGTAACAAATAAGACTGCTCCTGTTTTCATGTGGCACACAGCAAACGATAATGTTGTTCCTGTAAAAGGCACTGTGCTTCTTGCAGAACAATTGATTAATCATAATATTCCTTTTGAATTTCATGTTTTCAGGGATGGCAGACACGGTTTAGGACTTGCAGAAAACAATCCTGATGTAGCTCCGTGGACAGACCTTTGTAAAACATGGCTTATAAACATGGGATTTGCAAAATAATATTACACGTAATAATAAAACACTTCTTTTAATATTATATAATTAGGATATTAAAAGGAGTGTTTTCTTTTATGCAAAAAATTATATTAAAAGATATCACAGGAAAAGAAAAAAAGATCTATCTTGATAAAGAACATAACCTGTATATTGAAAAAAACAAATCGGAAAAAGAAATAGTTTTTAAAAATTGCAGCAGAGAATTTGATGCAGTAATAAATGAAATTGGAAAAATCCATATAGCTTTACAGGATATTTTTGGCAACCTGTTTTATCTATTATACAGTGAGGATAAATGGATCAATTTTTCACTTTTAAAAAGCAAATCCGGAAAATGTAATTTTTCAAGTATAAAAATATTCGATATTGGCGGAAATATTAATATTTTCTATACATTAAATTATTCTGAACGAACACTTCTAATACATCACAAAATTGATTTAGCAAACGAAAAGAAACCAAATGTACTTGATTATGTTTATAATGGTAAATACAATGTTTTCCCAGACAACAAAGGTAATATATATATTTTGTATCAAAATGAATTCAAAAAACTTTTTTGCAGAATATATAACGAATACAATGGTAGTTATACACCTAAAATGATTAATATAGATATTGAACCTGAAAATTTTTGTGGCACATGCGGGTTGGATTCAAACCCATATATAACGTATGTTGCACGAGAAAAATCGCATTATTCAGTTGTTTTTTTTAATGTTAAAGATAATTATAAAAAAACAATAGGTTTTGGCACTGACTCAATGGTAATGCCTTTTATGTATAACATAGATAATCATATTCATATTGCATGGAAGGAAAGATATAACTGCTATAAATGTTTTACGAAGGATTTTGGAAACAGTTTCTCTAAAACTGCTTTTTTGGGCAAGAATGCTCTCAACACTATTTCAAAAAATTGCACCACATCATTTGAGTATATATAAAAAATCGCCCTGAAAAATCGGGCGTTTTTTGTTTTGCGTTAATATGATCTATCTACTTTTATAACTACATTAACCTTATCTTCTTTTGCTTTGATTGTATTTTTAATATTTTCAACAAGCGTTTTTGTTTGTTTTTCATCATATTCATACGGAACCACCATATCAAAAATCAAGTTGACATTATTTACACCATCCGTGATGCGAAAATCGTGTATAGAAAGTGCTTTATCAATTTTTTTAATGATTCTTGTAACCTTCTTTTTATAGCCATTAGTTCTTTCACAATCGACACTTATAGGATCTGTATGTATTACCATTATAATACCAAGAGCCGTTTGAATTTGATTTTCAAGTTCATCTATTATTTCATGTATTTCAACAATATTTTCATTATTATTAACTTCTGCGTGAACCGAAGCAATTATTCTTCCGGGACCATAATCATGAACAATCAAATCGTGAGTCCCTACTATCTTTTTATTACTCAAAAGTATTTTTTCTATATTGTCAACAAGTTCTTTATCAGGCGCTTTACCAAGTAACAAATCAATCGTATCTTTTGCTATGTTAAAACCTGCAAAAAGGATTAATACCGAAACTCCAACCCCCAAAATAGCATCAAGCGGCAATGTAGTAAAAAGACTTAAAATTGTAGCAAGAATAACAGCACTTGTTGCATACACATCATTTAAACTGTCAAACGCCGTAGCATTTAAAATACCTGAGTTAATTTCTTTTCCCATATAGCGATTATAGAAAAACATCCAGACTTTTATTAAAACCGACAATATAAGAACGCATATAAGTATTGGATTGAAATTAAGTTTTTCTGGATTGAAAATTTTAAGAAAGGATGTTTTTAAAAGTGAAAGACCAACAAAAAATATTATAACTGCAACCAACAATGAAGAAAGATACTCTATTCTTCCATGACCGAATGGATGCTCTTTGTCAGGCTTCATATTGCTTAATTTTGCACCTATAATACTAACAAGAGAAGAACCCATATCAGACAGATTATTAAAAGCATCCGAAATAACAGCGATACTGTTTATAAAACTGCCAATAAAAAGTTTTATCAAAAAAAGAATAAAATTATTACATATTCCCATTATTCCAGCCAGAACACAATATCTTTCTCGTACGTCCTTATCAGAAGTATTCTCATAATTAGGAATAAATTTTTTTATCAAATATTTTGTCATTATCTCACCTACTATTTAAGTTAAAACGATTATATTATACACTTTAAAAAAAGTCAATAGATTGTAATATAATTTACACTGAATAAACTTCGTAACACATTAATATATTTATTAGTGATACATTTAAAACAAGGAGGTTTTTTAGTGGCACAAACAGGAAAACTTTTTGTACGTACTACTATTTCAAAAGCTCAGATTCCAATAATGAATGCACATGTAAGTATAATAAAACAAGAAAACGACAAAAAAACACTTTTAAAAAGCTTGAGAACCGATGAAAATGGAAAAACAATAACAGTAGATTTTGAAGTTCCTGATGCACAAAATTCTTTAAACAGCGAAAATACAGACGAAAGATTTTTTGTGTGCGATATTATCATCACCCATCCTGATTATTACACAACATATATAAAAAATGTTCAGATTTTTGCAAATCAGATTTCTGTTCAGGAAATTAATCTTATTCCCCTCGAGGAGGATGTGGACCCGGCAGGATTTTACGAAAGTATTGATATAACAAGTCAAAATTTATAAAAGGAGAATTAAAATAATGCCAACCACAATAATTCCATTTATACCAAAATATATCACCGTTCATTTGGGTGCACCCTCGTCAAATGCGCAAGATGTTACTCTTCCCTTTCCCGATTATATAAAAAATGTCGCTTCGAGTGAAATTTATCCTACATGGGATGAGTCTGCAATAACAGCAAATGTATACGCACAGATTTCATTTGCAGTAAATAGAGTTTATAACGAATTTTATGTTAGTCAGGGCTATCCTTTTAATATAACCAATTCAACTGCAATAGATCAGAAGTTTATTTATGGACGAAATATATTTGAAAACATAAGTAATATAGTGGATGAAATATTTGATTCTTACATAAGGCGTATAGGCTTTGCAGAACCATTGGCAACAAAATACTGCAATGGAACTACTGTTATGTGTGATGGCCTTTCTCAATGGGGCAGTCAGTCACTTGCCGAACAAGGAAGAACTTCCGTTGAAATTTTAAGGTATTATTATGGAAACAATATAGAAATCGTAAGCGACGCACCTATTAATGAAATAAGAAATTCCTATAATGGACCTTTGAGTATAGGAAGCTCAAATCCACGCGATGTTGCAACAGTACAAGTAATATTAAACCGTGTTTCAGAAGACTACCCCCTTATCCCAAAACTCACTGTTGATGGAGTTTTTGGAGAAAGTACCCGTGATGCAGTCATAGTTTTTCAGGATATATTTAATCTGTCGCCTGATGGCATTGTTGGCAAATCAACATGGTATAAGCTTATATATCTTTATACAGGTATGACCGGACTTTCAGAACTCAATTCGGAAGGACAGAAATATTTCAATTCGCCGTTTGAATATCCAAATTCAATAGAACTTGGTGATAGTGGTGAAAATGTTTCGGTATCACAATATCTTTTACAGGTAGTTTCGTGGTTTTATCCACAAATACCAACAATCGAGATTACAGGTGTATTTGATGAAGCAACACAAAACGCAACAAAGCAACTTCAAAAACAATATAACCTTCCTGAAACTGGCATTCTTGATGCTACTACCTGGGATTATTTATACAGAATATTTGTCGGTATAAGAACGTCGCTTGACAGCGCTATAAGTCCAATTGAAAAAGAAGCTGAATACTTATCAACATTAAATCTTAGTTATGGTGATACCGGAAATGAAGTTCAAAACTTGCAAAAAAGGCTTAATTCAATTACCACAAATCAAGGAGAAAAAATTTTAGAGAATGGTGTTTTTACACGTCAGACACGTATGAGGATAATGGATTTTCAAAAAAACAACAATCTTACACAAACAGGTATTTTGGATGCTCCAACACTAACCGCACTTAATCGTGTATACAGAAGTGTATTTTCTAACAATTCTGTTACACCAAATCAATATCCAAAAAACGAACTCAAACAAGGTGATATGGATTAGGAGGTTTTGCTTTATTATGCTTATATTACAATCAATGATTAATAAACCAATAGAAAATCTGCAAACATTTTTAAGAAGAATTTCATATGATAATCCTGTTCCAAAAGTGGTCCCTGATGGAATTTTTGGTAAACAAACTTATGATGCAATCATAAAATTTCAAAATGAATTTAACCTTCCACAAACAGGAATTGTAGATAATGCTACATGGAACAAAATACAAAATGTGCATAAAAAAACATTAAAAAAATACAAATCACCCAATCAAGTCAACATATTTCCTTCGCCTCATTTTTATATAAGAGATAACGACGAAAATGAAATTGTTTATGTTATTCAGGCAATGTTAAAATCACTTGGAAACAATTTTGAAAATTTAAGCGATGTCGAAATTAACGGAAAATATGATGAAGCTACAAAAAAAGCCGTAATAACTATTCAAAACGCAAGTTCTATAAAAGAAACCGGTGTGGTCGATAAAGAAACCTGGGAAGCAATTGCTGTTTTGTTTGAATCGTTTATATCACAAAACAATGTTGAACCACTTCAGAAAAACGGAAAATATGTTATCAGAGGATAATAAAACAAGCAGAAGTAATTCTTCTGCTTGTTAATTTATTTTTCAAAAAATTCTTTTAATTTTGAAATTGCTTTTGTCTCTATTCGTGATACATATGAACGTGAAATTTTTAATTTTTTTGCAATTTCGTTTTGGGTAAGTGGCGTGTTATGGCATAGTCCATATCTTAATTTCAAAACTGCTTTTTCTCTGGGGGCTAAACGGCTTTTTATACCTTCGTATAAATGTGTGATTTGCATTTTTAGATCTACTTCTTCAAAAACATCCTCATCAGAATTATAAAGCTTATCAATCAAAGTTACCTCATTTCCTTCTTTATCTTTTCCAATTGGATCCTGAAGATAAACATCGCCTTTTCTTTTCTTTTCTGACCTGAAATTCATTAATATTTCGTTTTCAATACACTTGGCAGCATATGTAGCGAGTCTTGTTCCTTTAGTTGCATTAAAACTCGTTATTGCCTTTATAAGACCGATTGTACCTATAGATATAAGATCATCTGAATCTACACCTTGCATTGAATATTTTTTAGCAATATGAGCAACCAAGCGAAGATTTCTTTCTATTAATATATTTTTTGATTCATCATCACCATCTGCCATTCTTCTAAGATATTCGTTTTCATCTTTTTGACTAAGAGGTTGTTTAAACGTTTTTGAACCATTAACAAAAAGAGTCAGAAAATAAAAATTTGGCAACATACCAATAAACGAAAGTAAAAGTAAATACATTTTGCACCTCCAGAATTGCTATATAAATATTATATGCAAAAAATAATAATTAGTGTCTGTCTAAAATAACATAATTTTATTATTGTAAACTATCATTTATAAAAGCCTGTTTTTCTGATACATTTGATTTACATAATTAAATTATTGTATAACATAAAATAAAAAAGAACCGAAAAAATTCGGTTCTTAAAATTATTTAAATGATGGTGCTTGAGTATTTATTTTTTGAAATTCTTCACTTACTGATGGTTCAGACATACTAAAATACATTTTCGCTGCCTTTGTAGTTCCAAAATCTTTATTCGATCCTGTGTCTTGTACTTTGTTAAAAGCTTCTCTGAACATTGAATTGTGTGCTTCTTCCCTGTTTAATAAAAAGTCAATTGTTTCTTTTACTTTTTTATCATCAATCTGGCGATATAAATATTCATATACTACTTTTGCTCTTTGTTCAGATGCAATATTAGATAACAAATCTGCACACAAATCGCCGGTAACACTAACATAATCACCAGTCCAAGAATATCCAGAAGCATTAATAAGCCCAGGACTTAATCCAGTTAACACATGTGTCTGAATTTCACCTGCGCTTACTTTACTTGCCTCAACATCATGTCCGTTTAACAAATTTATTGTCTGCGCAATCATTTCCATATGTCCTAGTTCTTCTGCAGCAATATCCAAAAATAAATCCTTTATTTCTGCATTCTTGATTCTAAAACTTTGAGACATATACTGCATAGCTGCTTTCAGTTCGCCATTTGCACCACCTAGCTGTTCTTGTAAAAGCGCTGCATACTGAGGATTAGGTCTTTCGATTGCGACAGGATGAAACAGTTGTTTTTCATGTTTAAACAATTTACATATCACTCCTTTTGCTCTTATTATTTCAACAAAAGAAGTTTTTTATTACAATATAATATTACCTGTTTGTTTTGATATATGGAACACTATCTTTTTTTGAAAATTTTATAAACACATATAAGCTTCCTAATATAGAAACTATTGTAAGTAATGGTGCAATTTTCTTAAAGAAATCCTTTTTTAAAACTCCAAAAAGGCTCCCAAGCGAAATAAGAGTTATTCCTAAAACTCCAAAATCAATACTATCAAAAGTTTTTAATTTGTTTTCTGTTAAATATGAAATTTCTTTGTAATTTTCCATATTAACATTCCTCCTGTTAAAAATTAAAAAAGCTTAACTGGCTGTTTTGACGCATTCCAGAAAGACAACCTTGTTTTTTCATTGTTTCAACAACAGTTTTGTTTACCTTTGCACGTTCAATTAAATCATCTATGCACGAAAAAGCCTCTTTTTCCCTCTCTTCTACAATGCTCATTGCGGCATTTGTTCCGAGTCCGGATATTGCATTTAGTGGTGGAATAATACCTTCTTCGTGCGGCAAAAATTTAAAAGCTTCAGAAGTAGTAATATGAATTGGCAGAAATTTCAAACCTCTGCAATACATTTCATTACAAACCTCCAAAATTGTGAAAACACCCTTTTCTTTTGTGGTAGCTTCATTACCTTTTTCAGTAATAATTTTTATATTTTCTAAAACAACATCTCTGCCTTGTGCCATAATAGCTGCATCAAAATCATCTGCACGGACGGTAAAGTATGTGCAATAAAATTCCTTTGGATAGTGTACTTTATACCATGCAATTCTATACGCCATTGTAACATATGCAACAGCGTGCGCTTTAGGAAACATATATTTAATCTTTTTACAAGAATCAATGTACCATTCAGGAACATTATGTTCACGCATTTCTTCTTCCCATTCTGGTGTTAATCCTTTTCCCTTTCGCACACTTTCCATTATTTTAAAAGAATGTGATGGCTCTACACCTTTAGTCAAAAGATAAAGCATAATATCATCACGGGTACAAATAGTTTCACTAAGCGTAGCCGTTTTAGAAACAACAAGGTCCTGAGCATTATTAAGCCACACATCTGTACCGTGTGAAAGTCCTGAAATCCTTACAAGTTCAGCAAAAGTTGTTGGATTTGTATCAACAAGCATCTGACGAACAAATTTAGTTCCAAATTCAGGCACAGCAAATGTTCCTACTGTGCTTTGTACTTCTTCACTTGTTACACCAAGTGCTTCTGTAGAATGAAAAAGACTCATAGTATCTTTATCTGCAAATGGTATTTCTCTTGCATTTGTTTTTGTTAAATCTTCAAGCATTCTTATAACTGTAGGATCATCATGACCAAGTATATCAAGTTTTAAAAGCTTACCACTTATTGAATGGTAGTCAAAGTGTGTTGTAATTACACCGCCGGTTTTATCATCAGCAGGATATTGTATTGGTGTAAACTCGTGAACATCACGACTTCTCGGAACAATCATAACACCGCCAGGATGCTGACCAGTTGTTCTTTTAACACCACTGCACCCCTGAACAAGTCTGTTTATTTCTGCTGCGCAAACGCTCTGACCTTTAGCTTCAAAATATTTTTTAACAAAACCATAAGCAGTTTTCTCGGCAATAGTACCAATTGTACCTGCTCTGAACACATGACCTTCACCAAATATTTCTTCTGTGAATTTATGGGCAACTGGTTGATAATCACCAGAAAAGTTAAGGTCAATATCCGGTTCTTTACCTCCACCGAAACCAAGGAAAGTTTCAAAAGGAATGTCATGCCCATCTCTTACAAGGTCATGACCACACTTAGGACATTTTTTCTCTGGTAAATCAAATCCACACGAAAAAGCTGGATCCTCGTTAAATTCAAGATGTTTACACTCAGGGCACAAATAGTGCGGTGGAAGTGAATTAACCTCTGTAATACCTGATAAATATGCAACATAAGACGAACCAACCGAACCTCTTGAACCAACAAGATATCCGTCACTTAAAGATTTTTGAACAAGTCTTTCGGCGATAATATACAAAACGGCATATCCATTATCGATGATTGACGAAAGCTCTGCATTCATTCTATCTTGAATCAAGGGATGAATATTTTCTCCATAAAGCTCTTTTGCCTTTCCTAAAGTTTTTTCTCTAAGCTCATCATCGGCACCATCAATAACAGGTGGTGCAGTTTCATTAGGAACAGGAATGATATTTTCGCACATATCAGCAATTTTATTTGTGTTTTCTATAACAACTTCATGTGCAATATCTTCACCCAAATATGAAAATTCATCAAGCATTTCATCCGTTGTTCTAAAATACAACGGTGCCTGATTGTCTGCATCGTCAAATCCCTGACCAGCCATAAGAATTCGTCTGAAAACTTCATCTGTCGGATTCAAAAAGTGCACATCGCAAGTCGCAACAGTAAGCTTATTATGTTTTCTTCCAAGCTCTATAATTGTTTTATTTATAGTTTTAAGAGCCATTTGATTTGGCACTCTGCCACTTTCAACAAGAAACTGGTTGTTGCCTAAAGGCTGAATTTCAAGATAATCATAAAACTTTACAATATCATTTACTTCGTGAATAGATTTTCCGTTTACAATAGCAGAATATAATTCCCCAGCTTCGCATGCAGACCCCAATATCAATCCTTCTCTATACTGGGTTAAAAGACTTTTTGGAACTCTGGGTCTGTTTTGAAAATGTTCAAGATGCGATTTTGAAATAATATTATATAAGTTTCTTAACCCGGTTTGATTTTTTACAAGAATGATTGCATGATATGTTTTTTTATGTTTTTGTGAAGCCTCCGTTATAAGATCATAATTGATACGGTTAACATTCTCTATACCTTTCTCTTTAAGCATTTCCAAAAACTTTACAAATATGTGACCTGTAGCCGTCGCATCATCAACAGCTCTATGGTGATTTTCAAGGCTTATTCCAAGATAAGCTGCAATTGTATTTAGCTTGTGATTTTTTATATCACTGATAAGTGCTCTTGAAAGTGCTACTGTATCAATAAAGCAAGCTTTGAACGGGATATCACATTGTTGTGCAGCCATTGTAATAAACCCAACATCGAAAGTTGCATTGTGTGCCACAAGAACACTGTCACCCACAAATTCCAAGAATTCAGGAAGAATCACATCTATTGCAGGAGAGTCTTTAACCATTTCGTCTGTTATAGATGTAAGTTCAACAATTTCTTTTGGAATTTTCCTTTTTGGGTTAACAAAAGTGGAATAATTATCAACAATCTCACCATTAACAACCTTAACAGCGCCAATTTCGGTAATTGCATCTTCCATCGGGCTAAGTCCGGTTGTTTCTATGTCAAAAACTACAAAGCTCTTATTAAGCGGAACATCTTCAACATTATAAACAATTTGAAGTGCATCACTTACAAGATAGCACTCAACACCATATAAAACCTTAATGTTATTATCTTTGGCGGCTTTTGCTGCATCGGGAAACGCCTGAACGTTACCATGATCGGTAACTGCAATTGCCTTATGTCCCCACTTTGCAGCCGTTTTAATAAGTGTTTTTACATCTGTCATACCATCCATTGCCGACATTTTAGTGTGCAAGTGAAGCTCTACCCTTTTTTCTTCACTTGTATCTAATCGTTCTTTCTTAACAGCTTTATTGATGTCTTTTGCAAAGATAACATACTCTTTCATAAAGTCATCATATTCAACTCTGCCTTTAAGTTTAACATAAACACCATTTTTAACGCTATCTTTAAGCTCATTTGCTTTTTTCTCGCCCATAAACATTTTAATGTTATATGAACTTGTGAGATCGGTAATACAAAAAGAAAAGAGAATTTTTCCACTTTTTAAAGTTCTTGAATCCACATCAAAAACTTCGCCTTCAATAACCGCAAAATCAAGACTATCTTTTACATCTTTTATAGGGATTGGCTTTTCAAAAATAAATTTGCCATAAATAATTTTTTCTTTATCAAGTTCATCCTCTGATAAAACATCATAATGAAAATCATTTTTTACAGGCACAATAATAGGTTCAAAAGAACTGATTATATCCTCTCTTACTTTTTCGTATTCAATATCGCTTGAAATATCGTTGAATACAACATCAATATTTTGAGAAAATTGTGCCATAATAAGCCTTTGAATAAGATTATCACATTTTAATTTATATAACATTGTGGTGCCGTTTTTGCAATCAATATATACCGTCGAATTTTCAATTCTCCATTCACTATTTTCAAGAAGCTTTTGTGCACCCGGACAAAGTGTGTTTACATAAAAAATGAGGTTTTCAAATAACACTTTTTCATCAGCATTATGTATATCAAGGTTATATTTAATTTTTATATTAAGTTTTTCAAAAGAATATTTTGAAAGTATGTCATTTTTATAATTTTCAATTATTTTGTAATCTATAATTTTATCAGATGCCAGAATAATTTCGGCTGTCCTGTTTTCCTTGCTATAAATTGTTTCTAATATTTTCAATTCACCTAAAGCTGCAGGTACAAATACACCACTGAAAATTTCTGATAATTTTACTTCTGATGGCGCCACAGAACCATCCTCCTTTTGTTATTGCTTTAAATACTCGTTGTAAACATCTCGTTTTGAAATATTTCTTAAAATTGCAACTTCCTTCATTGCGTTTTTCTTGTCCAAACCATTTGCAATAAACATATCAACATGATCTTTTATTGATAAAGCATCAAATGCTTCTGCCTTTTCTTCGGCTATTTCTTCCCTGCTTTTACCCTCGATAACAAGCACAAATTCACCTTTTGGTATGTTTTCAGTATAATACTTTACTGCGTCAGATAAAGTTGTTCTATTAACTTCTTCATAAATTTTTGTAAGTTCTCTGACTAAAGATATTTTTCTGTTTCCTAAAACCTTTTCCATATCAGATAGCGTACGCAACAATTTGTGAGGAGCTTCATAAAAAATAAGCGTTCTTGAATCGTTTTTTATTTCCTCTAAATGATCAAATCTGCTTTTTTTATTGGTAGATAAAAATCCTTCAAAACAAAATCTCCCCGTCGAAAGTCCCGATACAATAAGTGCATTTATAAGTGCAACAGGTCCGGGAATTGGGACAACAGTTATATCATTTTCGCCACATAATCTTACTAAATCTTCGCCCGGATCTGATATTGCTGGTGTGCCCGCATCTGTTACAAGGGCAACGTTTTTTCCGTTTTTTATTTCTTCAATTATTTTAATTCCTTTTTCTACTTTATTATGTTCAAAATAGCTTGTAAGTGGTTTGGATATTTCAAATTTATTAAGAAGTTGTTTAGATCTTCTTGTGTCTTCGCAAGCTATTAAATCAACCATTTTAAGAATATTTAATGTTCTTATACTTATATCATCAAGATTTCCTATTGGTGTCGCGCAAAGATAGAGTTTTCCCCGTTCCATTTAAACCTCTCCTTTGTTGTAATACTTTTTAACTTCATCAGTATATGTGCCATCATCATTATAAATAACAAGTGGTTCCAATACCTTTATATTCGGCTTTGCTCCTGATATACCCTCAATAAGAAAGAGTTTTGGCGAATCGCTTTTCTTTGAAAAAACAAATCTTAATCTTTTGGGTTCTATTTTATATTTGCGCATTGCACAAATAACATCGCAAAGTCGTTCGCAGCGGTGAACAATGCTTAGATAACCACCAAATTTTAATAGATATGCACTTGTTTTTGCAACATCGTCAATATTGATTTTTATTTCATGGCGTGCAATCGCTTTCTGGTCAGTTGGACTTAAAAAACCCCACTCAGAGTTCATATATGGTGGATTACAAGTAACCGTATCTGCAATACCATGCGGTAAAAACTCCTTTATATTTTTCGCATCACAGTTAATAAATTCTACATTATTGGATATATTATTAATAGAAACGCTTTTTTGAGCAAGTAAAAAACTTTCTTTTTGAAGCTCTACCCCTATAATTTTTTTTGCTTTGGTTTTTCCATAAAGAAGAACTGGAATTATTCCGTTTCCGCTACACAAATCAACAACAGTTGTATTGGGTTTCACTGTAGCAAATTCAGAAAGAAAAACCGCATCGGTTCCAAAACAAAAAAGTTCGGGGTTCTGAACCAATTTTAAATTTTTAACCCCTAAATCATCTATTCGTTCCATAAACATACTCCAATATAAAATATAATTATATTTTACAATATTTTATAATAATTTGCAACATAAAAACAAAAGAAAAAAAGTGCAAAATTTAAAAATTTCGCACTTTAATTTAAAATCTGAGTATTTAAAAAACCGTTTAAAAGGCAATTTAATTATTCAGCTTTTGGAGCATCAACAGGACAAGCACCTGCACATGCACCACATTCGATGCACTCGTCTGCATTGATAACATACTTGCCGTCGCCTTCAGAGATACAAGAAACAGGACATTCACCTGCACATGCACCACAGCTGATGCAATCATCACTAATGATATAAGCCATTCGTTACACCTCCTAAACATATATACATTAATATCATAAACATAGTAAAACACCATGTCACAATACACAAAATACATCTAAACCATTATATAATGATTTAATAAAAAAATCAAGTGTTTTTTAATTTATTTTCAGTCTTCAAGCCCTTTCAACTCTTTTTCGTCAGAATCATCAATTTTCACGTTTACCTTTTTAAGAATTTTAATTTCATCAAGCTTGTACTCTTTTGCAATCTTTTCGTCATCTTTTTCAATAGAAACCGTAATAATAGATTTTAAAAGATTTGTATTTGTAACATTTCCTTTTCCATCTGGTGTTGATACAACAGAACCAACAGCGGGTGTTCTTTTTAATAAATCTTCATAGGCTTCCTGCTCATTTTTTAAACAACACATAAGTCTTCCGCAAGTACCAGATATTTTTGTCGGATTTAAAGAAAGACTTTGTTCCTTTGCCATTTTAATTGAAACGGGTTCAAATTCACCTAGATAAACACTGCAACATAAAGGTCTGCCACAAACGCCAATACCGCCAAGCATTTTTGCTTCATCACGGACTCCGATTTGTCTGAGTTCAATTCTTGTTTTAAACATTGCAGCCAAATCTCTTACAAGTTCACGAAAATCTATTCTGCCATCCGCTGTAAAATAAAACAATATTTTATTGTGATCAAAAGTATATTCAACATCAACAAGTTTCATTTCAAGCTTATGCTCATCTATTTTTTTTACACATTCGTTGAAAGCATTTTTTTCTTTTTCTTTATTGTCTGCCATTGTCTTAAAATCATCTTCTGTCGCTTTACGAAGAACTTTTTTCAATGGGGCAACAATTTCTTCTTCGGTAACTTCTTTATTAGCCAAAACAACCTCGCCGAATTCAACTCCACGAGCAGTTTCAACAATAGCACTGTCACCTTTTTTTAATTCTATTCCGTCGGGGTCAAAATAATATATTTTGCCAACGCTTTTAAATCTTACTCCGACTACCTTAACCATTTATTTCCTCCCAAATTTTTATAAACATCGCATTGACACTTAATGCAAATGCACCATATTTACCAATTTCTTTATATATTTTTGAAGATAAATCTATTGAATTAACAATTGATTTTTTTGTGGATTTACCAGAAAATGATGTTACAACATCAATTTTATCCAAGTTAATTATCTTGTTATTTAGTGAGCTTTTTAAAAGTAAAACATCAGAAAAAAAAGTCATAAGCATTTCAAACAAAACATCTTTATAATCTTTATTTTTTTCGAAAAAATCACAAATTTCATAAATAGAATACCTGTCATTTTTCACAAGGCATAAAACATTATTATAAAACTCTTCCCTTAACGAAAGAAAACTTTCATCTTCGCAAAGATTTTTATATCTTCCTGGATTTCCCATTGAATATGATGCAAAAATTTCGTTTTCAATATTGAAAATTTCAAAAAGATTTTCCTTTTTTAAAGGTGGCACCGATATAACAGTACACCTTGATAAAATAGTAGGTAAAATCTTGTTTTTATTGTCGCAAAGAAGCAAAAACATAGCATATTCAGGCGGTTCTTCTATAACCTTTAAAAGTGCATTCTGTGCCGCGTCATTCATGAGATGAGCATTTTCTATAATAAATATTTTTTTAGGACTTACAGAAGGCTTTATAAAAACTTCTCTTACCATATCTCGTATTTTCATAACACTTATTTCTGCCTTGTCTTCGTTTGAAACAATAACGATATCCGGGTTTGTTGAAGCATTTATAGTAAAACACGCAGAACAATTTAAACAAGGTGGATTTTTATCACACATAGCAAACATAGAAAAATATCTAGCCATTGTTCTTTTTCCTATGCCTTTATCGCCTTCAAAAATATATGTGTTTAAAAAACGGTTGGTATTTTTTAAATCAAAAAATAATTTTTTAAGATCTTTTTGTCCAACGGGTATCTTTATTTCACTCAAATTTTTTCAAACCTTTCAATATCCTGAACAAAAATCGTTGCACCGCCAACATCAACCTCTGTCGGCTTTGTCATAAAGCCGCCCGCAGTTTCTAAAATAGCAGGCGTAATTACAACTTGTTTTCTGCGATGACATTTTTCTTTAATAATATCTATTGCTTTTTGTACCAATTCATCTTCTGTGCCTATGATCAGTGTCATATTTCCAACTTTAAGAAAACTACCAGTAGTAGCAAGTTTAGTTACACTGAATCCTTCTTTGTTTAAGGCATCAAGAACTTTTAAACCATCCTGATCATTTACTATTGCTGTAATAAGTTTCATAAAAACACACCTCATTTTTATTTAAGGATTTATATAAATTATACTATATACCTATGCAAAAATCAAGTTTTTTATATAACAAATACACCCTGAATATTAATAATTCAGGGTGTATATAAATTATGATTTAATTTTGATTATCTAAAGTATCATTAGCAATAGTATTCAAAGTTTCTTTTTCAGAAACTTCTTCATTTTTGTTTAACGTTTCAATTATATCTTCAACACTGTTGTTATTTTCTGTTAAAATTTCACCATTAAACACCTTTTCGAATTCTTCGCCACTGATTTTTTCTTTATCCATTAAAACTTTTGCAACTGCATGAAGCTTGTCAATGTTGTCAGAAAGCATTTTTTTACATTTATCATATGCAGTATCAATAATACCTCTGATTTCATCATCAATTTCTGCTGAAACATGTTCACTCATATTTCTGGACTGAACAAAATCTCTTCCAATGAAAACTTCATCGTGGTCATTACCATAACATATAGGTCCAATTCTATCGCTCATACCAAATTTAGTTACCATTTCACGAGCAATTTTTGATGCTCTTTGAATATCGTTTGAAGCACCTGTACTAATATCATTAAGTGTTAGTGCTTCTGCGCTTCTTCCACCAAGAAGAACAACGATAGAGTCGATCATTTCACCTTTGGTGCGGTAATACTTATCTTCATTTGGAAGACTCATTGTATATCCACCCGCTCTGCCTCGTGGAATAATTGAAATCTGATGAACCGGATCCTGAGAAGGCAAAAGTTTTGTAATGATTGCATGCCCAGCCTCATGATAAGCAGTAAGTTTTTTCTCGTTTTCACTCATGTTGCGTGTTTTCTTTTCAGTACCAACCATTACTTTTATCATTGCATCTTCAATTTCTGGCATATTAATAATATCCTTGCCCCTTCTTGCTGCAAGAAGAGCAGCTTCATTGAGGAGATTAGCAAGATCTGCACCAGTAAAACCAGCAGTTGTTTTGGCAATAACAGAAAGCTTAACATCTTCACCTAACGGTTTTTTTCTGGAATGAACTTTTAAAATTGCTTCTCTGCCGTTGATATCAGGATAATCCACCACAACCTGTCGGTCAAAACGTCCCGGTCTCAAAAGTGCACTGTCCAAAATATCAGGTCGATTTGTAGCAGCAATAACAATGACACCAATATTTGCGCCAAAACCATCCATTTCTACAAGAAGCTGATTAAGAGTCTGCTCTCTTTCGTCATGGCCACCGCCAAGACCCGCGCCACGCTGTCTACCGACTGCATCAATTTCATCTATAAAAATGATACTTGGAGATGCCTTTTTAGCCTGTTCAAATAAATCTCTCACTCTTGATGCACCAACACCTACAAACATTTCAACAAAGTCGGAACCACTTATAGAGAAAAACGGCACATCTGCCTCGCCTGCTACTGCTTTTGCCAACAGTGTTTTACCTGTTCCCGGAGGGCCTACAAGAAGAACACCTCGCGGAATTTTAGCACCAAGTTGTGTAAATTTATCCGGAGCTTTTAAAAACTCAACAATTTCTGCAAGTTCTTCTTTTTCAACATCAGCGCCAGCGACATCTTTAAAAGTTACACTGTCTTTATCTTTCACATTAACTTTCGCCCTGCTCTTGCCAAATGACATTGCTTTTCCCGCACCACCACCTTGTGATTGACGGAAAAACATTATCCAGAAAGCAATTATTATAATTGTGAGAATAAGTGACGGAAACATTGAAATCCACCACGGAATTGGACTTGGCTGAGGAGTGATAAGTTTAAGTGTGTCTTCGCTAACCTGCTTTTTAATCTGGTCTCCTGCGTGTTCATAAAGTACGCCAATTCCAGGAATGTCTGCGATAACTGTTATTTCTTTATCACCTTTATCTTCTCTTACCAAAGCTGTAGCTTGATTATTTTCATTTATCTGAAGTTGAGTTACACTACCTTTGTTAATCTGATTAACAAGCTCCGAAAAAGTAATTTCTTTTGGCCCACTTTGATAATTAAGCAATGTAAAAATTAATATTATAACTGCAAAAAGCAGAACATAAAATCCAATGCCTTTTATGTATTTTTTCACGCGCACCGCCTCCTTAAAATATTTTTGCCTAAAATTTATAAATTATAATTTATTTATAGATTTCTTCCTTTAAAATTGCAACAAACGGCAGATTTCTGTACTTTTGTGCATAATCCAAGCCATATCCAACAAGGAAGTTATCTTCAACTTCATATCCAACATAATCTGCTTCAATATCAACCTTTCTTCTGCTTGGTTTATCTAAAAAAGCGCAAAGTTTTAAGCTGGCAGGATTTCTTGTTGAAAGCATTTTCTTAAGGTTATTAAGGGTAATTCCAGTATCAATAATATCTTCAATAATAATAAGATGTTTATCATCAACAGGAACATTGATATCTTTGATAATTTTTAAAGAACCACTTGATACAGTGCTGTCAGCATAGCTTGACACCTGCATAAACTCAACTGAACATGGAACATCAATTTCTCTTGAAAGGTCGGCTGTAAAAACATAAGAACCTTTTAAAATGCAAACAAGTATAATCTCTTTTCCGGCATATTCTTCCGAAATCTGTTTACCAAGCTCTTTAACTCTTTTTGAAATATCTTCTGGTGAATAAAGAATTTCACCTATGCTATTTGGGTCAATCATAATTATCTCCTTAATCATTTGTTTTAATCATTAAAATTTTTTTTGAATATTCATCAACAAGACATTTTTGCGAAACATTAAAATTACAAATTGCCAGAACTTCATCATCCGTGGCAATAAGTGAAATTTTATCACGCAAATCTTTTTGCACTTTTTTGTCAATAAAAATATCTTTAACTTTCTTCGTGCCTACATTTAAAATTTTTATTTTATCGCCTTTTTTTCGATTTCTGATATAAATTGGCTTATTTATGTTATCGATACAAATATATGTTGCTTCATTAAAATTTTTAATCTCATCAAAAGAAACAAATCTAATATCGAACATACAATCGTTTTTATCACTTAAAACGCCTTTTTCGTCACATATAAGATGTGAAAAATCAACCGTTTTTTCAAAATCAACTTTAAAGCACAGTATACCATAATTATTCGTTATTGTCAAACCATTATTTTCCAAAGCAAACATTTTTCCATTAGAAAGATTGCTGATTATTTCAACGTGTTTCTTAGTTAGTTCAATATGTTTTCCAATAGCTTTTTCTATACAATAAATAATCAACCGTGATTTTATCGAATTGTTAAATTTATTATAACACGATGTATCGAGAAAAACTGCATTATCGGTCTGTTTAACATATATTTTAGTGTATTCGGATACACAACCTTTAATGAAATTATTTTCCTCTTCAATAATTTTTGAATTAGAATATATAGTATCAACAACACCGGGATTAATTTCTTTCATCAAAGGAATAATCTTATTACGGATTTTATTACGGGTATAGTCATTACACAAATTAGTTTTATCAATTTTAAAGTCTACACTTTTGAAATCCAGATATTCAACTATTTCTTCTCTCGAACATTCAATCAGCGGTCTTATAACATTTCTGTTTTTTGCATTTATACCTTTTAGCCCTGAGAGCGAAGAACCTCTTATAAGGTTGAAAATTGTAGTTTCTACGCAATCATTTTTATTGTGGGCAACGGCAATTTTTTGAGCAGATGTTTTATTCAAAACCTTTTCAAAAAAATTATATCTTACATTTCTTCCTGCCATTTCAAGAGAAATTTTTTGTTCCATTGAAATTTTTACAACATCAATTTTTTCAGAATAACACATAATGTTATTGCTTAAACAAAATTCCTCAACATACTTTTGATCGTTATCCGCTTCATCACCTCTTATCTGATGATTTATATGGGCAACAATACATGTATATCCAATACTAATAAGAGAAACCAGAAGTGCCATTGAATCTGCTCCACCAGAAACACCTACTACTATTGTTTCATCATTCGATAGTAATTCGTATTTTTTTATTGTATTTAATACTTTTTCTTCAAATTTATGCAAAATATCACCGCTTATAATTATGCTTCCGGATCTTCGTGAACAGTATCAAGGTTTGAAAACTGTGTGTATTCACCTCTCCAGCCAACACTAAATGAATCAGTAGAACCATTTCTGTGTTTAGCAACAAGAACTTCTGCAACATTCTGGTCTGCTGACTGATCGTACTTTCCTTCTCTGTACAAAAATAAAACAATATCGGCATCCTGCTCAATTGCACCCGAATCCCTCAAGTCACTGAGTTGTGGTTTGTGGTCGCCCCTTTTATCTGCCTCACGATTAAGCTGAGAAAGAACGATGACCGGAACTTTCAATTCTTTAGCCAAAATTTTCAAAAGTCTGCTGTTTTCTGCAACTTCAAGCTGACGACTATCGCGTCCTGAACCACTCATAAGCTGCAAATAGTCAATTACAATCATATCAAGCTGACCTTTAAGGCTTAGTCTTCTGCATTTTGCTCTGATTTCTGCTATTGTAATACCAGGAGTATCATCTATATAAATATTCGCCTTAGAAACCTTATCCATTGTCATAACAAGCCTTTGCGCATCACTTGCATCCAAATCACCAACACGCATTTTTCCACTTGGAATAAGAGCCTCGGATGAAAGTATTCTGTTTGCAAGTTGTTCTTTACCCATTTCAAGACTAAAAATAGCTACACTTTTTTGATATCGCATAGCTGCATTAGTAGCAATATTAACAGCAAAACTTGTTTTACCCATTGATGGTCTTGCTGCAATTAAAATAAGGTCAGTAGGCTGAAGTCCGGCTGTTCTTTTATCCAATTCTGCAAAACCAGTTGGAACACCAGTTACATCTCCCCTGTTTTGCATAAGTTCTTCAATTTTTGCAAGATTTGTTGCAAGAATATCCCTGATATGATACATATCACTCATTTCTTTGCCCTGTGATATGTCAAGAATTCGATTTTCTGCAACATTAATTACTTCGTTGACATTATTATCTGAGTTGTAACTTTTATCAACAATATCATTTGCAGCCCTTATAAGACGGCGCAAAACTGATTTATCTTTAACAATCTGTATATGATATTTTAAGTTTGCAGTAGTCGACACCATATATCTTAATTGAGTCAGATACTGAGCACCCCCTGCATTGTCAAATCTTTCACCAAGCTCATTTTTTAAGGTAACAAGGTCAATAGGCTCTGCTCTGTTAGAAATATGTATCATAGCCTCAAAAATATTTTTATGCTGTTCTATATAAAAATCTTCAATTTTAATTTTAGCACTTATATCAGGCATACATTCATTATCAAATATAATCGAGCCAAGAATGATTTGTTCAGCCTCTACAGAGTGCGGCATACTTCTTATAACTTCGTCAGCCATTTCATATCCTCATTTCAAAAATTACTGTGCTTTAACATTCACCTTTAACTTAGCAACAATTCCAGGATGTAATTTTATATCAATTGTATATTCTCCTGCACTTTTTATACCATCAGGAAGAACAAACTTTCTCTTATCAACATCAAGATTAAACTCTTTTTTTAGCTGTTCAGATAAATCTTTACTTGTAACAGATCCGAAAAGTTTGCCGTTTTCTCCGCCTTTTGCGGTAACACTCAAAGAAACTTCTCCAATTTTTGCTGCAAGATTTTTTGCATTTGCTTCAGCAACATCCTTTTGATGCTGAATAGCTTCCTGTTTTCCTTTTGCATCATTTATATTAGCATTAGTAGCTTCAACAGCAACTTTTTTAGGAAGTAAAAAGTTTTTTGCATAGCCATCACTTACTTCTTTTATTTCGCCTTTTTTTCCTTTTCCTTTAACATCTTGTAAAAAAATAACTTTCATCGTAAAATCCTCCTATTATTTTTACTTGTTTTTCAAATAATCATCCAAAACATCTTTAAGCATTTCAATAACTTCTGAAACCTTAATATCTTTCAATGTAGTACCTGCCATAGTCATATGTCCGCCACCCTCAAGCTTTTCTAAAATAACCTGAACATTTATATCACCAAAAGAACGCGCACTGATAATAACATTTTCATCAAACTGGCAAACAACAAACGAACATAAAACATCTTTTATATTAAGAAGTTCATCTGCAGCTTGGGCGACGATTGTGTGCATATTTTCATCATTTTTTTCGCAGGTTGCAATAACTATGTTGTCGTTATAATAAAATGCGTTTTCTATAATTCTTAATTTTTTTGTGACAGTATCAAGTTTTTCCTGAAATAGTTTCTTTATATATCCTGTGTCAACACCAATCTTTTTTAGATACGATGCTGCTTCGAATGTTCTTACACCAGTTTTGAAAGTGAAATTTTTTGTATCAATATATATTCCTGCATAAAGAGCATCTGCTTCAACTCTTTTAATTTCAATATTATTATCTATATACTGCAGCATTTCACATATAAGCTCACTTGCAGATGATGCGTAAGGTTCATGATAAGTAAGCACTGCATTATCAATAAAATCTGCCGCTCTTCTGTGATGGTCAATAACAACAATTCTGTTCGTTCTCTCTAATAGTTCAGGAGATTCCAAAAGACTTCTTGTATGGGTATCTACAACTATTACAAGAGTTTTTTTGGTAATAATTTCAGAAGCGTATGCACCGTTTATAATCAGCTCACTGTATTCCTCATCCAAAAGTTCAATAAGATTTTTGACGGAACTGTTATAAGTTTGCATTAATAGTTTTACTTCTTTGTTGAGAGTGACACACGCTCTGTAAAGACCTAATGCAGAACCAAAAACATCTACATCAGCATTTTTATGCCCCATTATGATAACATTTTCAGATTCTTCAATAAGTTCTTTTAAAGCAAACGAAACAATTCTCGCCTTAACTCTTGTTCTTTTTTCAACTTCTTTTGATTTACCGCCAAAAAATTCGTATTTTTCGTTATTCTTTATAACGACCTGATCTCCGCCTCTACCAAGTGCCATATCAAGTGCAACAAATGAAAAAATATCATTTTGCGACATATTTTCACCATCACAACCAATACCAATACTCAAAGTAAGCGGAAACTTATTGCCAATTTTTATATCCTTAATATTCTTTATAAAATCAAAGTTATTTTCTATAAACCCCTCAAGCGTTTTGTTATCAAAATAGAAAAAGTATCTGTCTTTTTCTTGTTTTTTTAATATACCATTTACACTGTTCGCAACTTCTCCAAGTATTTCATCAACAGTAGCAATAAGCATAGGACGGTCATTTGATGGAGTATCCTGAATTATATCATCATAATTATCAATTACTACAACACTGCTTACAAATTTTTCTTCATTATATTTTATTTTCAAAAGTTCATCATCAGTTCTGTCGTCCCAATACAAAACAGTACAGGTTTCATTAGAATTTTCAATTTTTGTTATGTTGCCAAAAACATGATAATATTTTTCTTCAAGTTTAAAATTGTATGATACTGCTGTATCTCCTTCTTTATACAAAAGTTCAAAATCAAACTCTGGTATAACAGAACTTATTTTCTTATCAAAAGCATCCGATTTATCAATATCAAGTTTTACAAGCGAAGCAAAAAATTCGTTATACCATACAATTGTTCCATCGCTTTTCAAAATTACAACAGGAAGCGGAAAATTAAAAAGTGAATCTTTATGAGCACTGTCAATTGTATTGGTAAGTGTGTTTAGATAATTTACAACATCTCTTTTTCGTAAAAATATATTTACAATATAAAAAATTATTAAAATAGAAAAAATTGTAAATTCAAATAACGCAAGCTTTTTATCGAACGCAAAGGTAACAACTGAAAAAAGCAATATTACCCATAAATAAAAAGCGTTATTTATTAAAAAAGTTCTTAATGCTTTTTTAAGATTCATTTTCATCATCCTTTATTTCTACAACAATATCAGGCATATCAATATGTCTTATATCTCTTCTTGAATCGATCATTGCGAGAAGAATAAACACAAGAGGTAATGCACCTAAAAACATACTTATAACAGTAATTAAAATCACATATATAACAAGTCGTATCCACCACCATAGTTTTGTCTTTCTGAAATAAAAATCAATGACAGAAAGCCCACACATAAAATATGCAAATAGAAAAATAACAACTATGTTTAAAATTGCATCCGATACAATTGACTGCGGAATAACAAAAGTTAAAAGTACAAAAACAAGTAAAGCTATGCTCGCCTTACGGCTCATTTTAAGCTGCGAAAAAGATTGTACATAAAGCTTTTCTTTTGTAATAATTTCAATCATTTTTTTAACAACCACATAAGAAAAATATGATGTTATAACCGAAATAATTATTATAATTGCCGGCATTAAAGTTGAAATTCCAGAAACAAAACTGTTCATCAAATCATTTATAACATCTATTGTTTCATTTGAATATGCACCACTTTGTTTAAGAATGGAAGAGGTGTATTCGGTGTATAAATTTACAGGATTTTCGATCAAGGTTTCAAAAATGTCATACCCTTCTCTTTTTATTGACAAAAGAGACAATAGCATCTTTATAATTCCCGATATAGAAACCGCAACAATTGTTGAAAAATGTTTTTGTCTGTTTTTCAACATAATTCCAGATATAACTCCGGTAAAACAAAGAGACAGTGTATCAATGATAACATAAAGTAAATCTACATATACATTAGAAACATTATATATAACTACGCATAAAAGCACAATTAAAGCATCAAGTGCAACGACAAGATAGTGTTGTCGATATGCTATTATACCAAACAACACAGTTGAAACAAGTCCAAACAAAATAGAACTGTTTGTTGTCATATAAATAAATGTAATAAATATCAGAACAGCAATATCAAAAATTCTGGAAAATACATTTGTTGATTTACTCATTTCGTCCTCCAAAAATGCAAATACATATACATTATAGATTATACCACAAAAATAATATTTTTTCAATATTTTTTTCAATTTACTTTATAAACATAAAAATCCTGCTTTCTGAATTATTTTTAAAGAAAACAGGATTTTAAAAACTATTTTATATTGTAGAAGGTTTTAGCATTATTTCTAGTAATATCCGCTATATGCTCCACCGATGTATTTCTCAAATTGGCTAAAACAGAAGCAGTATGAATAAGGTTTAACGAAGAATTTCTTTTTCCTCTGTAAGGTTCGGGAGAAAGATAAGGGCAATCCGTTTCGATAAAAAGCCTGTCATCAGGAACGATCTTTGCAACTTCAGCAAGATTTTTTGCGTTTCTAAATGTTACAGTTCCTGAAAAAGAAATATAATACCCTAATTCCAAAACATTTTTTGCAGTTTCCACACTGCCGGAAAAACAGTGCATAACTCCACCTTTAACTTTATTGCTTTTTAAAATATCCAATGTGTCTTTTGTTGAATCGCGCATATGAATAACAACTGGCAAATCAAGTTTATTTGCCAGTTTCATCTGTCTTTCAAACCAATAAATCTGTTTTTCTTTAGGAACATCATCATAATGATAATCAAGTCCTATCTCACCAATTGCAACTATTTTTTCATTTTCACAAAGTTTTTCAAGTTTAAAAAAATCTTCTTCTGTTAAACTCAACACTTCATCAGGATAAAAAGCTGCTGTAGCGTAAATAAAATCATATTTATTGGCTAATTCGATGCTTTTTTTTGAAGTTTCAAGGTTAGTACCAATGTTAACAATATAATCTATGCCATTTTCTTTAAAACTATCAAGTAAAGAAAAGCGGTCTTCATCAAATCTTCTATCTTCATAATGTGCATGAGAATCAAAAAACATTTCCAATAATTCTCCTTATCTTACTAAAGAGCCATCTTCAAAATCCTTATCAGGTGTGATAAGTGACAAATTACCATCGTCGTCAGAAGCTGCAAGTATCATTCCCTGAGATAATGTACCCCTCAGTTTTACAGGTTTTAAATTTGTTACAACCACAACTTTTCTGTTAAGCATCTCTTCTGGAGAATAGTGTTTTGCTATTCCGGAAACAATCTGTCTTACTTCATCACCAATTTTAATTTGTGATACCAAAAGTTTATCTGCACCTTCAACTCTCTGACATTCAACAACCCTGCCAACCTTAAGTTCAACCTTAGCAAAATCATCAATTGTTATTTCGGTTGATGTCACTTCTTTTTTATCTTCGTTTTTAGTTTCCTTTTGCGTTTTTTTCATATTCTCAGAAATTTCTTTTTCAATTTCTTCAAGTTTTTTCTTTTCGTCAATTCGTGCAAAAAGAGGAATTGCCTCACCTGTTTTAGTACCATTTTTGATATAACCGAACTTATCAAGTGTATCAACAGTATTATAATCAGATGAAATCTCTTTTAAAATGTTTTCTGCAGTTTCAGGCATAAACGGTTTTAAAAGGACACCAACAAATCTTATACCTTCTAAAAGATTGTATAAAACAGTCTGTAGCCTTGGAAGCTTTTCTTCATTCTTTGCAAGCACCCAGGGAGCTGTTTCGTCAATATATTTGTTTAGTCTTCTTGCAAGATTTATAATAAGTTCAAGACTGTCTGCAACTTTAAACTCATTCATTTTTTCAATAACAGAATTTTTTGTTTCAATGCAAAAAGCTTTGACTTCATCGTCAATGTCTTCACATACATTTGAATTTGTTATAACAGAATCAAAATATTTATTGCTCATTGCAACGCATCTATTTACAAGATTACCGAGTGTATTTGCAAGATCTGCATTAAAACGAGAAATTATAGTTTCATAAGTTATAGTTCCATCCTGTGAATACGGCATTTCTCTTAAAACATAATATCTTACCGCATCAACGCCAAAATGTCTTACAAGATCATCAGCATAAATAACATTACCAAGTGATTTACTCATTTTATCAGTTCCGTTTAATAGCCACGGATGTCCAAAAATCTGTTTAGGTAATGGTTGACCCAGAGCCATAAGAATAATCGGCCAGTAAATCGTGTGAAAACGCAAAATATCTTTACCGATAATATGAACATCTGCAGGCCAGTATTTTTTGTACAAATCACCTTGCTCATCAATATCATAACCAAGTGCAGTTATATAGTTTGATAATGCATCAATCCAAACATAAATAACATGCTTGTCATCAAAAGTAACAGGAACACCCCATTTAAACGAAGAACGGGATACACACAAATCCTGTAGTCCTGGTTTCAAAAAGTTATTTACCATTTCTTTTCTTCTTGATTCAGGCATAATAAATTCAGGGTTTTCTTCAATGTGTTTCATAAGTCTGTCCTGATATTTGCTCATTTTAAAGAAATAAGCTTCTTCCTGTGCTTCTACTACATCACGGCCACAGTCAGGACATTTTCCGTCTTTAAGTTGTGAAGAAGTGTAAAAGGTTTCACAAGGAACACAGTACATTCCTTCATATTTATCTTTGTAAATATCTCCCTGTTCGTATAACTTTTTAAAAATATTCTGAACAGCTTTTTCGTGATAATCATCTGTTGTTCTTATAAACTTATCATAGCTTGTGTTCATCAAATTCCATATTGTTTTAATTTCACCCGAAATTTTATCAACATATTCTTTGCAAGATACTTTTTCATTTGTAGCTATTTCTTCAATTTTCTGCCCATGCTCATCTGTGCCTGTTAAAAAGAACACATCATACCCCATTTCACGCTTAAAACGAGCAATTGCGTCTGTAAGAATGATTTCATAAGTGTTGCCGATATGAGGCTTTCTTGAAGTGTATGCAATAGCAGTGGTTATATAAAATTTTTCTTTATCCATTCTATAACAATCCTTTCTGTGAATATCAAAACCACAATTAATATATATATATTACCATTTTTTACAGAGTAATTCAAGTACAAAGTTAATTAAATTTAGAAAAAAGTTGATTTTTTTAATTTTTCTCTTGACTTTAATAATTTAAGTGTGTATAATTACTATTGTTGTTTAAAATGCGCTTCTAGCTCAGCTGGTAGAGCATTCGACTCTTAATCGACAGGTCCAGGGTTCGAATCCCTGGAGGCGCACCAAAACGGAGTGAATATTCACTCCGTTTTTTTATTTTAAAGAGCTGCAATCATACAGCTCTTTTATCATTTTTAACTAACCTTATAATTATTGGAATTGAAATTATTGATATAATCATCCACGAAACAAACATTGGTGAGTAACCAAAATTTTTAATCACAATACCATAAATAAACGATCCTGCCCCAGCACCACAATATGTCGCAAGATCCATAACACCACTTACAGATGCAACATTTCCTGTATTTAAAAATCTAAGTGGAAAAATAGAAAGCATTGAAGTATTTATAATTGAAACTGAAGCATAAATCACACTTAAGCAAACAACCGCAGCAACAGGACCTCCAACCCCAATAGTTATTGGAATACAAGACAAAACACAAAGAATAAACGAGAATACAGAAACCTTATGCTCATTTTCACCCAAAAATTTGTAACACATAGGATACGCCATTCTTCCAATGAATCCAATAATTGGTATAAAAAGAACAAAATATGCAGATTCAGTCAGATTGATGCTGAATTTATCAACAAAATAAACCGTCATCCATAAGCTGATATTATCCTTCATAACACCATGAAAAAAAGCTGGTGACAAAACAGTTTGAATGTCTTTGTTTTTAAACAACTCAAAAAGCGAAATATGAGAACTTTTTACATTTACACTACACTCTACTGTTTTTGTTGTAGCAATAATCAAAAATGCAAATACAAATGTAATTATTCCAGGAATTATAAAAGCATAAGAAAGACCTAACTTATTTATGATAGTTGTACTCAATATAATACCAAGAATATTACCGGTTGCAACAGTAGTAACCATATATGTAGTTTTCTTTTTTGCCGTTTTAGGATCATAAATACTGCCCACAATTCTTAAAACCGAACTCCATAGCATAGACTGCGAATATGCATTCACACTCCACAAAAAAATCATTGCCATAAATGGTGGAAAAAATCCAACAAGAATATTGCTCACTGATACCAAAATCAAACCTGAAAATATCATAACATATGGCGGCTTTTTATCACTTATATACCCATTGATAAGCCTGCCTATTGCATAAACTACAGAAAAAGCTCCACCAAGCATACCAATTTGTTCATTTCCTGCTATACCATTTAATATAAGACCTGGCGTAGCAACAGTCAGATTAAGCCTTGCAATATAAATTGATGTATAAGCCAAATAACATGCAATAAAAATCAAAAGTTGTTTTCTCTTAGTCATTTATGTAATCTCCTTTAATGTCTTATTGTATTAACCAAATCATGAGCATTTTTTGCTCTTATAATTGCACTTTCGTAATTTTTTGCTGACAAAGCAATGCATATTGCATCAATAATACTTAGATGTGCAATTCGTGCTGATACCGCTTCAACAGGATACTGTATCTCATCAGAAAAAATTTCAATTGAATAATCGCTCACCTTTGTAATTTCGCTTTCTGGATAACTTGTAATACAAACAGTATCTGCCCCCATATTATCGGCAAGTTTTAAAGCATCAACTGTAGCAATTGTTCTGCCGCTATGTGAAATACCGATTGCAACATCACCCTTTTTAATGTTCATAGTAGAAATTTTCATTGAAGGAACATCAGTATAGTAAATTGCTGTATATCCAAATTGCATAAGCCGATACTGAAATTCTCTTGCAAGCGAAGCTGATGTTCCTATTCCATATATATATACCGTTTTTGCCAAAGATAGCAAATCAACTACATTTTGTAAAACTTTTCTGTCAGTTTTCTCGGCAGTATCGTGCAAGGCTTTGACATTTGCTGAAAACACTTTATCTAAAATATCACCTGCGTTATCATCAGGTGAAATATACGGAGTATAGTTAAGCTGCTTGTTTTTCGATAGCTCCATTGCGAGCGATATTTTCAAATCAGAATACCCGTTAAATCCAAGTGATTTGCAACATCTTATAACAGCAGATTTAGCGGAATTTGATTTTTCAGACAGTTCAGATATTGACATAACAATAACTTCTGAACTATTTTTCACTATATAATCTGCAACCTTTTTTTCAGCATCGGTAAGTTTTTTATAATTGTTTTTTATGGACATTAAACATGAATGGTTTTTTATAGTTATCACTCCCTGAAATAACGTTTGAGAAGTAAACACAAACAAAGTATAATGAAATTAATTTCCAATTTAAGCAAAAATATTAGAACAATATTACAATATCATATTTCAAAATAATTGTCAATATTAAAAAGGAGAAAGAAAAAATAAAACTTTCAATTGAAAACTATGCGCAAAAAAATGACGAACTACGAAACTGCTTTTGAAATGGTAAAACAAGACAGAAGAAAACTTATAAATTATGATTGAAAGTTATAAATAATAAAGCACAATCCCCCAATTTTTCTTGGGGGATTGATTTATCTTTGATTGAATTCTTTAATCTTTCTGTCCATTGAACGATCAGCATCTTTTTTTGCAATAGCTTCTCTTTTGTCATAATCTTTCTTACCTTTTACAAGTGCTATTTCAATTTTCACTTTTGAGTTTTTAAAATACAGTTTTGTAGGCACAAGCGAAAAACCTTTTTCTTTTGTTTGCCCTATAAGTCTTCTTATCTCACTTTTATGAAGCAATAGTTTTCTTTCGCGAAGCGGGTCTTTGTTGAAAATATTTCCTTTTTCAAATGGACTTATATGCATCTGTTTAACAAATACTTCACCATTTTGTATTTGTGCATACGCTTCTTTTAAATTAACTTTACCTTCTCTTAAAGATTTAACTTCAGTTCCTGCAAGTGAAATACCGCATTCAATCGTTTCAATTATAAAATAATCATGCCACGCCTTTTTGTTTTGAGAAATAAGTTTTATGCTATCCAATTATGTCACCTCTGCTATTCTATTTTAACACAAAATCAATTTGATGAGAAGCCACATCAACACCTGCGACAATTATCCGAACTGCGTCGCCTATTTTATATACTTTATGTTTTCTCTCACCTATAAGAGCAAAATTTTTCTCATCATAAATATAGTAATCGTCATCAAGTTCTGCAATTCTTACAAGACCTTCGACACTGTTTTCAAGCTCGACAAAAAATCCAAATGATGTCACAGAAGAAATAATTCCACTAAATTCTTCACCAATTTTATTATGCATAAATTCTGCCTTTTTAATATCTTCTACTTCTCTTTCAGCATTTTCGGCATTAACCTCTTTTTCACTCGAATTTAACGCAACACTTTGAGTAAATGCCAAAAGTTTACTGTTTCTTTCTTCTGTTATTCCCGTTTTTATAAATTCTTTTATAATTCTGTGAATTGCAAGGTCGGGGTATCTTCTTATTGGTGAAGTAAAATGACAATAGTATTCAAATGCAAGTCCAAAATGCCCTTCATTTTCCGCTTTATATTTAGCCTTCATAAGTGAACGAAGCATTGCTGTTGAAATAATTCTTTCATAAGGAGTATTTTTGATTTTATCAAGTAATGTTGCAAATGCTTTAGGGTGAATTTCACCACTACCTTTAAGAGTATATCCCATGTTTTTTATAAATTCATTAAAAGAAGTAATTTTTTCTTGAGAAGGTTTTTCGTGCACTCTGTATACAAAAGGTACAGATGCCCAGAAAAATGTTTCGGCAATTGTTTTGTTACACATAAGCATAAATTCTTCTATAATAGAATTTGCAATTGTATTTTCTCTTCTTTTTATATCAGCAACTTTGCCATTTTCATCAAAAATAATTTTGGTTTCGGGGAAATCAAAATCTATTCCGCCTTTTTTCAATCTTTTCCCCTTTAAAAGAAGTGCAAGTTCATTCATTAAATAAAGAGATTCTAAAATATGACCGTATTTTTCTTTTAAATTCAAATCATCATCTACAAGAATTTTTGCAACATCATCATAGGTCATTCTCTCTTTTGTCTTAATAACACCTTCGACTATTTTTGAATTTATTAAATCACCATTTGAATCAATATCCATTATAACAGATAAAGTTAATCTGTCAACCTTTGGATTTAACGAGCATATTCCATTAGAAAGCTTTTTTGGAAGCATGGGGATAACTCTGTCGGCAAAATAAACACTTGTTGCCCTTTCAAATGCCTCTTTGTCAATAATTGAATTTTCCAACACATAATGTGTTACATCTGCAATATGAACGCAAAGCTGATAGCCATTTTCACTTTTTTTCACACAAACTGCATCATCTAAATCCTTTGCATCTGCTCCATCAATTGTAATAACGATATCCCCTCTGAAATCACATCGTCCTTTAATTTCTTTTTCGCTCACAAAATCAGGTATTTTGTCAGCTTCACACAAAAGTTTTTTATCAAATTTATCACGAATGTTAAATCTTCTTATAACCGCTTTAACATCAACTCCATTTTCATAAGAAGCACCCAAATTTTCAATAATTATACCTTCGGGGTTTTTTCTGTCTGATGCAAAATCAATAATTTCACAAACAACTTTATCGCCATCTTTTGTGCCTGTGCTTTTGTATTTTGAAATGAAAATATCCTTTTTTAGCTTTTTATCATCAGGAATTACAAAGCCAAAATTTCGGCTTTGAGAAAATGTTCCTACAATATATTTATTTTCTCTTTTAAGTACAGAAACAACCTCTCCCTCACTGCGTCTGGTTGCGGTCTTTTTGGATGTAATCCTTACAAGAACGGTATCACCATTAAGCGCACCATTTACTCTGTTTTCAGGGATGAAAATATCATCTTTATCATCGCAAATCAAAAAACCAAAGCCGCGTTCCGTACTCTGAAATTTTCCGCTTACAAATCCCATATTTTCAGCAAGTGCAAAACGATTTTTCTTGGTTTTAATAATATAACCTTCACAAACAAGTTCATTTATAATAGATAAAAATTCTTCTTTATCATCATTTGGAACATCAAGAACTAAAATAATATCATCAGTTGTCATTGGAATGTATAAATCATCTTTAAAAAATGACATCAATTTTTCTTTTTGCGTCATAAAATATTATTACCTTTCTAAAATATTTAACTTAATTATAACATTTTTTCAAAAAAAAGATACTGTTTTTTTAAAATACTTGCAAAATTGTAACAAAAAGTTTAAAATAATGATATGTTTATCATTTTAACATTAGAAAGGAAGAATAAAATGTCAGTTTTTAACAAAGCAGAAATTATGCTCCCGAAAGTAAACAGCATGGAAAGATGGAGCGTTGTTGCGTGTGATCAGTATACATCTGAACCCGAATACTGGAAAAGTGTTGAAGAATTTGTGGGAAACGAGCCTTCGACACTGAACTTAATTTTTCCAGAAATATATTTGGAAGATGAAGATGTCGAAAAAAGAATAGAAAACATAAACAAAACAATGCAGGAATATGCTTTAAATAGCATTTTAAACAAAACCGAACCTTGTCTTATCTATGTCGAAAGAACTCTTAAAAACGGCACTATAAGAAAAGGTATTGTTGGTGTGGTTGACCTTGAAGAATATGATTTTAACAAAGGTTCTTCATCGCTTATAAGGGCAACCGAAGGAACGGTGTTAGAAAGAATTCCTCCAAGAGTAAAGGTTAGAAAAGACGCGATGTTGGAGCTTCCACATGTTATGCTTTTAATTGACGATGATGAAAAAGAAATAATAGAAAAAATCGACAAATCCGCACTGGAAATAGTATATAATTTTTCTTTGATGGAAAACTCTGGCGGAATTAAAGGATATAAAATCACAAATACCGATGACATTTTGGAAAAACTTGAAAAATTGGGTAATAAAGAATATTTTGAGAAAAAATACTCCGTTAAAGATAAAGGCGTTTTGCAATATGCTGTTGGTGACGGAAATCATTCTCTTGCTACTGCCAAAACCTGTTACGAAAATAAAAAGGAAGAAATTGGTGATTCAGCAAAAGAATTACCATTAAGATATGCTCTTGTTGAAATTGTGAACTTACACGATGATTCACTTGTTTTTGAACCTATTCATAGAGTAGTTTTTGATGTTGATGAACAAAATTTCGAAAATGAGCTTAAAAAGTTTTATAATTTATCTGAGGATGAAACAGATACAAGTTTTATTCTTTTAGCAAATGGCAGGAAAATGCCATTGAACATAAAAAATCCTGATTTTAACCTTACAGTTGGTTGCATACAAAGATTTATTGATTATTACATAGATAAATTTGGTGGTAAAGTAGATTATATTCACGGTGATGGTGTTGTAGAAAAACTATCACAAAAGGAAAGAAATATTGGTATAATTTTAAAAGGCATGAAAAAAAGTGATTTGTTTAAAACTGTTATTGTTGATGGTGCGCTTCCAAGAAAAACTTTTTCAATGGGAGATGCGTGTGATAAAAGATTTTATTTAGAATGTAGACAGATAAAATAAGTTTGATAAATTTATAACAAAAAATGTTAAGAATTTGCTATTTTACCATTGACTATTAGCAAAAAATGTTATATAATTATCTTTAATCTTTTCATTATTAAAAGGTAAAAAATAAATTAAGTTATGGAGGAATAAAAAGTGGAGAGAGTTTTTAACTTTTCAGCAGGTCCATCTTGCTTACCTTTAGAGGTATTAGAAAAAGCACAAAAAGAATTAGTAGTATATGGAAATTCCGGAATGTCGGTTATGGAAATGAGCCACCGTTCCTCCGATTTTCAGGCAATCATTGATGAATGTGAAGCATTATTAAGAGATTTACTTGGAATTGGTGACAACTACAAAGTTATGTTTTTACAAGGCGGTGCTTCTTCGCAGTTTGCAATGGTACCATTAAATCTATATAAAAATAAAAAAGCTGACTATGTTTTAACAGGTGTATGGGCTAAAAAAGCTGCTAAAGAAGCAGGTCGATATGGTGATGTAAAAATTGTTGCATCTTCTGAAGATAGAACATTCAGCTACATACCAAAACTTGATAAAAGCATGTTCACTCCTGATGCAGATTATGTTCACATCACACACAACAACACTATTTACGGAACACGTTATACATCACTTCCTGATGTTGGTAATGTTCCGCTTGTTGCAGACATGTCTTCTTCAATTCTAAGTCAGGAAATTGATGTAAATAAATTTGGCATTATTTATGCTGGTGCTCAGAAAAACATGGCTCCGGCAGGATTAACAGTTGCAATTGTAAGAGAAGATTTAATTGGCAATGCACTTGACATTACTCCTACAATGTTTAATTATGCAACACACGCAGAAAATGGTTCTATGTTCAATACTCCCCCAACCTACACAATTTACATCTGCAAGCTTGTTTGTGAATGGCTAAAAGGTCTTGGCGGAATCAAAGAAATTCAGAAAATCAACGAATATAAAGCAGGTTTGTTATATGATTTTCTCGACAATTCTGCAATGTTTAAAGCAACAGTTGCTAAAGAAGACAGATCTTTAATGAATGTTCCTTTTGTTACTGACAGCGAAGAATTAAATGCTAAATTTGTTAAAGAATCTAAAGAAGCAGGTCTTATGAACCTAAAAGGTCACCGTTCTGTTGGTGGCATGAGAGCAAGCATTTACAATGCTATGCCTGTTGAAGGTGTTAAAGCTCTTATTGACTTTATGAAAAAATTCGAAACAGAAAATAAATAGTTTATCTGGAGGCAAATTATGGAAATTTTAACTTTAAATAAAATTGCTTCTTGTGGTCTTGATCTACTTGATAAAAATGTTTTTAACATTTCTGACGATGCAAAAGACCCTGATGGCATAATTTTAAGAAGTTTTAATATGCACGAAATGGAACTTGGCGACAATTTAAAAGCTGTTGCCAGAGCTGGTGCTGGTACAAACAATATTCCAATTGAAAAATGTTCTGAAAAAGGCATTGTAGTATTTAACACACCCGGTGCAAATGCAAATGCTGTTAAAGAACTCGTTTTAGCCGGACTTTTCTTATCTTCAAGAAAAATTTCTCAAAGTATTGAATGGGCTAAAACATTAAAAGGCGAAGGCGAAAATGTTGGTAAGCTTGTAGAAAAAGGAAAAAGCAATTTTGTTGGTCCTGAAATTGAAGGCAAAAAACTTGGTATAATTGGTCTTGGTGCTATTGGCGTAATGGTTGCAAATACAGCTTATCATCTTGGTATGGAAGTTATTGGTTATGACCCATACATTTCTGTTGATGCTGCATGGGGTCTTTCAAGACATGTAAGAAAAGCAAATGAACTTAAAGATTTAGTAGCTGAATGCGACTACATTACTCTTCATGTTCCACTAAATGATGCAACAAAGAATATGATTAACGATGAACTTTTTGCGGTTATGAAAAAAGGTGCAAGAATCCTTAACTTTGCAAGGGGCGGTCTTGTTGATGATGCTGCTCTAGAAAAAGCTATTGCTAACGGAACTGTTGCTACATACGTAACCGATTTCCCAAACGAAAAAATTCTTTGCATGGATAATGTTGTTGCTATACCACACCTTGGTGCTTCAACACCCGAATCAGAAGACAATTGTGCCAAAATGGCAAGCGTTGAAATTCAGGATTATTTGTGTGAAGGAAATATTGTTAATTCTGTCAACTTCCCTAACTGTTCACTTGCAAGAGAAGGAAAAACCAGAATTACCATTGCTCACAAAAATGTTCCTAACTGCGTAAGCAATTTTACAAATCTTTGTGCAAAAGATAACTGCAATATTGTTAATATGATTAACAAAAGCAAAAAAGATATGGCTTACACTATAATTGACCTTGATGATGACATTCCAGAAAGTGTAAAAGCTGACTTTGAAGCATTGGAAAATGTTTTGAAAGTAAGAGTAATTAAGTAATTTATTTAAACAAATCTCCCCTCTTTTTATAAGTCGGGAGATTATGTTTTAATCTATTTAAGGAGAAATAATTATGCTAAATACTTTAAAAGAAAAAAATCCAACACTAAAATTCTATAGTGTCAACGATAAAGAATTTGAAAAATACGGAAAAGTAATTACTAACTTTGATACAGTTGAAATCATAAAAGAATGTGAAAAAATTGAAATGCCAAGCGAAGGTTCAAAATATGAACTTGGTGTTGATGCACTTGAAAAATTAGAAATTTCAAAAAAAATTCAGGATGAACTTTTTGGTGAATTAGATACACAAATAGGTGCTTGCTATGGTCATAGCAATTATCTTAATGGGTTAGAATGGCACAAAAATTCTGAAATAAACATCGCTGCTACTCCACTTGTTTTAATATTAGGAACAATATTTGATATAAAAGATGGAAAATTCGATTCAAAAGATGCAAAAGCATTTTATCTTGAAAAAGGCCAAATGGTGGAAGTTTATGCAACAACACTTCACTTTTGTCCGTGCGAAGTATCCAAGGACGGTTTCTTTTGTGTAGTTGGTCTTCCAAAAGGAACAAATGGTGTTCTTGATAATACACCTGATGATAAATTATTATTTAGAAAAAACAAATGGCTTATTGCTCATGAAAAAAATCAGGTTCTTCTTGATAAAGGAGTTATTCCTGGTATTTATGGTGAAAATTACAAAGTAAATTACTAAATAAAAAAACAACCCCGAAACTAATCGGGGTTGTTTTTTTATATTTAACCAATATATTTATACACATTTTCAGGAAGTTCAGATTTATCTGCACTTATTGTAATGGTAAATTTAATATTCTTTTCATTTCCTATTTTATCAATTTCATCTATAAAACCACTTAAATTTTCTATATTATCATCAACAACCTTTAAAAGGCTATCAATAAAAATATGAGTGATATCATAATTTTGAGAAAGCGCACCGTTTAAAAAACAAATAAACTCTCTGTAAGTTTTAATGGCATACTCACTTGCATCAATAAGTCGTACTGCATAATTAAGCTGATAAACATGTCGATCACCGGAATTTATAAAAACAATATTTCCGTGTTCACTGTTAACCGCCGAATTAACACTGTCAAGCATCAATTTAGTTTTGCCTGTACCTTTTCTTCCAACGATTAAATTAACCATCAAAATCACTCCCTTATTAAATTTAAAACCGTCATACAAACTAAAAAACAGTTTGCCTTATATACATATAATATCATATGAATTTTAAATATGCAAGATATTTTAGAAAAATATGTAAATTACCACAATTTTTTTATTTCTTTTCATACAAAATAAACTAATAAAAAACTGCCTTATTTGTAATAAGACAGCTTAAATTCTATGTAGAATCCCACATAGAACCTATTCACCTATACCAAAGCTTATTTCTAAAGCCTCATTTACTCTTTCCATAAGTTCATCATCAAGATGCCCTATCTTTTCTTTTAATCGCTTTTTATCTACAGTTCGCACCTGCTCCATCAAAATTACCGAATCTTTGTTCAGTCCGTATTCCTCGCCAGAAATTTCAATATGGGTAGGAAGTTTTGCTTTGTTAATTTGCGATGTAATTGCTGCAATAATAACAGTAGGACTATATTTATTGCCAACATCGTTCTGAATAACAAGAACTGGTCTTATTCCCCCCTGTTCCGATCCTACAACAGGACTTAAATCTGCGTAAAAAACATCTCCACGTTTTACAACCACTTTTTTATTCACACTCCGAAAGTTTTTCTTCGTAGTTTTTTTGTTGCTGACAATCGGCTTCAAAACACATATCCGCAAATTCTAAATTAATTTTGCCCATTTGTTCATAACCTTTTTTCATCGCTTCTTTACGATGTTGTTTTTTGCGTTCTTTAATGTATAACTTCATTGCTTCTCTTATAAATTCACTGCGATTTATATTTTCATTTTGCGCCAGCAAATCTACCTCTTCAAGAAGCGAATCAGAAATACTTATGAGTATCTTCTTTTGGTGTGCCAAGTCAGTCAAGCCCCCTTTAAATCATAAATTTTATACATTTTGAATTTACAATAAAGTTTTTTCTAATTATGATATATTAGAATTATACCTTAAAAGCGCTTAACCTGTCAAATGAAGTTTATTCCAAATTAAGCGCCCTGTATGTAAATTCTGGGAACTCGCTTACTTACTGCACAAAGAATTTCATAATTAATTGTTCCGATAATCTTAGCAACTTCTTCTACGGTAACAATATTATTACCGCTTTTTCCAAATAATATAACCTCGTCGCCCAAATTAATATTTTTTAATTTTGAAACATCAACCATCGTCTGATCCATGCAAACTCTTCCGACTACACTGCACCTTTCTCCATTTATCAAAACATCTGCTTTATTTGACAAAAGTCTTGAATATCCATCAGCATATCCCACTAACAAAGTAGCAATTTTCATGCTTTTTTCTGCAGTAAAAGTTCCGCCATAACCAACACTGGTTCCTTTTTCAATCTGGTTTATATTTGCAACCAATGTTTTAAAAGTCATTGCGGGTGTCAGCTTGATTTTTTTGTGATTTACACATTCTGAAGGATAATGTCCATATGTAATTATCCCGCTTCGCACCATATTAAGCTGATACTCGGGAAAATCAATAATTCCGGCACTATTACAAATATGGCAAATCGGAATTTGAACTTTCATTTCTTCAAGCTTATTTTTTATATTCATAAATTTTTCAAATTGAATATGTGTAGGATTTTCATCTTCTTCATCCGCCTTGGCAAAGTGAGAAAACATTCCTTCAATTTCTATGCTATCGAGTTTGGAAATCTTACAAATTTCCTTAACAGAATCATCAGTTGGATAAAAACCTATTCTCGTCATACCAGTATCAATTTTAATATGTATTTTGGCAATTTTATTAAGCTTTTTTGCAACATTTGAAATATTAAGCGCTGTTTTATAATCAAACACAGTTAAAGTAATATCATTACTTATAAGTTCACCAATATTCTCGTTATATATAGCACCCAAAATCAGAATGGGTGTTTTTATGCCAATATTTCTAAGTTCCATAGCCTCACCACTTGTTGCAACACCTAAATAATCTATTTTGTTTTTCACAAGTGAAAGTGCTACTTTAGCTGCACCATGCCCATATGCATCCGCCTTAACAACAGCAAGAACTTTTGTATCTTTATTGAGTATGCTTCTAATGCTATTAATATTCTCATTAATTGCATCAAGATTTACTTCGCTCCAGGTTCTCATTAGTTTTCCCTTCCACATCAAAAATATCATCTTTGAATTTTTTTACAAATTCAAATTTATTAAAAACTATTTCAAAAACTTTTTCTCCACCTTTTCTTAAAACATCAAGATGTATTGGAGTTAAATTTTTTTCATCAATCGTAAGTAATTCTACAAGATTATCTCCACTTTGTGTTGTTATATCACACTTTAAAATAAGATTTTTTCCACTTTTTTCATATAAATATTCTCCGGTTTGACAAGAAAAATAATTTTTAAAAAAATTGTCAACAAAAATATGCATATACTCTTCTTTCACGTCTTTAAAACTTGTTTTTTTATTGTTTTTTGAACTAGTAATAAAAACTTTTCCCTCCGAAAAAATCATTTTCATATTATCATCAGGATATTCCAAGATATACATATCAGGCTTTTTATATGCCTGAATAAAATTGTAACTGTTTTTTGTTTTATTACTGTATACAGTAATTTTTCCGCTTGATGCGTAATTTTCTATTTCAAGATATTTTTTATCAAATCTGTCTTCGAAACTTTCCTTTGACACAGCAGAACATCCTGTTAGTAATGTAAAAGCAATTATTATTGCAATACATTTAATTTTATTCAAAAATTAGCCTCCCAAATATTTTAAAACATAGGCAATATGATTTACAATATCAGTTGGAGCTAAAGAGTATTCGCCATATTCCAAAGCTGCCATATCTGCTGCAAGCGAATGAACATACACTCCCAATATGATTGAATTTGCAAAATCAAGGTTCTGTCCCAAAAAAGAAGCAATTATTCCCGCAAGTACATCCCCTGTACCACCGGTTGCCATACCAGAATTTCCAAGTATATTTTTATACACACTTCCATCAGGCAAGAAAACTTTTGTATTATGCGATTTTAAAACAAGATATACATTATACTTTTGCGCAAACTCTCTGGCAAGCTTATCGCTATTTTGGAGCACAAAATCAATATCTTTATCAACAAGCCTTGCAAATTCAGCCATATGCGGCGTTAAGACTATTTGTTGCCTATGATTCATTAATACATTTATATTCTTAGCTAATACATTTATTCCATCAGCATCAATAATTAATGGAATATTGGAAGATTCAATAATTTTTCCAAGTAAATATTTTATATCGTCATTTTTCGAAAGACCGCAGCCAAAAAGAACAACATCAGATGTATTTAATTTATCAGAAATTTTATCTTCACATTTTTTAGATAAAACACCATTTTCATCATCCAATGGATATGTCATAACCTCTTTTAAGCATATTTCAAAAATATTGTTAAGAGATGACGGACAGCCAAGTGTAACAAGACCACTTCCACACTTTAAAGCAGCTTCACAGCAAAGTCTTGCTGCTCCAGTAAGTCCCTTGCTTCCTGCAACTACAAAAAGCTTTCCATACGTTCCTTTGTGAGAATTTTCTTTTCTTTTCGGCAAAATATTTTTTACCATATCAAAATTTATAATACTATCATCAGCTACTTTGCTTTTTGAAGTTGCAACAAGGAACTTATCGTAATTCATACCTGTTTTTGTATATGCATAAGCAATTGCATATTCTTTTTCGTGCGAAATTGTAACACAAACCTCTTCAATATGATTCAATTTCAAAATATCTTTAATATTTTGTGAAAATTCATAATAAGGCTTTCCCAACTCATCACGCAATACGGATATTTCGTTTAAAGAAAAATCTCTTACACCTGTTCCTATTGATTTTGAAAAAGCTTCCTTTGCACAAAAATTACCCGCAACCGTACTCAAATTAAAATTGCGGGTTTTAAAATATTCAATCTCTTTTTTGCTGAAAACCTTATTCAAAAATTTTTCGTTTTTAATAAGGTTTTCAAGTCGTGAAATTTTTAAAATATCAATGCCTGTGCTCATTTTTTTTAGAAAGCTCCCCTAAACATTAATAAATTTCGCCTTTAAGATGTATTGTTCTTGGTGAATATTGTTTCATATTCTCCAACATTTTTTGAGGTGGGTTAAAAATCAATGTTTGACGCTTATTATCTTTTGAAAAAATAGCATAGTATACATCAACTGAATTAGTTCTTGTGCTGCAATCCAAAATATTTGCGTATGTTTTATTCTGCTCAACAGGCTCAAGGACTTCAAACTCTTTAACATTCATACTGAACATTCTTTTTCTTTTTCTTTTTGCAATTATTTTATCAATATCAAGTTCGCCATTTGTTAAAATATACTCATATTCAACATTAAAATGAGTAATCAGAATATATACGCCATAAACAATTGCTGCATCAATTAGTAATACAAATGAAGAAAACGGTGTTGAAAGTAATGCAAGTGACATGAAAATAAGTATTGCTGCCACAAGAACACTAAATACAGAAATTAAAATTTCTATCGGACTTCTTTTTACCTTTACAATATACTCACAAAAAATATCCATTTTATCTTCCCCTTTATAAGTTTTTTTCTTTAATACTATTTAAAATATTATTAAAATAATCAGGAATTTCACTGTCAAATTCCATATAATCTCCGGTTTGCGGATGAACAAAACCTAATGTTTTAGCATGTAAAATCTGACCGGTAAGATTAAACTCATTCTTTTTTGGTCCATATAAAGGATCTCCCAACACAGGATGCCCGATATATTTCAAATGAACTCTTATTTGATGTGTTCTTCCTGTTTCAAGCCTACAAGTAAGAAAAGTATAATTCTGAAACCTTTCAATGACTTCAAAATGTGTAACCGCATTTTTAGAATTTTTATCAGTTACCGCCATTTTTTTTCGTTCAGATGGGTGTCTTCCAATTGGTGCATCTACCATACCTTTATTATTTTGAATAACACCGTTTGCAATACAAACATAACTTCGCTTTACACTTTTTTCTTTTATCTGCTCAGCAAGTGACAAATGAGCCTTATTTGTTTTAGCAACTACTAAAAGTCCTGAAGTATCTTTATCTATTCTGTGTACAATACCAGGCCTTATAACTCCATTTATACCACTAAGTTTACCTTTGCAATGATACAAAAGCGCATTTACCAAAGTTCCTGAATAATTCCCCGCAGCCGGATGAACAACCATATTTTGTTCTTTATTTACAACCAACAAATGTTCATCTTCATATATAATATTAAGTGGTATATCTTCTGCCTCAACATCAAGTTCTTTAGGCTCATCATACAAAATTTCAATTTCATCGCCGCATTTTAATTTATAACTTGCCTTTTGCACATTACCATTTATCAAGACCTTATTTTCATCTATAAGTTTCTGAAGGGCACTTCTGGTAAGATTTTCAATTTTAATAAATTTATCAAGTCTTATATTATCAGTATCGCAAATGACGCTAATTCTCTCCATCGTTCTTCTCCTTATCAAAGTAAAACAGAATATATACACAAAGAAGAACCGCACCAATCACAACACAACAATCAGCAAAATTAAAAACAGGAAAATTAATAAAATCTAATTTTATCATATCCACAACCATGCCACCACGAAAAACCCTATCAATAAAATTTCCTATCGCACCTGCAAAAACAAGCGAAACGGAAAAATTGAAAATTTTGTTTTTAGATTTGGTTTTGATTATTACAAAAGTAAGTAATATCAAAACCAAAGCTGTGAAAATTATAAAAAACCATCTTCCACCAGCAAACATTCCCCATGCAGCACCAGGGTTTTTTATATAAGAAAAAGATAATAATCCAGGAATTATACCTATGCTTTCTTCAAAAGGAATGTTGTTTATAGTAAGAATTTTTGTTGTCTGGTCAATTAAAATCAATGCAAGTGTTAAAAACAAGTAAAACATATTTTTTCTCCTTTAAGAAGTTGAAATATACTTTAATTTGCACTTAATTTATCTATTCCTGCTTTAATTCTTTTTATAGATTCTTCTTTCCCTAAAAGTTCGCCTATTTCAATAGCACCACCAGGAGTAAATGCTTTACCACTCATTGCAACTCTTAAAGGCCATAAGATAAGACCATTTTTAACTTCAAGTTTTTCAATAAGTTTAAATAATTCATTATGAATATTTTCAGCATTCCAATCAGTTATAGCCTCAAGAACAGGTAAAGAATTTTTAAGGCTTTCAAGTGAATTTTCAGGATTTGTTTTCATTTTTTTATGTGTATAAAGTGAAATATCATATTCCGGAAGTTCATCTATAAAGTCAATCTGCTCAGGAATGTCAGAAAATTTTTCTGTTCTGTCATGAAGTAGCGACGCAAGATAAGTAAAATCAACATCTCTTTTTACGGCATCTTTAAAGTATGGCATAGCTTTTTCGGTAAATTCTTCTATTGTCATTTTTCTGATATATTCACCATTAAGCCAGCTTAATTTTTTCTCATCAAACACCGCTGGAGATTTACTTATGCCATCAATACCAAAGTTTTTAATAAGTCCTTCCATATCAAAAACTTCTTCTTCTCCTCCGGGGCTCCAACCCAAAAGTGCAATATAGTTAATTATTGCATCTTTTAAATAACCTTTATTAATAAAATCTTCATAAGAAGCATCACCTTCACGCTTACTTAATTTTTTACCTGATTCTTTAATGATAGGCGAAACATGAATATAAGTAGGAATATCCCAACCAAAAGCCTTATATAAAAGGTTATATTTAGGTGTACTTGAAAGATATTCATTACCTCTTATAACGTGAGTGATATTCATTAAATGGTCATCAACAACATTTGCAAAATTGTAAGTTGGAAGTCCATCTGATTTTAAAAGGACATTATCATCAAGAGTAGAATTTTCAACAGTAATTTTACCGAAAATTGCATCTTCAAAGCTTGTAGTACCGTGTGGATCAATTTTTTGTCTTATAACATACGGAACACCTGCTTTAATTTTTTCTTCTATTTCTTCTTTTGAAAGACCTTTACAAAAACCGTCATATTTTGGAGTCATTTTTCTTGCAGTCTGCGCTTCTTTAAGTTTATCAAGTCTTTCTTTATCACAAAAACAGTAATATGCTCCGCCAAGCTCAACTAATTTTTCAGCATATTCTTTATAAATATTTCTTCTTTCGCTTTGAATATAAGGACCATATTCACCACCGATATCAGGACCTTCATCATGAGTAAGTCCTGTTTCTTTCATTGTTCTGTAAATAAGATCCACTGCACCTTCAACATATCTTTCCTGGTCAGTATCTTCAATTCTAAGTATAAAATCTCCACCCATATTTTTTGTTAAAAGATATGCATAAAGAGCAGTTCTAAGGTTTCCTATATGCATATATCCTGTTGGGCTTGGAGCAAATCTTGTTCTTACTTTTGCCATTTTTATCTTTCCCTTTCTACTATTTCTTTTGCTTTATTTATTGCATCTTCAATGCTCATTTCCAAAATCTCGTCAGACTTTCTTTCTTTAAATTCAACAATACCTTCGCCAAACTTTTTACCTACTGTAATTCTTACAGGAATACCAATAAGGTCTGCATCATTGAATTTGACACCAGCGCGTTCATTTCTGTCGTCATATAAAACATCTATGCCAAGCTTTTTAAGCTCATTATAAATCATTTCACCGCCATTTTTCTGTGCTTCATCTTTCATATTTGGAACAACAACAATTACTTCAAACGGAGCAACACTCATTGGCCAAATTATACCTTTTTCATCACTATGCTGTTCAATAATTGCTGCAACGCAACGGTTTACACCAATTCCATAGCATCCCATAATCGGCACCTGCGGTTTTCCATCTTCATCAAGGAAAGTACAATCCAAAGCTTCAGTATATTTTGTCCCAAGTTTGAATATATGTCCAACTTCAATACCCTGACAAATACTGATTTTACCACCGCATTTATGACAAACATCGCCTTCGCATACTGTTCTGAAATCTCCAACATGATCTGGTGTAAAATCTCTGCCCACATTTACATTTATAAAATGATAATCTGTTTCATTAGCGCCAACTACAAAATTGTGCATTTCCATTATTTCATTATCTGCAATGACTTCAACTTCAAGTCCAATAGGACCAGCAAAACCTACATTTGCTTTTGTTATTTCCATAACATCAGAAGCTGCGGCAAGCTCAACTTCAATTGCGCCAAGATAATTTGTAAGCTTGGTCTCGTTAACATCTCTGTCACCTCTTACCATTACAGCAACAAATTTATCATCCGCACGATAAATAAGAGTTTTAGCAAAGTTTTTTGCACTTGTGTTAAGTGATGATACAAGTTCATCTATTGTGCCAACATTTGGTGTGTGAAGTTTTTCAATATCACGCATCGGCTCATCTGAACCTTTTTCAGGAATACAAGCTGCTTTTTCACTGTTTGCACTGTAACCACATTTTTCACAGTACGCAATAGTGTCTTCACCGATATCTGATTTAACCATAAATTCCTGTGAACCGCTACCACCCATTGCACCCGAATCTGCATCAACAACAATGTAGTCAAGACCCATTCTGTCAAATGCTTTTTTATATGCACGATACATCTTTTCATAAGATGCATCAAGACCTGCCTGATCTTTATCGAAGCTATATGCATCTTTCATAATAAATTCACGGCTTCTCATAACACCAAATCTTGGACGACGTTCATCACGATACTTTGTCTGTATCTGATAGATTGTCATTGGAAGCTGTTTATAGGATTTAACTGTGTTTTTAACAGTTTCAGTAAAAATTTCTTCATGAGTAGGCCCTAAACAAAAATCTCTGTTTGACCTGTCTTTTAAACGGAACATTTCAGAACCAAAAACATCCCATCTGCCCGATGCCATATAACTTTCTGCTGGAAGTAATGCAGACATTAAAAGCTCTATTGCATCCTCGTTATTCATCTCTTCTCTTATTATTGCTTCTACTTTTCTGAGTGTTTTTAAACCCATTGGTAAAAAAGAATAGACACCTGAAGCAAGTTTTCTCATAAGAGCTGCACGAAGCATAAGCTGATGACTTGTAATTTCTGCTTCAGCAGGAACTTCACGCAAGGTAGGCAACAAATATTTTGATAACTTCATTTTAAAATCCAAACCTTTCTTTTGTTTATAAAAATTTGTAAAAGGATTAAAATCCCTAAATTGTTATAAAAATGTTATTATATCATTCTTATAGTATAATCTATTTAACAAAAATAAGCAACACTTTTATTTTATTTTTTTAAAATATTTTGCATAATTTAAGCGAAGCAACAATTTTTGCTTCGCTTAAATTATATTACATTTTTTCAATTTCTTTTTTTAGTTCATCGAAAAGTTCATTTTCTTTAACTTTTTTAAAGATTTCACCTTTTTTGAATATAAGACCATATCCATTGCCACCAGCAACACCTATATCGGCTTCTCTTGCTTCTCCTGGACCATTAACTGCACATCCCATTACAGCAACTTTTATATTTTTTTTAACACCTGCAAGATAACTTTCAACTTTTTTTGCAAGTTCAATAAGATTTATATTACATCTTGCACAAGTTGGGCACGAAACCATAACAGGTGCATTTTTAAGTAGATTAAGCGATTTTAAAATTTCTCTTGCAACTATAACTTCATTAACAGGGTCATCTGTTAACGAAACACGTATTGTATCCCCTATTTTATTTTTAAGAAGCGTTCCTATTGCTATTGAAGATTTTACTGTACCAGAAAGATAAGTTCCAGCTTCAGTAACACCAAGATGAAGCGGATAATCAAGCTTTTCTTTGACAAGAGTATAAACTTTTATAGTGTTAATTACATCTGATGCTTTTAAAGATACCACTATATTATCAAAATCGAATTTATTTAAAATATCAATATGCCTTTTTGCACTTTCAATCATAGCCTCGCTTGTAGGTCCGCCATGTTTTTGTAATATATCCTTTTCCAACGAACCGCCATTTACACCAATTCTTATAGGGATATTATACAAATCTGCTTTTTTGGCAACTTCTTTTATTCTGTCTTCACTGCCAATATTTCCAGGATTAAGTCTTATTTTATCAACACCGTTTTCAATACACTCAAGCGCAAGACGGTAATCAAAATGAATATCCGCAACAAGAGGGATACTGATTTTTGATTTTATCTTCGAAATTGCTTTTGCACTTTCCATATCAGGAATAGCAACTCTTATTATATCGCACCCGACATCTTCCAGTGATTTTATCTGATCAACACATTTTTCAACATCTTTAGTTTTTACATTTGTCATTGATTGGACAGCTATATTTTCACCGCCGCCAATAACAACATTTCCTATTTGTACTTTTTTCATATTTTCATCCTCTTTTTAGCCAATTTGAAAGTATTGACAAATATACTCCCGATACTTTCTTTTTATCAATATCATCATTATAAACAAGGTCAACTTCATCCATAACCTTACCATTGGCAACTATTTTCACCTTGCCGCCTTTTTTTGCCTTTTCAACCGGTGCATCAACACTTAATTCGGCCGATATCTCAGGCAATACATTTTGTTTCTCGCTTTTTTTGTAAAGGTATGTATAATCTTTATCAGCAATAAGCTTAGCTTCATTTTTTGTCCCTTTATTTACCTTTTGAGTTGCAAGCACATCACCTTTTTTTATAACGGTTTTAACACCATAAGCACCAAAACCGTAATTTAAAAGATCAGATGCATCTTTAAAGCGTTCTTTAGATGTTGGTGCTCCCATAACAACTGCAATAAGGTGCATTCCATCACGCTTTGCTGTTGCAGATATGCAGTTTTTTGCAACTGACGTAGATCCTGTTTTAAGTCCTGTTGCACCTTTATAAAAACGAATTAATTTATTTGTATTTGAAAGTGTAAATTTTCCGTTTCTTAAAGAATCCATCCAAATAGTAGTAAAAGCAAATATATCCTCGTGTTTTAAAAGCTCTCTTGACATAAGTGCAATATCATATGCGCTTATTTTATGCCCTTCTGCATCAAGACCATTACAATTAACAAAGTTTGTTTCATTCATGCCAAGCTCTTTTGCACGCTTATTCATAAGTCCAACAAATTCTTCAACACTTCCTGCAAGGTGTTCCGCCATAGCAACACACCTGGCATATAGGTAAAGTAGTCACTGTATTAATTTTTGCTCATTTGAAAACTTGAAGAATATATGCACTTCATTATCCTTGCCTATCTCAATCTTATCAATCATTTCAACAACCATATCTCTTGTCAGATCATCTATGTCAATATAATTTTTAAACTTAGTAATCCATTCATCCTGCTTTTTTTGAAACAAACCTGTTTGACTTAAAGTTGTATCAATTTCATCTATCTGAATGATTATTTTCGATTTATCTGAGTTGTATTGAGTTTTTAAATTAATATAATCAGTTTTTTCTAACACTTCATCAGCATAGTCTTCATAGATTTTTTTCAAATATTTATCTATCTTTTCAATCTTATCCAGAAGCATATTTTTCGTTTCCTTCAAAACTTGTCTCTTAGTACTCAAATTACATCCATCAAAATCTTTTAACTTATCAACGTCATTTTGTGTTAGTATTTTTTTTGCTTCTTGTTTTATTGTTGATAAAACAATTTCTTCTAAATCTTTATTTAAGATTCCATGTTGTGAGCAAAACTGATTTCCAAATCTTTTGTATGTAGAACAACAAAAACCAATAAACTCATAGGAACGCCTGTGGTACATTCTTGACATTGACTTTTTGCATTCAGAACATTGTAATATTCCACTAAAAATACCATTGCTTTGATCGGCATTTATAGGACGTGTTCGTTGCGTTTGAAGTTTTTGAGCAATTTTCCAAGTTTCCAAATCAATAATCGGCTCGTATGCGCCAGGAATTTTTATCCATTCGTTTTCGGGTAATTTTTTCTTTTTCTTTGATTTGTATGATACAGTGGTAAACATTGATTGTATCATTGTACCCGTATATGCTTCGTTATTTAATATAGAATGTATCGTTTGATATGACCATAATTTTGAGCATTTACTTTCATTTGCATTATGATATTTCATCTTAAGAACTTGTCTCTTATATTCGCTCGGTATCAAAACACCCTCTTTAGTCAATTTTACACCTATTGCACCCTTTCCCATTCCTGATATATACATATCATAAATTCGTCTTACTATTTTGGCTGCATATTCATCAATAATAAGAGTATGTCTATTTGATGGATCTTTTAAATAGCCATACGGTGGATGTGCTGCAATATATTGACCATCTTTCATTTTTGCTTTAAATACAGATTTTATATTTTCAGACAGGTCTTCACAATACCATTCGTTTATCAGACCATTAATCTGACGAGCTTTTTTATTTGATGCAACAGCTGTATCTGCATTATCAACTATGCCAATAAATCTAATACCTAATATAGGAAACAAAGTATGTAAGTATTTTTCCATATGTTCCATATTTCTTGTAAATCTGGATTGAGATTTAGCAATAACAACATCAAACTTTTTATCCTGCGCATCTTTTATAAGCCTTTCAAAATCAGGTCTGTCATTATATAATCCACTATAATCATCATCGCAATACCATTCTACAATTTCAAACCCCTGTTCCAAAGCATAATTTGTTAATAGTAATCTTTGATTTTTTATGCTTTTACTATCATCTCCTTCGTTTATTTTATCAATGTCCTCTTTAGACAATCTTCCATATAAAGCGGCTCTGTTTTTTGCCATTTATTACCTCCAAATATTGTAAAATGACAAAAGCCACACATTTAATCTAATATAAATATTATATATGGCTTTTATCGCATTGTAAAGCTTTATTTGTTAAATTATAAAATTCTTTTTGAAATTATTTTCTTCATACAATCTATTAATGGCTTGTCTCCATATGTTACTAAAATTTTTATTTCTTTTTCTTGTTGTGTTTTCTTACAATTAAAATTTTTATTCATATTAACCACCTCTCATAATTATTTTCTATATTGATATGACAACAAAAATAAAAATATGATACACTTTATATCATCTTATTAATTTATTTGATTTTTATTTCTTATTAATTCACTCTCCTTTGAATAGTTCTTCATTAAACTCGGTTGTGTAATCTATTTTTTTACCATTATAGATATACACTGTTGCAAAATTAGTTTTAACTCGTTTTTCTTTGTTATTGATATAGTATTTAATTGTGTTATCTACAACCAAGTCAAACTGCTCATCTAAAATGGTTGTAACATCATTATTAACAGGATTTATATAAACAAGTTCATTTGTTTTGCTGTTATTTTCACACTTATACCAACACTCAACATAATATCCAAGGTATCTTATTCCTGAATAATCCATATTTATAGTTGTATCAAGAATCTTAATTTTACCCAAATTTACTTCGTCATATTTACTTAACGAAGATATCTGGTCAGATGTTACTATACCTTCAATAAAATATATATCAAAATTCTGACTAAGCAAAGTTACATCTTCACTGTTATCAAAATCTTCTTTGTCGCCAAAAACAGTCTGCTCCATTACTGGAGTTCTTAAAACACGTTTTAAAAGTGCCGACATACCAGAATATGTAAGTTCTTCTTCAAAAGAAAGATTATCAACAAGCTTTAAACGAACACCTAATTTATGCACTCCATCAGGATATGTATAAGCTTCATTTACAAAGTTTTCGTAGCCAAGAATTCTTACTAGAATTCCAATGGCATCTTCTACTTTAATTGATTTATATACACCAACACTTCCGTCTGCATAACCATTTACTATTCCGCACATATACGCATTGGCAACACTTTTGTAATACTCATAATCAGGTTTTAAATCCCAAAACGGTGATTGTTCAACCGGTTGCGCATTATAATTTAATAAACGAAACGCATAATGTATAAATTCGCCTCTGCTTAAAACTGCTTTGGCATTTTCGTTAAAATCGTCATCGTAAATACCAATTGCTTTTAAAAATTCGTTATTTTCTGCATATTCTTCAAGTAAATAATCCGAATTATCAGCATATATATTTATATTAATGGTGAACACAGACATCAAAATTAATGATGCCATAATAATGCTTAAAATTTTTGTTTTCATATAAAATCACCTACCTCATATTAGAATACAAATTCACAATAAGTTGTGCACTTTCTGCCCTTGTGATTTTGTTTTTAGGTTTTATTGTTTCATCTTCATATCCATTTAAAATGTTACCTGCATAAAGCGCCATAATTCCAACAAGTGCATAATCTGAAATATCACTTGTATCTGCAAATTTTATTATTTCGCGTTTTTTCTCTATAACGCTGTTTTTCTGAACAACTATTCTGTATAAAATCTGTATAGCTTCTTCCCTTGTTATATAATCATTGGGTACAAATTCATTTTCTGTTTTTCCTGATATGATTTTATTTGACGATAAAGATGATACATATAAATAGTACCAGTCAGCCTCTGACACATCCAAAAATGCACTTTTTGCATTCTCATCCGTAATTGAAAACATTTCAGATACCATTTTTGCAAATTCTGCTCTTGTAACCATTCTTTCAGGATAAAACTTTCCTTCTCCGTCGCCCTGTATTACACCTCTTGAATATAATGTATTTACAGGTTTATATCCCCAGTGTGATTCGGGTACATCACTAAAACTAAGTTTTGGTTTGTTTTGTGTATCCTGTGAAGAATTTCCTGCTACTGTTGCAACAATTGTGCCAACACTGATACTTCCTCCGCCACCTTTCGAGCCGCCAGAGCCTCCGCCTGCAGGATATGAAGTATTATTGATTACATAATCTATTTTATTGGTAAGTGTATCAGCATCCCATTTTTTTCCAACAAGTGCAGCATCAATTTCTGATTTTCTTGAAAACGAGAAATACTTACTTACATCAATTTCGGTATTATCTTTTATATTTTCCATAATATTATAAATTTCGTCAGTATTTTTTGCCTGATAAATTTTTTCAAGATATACCGCTTCAGTAAACAACTTCACAAAATCCTTATCAAGAGATGTGTCTTTCAATCTGTTGGTTACATCTTTTTTGAATGTATCTTCTTCACCCGAGAAAACCAAAAATGCCGGTTTGCCGGATAATCCGAGATTAGATTCATTATTTAAAATTGTATTTACTGCATCATTCAAAGCATAAATTTTGCTTAAAACAGCAAGTCTGTTAATTTCAACAGTAACAGCATCCAAATTTTCAAAACCAGATAAACTACAAATAGCCTTTACAATTTCTTTTTGGATGCTCACATCCTGATTCAAATAAATATCACTTACACCCACAAACACAGTTTTTAAATTATCCTGTATCGCTTTGTAAGCATCTTTGTCGGTTCCATCACCTACATTTTCTGCCTTTCCATCATTTATTAAAGCAAGAAGATTATTTAAAAAATCTATGTTAAAATATGAATAAACTTTTGTATTGGCCTTACCACTTACTCCTTCAACATTCACATATATATCATAAATGCCGTTTGCAAATACAGGAGTAAATTTAAACAAAAATTCTCCGTTTAAAAGGCTGGTTTGTTTAACATACACATTTTTAAGTTCAGCCTCTGTCATTTCGTAAATTTCTTTTCCAAGCGGAGTATCAATGCTGTTTTCATCACGCTTTATCATTGTAAGCGTAACAACTTTTCCATCACCCTCATCACTTTGGCCACTTATTGTAATATGCGTTCCATCATAATCAACGGGTGATATACTGATATCTGCAAATGCTACACTGTTTAATAAAGATAATGTCACTAATATCAAAGATGTTATCTTACATATTTTTCTCATACGTATTCTCCTTAATCATTTAAAATGTGGTACAAAATATATGCGGTCTGTTCCCTCGTAACAACCGAATCATCAGACAAATTCAAGTTCAAACTATCTAAATCCACTTCATCTTTATTTAGTTTTATTCTGATATTTTCAGCCATATCTTTAATCTCTGAATATTTTAAAAAGGTATAGGGTCTGAATTCTTCGCCTTCAGAAACATCCAAAACACCATTTTCACAAAGTGCTGCTGTATAAAAATAATGTTTACTGATTTGTTCTATATCGGAATAAATTTGTTTGTAAGAAACACTGTTTAAATCTAACGCATTGTTTACAGCTTTTGCAAATTCCCAACGGTAAACCTTTGCATCAGGTTTAAACAATCCATTATGATACTTATTTAAAATACCATCTTCATAAAGTGCTTCTATTTTTTCTTTCGCAAAAGAATTTTCTATATCAGAATAAATTATATCTTTATATTGTTTATATTTTTCGGGCATATACACAAATGTGCCGTTTGATGTAGTGATAAATACCCTTTTGCCATCCAAATGATATCTGACTCTGTATGAATCAACGGAACCAGGGAGCTCACAAACGTAATTCCATGTTTCACCTCTGTCAAACGATTCGTGAACACCAGAACCCCTGGAAGTTTTTGCCCCTCCATGTCCGCATGTAACCAAATGATTTGGATTATTGGGATTTTGTGCAATTTCATAATACGAAAGCGCTTCATTATCACCATAGCTTAGTCCATCGGCAATTCCTTTATAGGTAATCACTCCATCATCAACAATAGCAAATCCTTTTTTAAATGAACCTACATATAACCTATCCATAATTTCGCTGTCAGGAACTATCCTTTGAGCGCTATCAATTGCACCGCATAATTTCTCCCATGTTTTTGCACAATCCGATGATTTATACATTCCATCTCCTG
>SVJU01000043.1 GCA_015068825.1 Oscillospiraceae bacterium | reverse complement strand
TGTTAACAATCCACTTGCAGACCTTGCGGCAGAAAAACTAAAAGAAGTTAATGATGCATACGATACTCTTACCAAAGGCAGTTCCCAGACAAATGGATATTCATCCGGTGGGTATTCATCATCAAATCAGGCAAATTTTAATACCGTAAGAGCCTACATTAATGCAAACAGAATTGTTCAGGCAGAGCAACTTTTAAATCAAATGTCTGACAGAGGTGCGCAATGGCACTATTTATACGGTGTTATTTGTTTAAGAAAAGGATTTTACGATATGGCTCGCGACCATTTAGATAAAGCTTGTGCAATGGAGCCATCAAATGCTGAATACCAGAATGCAAGAAATTCTATGATGAGTGGCTTTAACACATACAGAAATGTTGGCAATATGAATAGATATCCTCAAGGAACAAGTGCTTGTGATTGCTGTCAGGGGATTATTTGCGCAGATTGTTGCTGTGAATGTATGGGTTCAGATTTAATATCCTGTTGCTGATTTTTGATTTTGGAGGGCTTATTTTGAATGCAAAAACAGTTTCACGATGCGCCTTTATGTGTGCACTTTCTTTTATAATACTATATTTATCAGTTATAGTGGATACATTAAAAATTGTTATGCTTTGCATTTCAACAACTTTATTGTGCCTTGTAGTCGATAAAGACGGAATAAAAAATGCACTCATTACTTATTTTGCAACAAGCCTTATTTTGTATTTTTTGTTACCGGATAAATTCATTGCAATTGTATATTTGATTTCGTTTGGAAACTATGCAATTGTTAAATACTTTATTGAAAAAACAAGAAATTTTAAAATAGAAATTATAATTAAATTTTTGGTTATAAATATGTATCTTGCCATTGGATTCTTTGTTTCAAAAATTTTTATAAATTTTGAAACAATAAAAATTCCAATGGTTGCACTTTTGATATTGGCATATATTGTGTTTTTTATTTGTGATTGGGCAATTTCATATCTTTTATCGTATATAAGTATAAGATTGTCTAAGCTTAATTTTTGGAGGAAATAATTAAGATGGCACTAAATTTTATATATGGCGTAAGCGGCTCGGGAAAAACTAAATATGTATTTGACAATTTAATAAAAAATTCAGCACAAAAAATATGTCTTATTGTGCCCGAACAGTTTACTCACCAAGCTGAACGAATGGTTTTAAAAACTACTGGTTCCATACATAAAAACAGTGTCGATGTTCTTTCTTTCGAAAGAATAGGGGTTCGTGTGTTTTCCGAATGCGGCGGGCTTACTGCAAAAAAACTCACAAATACCGGAAAGGGGATAATTATCTCCAAAATTCTTGATAAATGCGATTTGTCCTTCTATAAAAATTCAAAAAACACCCAGGGGTTTGCACAGCTTTGCATGAACACAATCTCTGAATTCAAAAAATATGACATAACCACAAATGATTTAGAATCAGTTTCACAAAATACTGAAAACAAAATTTTAAAATCTAAGCTTGAAGATTTTTGTAAGCTTTATCACGCATATTCAAATGAATTAGGAAGCAATTATGTTGACTTTGAAGATGTTTTAGATAAAATTTACAACACAATGGATAGTTCTTGCCTTTTCAACAATTCAATTGTTATTTTCGATAAATTCTCAAGTTTTATTCCCCAGGAAATAAACATAATCAAAAAAATAATTTCTATGGCAGATGAAGTGTATATAACTTTAACAACAAACAATCTTGTCTGCAATGAAATTACAAAAACAAGCTTATTTTCGCCAGTTGTAATAACTTGTGACAAACTTTTGAAAGTATGCAACAATGAAAATCTGCCGATAGGCCAAAAAATATTTTTATCACAAAATATTAAGCATAGCAACTCAAAAATGTTTAATGTGCTTAATAAGGCGCTATGTGAAAATAAATTTGGTATTGGAAAAGATATAAATAACGAAATTTTGCTTTTTTACGATAAAAATCCATATACCGAAGTAGAAAATACAGCTAAAGAAATTTTAAGATTATGCCGTGAGGAAGGATACCGTTACAATCAGATTGGCGTGATTTCTGCTAACTTATCCGAATATTCTCCTTTAATCGAAAGTACATTTGAAAAATATAATATTGCATATTTTATCGATGAAAAGAAATCTTCTTTATCTCATCCAATTATTAATTTTGTACTTGGTGCAATAGATATTTATCTTGAGAAATATAGTTATGAAAGTGTTTTTTCATATTTGCATTCTGGATATACAAATCTGTCTGACCGACAAATTAACATACTTGAAAACTATGCACTTGCCACAAATTTAAATAAAACAGCATGGTATAATGATGAAAAGTGGAATTATCAATTGAAAGCATATTCAAACAATGCAAATTTGAGCAAAAAATTCACTGACGAACTTTTAATAGCCAGAAATACTTTTATTTTCAACATAAAATCTTTTCATAATGACATTAAAGGCAGAAAAAAAGCATCTGTTATGGCAAAATCGCTTTATCTGTATCTTGATACAATGAATTTTTTCGACAGAATAACTGAAATGATACAAGATTTTGAAAAAAAAGGCGATAATAAAAACGCTAAACAATATCTTTCGTGTATGGAATGTTTAGCTGATACACTTGAAGAAATAGTGCTCCATATCGGTGATGATATAATTACACCAGAACAGTTTCGTAACCAACTTGCCACTGCTTTTTCTATGCAAAATCAGGGATATGTTCCGTATAATTCTGATAACGTTATAATAGGAAATACCGACAGAACAGTTTCAAATGACATAAGGGCTCTTTTTGTTTTAGGTGCTGTTGATGGATTTTTTCCAACACCTAAAAAAGCAGATTTTATTTTTACCGACATAGAACGTGACAAACTTTTAGAAAAAGGACTTGAACTTTCGGAAACTTCAAAAACAAAAGCTTTTTATAACAAATTTTTAATATATAACTGTATAATGACTCCGTCAGAAAGACTTTATATTTCTTTTCCAGTTCAAGACAGTGCATCTAAAGCTTTAAGACCCGCTTTTTTATTTTCAACTTTAAAAAAGATTTTTCCGGATATAAACATTACAATGCGCAGTGAATATGAAGCGGAAATTGATAAAGTCACTATTTGCAATGCCACAATTGAAAATCTTATTGTTGCAATTAACGAAAATAATAAAGATGCTATATGGGCAGATGTGTATAAATACTATTTAAAAAATGATGTTGATGTTGCAAACAAAATCAAAAATTTCTTTGATTATAATCCATTGTTTGATAAGATTTCTCCATCCCTTATCGAAAAGGTTTTTGGTGATGAAATTTTTACATCGATATCAAAACTTCAAACATATCGCAGCTGTAAATTTATGTACTTTTTAAAATACATATTAAAGCTTGATGAAAAAGAAATTTTTGATATGAATGCTGCTGATGTAGGTACATTCGTCCACATGGTTTTTGAAAACATCTGCAAAAAAATAGAAGAGGATAAATCAGATTTTGTTAGTGTTGAAGATGAGTATATAAAAGAAAAAATTGATTTATATATTAAAGAAGAAATTGAGAAACTATCGCAAAATAGCGCGGATGATTGCAAAAGGCAAGCTTTTGTTATTGAAAGACTTCGCGAAGCTTTGTTTTCGTGTTTTGATGTTCTTAAGTTCCACATTATCAAATCTAGCTTTATACCGCTCGGATATGAAATTGAATTTGGCTTGGATGACAAAACGAATTTTGAAATTGAAACTGACAATGGTAAAAAAGTTAAAATTATGGGTATCATCGACAGAGCTGACAAATACGAAACAGCCGAAGGTACATTTATACGGATTGTCGACTACAAAACCGGCAATAAAACATTCAGCCTGTCAAACATTTTTTATGGATTTGATGTGCAGCTTATGGTGTATTTAAGCGCTCTTTCTGATAGTGAAAAAGATTTTAAAAAAGCAGGTGCTTTATATTTTAAATTCGAGGATTATATTTTAAAAGAAGATTCCAGAACACAAATTGATAAAGCAGTTGACAAAATGCAAAACGCATTAAAACTCAAAGGTTTGATTCTCGATAACAAAGATGTTATAAGTGCGTATGATAATATATCGGCAAATCGTGCAAAAAAAGCCAATGAAAAAAGATTTGATACTTTGTCAAATCATATAAAAAGAGGTATAAAAAGTCTATGTAATGAGCTTTTTGAAGGACAGTTTAATATAACTCCATGTATTGCAAAAGATTCTGATCCTTGCTCTTACTGTATTTACAGTTCAATTTGTAAGTTCGATGCAAACAATCCAATATACACTTCGGAGAATCTTGCAACATTAAAAGACGACGAGGTGTGGGAAAAACTGGAGGGAATGGAAGATGTGGACTAAAGAACAACAAAATGCTATAACTGCACCGGTTTCAAATCTTCTGGTAACCGCTGCGGCAGGCTCTGGAAAAACCGCCGTAATGGTTGAAAGAATTATTAACAGGATTCTTGATAAAAACGGTGTTGACATTGATAAAATATTAGTTGTTACATTTACCAATGCTGCTGCTTCTGAACTTAAAGAACGTATACGTTTAAGAATTATAGATGAACTTGATAAAGATAACGAAAACCCCATACTTTCAAGACAGCTTGCTCTTATCGACAATGCTTCAATATGTACAATACATAGTTTTTGCTTAAATCTTATCAAAGAAAATTTTAATGCACTTTCGATATCACCTGATTTTAAAACTGGTGATACAGGCGAGTTGGAAACCTTAAAAGCCCAGGCTGTAAAGATGGTTTTTGATGAATATTATGCAAATGACGATAAACTTTTTTTGAAACTTATAAAACTTTATTCACCAAAAACAGATAAAAAATTATCTGAATACATCAAAAAAATTTATAATTTTTCAAGAACATTATCTTCACCTGCTGATTGGAAAAATTACATTTTTAACTGCTATAAGAATTTTTCGGCAGATGAACACAAAAGAATTCTTATTGAGCAAGCTAAAACACACTTTGAAGTTGCCATAAATAATTATCAAAAAATATTTGATATAGCAAAAAGATTTGATACTCCACAAGTTGTTATTGATTTTTTTAATACTGAATTTTTATGTATCAAAAATTTTGAGAATTATTTTGATGAATGGGAAAAGCTTTACAAAGCATCAAGTAACTTAAAACTTCCCACGTTCTCATCTGGCATAAAAAAAGAGGCAAATATTGTTATGCTCGATGAAATTGAATCATTCAGAAAAACAGCACGTGAACAAATCAAAAAATGTGCTGATATTTTTGATGTTTCAAACGAAGAAATTAAAGATGAATTTTTGCATTGCAAACCTTTTATTGAAAAAATTGTTGAAATTGTAGACAGAGTTGACGATACATATACTTTTTTAAAAAACAAAAAGAATATTATCGATTTTTCAGATTACGAACATCTTGCTTTAAAAATTTTACAAAATGAAGATAAAAACAAAAGTGAAATTGCTGATGAAATTTCTAAAAAATTTTCTGAAATTTATGTTGATGAATATCAGGATTGTAATGAGATACAGGATAGAATTTTTTCGCTTATTTCAAATGGCAAGAATGTTTTTATGGTAGGGGATATAAAACAAAGCATCTATAAGTTCCGCGATGCCGCTCCTTTGATCTTTAAGGAAAAAACAGATAGCTATTATGAATTTAACGAAAACGAATATCACGAAACATCTAAAATATCACTCAACAAAAATTTTAGAAGCCGAAAATGCATTCTTGATGCAGTAAATATCATTTTTTCCAAAATAATGTCAGAACAAGTTGGTGAAATGAAGTATTTGTCTGATAGCTATTTATGCGAAAACAATAATGAGTTTTATAGGGACGACCTATACGAAACTGTTTCTGTAAATGTTATTGATTATGAAAAAGCATCCGTTTCGACAGATGTTTCTGATAATGATGAATTACTCGACGATGTCAGCAAAACAGTTGTAGAAGCAAATTTTGTGGCAAAAGAAATAAAAAAACTTATTAACAGCAAAACACTTATTTATGACAAAAAAGCCAACGCAAAAAGACCGGTTAATTATGGTGATATTGTTATACTTATGCGCAGCACAAAAAATTCTGCAAAAGAATTTGAAGAAGTATTAAAAAATAATAATATACCAGCTTTTTCGGATGCTGGCGACAATTATTACGAAAGCATTGAAATAAAAGCGCTCATTAGTTTTATAAAAGCTATATTAAATCCAATAGATGATATCAATCTTGTAGCAACTATGCGTTCTGGTATTTACAATTTCAATGATAATGAACTTTTAAAAATCCGACTCTGTGAAAAAAAATCATATTTTTACGACGCATTATTAAAATATACAGAATCATATAACGACGAGTTAACAAAAAAGATAATAGGTTTTTTTGATGATTTAAACAAATTCAAAAATGCATCAAGTTATATGCGATCGAGTGAATTTCTGCGTTTTCTTGTAAATGAAAGCGGATATTTAAACTATATCCTTACTCTTCCTCTTGCAAAACAAAAAAAGGCGAACATTCAGTTGTTATTTTATAAAGCTGAATGTTTTGAGGCAGGTGACTTTAAAGGAATATTTAGTTTTATTCGTTATATAGAAGACCTTCCGTTAAAATCAGGAGATGGTGATTCTCCGAAACTTATTGGTGAAAATGAAGAAGCGGTCAGAATTATGACAATCCACAAAAGTAAAGGATTGGAGTTTGGTGTTGTTTTTTTGTGCCAATGTGCAAAAAGATTCAATTTTTTAGATACCACTGGTGACATGCTTCTTCACAAAAAACTAGGATTGGGAATCAGTTATGTAGACTATGAAAAACGTTTTTCCTATCCAACAATCATTAAAAGAGCAATTGCAGAAAAAATGAATCTTGAAACTTTGTCAGAAGAACAACGAATTTTGTATGTTGCACTCACTCGTGCACGTGAAAAGCTATATATTTGCGCTACTCTGGATAAAGCAAATGGAAAAATCAATACTTTTAAATGTATATTGGAATGCTTTAAAAATAAAAATGTACCTGTTGCCATTACAAAAGGTGCAAAAACATATTTCGACTGGATAATGCCGGCGCTTATTAAACACTTTGAGCATGATGATAAAACATTTGAATTAAACATCATTCCTTCTTATGAAATTGAAATTGTTTCCGACCAGTACGATGAAATAAATACCACTTTTTTTGATAGTTATAAGAACATTTCATCAGAATATAAAGATATCATAAATGAGCGGCTTTCTTATACATACCCATTTGAAAAACTATGTCAGTTGCCCGCTAATATAACCGTCACAGAGTTAAAAAGACTGTTTTCAGAAGAAAGTACTGGTTACAATATTTACAGTCAAAATATTTTCAGAAAACCTGTTTTTATTGAAGAAACTTTGTATTCTGCAGCACAAAAAGGTACTATTATGCATTTTGTTCTTCAAAAGCTTGATTTTAGCAAAGCATCTACTGAAGATGATGTTTTGCAGCAGCTTTCTTATCTAGTTGAAAAAGAATTTATTTCATCTAATGATGTCAAAAATGTTGAAACAGACAAATTAATGAGATTTTTAAATTCTGATTTAGTAGGAAAAATTAAATCTTCAAAATATTTCGAACGGGAGTTTTCTTTTAAAATACCTGTTAAAATCAGGCAGATTTTTGATGTTGTTTCTGATGATGAAATTATTCTTCAAGGTGCGATTGATTTGTTTTTTGAAAATGAGGACGGTGAATTAATAATTGTTGATTACAAAACTGACAAGGTATCCTCGAAAGAAGAAATAAAAAAACGATACGAAATACAACTAAAATGCTACAAATATGCTTTAGAAAAAATTACAAACAAAAAAGTGTGTGACACACTAATATATTTATTCGATACAGGAGAGGTAATTTAAAATGAATATGCAATATAAATTTATGCGTTCAAAACATTTTTTGATTGGAAACAAGCAACTTTTATTTATCTTGTTTATGGTTGTTGTACTTGTTTTATCATTTGTTCTGAGTTATTTTTTGGTTTCATCTTCTCAAAAGAACGAATCCGAAAAAATAGGGGAGTTGTCAAACAGAATTGAGCATTTAAATGAAGAAATAAGACAAAAAGACTTACTTATTGCAGAACTTAACGAAAAACTCGAAGCTATAAAATAAGCTTTTTCAACAAGATATAGTATCTATTTATAAAAAGTGCACAAAAGATTGTTGTGTTTTTTGTGGAAAACAAAAAAATTTGTTTCATTTGTGATAAACGGGTGAAAAAAACTTGAAAATAGTAAAAAAATGTTATAGAATGTTGGTGTAACTTATTTTATAAATTTTTTTAGGAGGAAGTTATGGAAAAGTTATTTAAACTAAAAGAAAATGGTACAACAGTAAAACAAGAAATAATTGCTGGTATTACAACATTCCTTGCAATGGCGTACATACTTGCAGTTAACCCTGGATATTTAGGTGGTATTCCAGGTGCAACTCCTGCTGCTATATTTATGGCAACAGCTATATCTGCAGCAATTGCTACAATCTGTATGGCATTTTTTGCAAACTATCCGGTTGCTTTGGCTTCTGGTATGGGTCTTAATGCATTCTTTGCATTTACAGTTTGTGGTGCAATGGGTTATTCCTACGAAGTGGCTTTAACAGCTGTTTTTGTTGAAGGTATTATTTTTATAGTGCTTTCATTATTCAAATTCAGAGAAGCTCTTGTTAACAAAATTCCTCAGAATTTAAAATTTGGTATAACTGCCGGTATTGGTTTGTTTATTACAATCATTGCTCTTTTGAATTCGAAAGTTATTGTTGCAAGTCCTGCTACAACAGTTGCTTTGGGTGATATTAGTTCTGCACCGGTTATTCTTTCTATTGTTGGACTTTTAATTATAGGTGTGCTTGAATACAAAAAAGTTCCTGGCGGAATTCTAATTGGTATTCTTGCTACTTGGGTTTTAGGTATAGTAGTTCAGCTTATTGGTTGGGCTTTTGATGCAAGAATTTTTGATACTGTTCTATTTCCAACATTAACAATGGAATCTATCAAGGGCAATTTCGCTGCACCTGCACTTTTCAAATTCGATTTTGGATTTGTTATGAAAGATTTTGCAGCATTTGCAATTGTAGTATTTACATTCCTTTATACTGATATTTTTGATACTGTAGGTACACTAATCGGTGTTACTCAAAAAGCTGGTTTAATTAAAGAAGATGGTTCTTTACCAAATGCCGGTGGTGCTTTGATGGCTGACGCTGTTGGTACTGTTGTTGGTGCTTGTCTTGGTACTTCTACTGTTACAAGCTATGTAGAATCAAGTGCTGGTGTTGCTGCTGGTGGTAAAACAGGTCTTACAGCTCTTACAACAGGTATTATGTTTATAATTGCAATTATTTTTGCACCTGTATTTTTAGCTATTCCTTCATTTGCAACTACACCTGCTATGCTTTATGTTGGTATTTTAATGCTTAGCGCAATTAAAAACATGAACTTTGAGGGTGACATTGCCGATGTAATTGGTGGCTTCCTTGCTGTTATCATGATGCCATTTGCATATTCTATCGCAACAGGTATTATGTTTGGTATTGTTTCTTGGGTAATTCTAAAAGTTGTTACCGGAAAAGCAAAAGATATAAGTTTAATTATGTGGATTTCTTTCATACTATTTGCTTTATATATTGCAACATTGGTATAATACATTTATTATCGAAAGGATTGAACATTTGTTATGAATTCCAGCTATGAATTAAATGTTGCGGGTTTAAAAAGACAATTGC
>SVJU01000042.1 GCA_015068825.1 Oscillospiraceae bacterium | reverse complement strand
TTTATATTTAGGCAAAGAACAAAAATCCCGTAATGCTGACGCATTTCGGGATTTTTTTATGCAGTATAAATTAAAAATATAGTTTCAAAACCAATGCTACCTTATTACCCTCGACCTTAAAACCGACGGTAATTTTTATATTTAATCTTTTATTTCACTACACATAATGGTAACTATTTTTGTATAAATTTCTTCATAGTGCTCTTTAAAGTATTCTGAACATTTTTTTGCCATTTCTCTTGTGCCAACATTAAGTTCCAATCCTAAAAGCTTTTCTCCGCCTTCGTTAATTTCACATTTTGTCATAAAAGATTTATAGGAGGCAGGCTCAATATCAGCAATAATTTCAGACTCAAACTTAATCTGTTTATTGATTTTGTCAACTGCATTTAAAAGCTTTTCTCTTACACTGTAGGGAATGTCTTTGTAAAAATATCCTACCGAAGCTTCACCTTCGTTTGTGATTATGTAAGCAGTTTCGTTGTCAATCATCATTTCGGTTAAGTTTTTGCTTTCAATCAAAAGATAAACAATGTGTCCGATTTCAAAAAAATTCGTTTTTACCACAGAGCCTATTATATTATGCAAAAGAGGACCTGTTGCTTTTGTTTTTAAGTGCTTTATTACATATAATACAGATAGCTTTAGTTCAAGCTCTGTTGGCTGATACATAAATTCCATTTAAATCAAAAATCCTCCTTTGTAAATTTAAAAACAAAAAATAGCTGATTTTCACAGCTATTTTAGTCTACCATATAAGGTTTTAGCTCGTCTAACAAATCATCACAATTATCGTTGTGAACTTCCGCTTTAATTGGTTTTGTAAGGTCTAAGCTGAAAATACCCATGATAGATTTGGCATCAACAACATATCTGCCAGATGTTAAATCCATTTCGTAATCATATCTGTTTACGATATTAACAAAGTTTTTAACATCATTAATCTGATTTAAAGCAATGTTAAATGTTTTCATATTATAAAAATCCCCCTTTCATAATTTATATAATTATCATAACGCAAAATTACAATAAAGTCAATAAGTTATATAATTTTTGTAAATTATTTGCAAAAATTATATTGTTGGTGTATAATATATGTATTATTTTTAAAAAAGGAAGAAAGAAAAATGACAAAAAGTGTCGCATTTTGCACGCTTGGTTGCAAGGTTAATCAGTACGAAACACAGGCTTTAACAGAGCTTTTTATAAAAAAAGGATATGACATTTTAAGCTTTGATAAATTTTCGGATGTGTATGTTATAAACACATGTACAGTTACAAATATGTCTGATAGAAAATCACGACAGATGATAAGAAGGGCAAAGCATATAAATCCCGATGCAATTATTGCAGTAGTCGGATGTTATTCTCAGGTTTCGCCTGAGGAAGTTAAAAAAATAGAAGGTGTAAATATAGTTCTTGGAACAAATAAAAAAGAAGAACTTATAAGCCTGATTGATGATGCTTTAAAAAACCAAAAAATTGATAAAGTAGGGGATATACTGCGATATAAAACCTATGATGAAATAGCGATAAATGAATACAGTGAAAAAACAAGGGCTTTTGTAAAAATAGAAGATGGATGCAACGAATTTTGCACTTATTGCATAATTCCTTTTGCAAGAGGTCCTGTAAGAAGCAGAAAATTAGAAAATATTATAAAAGAAGTACAATCTCTTGCAAGAAATGGTTTTTCTGAAATTGTTTTAACAGGAATACATCTTGCCTCATACGGTAAGGATTTGGAAAATATCGGTCTTTATGATGTTATAGAAAAAGTTTCAAAAATTGATGGAATAAAAAGAATTCGGTTAGGATCATTAGAGCCAAGAATACTTACAGAGGATTTTATTAAGAAAATAAGCAAAATTGAATCTATGTGCAATCATTTTCATATTTCGCTTCAAAGCGGTTGTGACGAAACTTTAAAAAGAATGAGGCGTAAATATACCTGCGATGAGTATAAAGAGTCTGTAAAGCTATTGAGAAAATATTTTGATAATCCTGCAATAGCAACAGATATTATGGTTGGATTTCCTGGCGAAACAAAAGAGGAGTTTGATAAATCTATTGATTTTATGAAAGAAATTTCTTTTGCTGATGCACATGTTTTTTCATATTCAAACCGTAAGGGTACAAAGGCAGATGTTATGGAAAATCAAGTTTCGCCCGATGTAAAAGAGATAAGACACAAAAAGATGGAAAGTGTTGTAAATGAATGCCGTGATAGCTATTTAAATAAGCTTATTGGAAAAGAAGTGGAAGTTTTGTTCGAACAAGAAGTAGAAAATGGTATTTGGGAAGGCACAACAACAAATTATGTAAAGGTCAGAATTAACCTGGATAAGGATATTTCAAAAATATATAAGATTGTTAAAATAACAAAACTTGGTGATGGTTTTATTTGGGGAGAATAAATAAAAAAGGCGATGCATTTTGCACCGCCTTAATTTTTTATATTAATACATTCCCATTCCAGGAGCGCCCATTCCTGCACCTGCAGCTGCTGCAGCGGCATTTGGGTCTTCTTTGTCAGCAACAAGGCTCTCGGTTGTAAGTACCATGCTTGCAACACTTGCAGCATTCTGAAGAGCACTTCTTGTAACTTTAGTAGGATCAACAATACCAGCTGATACCATATCAACATATTCTTCTGTAAGGAAGTTAAATCCAATACCTTTTTCGCTGTTTTTGATTTTGTCAACAATAACAGAACCTTCTAAGCCAGCATTTTTAGCAATCTGTTTAACAGGCTCTTCCAAAGCTTTAAGAACAATGTTCACACCTGTTTTTTCGTCGCCTTCAACACTGTCAAGAAGTTTTTCAACAGATTTTAGTGAGTTGATGTAGCTTGTTCCGCCACCTGCAACAATACCTTCTTCAACAGCAGCTTTTGTAGCAGCTAAAGCATCTTCGATTCTTAGTTTTAATTCTTTCATTTCGGTTTCGGTTGATGCACCAACTTTAATAACTGCAACACCGCCAGAAAGTTTTGCAAGTCTTTCCTGTAATTTTTCTTTATCAAATTCAGATGTAGATTCTTCAAGCTGAGCTTTTATCTGAGAAACTCTTGCTTTGATATCATCTTTGTTTCCTGCACCATCAACAATAATGGTGTTTTCTTTCTGAATTTTAACCTGTTTTGCAGTTCCAAGCATATCAACTGTAGCTTCTTTTAAATCAAAGCCAAGCTCGTCAGAAATAACCTCACCGCCTGTTAAAATTGCGATATCACGAAGCATTTCTTTTCTTCTGTCGCCAAAGCCCGGAGCTTTAACTGCGATACATGTAAATGTACCTCTTAATTTGTTAACAACAAGTGTTGCAAGTGCTTCGCCTTCGATATCTTCTGCAATTATAAGAAGCTTTCTGCCTTGCTGAACAATCTGTTCAAGAATAGGAAGAATATCCTGAATATTTCCGATTTTTTTGTCTGTGATAAGAATGAATGGATCTTCTAAAACAGCTTCCATTTTATCTGTATCAGTTACCATGTAAGGAGAGATATATCCTCTGTCAAACTGCATACCTTCAACAACTTCGCTGTATGTTGTAGCGGTTTTTGATTCTTCAACAGTAATAACACCATCGCTTGTAACTTTTTCCATAGCATCAGCAATAAGTTCACCGATTGTTTCGTAAGAAGAAGAAACAGAAGCAACTCTTGCAATATCTTCTTTACCAGAAACCTTCTGGCTGTTTGCTACAATGTATTCAACTGCTGCATCAACAGCTTTGGAAATACCTTTTCTTACAATGATAGGATTCGCACCTGCAGCAACATTTTTAAGACCTTCTCTTATAAGAGCCTGAGCTAAAAGTGTAGCAGTAGTTGTACCATCACCTGCAATATCATTTGTTTTTGTAGCAACTTCTTTAACAAGCTGTGCACCCATATTTTCAAATGGGTCAGAAAGTTCAATTTCTTTTGCAATTGTAACACCGTCATTGGTGATAAGGGGAGATCCGAATTTTTTATCTAAAACAACATTTCTTCCTTTAGGACCAAGTGTAATTTTAACTGTATCGGCAAGCTGATTAACGCCTGCTTCCAAAGAGCGTCTTGCTTCTTCGCCGTATTGAATCTGTTTAGCCATTTTTATTTCCTCCTATATAATAAAAAATTATTCAACAATAGCTAAAATGTCGTCCTGACTTAAAATGGTATATTCTGTGCCATCCATTTTAACTTCAGTACCTGCATATTTGCTTGTAAGCACCTTGTCGCCAACTTTAACTTCCATTTTAATTGTTTCGCCATCTTTAATTTTGCCAGGGCCTACTGCAACAACCTGAGCAACCTGTGGTTTTTCTTTTGCAGAACCTGTTAAAATAATTCCGCTTTTTGTGGTTTCTTCAGTTTCAACCATTTTAATAACAACTCTGTCACCAAGTGGTTTAATATTCATAATATTTACCTCCTAAATATATATTTATAAAAGAAAATTTTTGATTAGCACTCAAAACGATATAGTGCTGAAATAAATAAGTATATATTACATAAAATAAGCATTTTTTTCAAGTTTGGTTATTTTGTAAAAAAAGCTATTTTATGAAATTATATCCAATTATCTTTAAAATACTCAAAAAAACTCTAATTTTCTAAATAAAATGTTTTTGGCATATTAGATAAAACTCTGCCATTTATAAAAATTTGATATTTATATCGTCAGAAATTGTAAAATTACATGCTTTGGCTTTATCAATGCAATCAATTTTTTCGCCTTTATATAAAACATTTTCAAATACAATATTATCTACGGCTTGTTTATTGGTATTGCTTGAATTTGGGTTATCCATATTTATTGGCAGGGTAGATATGTATGATGGCGGATTATTTTTGCCACCAACTAAATGAACATTTCTGAATGTAATGTTATTAATGCTTCCTTCGCCGTGACCCCATTCGCTTTTTACCATATGTGAGAGCATTATAAAGTTTTCATCACTGTATTCGGCAAAAATGTTTTCATAAAGCACATTGTAAATATTTGCAGTTCCCGCATTATGTATGGAAATTACACAGCGGTGGAATTTGTGCTTTGCACTCTTTCTGTGTATAATATCAATATTTTTAAATTTAATGTCCGAAATATCCTTCATTGCTTCGTAGCCGATTTCGAGACTGTTACCACGCTCACCTGTGAAAAATGTGCAATCGGACACATATACATTTTTAACTTTCTGAGTTGTAACCTTAAATGGACAACGGTTGATTTTGCCTGATTTTATGCAGATACAATCATCTTCGTTTCTTACAAAAACATGATGTATATAAACATTCTGACTGCTTACAATGTCAATTCCGTCAGAACGCATTATATCTCCAAGTGCTTTAAAATTTTCTATATGAATATTTTTACAACACAAAAACATCGTTATCCATATTTTAGCACCCAATGCAGTAATTCCGTTTATTTCAATGTTTTTGCAACTTTTAAAGGCAATAGCATATTCTTCGGTTTTTGTTCCGTCAATGGTGCCATTTCCTAAAATTTTAATGTTATCAACATTTATTGCACGGAATTTTCCTTTTATTACTGTGTTTTCGCCAATAAAAACAACGGTGTTGCTTTTGGTTATGTTTATATCACATTCGTATGTTTTATTGTCTTCAAAATAAATAACATCGCAGTTGTTATAATCAAACAAATCAAATTTTTTGTCGGCAAAAACAAAAAGAGGCAAATCATCGTTAAATTCAACGCAAATATAATCGCCGCATTTTACAGTAAAATAAGCAGTATTTTCAGAAAAATCTATTTTTCTTTCAAATCTTGAAGGCTTGATTTTAGCATCTTTTATAGTTTTGTTGTACTCAACCTTAATATCAGTAAAATCGTCTGCAATAACATTAACAAAAAGGCAGTTTGAGGATGTATACAGTGTGCATAATTTGCCATTTGCATAAACCTTTATATCTGATGATACGGTATTTTCATCATAGGAGCAAATAAATTTTTTTGAATTATCAAAACATTTTTCGTTTGCAATTTTAATCATAAAAAACTACTCCTTTTTAAGATGAATAATCAAACATTGAATCTAAATAGGACAATATCTCCGTCATTCATAACATATTCTTTACCTTCAAGGCGAACAAGACCTTTTTCTTTTGCTGCTGCGTGTGAACCACAGCTTATTAAATCATCGTATGCAACAACTTCGGCACGTATGAATCCTTTTTCAAAATCTGTGTGAATTTTTCCTGCTGCCTGAGGAGCTTTTGTGCCTTTTGTAATTGTCCATGCTCTTACTTCAGGTTCGCCCGCAGTTAAATAGCTTATAAGTCCTAATAATGAATAGCTTTTTTTAATAAGTCTGTCAAGACCTGATTCATTTAAACCAAGCTCTTCTAAAAATGCACTCTTTTCTTCATCATCAAGCTGTGAAATTTCTTCTTCTATTCTTGCAGAAACAGGAAGAACCTCTGCTTTTTCATTTGTTGCAATTTCTAAAAGTGTTTTGTAAAGAGCGTTGTTATCAATTCCGCCAGCCATATCGTCTTCTGATACATTTGCCGCATAAATTACAGGTTTTGAAGTAAGAAGAGCCACATCCTTCATATATTTTGCATCTTCTTCGTCAAATTCAAGACTTCTTGCAGGAAGTCCTGCTTCTAAAGTTTCTTTTACTTTTTCATAAACTGCAAGCTCAGCTAAGAATTTTTTGTCACCTGATTTTAAGTTTTTCTTTGTTTTTTCAATTCTTTTGTCTATCATTTCAATGTCGGCAAAAATAAGCTCAAAATTTATTGTTTCAATATCTCTTTTTGGGTCTACACTACCGTCTACATGAACAATGTTTGTATCTTCAAAGCATCTTACAACATGAACTATTGCGTCAACCTCTCTTATGTGAGATAAAAACTTATTACCAAGACCTTCACCCTTGCTTGCGCCTTTAACAAGTCCTGCAATATCAACAAATTCAACGGTTGCAGGGGTGATTTTCTGTGGATTATACATTTTTGCCAAAACGTTTAATCTTTCGTCAGGAACAGCAACAATGCCTACGTTTGGTTCAATTGTACAAAATGGGTAGTTTGCCGATTCTGCACCTGCTTTTGTAATAGCATTAAAAAGTGTGCTTTTTCCAACATTGGGAAGTCCAACTATACCTAATTTCATTTGTTTCAGATCTCCTTTATTTTTAAGGGTTTTAGAATTGGTCTGACACCAATTTGACACCATTTGATTTTATTTTTCGCAAATTTTCATACCAAGGTATTATATCACAATGTTGGTTAATAGTCAATTATTCTGTGAGTTTTTTTAAAATCTATGTTATGTTTCTTAGTTGAAGTTGTAGTCGATAAGATATAAGGGAAATATTATGTTGATTTATGCTGAACGGTATGATATAATCTACCTGGAAGATTTTTATCGCACAAACAAAATTCTTATAATGTATGGGAGGTCATTTTATGAAAAAATTCACATCTGTTTTAGTTACCCTCTGTATGTTTTTCGCTCTTATGGGCGGCATGATGGTAAATGCAGCAAGCGGTGATGGAACAACCGGAGCTGTTACCTGGTCGCTTGATGCAAACGGTGTATTTACTGTAAGCGGCGAGGGTGCTATGGAGGATTATGCATCGGTTGTTGATGTGCCGTGGAAAGATAGTATGGCATCAATTAAGTCCGTTATAATCGGCGAAAGTGTAACCCATGTTTCTGATTACGGATTTTACGGTGCTGTAAACCTTACAAGCGTAACATTCCAGAACGAACGCTTGTATCGTATTGGCGAATACACATTTTATAATTGTGATAATTTGAAATCCGTTACCCTTCCAAAAGGTTTGAGAGAACTTGGATATGGTGCATTTGGATGTGCTACGACTAGTAATGGACTTGACACTGCATATATTCCTGCAAGGAATGTGGATTTTCGTACTCATTATAATGAAGAAACCTATGAGAATGTTAATGCTGAAACATTTCCCGTACATACCATTATTTATGGGTATCCCTCTTCGGCTACCAATTGGTACTGCGAGAATAACGAAAGAACATTTATTGCATATGAAGATGGTTATGTTGTTGACCTGACCGAGGGTGTGGATAATACTTATGAATATAATGACAATGGCGGACGAGTTGTTGATTTGTGGGATGCAGTTAAGGCAGAGAACGGTTCTGCTGACAGTATTATGTTTGATTATACATATACCATTGATGCCGCAGAAATTCCGGAAATTCACGACTATATGGTTGATGAATCATATCAGATGCTTTCAGGAACAAGTGCCAATGGAGCGTATGTTCAAGTAGAAGCAGAACTTCATTTTTCATTTGAAAGCGGAAATTCGGGGAATTTATATGCAGACGGAAGCTATAGCTATCGTGAAACAGATTACAAAGGCAACTCAAGGGATAACTATCTTAACTGGAAAACATGGAAATCAGAGGATTCTATTTTTTCTGTAACAAATAATGGCTCTGTTCTTACAATATCCGTAAACGGAACTCTCAAAGATGCATGGGATGCAATTTGTACCACAAATCCGGATGTTGCCAATGAAACTATTAATTGTGTGTATTTATTCGTTCGCGTTACAGGAAGAACAGAACAAAGATACGACAGTAAAACAACGCAGGTTGAATATCACTCATCCTGGTATTATGATGCACACGGAAGAATTGTCGAACAACAGGATGCCCCGGCTTTGTCTTATGAATACCTCATTGAGGTTAATGATGCTCCGTTTGATTTCTTGGAGCTCCCGGGCTTTTACGAACCGGTAAAGAAAGAATATTTCTGGACTTATGAATTTAAAAAGCAGAAGGACGGCGAAATATATAACGAAGAAACCGGCGAATATGAATACTATTACTGGGGATGGGTTGAAGAAATTATGCCCGAAGACGCAACAATATTTACCGAGAAAGCTCCTGACGGAAAAGAATACGGTATTGCCCGTGGAGAGTTTGATGCAGGTGAAAGCAACACCTTAAGAATAAAACAGCTTCTGAATGATGAAAACAGAACGTTTATCGACAGCTTCATCGGGTTAAAACCATGTGGTGATGGCGGTGAGGTAATGATATCTCTTGCTTGTAATGTTAAAATGACCTTTGAAGATGGCGAAGTTATCTATCGCACCTTTGATATGACAAACGAAATGAACAAAATGGTAGCACCTTGCGTTCATTCCTGTGAAATTTGCGGAGTATGCACTATAACTGATAGATCAACCCCTTGTAACTTCAACTATATGAGAGGCGAAGCTATGTTCTACTGCACTTGCGACGAACCTGATGCGGTAGAAATTACAGTTGAAAACGTATCCACAACAAATACAACTACATCAAATATAGAAGCACCTGTTACAGTCGTTGTTGACCGTGTTGATATGACCACAGCTACCGATACTGCATTTGTGGAACACGTTACACAGGAAATTAACAATTATGAAATCGAAGAAATCTATAATGTAGATATCTATGAAGAGTATAGTGGTAATCCATATATACTTAATCAGTGGGGCGGCAGCGATGAAGAATTGACCGTTACCATTCCTGTAAGTCAGGAAAATGCACAGGCACTTTATGATGGCGATGCTGCACTATATCACATTGACGGCGATGGAACTGCTGAGGCTGTTGAAGAATTTGAAGTTGTAATTAATGGCGAAAACAGTTCAGTAACCTTTACATCCAATACCTTCAGTCCATTTGTTATAACGGGTGCAGAAAAAGAAACTCCAGCCGAGACAAGTGTAACAGTAACTAAGGATGCAGATGCGAATAGCTGTACAGTAAAATAT
>SVJU01000009.1 GCA_015068825.1 Oscillospiraceae bacterium | reverse complement strand
TATTTGGCGCAGGCGGCGGAGTGTTATTTATTCCAAGCCATCTTGTTGAAGAGGTTGTTGGCGGTGCTGCAAAAACACAGGTTAAAGACCTTTTTGGTTTTGAAATGATAACACTGAACAAATTTACGACTGCTCAGATTGACAAAAACACCTGGACAAAAGATATGCTTGACCTTCTTATGGACTTTATCGAAAAAGATGAAAGAGCAGCTGAATACCGTGGTCTTGACTGGTCACATGAATATGACCTTGCAATAAACGGTGATCCAAACGATACACAATCTGCTCTATAAAAATATTAAAAAACATTTAAAAAGCCGATGAAAATCGGCTTTTTTTAATAAAAAAATATAGACATTTTAATTTTTTTGTGTTATACTAATCTGTAATATGTTTTAAAAAGAGGAATGTGTATTATGAATAAATACAGAGATTTTGACAATTATCTTAAAGAATTCCCGTCAAAAGACGGATATTTTGGCGAATATGGTGGTTCTTTTATTGCAAAAGAGCTTCAGGAAGCCTTTAAAGAAGCAGATGATGCTTATGAAGCAATTTGTCATTCTGCACAGTTTATAAACGAACTAAGAAGAATAAGAAAAGAATTTCAGGGAAGACCAACCCCTGTTTACCATTGTGAAAGACTTTCCAAAATTTTTGGAAACTGCCAGATCTATCTTAAAAGAGAAGATTTAAATCATACAGGTGCTCACAAATTAAATCATTGTATGGGTGAAGGTCTTTTAGCAAAATATATGGGCAAAAAGAAAATTATTGCAGAAACAGGTGCAGGTCAGCATGGTGTTGCAATCGCAACCGCTGCAGCATATTTTGGTATGAAGTGCGATGTTTATATGGGTGAAGTTGACATTGTAAAACAGCATCCTAATGTAATCAGAATGAAAATGCTTGGTGCAAATGTTATTCCTGTTACTAAAGGACTTAAAACATTAAAAGAAGCTTGTGATGCTGCTTTTGAAGCATATCTTAATGAATACGAAACGGCAATTTACTGTATAGGAACTGCAGCAGGTCCGCATCCATTTCCAAAAATGGTAAGGGATTTTCAGTCTGTTATAGGATATGAAGCAAGAGATCAGTTTTTAGAAATGACAGGTATTATGCCTGATGCAATTTGTGCATGTGTCGGAGGCGGTTCAAACTCACTTGGTATGTTTACTCCGTTCCTTGCAGACCCTGTAGAAATTTATGGCGTTGAACCTCTGGGAAGAGGTGAAGGTGTTGGCGACCACGCAGCAACAATGAAATTTGGTACAAAAGGCATAATCCATGGATTTGAAAGCTATGTTCTTCAGGATGAAAACGGTGAGCCACTACCTGTTTATTCTATTGCAAGCGGTCTTGACTATCCTGGTGTTGGTCCTGAACATGCATATCTTAGAGATGCAAAAAGAATAAACTACGAAACTGTTTCTGACGAAGAAGCTATGGAAGCATTTTTCCTTCTTTCAAGATATGAGGGTATTATCCCAGCAATCGAAAGTGCACACGCACTTGCTTATGCTATCCGTTATGCAAAAGAGCATAAAACAGGATCAATTCTTGCATGTCTTTCCGGAAGAGGCGATAAAGATATTGATTATGTTTATGAAAAATATGGTTGCGGCGAAAAATTCAAGCTTGACTATAAAATAGACTAAAATAAAAAAGAATTCAAAACATTTTGTTTTGAATTCTTTTTTATTAACTTAGTTAATTTGTTATAATGCCATCAATTTCGTCCTTGTGGCATAGTGTATTTAAATGTTTTTGACCAAATTTACTTTTATCGCATAACAAATAACTTTTTTTAGAGTTTTTAATCATTATCTGTCTTAATGAATTTTCTAAAATTGAGTTGTCTGTAATTATTCCATCATCAAAAATTCCACGGCACGAAAAAAAAGCAATATCCGCATTATAGCTTTTAAGCATTTTTTCGGCATCCACGCCAACATACGAAAAAGAATCAAGCGTCATATTACCGCCCGTGCAAATTGTTTTTATTCCAAGCATTGCAGCTTCAAGTGCGGTTTTTGCTCCGTTTGTTATAACAAGAATGTTTTTAAACAAAGCAAGATGTGGTAAAAGATGATAAACAGTAGTAGATGCATCAAGCATTATTACGTACCCATCTTTAATCAATTGTGAAGCTTTTTGTGCAATTTCCTTTTTCGCATCATTATATTCTAAATTTCTGATAAACAATGGTATTCTTTGATCAGCATATTTAACTTTTAGCTTTACAATTCCCCTGTTGCATATAAGTAGTTCTTTTTCTTTCAGCGTTATAATATCGCGTCTTACTGTTGGCTCGCTTATAAAAAGTTTTTCTGAAAGCTCTTTTACGGTATGTTCTTTTTGCGAAAGAAGTTTTATGTATTTTTCTTCTCTTGTATAAACAGACATTTATAATCACCTTACAATCATTATTATTAATATTATAATCACTTTTTGATTATTTTGTCAATAATATGTTCTTATATTGATTATAAACCTTTTTTTGATATAATTATATTGAGGTGATGTAAATATGAAAATCAATTTTTTGGAAAACTTAAACCATTGCAGTTGTGGAAAAAAACATCTGTCTGATATAAAGAATATATTGATTGGTAAAAATACAATTGAAAAACTTCCTGAAGAATTAAAAGAATTTAATGCGAAAAAAGTTTTTTTACTTACAGATACAAACGCATATAACGCAGCTGGAGAGCGTGTAATCAATGTGCTTTCAAATGCGGGCATACCATACTCAAAATACATTTTTAAAGAAGCAAAGCTTGAGCCTGATGAATTTAGTGTTGGAAGTGCAATAATGCATTATGACCATACTTGTGACGTAATTATCGGCATTGGTTCAGGTGTTATAAATGACATATCAAAAATTTTAAGCAATACTTCAAATAAGCCATATATAATTGTTGCCACTGCACCTTCGATGGATGGATATGCTTCGTCAACATCTTCTATGTCAATGGATGGACTAAAAGTATCGTTATCATCAAAATGTGCTGATGTTATAATTGGTGATACAAATATTTTAAAAAATGCACCGGTCAATATGCTTAAAGCAGGTCTTGGCGATATGCTGGCAAAATATATAAGCATTTGTGAATGGCGTATTTCAAATTTAATTACAGGTGAGTATTATTGCGAGGTTATTGCAAATTTAGTAAGAACATCACTTAAAAAATGTGTCGATAATGCCGAAGGACTTTTAGAACGGGATGATGCTAGTATTGAATTGGTTTTTGAAGGGCTTGTTGTATGTGGAATTGCAATGGCATACGCAGGCATATCACGCCCTGCATCAGGAGTTGAACATTATTTTTCGCATATTTGGGATATGAGAGGACTTGAATTTGGTATTGATACCAAACTTCATGGTATTCAGTGCGCTTATGGCACATATTTAGCTGTTAAACTATATAATCAGATTAAAAAAATCACTCCTGACAAACAAAAAGGTATAAATTATGCAAAAACTTTTGATTTTGAAAAATGGAGCAATGAATTAAAAACATTTCTTGGCAGTGGTTCGGATGTTATGATTGCACAAGAAGAAAAAGAACAAAAATACAATGCTGACAAACACAAAAAACGCCTTGATATAATAATAGAAAAATGGAATGATATTCTTGATATTATAAACAGTGAATTACCTGATTTTGTGCAGTTAAAAGATTTGTATGAAAAAATTGATTTACCTGATAAGAGTGAAAAAATAGGGGTAAATAGCGAAATTCTTTCTATGACATTTAAATCTACTAAGGATATAAGAGATAAATATGTTTTATCAAGACTTGCGTGGGATTTAGGTATAATTGATGAATTAAAAATTAGTGATGAAAGATTTTAGTTTATAAGAAAGGCAGAAAAAGTATGAATAAAATATTTGATACAAAAGTATATGAATGTGATTTTTGTGTTGTGGGTGGTGGACTTGCAGGAACAATAGCAGCACTCTCAGCAGCACGAAAAGGACTAAATGTTGTACTTATACAAGACAGACCTGTTCTTGGTGGCAATTCGTCTTCTGAAATCCGTATGTGGGTAAGAGGTGCAAAAGGAAAGTATAATCGTGAAACGGGTATACTTTCAGAATTTGAAGAAGAAAACATTTATTATAATCCAACTCTTGCACCAACTTTATGGGACAGTGTTCTGTATGGAAAGATAAAAGAAAATAAAAACATAACACTTCTTCTTAATAGTTCTGTTTTAGATGCCGAAACCGACAAAAACAAAATAAAAAGTGTTACTGCGTGGCAGCTTACTACATACTGTTATCATAAAATTAATGCAAAACTATTTGCTGATTGTTCGGGAGATTCTATTCTGGCACAGCTTTCTGGTGCTCTTTTTAAAATTGGCAGAGAAGCTAAAAGTGAATTTAATGAACAAATAGGTCCTGAAATTTCTGATTCAAAAACAATGGGAATGAGTTGTCTTTTGCAGGCGCGCGAAACTGATCATCCTGTTAAATTTACACCACCTAAATGGGCAAATGTTTATAAAAGTGATGATGATTTTGCAAAGGTTTATTCAAAAGAAAACTATTCAACCTTTCGTGACCATAAAATTGGTACAAGTGGATGTAATTTATGGTGGATGGAATTGGGTGGTGACAGTAAAGCTATTTTAGACACCGAAAATGTGCGAGACGAACTATTAAAGGTTGTTTTTGGAATATGGGATCATATAAAAAATTACGGTGACCATGGTGCTGAAAACTGGGAGCTTGAGTGGGTAGGTTTTCTGCCGGGTAAGCGTGAAACGGTAAGATGCACAGGTGATTATACTCTTACACAGAATGACATAGAAAACGGCGGAAAATTTGATGATGTAATAGCTTATGGAGGCTGGCCTATGGATGATCATAATCCGAAAGGAATTAAGGCTATTGGTAAAGATGAGGTTCCGTCAAAAATGTTTCCTGCACCATCTCCGTATGGCATTCCATACAGAGTGTTATACTCAAAAAATATAGATAATTTATTCTTTGCAGGAAGAAATATAAGTGCTACTCATGCTGCAATGAGTTCTGCAAGAGTTATGGGGACATGCTCGCTTTTAGGTCAGGCAGTAGGTAATGCGGCTGCAATTTGCATTGATAACAACATATTTCCAAGGAAATTGAATGACGGATATATAAAATCACTCCAGCAGCAAATTTTAAATGACGGTATTTTTTTACCTGGTGTAAAACGAGAAATTTCTGATTTATCAAAACAGGCAAAAATGAATTTGTCTGATGCCGACAGAGAGATTTTGTTTAATGGTGTTGAAAGACCAAGAAATGATGAAGATAAAAACTTTATTTCGATTAACAAAGGCGATGAAATACATTTTGAATTTGATAATTCGAGATTTATAAAAGAGTTAAGAATTCAGTTTGATTTGGATTTTGGACACGAGTCTGTATCACCTAATATGAAAATGACATGGTTTGCTCAAAAGCTTAATCAGGGACTGGATTTTGTTCCTGTTAGGGTTGCAAAAACCATTGTTAAACATTTTTGCGTTTTTGTAGATGAAGAGCTTGTGTTTGAAAATAAAGAGAATTATGTTTCGTTTGTTCGTCTGTCTCTTAATTTAAATGCAAAACATGTATGCGTCAAATTTAACGAAACCTGGGGTAGTGACAAAATAAATATTTTTGCGTGTGATTTGATTTAGATAAGTGCCATTTGATATGCAAAATAGTATCTTTATAAAAAATCAGAATTACGAAAAAGTTTCGTAAAAATATCATTGACTTTTAAATTGAAATTTTATAAAATTTTATGCGGTAAAGGAAGTGCATAAAATGAAAGATTTCAATTCAATCGAGTATAAACGCTCAAGAAATGCGTATATGGCGCAATGTACGGTAGAGTATTTTGTTTCGCTCCTTGTAACAGATGCTTTTTTGGCAAAGCTGTTATCAAGCATTGGAATAAGTGATATGATAATAGGTATTATATCATCTTTTATAACTTTGGCTTTTGTTATTCAGCTTATGTCAATATTTCTTGTTAAAGTAAAGGTGAGCACAAAAAAGCTTGTTATATTTTTTGATACAATAAGCATATTCTTTTTTATGTTTTTATATGTTGTGCCGTTTATACCAATTGATAAAACACAAAAAACTATTCTTATAGTAGTAAGTATTATAGCAGCTTATGCAGGAAAGTATCTTATACATTCAATATGCTTTAAGTGGGCAAATTCGTTTGTAGACCCTAATCACAGGGCAGAATATTCGGCTGTAAAAGAAATGATTTCTCTCTTTTCGGGTATGATATTTACTTTAATTACCGGATATATAATTGACCGTTATGAAGATGTGGGCAATTTAAACGGTGGTTTTTTGTTTATTGCCGCTTTTATACTCATACTTAATATAAGTAACTTTGTGTGTCTTTGTATGATAAAAAAAGAAGAACAAATGGAAGATTCAACAATCCCAATGCGTGAGGTTTTAAAAAATACAATATCTGACAAAAATTTCAGGAATATAATAATTCTTACAGTTTTATGGGATGTAGCAAGATATTTTACAGTTGGATTTATAGGTGTTTTTAAAACAAAAGACCTTATGATGTCTGTGCTTTTTGTGCAGGTTGTAAATATAATAGCAAATTTTGCAAGAATGATAATTTCAAAACCGTTTGGCAGATATTCAGATAAACATTCATTTGCCAAAGGTTTCAGAATGGCGTTATGTATTGCAGCAATAGGATTTTTTATAAATATGTTTACTACAAATAAAACATGGATATTTGTTGTTATATATACTATTCTTTATAATTGCAGCGTAGCAGGTACAAATCAGAACTCGTTCAATATAACTTATAGTTATGTGGATGAAAAATATATTACCCAGGCAATGGCAATTAAAAACTGTATTGGCGGTATATTTGGTTTTGCAGCATCACTTGTTGCAGGCTCAATTCTTGATGTAATTCAAAAAAATGGCAATCAGATTTTTGGAATACATATTTATGCACAACAGCTTTTCTCGGGAATATCATTTGTTATAACTTTTGTTGCAATAGTATTTTTGAAAAAAGTAATAGAAAAACAAAAGGTTGTTATAAGATAAAAAATATCCACCCGAATGGGTGGATATTTTTTCTTTATTCTATTTTCATTCCTTCAAAGTGTCCCAATTTGCGTAGTTTTTTGAGCCAGCCTATATATTGGTTAGCATCATAAGGATACTGACCGCAAAGATAGTGGTTTCTTCCTTGGTGGTTTTCGGTTTTCCAACTTATAGATAACATTCTTTTGTCAGGAAGGTTGGTTTTTACTCTTCCTAAAACTGTATTTTTGTTCGCCTGTGCACAAAATTCTCCGTCCGCAAGAACTTCACCTGTATCAACATCAATAATTTCATAAGTTCCCGATTCGTCTTTTAATGTGCAGTTATCTGCAACAATAGTCATTCCGTAATTTGACCATTCTCTAAGCATTATAAGAACTGGCTGATGAGCTTGTTTTAAGTAATAATATGCGGGTTTTTTCTCCATAAAATAGTCGACCAAAGCCTCGGTAAATACTGGCCAGCCGTCAAATAAATTCCATATTAAAATACCTGTTTTGTTGGGCCTTGTATAACGCGAGTTTTCAATAATGAATTTTGTACCTTCTGCATGGACTATTTGCGATTCGCAAACAAAATCTTCTATTTTTTCTGGTATGTGTCCAAAAGATTGCATTACAGGGTCGGTTAAAAAATGTACTCTGTAAGGATTACCTGACTGATCAGACGAATGAAGTATCCATTCGTTATTTTCATAAATTTTGTCTGGCCAGCATTTAAGAGCGTCTTCAGACATAAATTTCTTTATTGACTTTACAGAAGGTGAACCATACCAACCGGTTTCGCTCACAAAATGTGATTTGCATTTTCTGATGTAATCGCCTTTATAATCATCTCGTATGCCCCAAAGATGGTCTTCGGGCATTGGGATTGTTCTTCCTGATTTAAATACCTCTTCTGAAATGTATGGTGAGCTTGGAAGATATGTTGTGTATGGGTCGTGCATTTCAACTGCATCAAGCAAAACTTGCCTGTTTGCCTTGTTGTGAGCTGGATTTAACCCTCTTGCTGCATAACAAAGGTCACATTCGTTATCGCCTGCCCATAAAACAATAGATGGGTGATTTCTTAATTTTTTGATTATGCAATCTGCCTCTTCTCTTAGTGCTTTCAAGAAATCTTCGCTTTGCGGATAAACATCACATGAAAGTGCAAAATCGTTCCATACCATTATACCGTGTTCATCACAAAAATCAAAAAAGTCATCTTCTTCATAAACACTTCCGCCCCAGATACGAACCATATTACTGCCTGAATCGAGCAGTATATCCAGCATTTGTTTTTTGTTTGTTCTGTCAAGACTGTGGTAGGGGTGCATTGCAGACCAGTTAACACCAAGACAGTAAACTTTTTCTCCGTTTATTTCAAAAACAAACTGACCATTTTCGCCGTCTGTTGTATCTGAATAAAGAAGTTTTGCTTTTCTTACACCTGCTTTAATTGTTTTTTCGCAAAGAGTTTTTCCATCTTTGGTCATACGGAAGGTGATGTCATAAATGTTCTGGTCACCATATCCTCTTGGCCACCATAAAAGAAGGTTTTTTAATGGAATATCAAATCTTCCGCATCTGAAATCTGCTTTTTTTATTTTGTGGAATTCACTGTCTTTGCATTTGCCGTAAATTTCAAATTCACAGCCTTCTGGCATTGTATTAACTTCGTATAAAATTCTTAAATAGTTTCGTGTGTGTGGCGCAGCATAGCAAAGTTGTTTTACTTCAAATTCTTTTATTTCTTCTACATAAACACTTCTGTAAATACCTGCACTTACACTTCTTGGAAGTATATCCCAACCGTAAGAGTGTGAAGGCTTTCTTGAGTATAATTCGGCAGGATTTTTGCCTGTTACAAAAAAGTGGCACATATCAGACATGGTGTAATTTTTTTCTGCAGCAGTTAGCATTGCAGATGCAATTCTTATTGTAAGAGTGTTTTTTTCTTTTATATAAGCTTCAAATTCAAATGGGATAAGTGCATTTTCACTTTTTCCCAAATATTCACCATTAAGATAGTATGTAGCAAAACAATCAACACCGTTAAAAATAATTCTGCATTTTTTGTCTGCAAGAGTTTTGCCGTCAAATTCAGTATGATACCACCATTCGTGGTTTTCGTATTCCTCTGCTTTAAGAATATTTTCACCAAAGAAAATATCTTCGGGAAGATATCCTTCATTCATAAGATCTAATTCAACATTTCCAGGAACAGTGCAATCAATAGTTTTAATATTGTATTTTGAAATATCCTCATATGATTTTACATCATATTCTCCTTGTTTAAAAAATGACAGGCGCCATTTTCCGTCAAGAACGAGTTTGTCCATAATAATCCTCCTAATAGATTAATGTATATCGGTTGGGATAAGTGTATCATTTGTGAGAAAAAAATACAATCCACATTACTTTTTAAAAAAGAAACTATTCTACGATTTTTATATTCTGCAGCTATGATATTTACCTGGACTTACACCTGTAATTTTTTTAAATGTTTTTCTGAAATATGCTGTTGAGTTGAAGTTTAAAAGTTCGCAAACTTGTTCTGTTGACAGATGTTTTTCGTTAAGATAGTAAATACTCTTTTTTATTTTCACAAAATTTTTATATTCAACGGGAGTGTATTTTACAGATTTTTTGAAAAGATTATAAAACTGCGATTCGCTAAGGTGACAAAGTCCTGCAAGAAACTTGTTGTCGTAATCTTGTGACAGATGCTTTTCAATGTATGTAACTGCAGGTAAAATCAATGGATTTATAACAGGTATTGTTGATTTTTCCAAAAAGGGTAGGATATCGTTTATAACATCATAAAATCCCGAAATTGCAAGCGGCATACTTTTTTCTTGTAAAAAGTAGAGATTTTCAATTTTTTCAGCAAGTTTACTATTATTTGCTGAATTGATTTTTTGGAGTCTGAAATTTCTGTCAAGTGAACCATTTCCGGGATTTGTTACCGCAAACCGAAAATTCACTCCATAAAAAAGTATATCCGGAGAGCCTGTCCAGAAGCTTTGGTATGATATTTCATCCGGAATATAAAAACAGTCTCCTTCTTTACAAAGAATTTCAAAGTTTTTTCCTTTAAAGATAGCTTGACCCTTAATTATGCATCCAAAACTTGTATCAATTTTCCCCATACTTCCATCATATACATATTTGTTATAAAACCTGTGCTGAAGAACTTCAAAACTTGTCAGGCAAATCTCGTTTGCATTTACATTTATGTCCATAAAAATCACTCCTTGGTTTGTTTGCATACTTTTGCCAAAATAAGAGAACTATGTATAATTTTAATTGTTTTTTAAAAAGATTAAAAGCACTTGTTTAAAGGAAAAAAACAGGAATAGTCCTAAAACAAAAATAAGAGAATTGTTATCAATGATAATAGAATAGCATATTGTTTGGTCTTTGTCAATGTGTTACAATATTTTTTACAATAGGCAAACTTTTTTTGTGCAAATGGTTATAGATGGTTAAAATTCCTTTTTTGCCCTTGTAATATTTGCATTGAAAGTCTATGAAACCAATTTGATAAAATATTAAATTTTATGTGACGGGAGGCAGACAAATGAAACGAAGATTAATATTAGTTTTGTTGTGTGTATCAATGGTATCAGGTTTATTTACTGCACCGGTTTGTACTTATGCTGAAGGTGAAGTGATTTATTCAAATGCTCCTTCTTTTTTGCAGGCGGTAAATGTAATCAAAGAGTATGACAGCGAAGAGGAAAATTTAAAGGCACCGCTTTTGCGTCATGAAATGGCAAAAATTGTTGTTGGTCTTATTGGTGGAGCAGATATTGCCAAAGGTTATGTTTGTGAACCGGTATTTGAAGATGTAGCTTCAGATTCATTAAACGGAGATTATATTTATTATGCATATCAAAACAATCTTATAAGTGGAAATGGCGGATTTTTCAGACCAAAGGATGAAACCACCTATGCAGAGTTTGTAAAAACTTTGGTTGTGCTTTTAGGATATAATGTGCGTGCAACCTACGAAGGTGGATATCCGTATGGATATTTAAAAGTAGCAAATGCTATGGATTTTGACATCGGTAAAAGTGCCGATGAAGTTATAACAAGGGAAGAAGCATATCATCTTGCATTTGTTGCTGCCGAAACTGAAATAATGGCAACAGACATTCTTGGTGAAAAAACAAATTACAAAATTCAGGACGGCAAAACCTTACTGAATACATACCTTGGTGTAAAGGTTGAAGAAGGTATAATTACATCAAATGGTAACACAAGCATCTATTCAAAAAATGCTGCAGGCGAAGGCAGAATTGTGATTAACGATACTGCGTATGTTGCAGATGAAAGAATGCAGAGAAAATATCTCGGGTTTAATTCTTTGGTTTACATAGATGAAGATACAAATAAAGTATTGTTTATCCGTGAAAATGATTCAAATACTGCTTATTCTGTAAAAAGTGATTTAATTAGTGATGAAACCGTTAAAAATTCATTCAGATATTTCAAAGATGAAAATGATACGGTTGCAAAAAGATTAAAACTTGGAGATAACACAAGTGTAATTTATAACGAAGTATTTTTAGGCAAGATTTATACAAACAATGTTACCGCAAATGACCTTATGCCAGATTCGGGAAATGTATATCTTCTTGATAATGACAGTGATGGTACAATTGATGTTGTGTTTGTAACTGATTATAAATCCTATGCAGTTGACCATGTGTCAAAAAATAATGAGAAGATTTATGTTAAGGCTGAAAACAGCGAACTCGATATAAATGACAATGTATCTTTAACAGATGTGGAAGGAAACAGTGTGGACTATCTTTCTTTGGAAGAGTGGAATATTGTTTCGGTTGCAGGAAGCAAAGATTATTACAACGGTGTTCCAAATTCACATGCAAATATCGTTGTTGTAAAAAATGAGCTTAAAGGCGCTGTAAATGCCATTGGCGATGATTATGTTGTTATCGACGAAAAAGAATATAAAATTTCTGCTGATTTTGAAAAAGAAGGATATGCTTTTGAACTTGGCAGAAACGGTATTTTTTATTTGAATGTTGAAAATAAAATTGCTGCCTGTGATTATAATCAGAAAACAGAAGATTATGGCTATCTTATAGAAGCTTATTTGTCTGATGCATCAAAAAATAAACTAATAATGAAAATATTCAATAAAAGCGGCAATGTTGAAGAATATATAGCAACTGATGAGGTGAAATTTACTTACAATGGTATTGAAGATAAACTTGAACCTTCTGAGTTGATTGAAAAATTTCAAAAAACAGAAGATGGCGAAAAAGTTACAGAAAATCAGCTTATAATGTATTCGCTTAACACAGATAAAACTTTAAAATCTATAACTAAACATACCAACACCGCAAGTTATGACAATTTTTCAAAAGCATTTTCGGGTGATGAAGTTCATTTTATAGCAAGACGTTTTCAGGGTAAATATTATATCTCTGCAACGGAAACAAAAATATTTGGTATACCTGAAAAAGTAGATGATTATAAGCAATATCAGCTTTTGAGCGTAACGGGAATTGAAACTAATAAATATTATGACGGCGTTGAGATTTACGATTTGGATGAAGATAATTTTGCGGGTGCGCTTGTTATGAAGAGCAACTCTTCAAACAGTGTTGCAAAAACTGCAAGAATTATGCTTGTTGATAAAGTTGGAAAAATGATAAATGCCAATGGCGACCATACAACATCTGTAACAGGACTTTATAATGGTAAAGAAATAAAGATTGCAGCTGCTGAAACGGGTCTTGTGAATTTAACCGGTACAGAAGAAAAATGGGGTTGGCAATATACCGATGCCGATGACAATGTTGTTCAGGTTTCGTATCAGAATGTTAAGCTTGAAGATTTAAAAAGAGGTGATGTAATTCAATATTCTCTTGATACTTCGGGTGAAATAAGCGGATTCCGTATACTTTTCAGACCTGATAAAAAAGCTTCAACATTCTACAGACATGCATTTGGCGAATATACTGATTTAGATAGAGTTGCATCAACGGATCTTTTGATGGTATATAACGATGTAGTAAGAGTTTCATCAGTTGCCGCGATAATAGATGCAGAAAACGAAAAAGCAGTTAACTTTGATGGTGACAGATTTGATGCAATAATTTATATTTATGATGAAAAAGAAAACGAAATCAAAGTAGGTCTTCCGGGAGATATTGTAAAAGGTGACAGAGTTCTTATGACATATGATTATGCCAGCCCTAAAGAGCTTGTAATATTCAGGTACAAATAATTTAAATTGCAAAGTTTATAGGAGGACGGAATATGAAAAATATAAAAAGAGTTTTTTCTTGCATTTTGGTAATAACATTGATTATTTCAAGCTTTTGCATAAATGTAGCTTTTGCAGATGAAAAAAAGCTTGTTTTCGATGCGGGTGATGATTATTCAGGCGTTCAGGGGCAGAATGGCTGGTATTACAAATACAGAAAAATTGATAATGGTGTTGAAGGCGAACTTACACAGCAAGCTGTTTATCACACTAATAACAGATGGTATGCTGAAACAAGCGCAAACAGAGATTTAGGTATGATTTGTGGACCTAATGATGCAGGTAACTGGACACAGAATGTAATGTTTACAGGTATGTATGTAAACAAAGTAAGTGGAGTAGTCAGTGATACTGTTTTATACACATCTGCAAGGGAATTTAAAGCTCCATATACAGGTATTGTAGAAATAGGAGCATCTGTTTTACATGGTCAAAGTGCGAACACAAAAGCATATTTAAGAATACTTCACAACGGCGAAAAAATATGGCCTGTATCAGATGACTGGCGTTTTATTACTGGTAATGGCAATGTGGATTTTTCTTCTATTGAAAAAGTAGTTTCGAAGGATGATACTCTTGTTTTTGAGGTAAAAAGATCCACCGTTGGCACAGGGGATAATGAAATTAGTTCTGGTGTTGTTGCTAATCAGGGTGTTGCATGGACTCCTGTTATAACATACAAAAACGATTTTCTTTCTGGTATAAAGGTTTATGATTTTGCTGGCGAAAAATATGGCTGGGAAGATGAAAACAATAGTTTTACAGTATCTGAAAGCGGGTTAACATCATCTTCAGCCGATACTTTAACGATGTCGGGTGAATTTTCCAATTTAGCTGTTTGCACAAAAATTAAACCTGCTTCTTTGACAGGTAATGTAAATATATATCCTTATTATGATGAAGGAAACGGATATTCTGTTTGCGTAAATAGTGCAGGTGTTAAAATTTTAAAAGATGGTGTGGAAAAAGCTGGTGTAACATATACTTTTGATGCCGATACATCATATCTGGTAAAAGCGGCAGCTTATAATTTTGATAACGGAACATATACAGCAGCTTTTGTAGATGGTGTTGAAGTAATATCATATTTTGATAAAAATGAAAATGTTCAAAGTGGCAATGTTGCAATTCGCACTGACAATGCAGTAACAATTGAAGACATTGCAATTGAAGCAATTGAAAAAGATGATGCACAGCTTTTACTTATCGGTGATGCCGAAACTGCTATAAACACAGCAGTTGCCGATACAAATGCGGATAATGTTGCAACAGCGTTTGAAAAAATAGAACTTGTTTCAAATAAAGTCGCTTTGGCTGCTTTTGAAGCAAGAATGGCAAGTGTAATGAGTTCTTTTGCATATATAAGAGGAGTTGCCGATACAGCTACAAAAATTCTTACAATTGACGGAATGGTATATAACCTTAAAAACCAAACAGCAACAATAGGCATTACGGGTCCTGAAAATTATTCTGCAACCGAAACTGCCAATGTTGATGAAAAAGGTAATTTTAAAGTAGAACATACAATACCTTATGAACTTGAAAGTGGAAAATTTACTGTTTCAATTTCAATAGAAAACTTAAGTGCAGAATGTGATTATATAAGAGCGCTTGACTTGTGTGACATGACAATGTTCTCTTTAGACGGTGTCAATGGTAGAATTGTTGGAAATGAGATAACAGTTGACCTTACAAAAACAACCGATATCACAAGTATGATTGCTATGTTTGAAATATCGGATAAAGCTTTGGCTTATGTTGGCGAAACACTTCAGGTAAGTGGTACAACTGAAAATGATTTTACAAATGAAGTTGAATATAAAGTAGTGGCAGAAGATAAAACCGAAAAAATATACACTATAAAGGTTAATCCTTATGTTACAGTTTCAAGACCAAGTTCATCAGGTTCATCAGGCGGTGGTTCTTCATCTTCAAGAAAACCTGGCTCAATTGCATCGGGTATGGTTGTTACTTCACCAGTAAATAAAGTACCACAAACAAATACTAACGAAAATATAAAACAACATTTTGAAGATTTACCAAAAGAACATTGGGCATTTGATTATGTTGAAAAGCTATATTCACTTGGTGCAGTAAGTGGCGATGATAAAGGAAACTTTAATCCTGATGTAAAAATTACAAGGGCTGAGTTTGTAAAGCTTCTGGTTGAAGTTCTTAAACTTGAAAAGGAATCAGAAATAGCATTTGAAGATGTTGACAAAAATGACTGGTATTATAAATATGTAAATATAGCATATACAAATGGTTTGGTTAATGGCGTCAGCGAAACAAAATTTTATCCTGATTCTCAAATAACAAGAGAGGATTTATCTCTTATTCTATCAAGGGCATTTCCTTCTTTAACAGATAGTGAAAATCTTTCTTTTAAAGATGCTGATAATATTTCAGATTATGCACTTAATGCGGTAAAAGTATTGTTTGCAAATGGTATAGTTTCAGGCAATAATGGATTCTTTAATCCAAAAGACAGTGCATCAAGATGTGAAGCGGCAAAAATGATTGTACTTTGCATAAAATAATTTGTTAAAAGGGGGAAAATATATGAAAAGGATTTTAAGCATTCTTCTTTGTATGGTAATGCTTCTTCCAAGTGTTGTATTTGCTGACGGAAGATGTAACATAACTTTAAAAGATGTTGAAGTACCTGATTCAGAAGCTTTTACCATTCCGGATCCTTTTTTTGCTGATTTTGAAAATGGTGAAATTCCGGCAAGGTTGAATCCTGTTGATTCTACTTCATCCAAGGTAAGCATTGCAAATGAAAGCACACAAAATGAAAATCAGATGATTTACATTCCTAACGGAACATCTGCAATAATAGATGAAGAATGGACAGACTTTGTGTTTGAAGCTGACCTTATAATGACTGAATATGGTTGGTTCAGAATAAATTACAGAGTAAAAGACGGAAATTATTATTCAGCAATGATTTGCGTAAATGAAGCAAAAGCAATTTTGTCAATAAGAAAGATAAAAGATGGAAAAACCACGTGGCTTAGTGAGAAGGGTAATTATACCTTTACACTTGGCGATAAGGTTAATATAAAACTTGTTGTAAAGAAAAAGGAAGTTGACTTTTATTTAAATGGTGCGGTGTTTATATCTGCTATGGATACCGACCTTGAAAGTGGTACATTTAAATTTACATCAGAAAACTGGTCAACCGCATCTGCAAAACTTGATAATATCAAAATTGAGCCAATCCCTCCTGTAAAAATGGAATCAGCTTCGGCGATTGAAAAAGAAATTACAATAGGAGTAGGGGAAACAGCTTGGCTTCCTTTAAAAATAGAACCTCAGGGCGTTTATGATGTATCATCTGTTATAAAATGTGATGATTCTACCGTTGTTGAAGCTAATAATGGTTCTGTTAAAGGGTTAAGACCTGGCAGTGCAAATGTAAGAATGATTACAAATGACGGTAATCATAAAGTTGATTTCAAAGTAAATGTTGTGGCTGCAAAGTTTGATGACATTAAAGATAACAAATATGAAAAAGATATAGAATATCTTGCTGCAAGAGAATATATATCAGGCTCAGGAGATGGAAAATATAACCCTTATAATAATGTAACAAGAGCCGAGCTTTACACTATGGCAGTAAAAGCAATGGGTTATGACCTTCTTCGTGCACGCGATAAAAACAGTCCTAAAGTTGCAGGACTTAACGGATATGAATATCCTGTAAATGGTGTTTATGACGATGTTGAAGTTTCAGATTGGTTCTCTCGTTATATAAGAACCGCTTCGGTTGCAAATCTTATTGCAGATTATATTGTGGACGGAAATAATATAAATCCGGGTGAAAACATAACAAAAAAAGAGCTTGCAGCAATTAGTGTAAGAGCTTATAAAAATGCGACAGGTCTTGATAACGATTCAGGCGATGTATCTTTGATTTCTGATATAGCTCATCTTTTGGATGAAGAGAAAAAAGATATTGCATCTTCTGTAAAAATGGGATTTATCGAATTGGAAAACGATATGTTCAAGCCTGACGAAATAATCACAAGAGATTATATGGCGCATGTATTTGCGAATGTGTTCAAAAAAGCAGAAGCAAAAGGACTTTTGCCTGTTGTTGCGCTTGATGTTGAGGTTTATGCTGCAAGAGAAAAAACGGGCATCGTAGTTGATTTTGCCAAGTTTGGCGGAAAACAGTTTAATCCTCAGACCGATAAACCTGAAGACAGATTTGACAATCATCAAATGCTTGTTGATGCACTGGCATATTGTAAAGAAGTTAATGCAGATAAACTTGTGTTCCCAAAAGGATATTATTATTTTGCAACCGAAACTATTGTAAGACTTGATAAGTTTTCTGACTTTATAATAGATGGCCAGGGTTCAACATTTGTAAACAAAGCACCTGTTCATTTTCTACGTGCAGAAAAATGTGAAAGATGTGAACTAAGAAACATTAACTATGAATGGGACTGGGATTCAAAATATCTTGCAGATATTATAAAGGTTACTGACAGAAATGATGATGAAGGTTATCTTGAAATTGAATATTTAAGCAGAGATTATGTACCTATAGAAGATGTGTCGTTAAATGATACAACTCCTCTTGATCCCGAAACTTTAACTCCAGGTTACGATAATGGTATTAATAATGTTCAGTACAGGGTACAGTATCATATTGATCCAAATAAAACTGTAAGAGTGGCAGACAATAAATTTAAAGTATGGATGCTTACGGGTAAGCTTGACGATCAGGTTCAGCCGGGTTGTTTTTATAAGCTTGAATACTTTAAATACAGAGGAAACTTTTTTGTAGGTTACAGTATTCAGGATTTTACCTTTGATAATGTAAATGTTCGTTCAACAAGTGGTATCGGATACACAATTTATACTCTGCACGAATCGGTATCAGAAGGTATGCAGACAACATACTGGCAAATGATTAATTCAACAATTGATATTGCCGAGGGCGAAGAGCTTATAAGACCTATATCTACTTCGCAGGATGGACTTCAGGGTAACGGCCAGGCAAAGGATAGCCGATACAGAATTGAAAATTGTTCATTCGGTCACATGGGTGACGACTGTAACAACATTCACCAGAGAATTTCGCAAGGTATTGAGTTTGTAGAAGATGATAGATTCAGCCTTATTGCAACCAAAGCGGACTGGTCTACACCACTTCGCGGCGGTGATACTATGATGATTTTAAATGATGATTTTACACCTACTGGTTTTGAAGCAAAAATCATTTCAACAGAGTATCTTGATAATGTAGGACTTAAACTAAAACTTGACAGGGAAGTTCCGCAGAACCTTCCTGAAAGTTGTATTGTTTCAAACAGAACTGTTGGTCAGAATACATGGGGAATTATAAGAAATAATTACTACCATGATAATCTTGGAAGAAATCTTCTTATAAGAGGTGACCATATACTTATTGAAAATAATAAATTTGAGCGTTCAATGTCATCGGCTACAATGACAGAGGTTGAAATTACAGTTGGTTGGGTTTCGGGTCTTCCATCATCAAATATGATATTCAGAAATAATACATTTATAGATTGTAATAAATCTGAGGCTCAGGAAGCGGTAATGAACTTTACTCATAACCTTGCACCCGGTTATATTCCAAAAACAGCTCTTATAAGTAAACTTCTTATAGAAGATAACACATTTATCAATCCTATGGGAAAAGGCATAAGAATCGACCTTTTTGAAGATGTAACTATAAGAAATAATAAATTTTATGGTTATAAAGAAAGACCTGAAAAAAATGAATACCGTTCAAGTATTTATGTAACTAATGGTAATAATCTTAAAATTTATGGAAACACCTTTGAAAAGAGTGAGCATATAACTGACGATATAAACAAGGCAATTTATATTTCGGGTGTTGACAGTCCTCTTATATACGATAACATTATAGAATAATACTTTTAAAATAAGGAGTGAAAATGTAAGTTATGTTTGGCACTAAGGCAGTAAAAAAAGAAAAACAAGTTAAAAAAAGCCGAAGTGAAGTACTTAAAAAAATGTACGGTTACAGAGAAATCTACATAATGCTCATACCTGCATTTTTGTATTATTTCATTTTTTGTTACGGACCAATGTATGGAGTAATTCTTGCATTTAAAGATTATTGGGCAAGTAAGGGCATATGGGGAAGTCCATGGGTAGGACTTGCAAATTTTAAAGAAATTTTTGCATCTGCAAAGTTCTGGCAAGTATTCAGAAATACACTTATTATTAATATAGGAAGACTGATATTTGGTTTTCCCGTACCGATTATTTTATCGTTGTTAATCAATGAAATGGGGTCTATGAAGTATAAAAGATGTATTCAGACTATCATTTATCTTCCACACTTTATTTCATGGGTTGTAATTTCAGGTATTTTGTTTGCGCTTTTGTCAAACGATGGTATGGTAAATTCACTTCTTGCAGAATTTGGACTTGATAAAATAAACTTTTTAACAAGTACAAAGGCATTTAGACCCCTTGTTATAATTTCTGATATCTGGAAAGAAATGGGATGGGGAACAATTATTTATCTTGCTGCAATATCTGGTATTTCGCAGGATATGTATGAAGCAGCCGAGATTGATGGAGCCAACAGATTTAAAAGGATAATTTATATAACACTTCCATCAATTGTTCCTACAATTTCAGTTCTTTTAATAATGAAACTTGGTGGACTTATGGCAGGTAGCTTTGACCAGATATTCAACCTTTATAACGAAGCTGTTTATGAGGTTGGCGATATTATAGATACCTACAACTACAGAACAGGTTTAACACAGGGAAGATTTGCCACAGCAACGGCGGTTGGTCTATTCCTTAACCTTATTAATATGATAATGCTTATTGCAAGCGACAAATCGTCTAAAGCAATGGGCGGCAGCGGATTATACTAAGGAGGGAATATATAATGAGAAAAAACACTTTGGCAAAAAAGAGAATGGGTGTTGGCGGCAGAGTTTTTGAAGTGTTCAATTATGTATTTTTAACACTTGTGGCATTTACAACACTTTATCCCTTCTGGTATGTACTTTTAAAATCAATTCTTCCTTTTGAAGAAGCGATTAAATCAAAATTTTTGATTATACCAACAGGCTTTACAATGGACTCATATAAATATGTACTTTCTACCGACAGATTTACAAATAGCCTTTTTGTTTCAATAGGTGTAACAATATTAGGTACTGTTTATCAGGTTCTTATCACATCACTTACCGCGTATGCGTTTACAAAAAAAGATTTACCTGGCAGAAATATACTTTTTAATATAATTATTGTAACAATGTTCTTTGGCGGCGGACTTATTCCTACATATTTATTATATAAGTCATTAGGGTTTATTGACAATCCTTTGGTTATGATACTACCGCATGCGATAAGTACTTATAATATGGTAGTTATGAAATCGTTCTTTACAAGCATTCCTTACGAAATAGAGGAGTCGGCAAGAATAGATGGCGCAAGCTATTTTAAAATCTTTTTCAGAATTATAATGCCATTGTCTTTGTCGAGTTTTGCAACAATTGCTCTTTTTGTTGCAGTTAGTCTTTGGAACAGCTGGTATGGGCCTATGCTTTATCTGAATGACAAAAAGTTCTGGCCTATGGCGCTTGTTTTAAGAGATATTCTTGTAAAAACAGATATGAACAGTATGCAGGGTGAATATGTAAGCGAATCCATGATGCTTTCAGAATCGGTAAAAATGGCAACTGTTATAGTAGCGATTGTTCCGATTATAATTGTTTATCCGTTTGTTCAGAAATACTTTGTAAAAGGTGTTATGGTTGGTGCTGTTAAAGCATAAAGAGTTACATCAGATAGAGTAAAATTTATTTAAAGATATATTAAGTAATGAAAGGATGCGTAGAAAATGAAAAAAAGAATCACAGCACTTATACTTGTTATGGCACTTGTGTTTGGCATTTCAGGTTGTGGTGGAACCAAAACAGCAAAAGATGAATTAACAGCTGACGGAAAATTAAAGTTATCGGTATTTATGTGGGATTTAGACTCTCTTGGTAGTGGGGAAGATCCAATATACGATAAGCTTTCTGAAAAATTCAAAATTGAATTTGAACCTGTTACAGCTACTTATGCACAATGGAGAGAAAAATTAAATCTTCTTTTTGCATCAGGTGATATTCCGGATTTATTTATCTGTGCAGGTACAGAAGATGTTCAGTACAAAAAATGGATAAAAGAAGGATTTCTTCTTCCACTTTCTGATTTTATAACAGAAGACAAATATCCAAATCTTTATAAAACAATTAATATGTATAATGATATTTTGCCTGTTACAGAAGGAAAACACTATGGCCTTCCAATTCAAAACGGTGAAGCAAACGAAAATGGTGTCATAAATAAGCATGGCTTCTGGATCAGAAAAGACTGGGTAGAAAAACTTGGTTTAAAGCTTCCTGCAACAACAGAAGAGCTTTATGAAGTAGCAAAAGCATTTACCGAAAATGACCCTGATGGTGACGGCAAAAAAGACACTTATGGCTTAACAAGCGGCGGTGTTTGGTGGATGTACCCAATGATTAACAGCTTTAACACAAGCTATTATAATTTCTATAAAGATGACAGCGGAAAATTGATGCCCGAAGCAATTACAGATAATATGAAAACTGCTATTGAATACTTACATAAAATGTTCCAGGAAGGAATTCTGGACCCTGACTTTGTTGTAAATACACAAGAACAGGTTTATGAAAAATTCATTACACATAAAGTTGGTATTTTCCCTGATGGAATGGGAGCTGTTTATAATCAGATTTTTGATAAATTTGAATCTGCATATCCAGGTACAAATGCAAAAGATTACTTTACACATCTTGAAATTTTAGAAGGACCTTACGGCACAAGAAGAATTGATGGTAACCTTGCATTCTTCTGTATGGCATGTATAAGAGGCGATGTTAGCGAAACAAAAAGAGATACTATCTTAAATATTCTTGAATATATGCTTACTGAAGAAGGTTGTGAACTTTTTGAACAGGGCGTTGAAGGTGTTCACTTTACAAAAGAAAACGATAAATATGTAAGCATAATTCCAAAAGGTGCAGACGGAAAAGAGCAGTCGCTTTCTAAGGTTTCTCCCGCAGCACAGCTTGGTAACCTTGCAAGATGGAGAAATTATCAGCTTGATGATTCTGTGAAGAATAGAGAAGAAGTTGAAGCTTCACTTGTATCACCAAGAACTTATGCAACCTTAGACCCTAAAAAGTATCTTCAGCTTGATGACACAAAAATGCCTCAGCAGGATATTAAAACACTTGGAGATATGACCTTGCAGGCAGTTGCAAGTATGACAATGTCTAAAAATGCTGATATTTCGGCTGAATTTGAAGCATTCAAAAAACAGTGGCTTGATACAAAAGGAACTGTGTTTATTGAAGAAGTAAACCGTGTAGCTGGTGCAAAATAATTAAAGATTAAAGCTATGCGTTAAAGATTTTTTCGGCTAAGCACTTTAACGCATAGTAAAAATATTAAAATATGAAAATATGAAAATATTTTAAGGAGGAAATGATTGTGAAAAATATGTTTAAAAAAGCTGTTTGTTTGGTAGCATGCCTAACACTTGTGGCAACACTTTTGTGCCCTGGTTTTAGTGTTTTTGCTACTGAAGGGGAACTTGATTTGGTGTTTGACTTTGCAGAAGATTTTACAGGTCTGGAAACTACTTTCCCGCAAGGTACAAATAATTGGTATTTCTTATATAGAAAAATAGATGGAAGCAATCGTGGAGCTTTAACTGAAATGTCTAATTATAAAGTTAAAAATGCTAATAGCACAGTTTATAGATATTATGGCGAGGGTTCTACTTGGATTTCTGGTTCAAAGGACGATACTGCAGCTTCTATGTTTGCAACCCATCTTGCCCGCGCAGCAACAGATTCACAAACAGAGATTCATAGAAATATTGCTTTAAAGTTTAAATCTCCATATAACGGTAGTGCTACAATTGATACAAAGATGTTTAAAGGCAATAGTGCTTATACTGATTTGAAGGTTACTTTAACTCTTAATGGTGAATTAATCTGGCCTTCAGATGATGAGTATTATCGTTATAAGGGAACTGTAGATTATGATTTTCCTGCTATGACACTTGATTTGAAGGCGGATGATGAACTTGTTTTTGAATTTGAGTCGTATTATTTAACTGGCGCAACACAAACAGGTGTTACCGATAGTTTAGGAACCCCTCTTGATGATAAGACTGTTAACCAAGACAACCAACGAATTTATTTTCAGCCAACTATTACCTATGCAGAAGGTGCTATAAAGCCACTTGATAATTTGGTGTTTAATGCTTCGGTGAATTACGCAGGTGAACAGGGATTAAATAATTGGTATTATGCATATAGAACAGTTGATAATGGTGAAGAAAGCGAACTTCAAAATTATACATATTTTAGTAGTTGGAATGGCGGTAGATGGTCGAAAGAAAAAAGCTTAAATTATGGTGTAATAACAGGACCATCTGATACAAGTGCTGTAAATATGATGATAACAAGCCCCACTACAACTTATGTAGAAGGTACTACTGCTGACACATTATTCTATAATCCGGCAAGAGTGTTTGTGTCCCCATATAATGGTACTGCTAAAATTACTGCTGATACATTAAAAGGAAAATCTCTATATTCAAGAATGAAAGTAAGAATATTGAAAAATAATGTGCAGATATGGCCTTCTAATGGATGGTTTGATATTTCAGGAAATACTACTGAATACGCAAGTCAAATTGGTGACTTATCTGTAAATTTGAAATTTGGTGACAAACTTGTTTTTGAAGCGCAGAGAGGAACTGTTGGTGTTGATTTAACAACTGCAGATTTATCTGATGGAAAGCAGACTGTTAAATGGATTCCTGTAATTACATATTCTTCTGATGCAACACTTCCAGTGTACGAAACGGTATTTAATGATACATTTAAATATGATGAAGAAAATTTGTGTAAATGGAATAAATCTATTGAAAATAACGGCGCAACTTATAACTTTGATAATGAACAACTAAATTTAAATTCTATAGTTGAAGATGTAATGGAAGATAAACTTAAATCACCGGTTTGCGGAGTTTATATGGATATGCCATATGCAAATGGATACATAGTTGAATTTGATATGACAATAAAAGAAGGATATCCTACTACTGATTGGCAGATTTATTCAGGTTTCCAATTTTCATTCCATAGACAGCAAGATAGCGTTGATTACAATGTGTTCTTTGATGCTGCCCGTGCAGGACAAGAATTAATAGATTCACAAAAACAGAATATTGTTTGGCGTGCAAATGGTGGTGTTGGAAAATCAAGAATTTCATCAAATGTAGAAAAATGGGATTCAGGTGATACAGATACCACATATGCTGTCAAGTTAACAATAAAAGATTATACAGCAACACTTGAAGTAAATAATTCGACTTATACATATACTTACACTGATCCTTTATATGCCGCAGGTGGTATTGAGTTAAGAGCAGTTCGTTGTGATGCTGTAATCGACAACTTTAAAATCACAGGTATAAAAGAAGGTTTATCAATTGGTGATGTTTCACTTGTTTCTGATACAAACAAGATAACCGCTACATCTACAGTAAAAGTACCGCTTGATTTTGATGTGAAAAAAGATATTAATATGATTACGGCTGTTTATAATGCTGAAGACAATACACTTATTGCGGTTGCTGTTGACAGTATAACTGCAACAGTTGCAAACGGAAGGGTTTTAACTTGTGAAGCTGAAAGTGCTGATGCAATTGCAGATGGTGCAAAGGTTAAAGTTTTCTTCTGGGATAACGATTCAACCTCAAATAAATATTTGTCTCCGCTAAAAGCTGTATTAGAAACTACAAAAGCGCAGATTACAAATTAATTCTTATATGGGGTGGATATAATGAGAAAATTATTAAGCATAGTTATTGCTTTGTCACTTGTATTAACTCTTTTATGTCCAAGCTTTATTGCGTTTGCAACTGATTCTGAATTGGATTTAGTATTCAATGCTTCAGAAGATTATTCGGGCATTCAGGGACAGAATAACTGGTATTATAAATACCGAAGACTTACAAGTAGCGAAGATACAGTAACTGAATATGTTTATGCAACATCTAATAACAGATGGTATTCAACAGGAACAGATCGTACAAGAGGTATGATTTGCGGTCCTGATGATGCAGGTAACTATACTCAGAATGTTTGGTTTGCAGGAAATAATTGGGATAATGGTTCTGATAATGTATTCCATAATCCAATTAAAGAATTTGTATCTCCTTATGTTGGAAGTGCAACAATTACCGCTGATGCATTGGCAGGACAATCTGCAAATACAAAGGCTTATGTAAGAATTCTAAAAAACGGCACAAAAATCTGGCCTACATCTTCTGATTGGTATTATCTTGAAGGAATTGCAGATCAAAAGGATTCTTTAAATTTAGCTGTTGAACTTGCAGGTAGTGATTCACTTATTTTTGAAGTTCAAAGAGCAAAAATAGGTACAGGAGCTAATCAGATTACATCTGATAAATTAAGCAATCAGGGTGTTGTATGGATACCTGTTATAACTTTTGCAGATGGAGCTGAACTTCCACCTCCACCGCCCGAACCGGCACAGCCTGAAGTTGTGTTTGAAGATACATTCGATACAGATATAAAATCAGCTTGGCACGAAAGCTTTATGCAAAGTGGCGGCGAGTATAAAATCGAAGGCGGAAAACTTGTTTTATCTGCTTTAGAAGCAACTGATACTACAACTCCAATTGCTGCACTTGCAATTAATATGCCTTATGCAAATAAATATACAGTAGAATTTGATATGACAATTACAGATGTTCAGAATGTTGCAAATTCTGGATTACAATTATCCTTCCACAGACAGCTAAATACTGCTGACTATAACGTGTTCTTTGATGCACAAAGAACCGATTCACAAAATATTGTATGGCGTAAAGATGGTGCTAACGGTAAAAAGAGAGCAGCATCCAATGTAACAAGCTGGGTAAGTGAAAATGATGTTACATATCCTGTTAAACTTGTAGTTGAAGACCATACAGCAACTCTTACTATAAACAATGCAGATTATAGTTATACATATACCGATGCAACATATCCAACAGGTGGTATAGAACTTAGATCAGTTCGTGCAAATACTATAATTGATAACTTTAAAATTACAGGTATTAAAGAAGGTTTGTCAATAGGTGAGGTAACTCTTTATAAAGATACTGTTACCACAACTATCCCACAGGTTGCAGCGCTTACCGAAGTAAAAGCTCCACTTGATTTTACTGTTACACCAGTAAAAATGTTTACAACCATTTATGGTGAGAATAACAAACTAATTGCAGTAGATGTTGATTCTATGGATGTTAGTGCAACAAATGGCGGACAAATGGCTTGTTATGCATTAAATGAAGATATGCCAGAAGATGCAACGGTAAAAGTGCTTTTCTGGAACGGAATAACCTTATCTCCGATAAAAGATATAATTGAAATAACAAAATCAGACATAGAAAACGAAGTTGAAACTCTTGAAGGCTTTACTGTTAAATATACACCTTCTCAGGAATGGATTACCTATTACGGAAGATGGGAAGATGTAAATGGTGCTAAAAGAGGTAACTGGATGCGTCCGTATTTTGAATTTGATATAGAAGACGCATATACTTTGATGCTTGATATAAATGATTCTACAAGCTTTAGTGTATCAATTGATGGCGGTAATGAGGTTACTTATTCAAACGCATCAGGAAAGATTGATATTGCAAACAATCAGTTAAATGGTTCAAGTCATTCAATTCGTGTTTATAGTATTGCAGAAGCAAAACCATTTACTTTAAATGCTATTTACACAGATTGTGAAGCAACATTGACAAAAACCGAATCGGATGCGGATGTTGTTCAGTTTATAGGTGATTCAATAACTGCAAACGGCTGGAAGAACTATTCATCTTTAGTTCCTATGGAGCTTGGATACAACTTTACAATTATTGCTCGCTCGGGTATTGGTTTAATAGATGGAAGTGGTTATGTAAAAGTTAAAGATTCTGATGCTTCTACTATTGGTATGGAAAGTGCATATTTTAGCGGCAGAACATTAAGACCTACAAATCTTGATGCATCTAATTGGACTACATCAGAATGGGCTTTTGAAAACGAAAATCCCGATAAGATTTTTGTAAATCTTGGTACAAACGATACACAGTTCTATTTTGTAGATGATACAGATGGAACAAAGAGTGCGGCGTTTATTGAAAAATACAAATCGTTTGTAACAGCACTTAAAACACAGCATCCAAATGCAACTATTTATATTATGAAGCCGTTCTGCATTACAAGTGCTACTTTAGATGCAGACAAAGTTGCAAGAGCGAATGCGTTTGACCAATTAGGCGAGTTTTATGCTTCTGATACTTCTGTAAAATATATTGATACCGAAAGCTGGAATGCAGATATTACATTTAATCTTGATAATGTTCATCCTGACGTTGATGGACACAGAGTTATTGCAGATAAATTAAAAGCATATCTTGCACAGGAATAAAAAATTTAAATCAAATCCTTTAGGGGAGGGAGTTTTAAATCCCCTCCCTTATTTTTCGAAAAAAGTATAGAAAAACATAACGAAAGGAATTTTTACAAAATGAAAAAGCATCAACCGATTAATCCGAATTTCCCTTTTATATGGCATGGCGGTGATTACTGCCCTGAACAATGGCAATACGAGCCTAAAATTATTGATGAAGATATGCGCCTTATGGAGCTGGCTAATGTAAATACGGTAACCCTTAATATGTTTGCGTGGTCTACCATTGAACCAGAAGAGGGGAAATATGATTTTTCTTATCTTGACGATATTTTTGAGAGAATGGAAAAAAGAGGAGGCCTTGTAATTTTAGGTACACCAAGCGGTGCGCGTCCTGCATGGCTTGCTAAGAAGTATCCCGAGGTTTTAAGAACAAACGAAGTGGGTCAAAAGAATCTTTTTGGCAATCGTCATAACCATTGTTTTACATCACCAAAATATCGTGAACTTGTCGCAAAAATCAACGGTGAGCTTGCTAAAAGATACAAAAATTCTCCTGCGCTTGCACTTTGGCATTTGTCTAATGAGTATAACGGAGAATGTCATTGTGATTTGTGTAAAGAAGCTTTCAGAAATTGGCTTAAAGAAAGATATAACAATGACCTTGATGCTCTTAATTTTGCATGGTGGAATAATTTCTGGGGTCATAAATATACTTCGTGGGATCAGATTGACCCACCGTCGCCGCTTGGTGAAATGCGTAACTGGACACATCTTCTTAATTGGAAACGCTTTGTAACGCATCAGACAACCGATTTTATGAAAATAGAAATAAAAGCTATAAAAGAGCATACACCAAATATTCCTGTTACAACAAACTTTATGGGTTCGTTTTATGGTCTTAACTATAAAGAACTTGCAAAAGAACTTGATGTTGTTTCAAATGATGATTATCCAAACTGGCATCACTATTTTGGGCCAAACTATATTGGAAATATGGCATCGTTTACTGCAAATCTTATGCGTTCTTATAAAAATAAACCATATATGATAATGGAAAATGCCCCTAGTGCAACTAACTGGACAGCGGTAAACAAATTAAAAAGACCTAATATGCATCGTCTTTCTGCAATTCAGCAACTTGCACATGGTGCAGAATCAATTCTTTATTTCCAGTGGCGTGCCGGAAGAGCAGGGTCTGAAATGTATCACGGTGCAGTTGTTGATCATACAGGAACTGATGAAACAAGGGTATTTAAAGAGGTTGCATCGCTTGGTAAAGATTTGGAAAGATTAAAAGACATCATTGGCACAACCACAAAAGCTGAGGTAGGTCTTTTCTTTGACTGGGAAAATATGTGGAGTGCAACATTAACAAAAGGTTTTAATAATACTGATGACAAAAATTTTCTAAAAACCTTGTATAAGCACCATATGCCGTTCTGGAAAAGAGGAATTGGTGTAGATATAGTTGGTTATGACACCGATTTATCAAAATACAAAGTAATAATTGCACCAATGATGCATATGGTAAATGATGCGTTTATTGATAAGATTGAAAAGTATGTTAAAGATGGCGGAAAATTTGTTACAACATATTATTCAGGAATGGTAAACGAAGAAAGTATGACATATTTAGGCGGTTTCCCTGCTACTAAGCTTATGGATGTTTTTGGTACATGGGCAGAAGAAATTGATTCACTTTATCCACAGGACGAAAATTATGTTGAATATAAAGGAAATAATTACCGCATTTATGATATGTGCGCTGTTATTCACGAAAAAAATGGCGGAAAGGGTATTGCAACATACAAAAATGATTTTTATGCTAATACTCCTGCCGTTATTAAAAATAAATATGGAAACGGCGAGGCGTATTATGTGGGATTCCGTGATGACGGCAGCTTTGTTGATGTTTTGTATTCTGAAATTTTACACGATGCAAACATTAAATCAGTGGTAGACTTTAAATTAGTTGACGGAACAAGCGTGAATGCCCGTTATGATGAAAAAAATACCTATGTGTTTGTTCAGAATTTTAACGATAAAAAAGTAAAATTCAATACAAAAGACACATATATCGATGTTTTGGATAACAGCATAGTTACAGGTGATTTTGAACTTGAAGCATTTGATGCAAAGGTGTTTAAAAAAGAGATATAATAAAATAGTTTATTTTCAAAATAAAAGCGGCCTTACATATTTGGGCCGTTTTTTAGTAAGATGACATTTTAAGAAAGGAATTATTTTATGATAATTTTACAAAATAATTTAGCTAAGGTAGTATTTTATAAAAAAACAGGACTTTTCGATATATCATTCGACGATGTGGTTTTTAAACAAAGCGACTTTTTAAAAAATTATACTGTTCAAAATGCTTGCCAAAAAGATGATAACACAATTTGTTTTGATTTAATTAGTGACAATGTAATTTATAAAACAGCTTTTTCGCTTAAAGATGAATATGCCCAAATATCGTTGTTTTCTGATGATAAAATGACTAATGTTGCATATCCTCAGCCATTTGGTACTCAAAAAGGTGATTTGGGTGTGTATCCAATAGGTGAAGGATATGTGTATCCTGTAGACAAACAGGATTTGGTATATAAACCAATGCGTAAAATGTACGGTGATATAAGTATGGGTTTCTGGGGATTTTTACGAAATGATGCCTATCTTTTGTGCGTTGTAGAAAATATAGAAGATGCTCATTTACATACTGTGCGTTGCGATGATGGTAATTTGACCTCTTATGTTTCGTGGATAAATGAAAAGGGATGTCTAGGATATAAAAGGAATATGCGTTTCTATTTTGGAAAAGGCAGCATAAGTAAAATGTGTCATACATACCGAAAATACAGAGAAGAAAAAGAAAAGCTTATAACATTTGATGAAAGAGCAAAATTAAATCCGAATCTTAACAAATTTAAAGGTGCAGCAAATGTGTGGCTTTGGAATGATGGAGGTCTTGAAAGTCTTTATTTAAAAGATGCAAAGGTAAGAGCAATAACAGACGAAATTCTTAATGAAAGACGAAAAATTGCCCGGGAAATGAAAGATATGGGGATAGACAGGGTAATGTGGAACGATTTTGAAAAATCCAATAAAGATACTATTGAATACATAAAAAGTCTTGGATATATTGTTGGAAGTTATGATATATATCAGGATGTAATTCCAAAAGATGTCCTACATCTTATGACACCGGTACGGAAAGACAGATGTAAACATATTGAAGCCTGGCCAAATGATATGATAGTTGATAATGACGGCTCTATGCACAAGGCATGGTATTTAACAGGAATTGATGGTAATAAATATGACCAGAATTCTCTTTGTGATATGTGTGCTATAAAATATGCAACTAAAAAAATCCCCGATGATATTGAAGAAAACGGATATACTGCAAGGTTTGTAGATACAACTATGGCGGCTGAACTTATGGAGTGTTACAATCCAAAACATCCTATGACACGAAGAGATTGCATGCGTTATCGCAAAATTTTATTAAGGTTTATTCGTGATATGGGAGTCATTTGTGGTACAGAGTGTGCAATGGAGGAGGGGGTAAACTCTTTCGACTATAATGAAGGAAATATGAGTCCTTCGTATTATCGTGCTCCCGATGCAGGAAGAAATATGACAACACTTTATTATGGTGATAATGTTCCTGAAAGAATTTCTCAATATATGCTTAACGCAAAGTATAGAGCACCATTATGGGAGCTTATATACCACGATTGTGTTGTTTCGTATTGGTATTGGGGTGATTCGCAAATGTGTTGCCCTGAATATACACAAAAAAGAGATTTAATAAATGCCCTTTATGGTACACCTCCTTTATACAGTATAAATGTTACTCAGTGGCACAATATGAAAGAGGAAATTGCAAAATCGTATAAAAGAGCAACTAAGGTTGCTTATCTTACATGTGGCAAAAAAATGGTTTCGTTTGAATATATTACAGATGATTTTCTTGTTCAGAAAACAACATTTGAAAATGGGATCAGCGTAATTGCAAATTTTAAAGATGAAGAATATGAAGATTTTGATGGAACAATTATCAAATCAAACGATTATATTGTTTTAGGTGAATAAAGATAAAAAGCTGAATATTAATTATATGCAATATAAAAAAACAAGACTTCAAAATGAAGTCTTGTTTTTTGTTGGTGCCGATGGCCGGAGTCGAACCGGCACGGTATCGCTACCGGCGGATTTTGAGTCCGCTACGTCTGCCAATTCCATCACATCGGCAAAAATAAACTACCTTGCTATTATACAACATCATTTTAAAAAAAGCAAGAGTTTTTTTAAAAAAATTCAACACAATATAAAAGAAATAATATGTTATTTTATAATTTCAATTACACTTGCCATAACGCCACGTTTTCCGTTTGATTTTCTATGCGAAAAAAGCATATCCGGTGCACAGCCTGTGCATAAATCACTTACAAGAATGTTATCGCTTTTTATTCCGGATTTTAAAAGAATTTGTCGGTTTATATCAGGAAGGTCAAGATAAAATTTTTCATTTTTAACAACGAAAGCATCGGTTTTTGATATGTTATTAAATTTATTTTTAAAATCCTCAAAAAGTTTTTTATCAACTTCGTAACAGCATTTGTGTATACAAGGTGCAATCGCAACAATTATGTCTTCAGGATTACTCATGTAAAGCTCTTTAAATTTTTCTACCATAATACCTGCAAGTTCTTTATAAGTACCTCTCCATCCGCAGTGGGCTGCACCGATTGCTTTTTTGTTTTTATCTGCAAAAAGAATAGGCACACAATCTGCGCCGAAAATGGTGAGTGCGACATTTTTTTTGTTGGTAATAAGGCCATCTATGTTAGTGTAATCCAAATCATTTGTAATTCCTTTTCCCCGGTCAGACTCTGCTGCGATTTTTATATTGTCATTATGCATTTGTTTTGAAAAAACCATATTATTTATATCGGTGCCGATTGCATCAGCAAATATTTTGTAATTTTGTATAACAGTTTCTTTTGTATCTTCAGAGTTAAACCTTAAATTCATTTGAGCAAGATGACTTATTTTTGAAACACCACCGATTCTTGTTGATGATGCGTGATTTATAAAATCAAGCTTTTCAAGATTTGGATAGGTAACAAACACTACACCTTTATTTTCGTTAATAATGCTGTTTTTTGATTTTAAATTCATAAACAAATTCTCCTTGCTGGGTTCATAATAAAACCTCCTTATTATTTATAAGGAGGTTTTTATAAAATTATTCTTCATCAAATGTTGTGGGAGAAAATACCAATGGTACAATTATAATTACTCCAAGTATAATAAGCGATGTGGTTGCAAGTGAAAGCCAGCTTACAACATTTTCACTTTCAACAAAAAAACTGTATAACCATTCTAACGACATCATTGGTGAGAAAATAAGTGAATAATAGGGTTGTAAAAAATTGCTTATCTGTGCAAAAAAACAAAATATACAACCTATTAATGAAATAATTATTCCGGCACAGATATTCGTTTTATAATAAATTTGTTTTTCTTCTATTGCATCATAATGTTCGCGTGCCTGAAAAAACACGGCAACGCAAAATGCAACTAAAGAAAAGATAGCAACAAAAATGTATAAAATATTTATTGTTAATATTTGAGTAGCACTTGCCATTACAACCGCTAAAGAGATAATAATACTTGTTACAAGTGTTTCAATAATTCTTCTGAATAAAAACTGCAAAATATTCACCCCTTGCAAAATATTCAACAAATTCTGACACTTATGATACCACAATATATTAATTTTGTCAAACCAGTATTTGGTTTTGTTTGTTATTTTTACATATAATAAAAAGTTCTTTTTTGATTTACAAATTAAATGTTTTGTGTTAAAATCATATCTGTACTTATTTTTAAAAGGGTGATATGATGTGAGAAAAAGTGGTGTGCTTATGCATATTTCAACTTTAAATGGTGATTATTCAATAGGTAGTTTTTCGGACGAAGCAAAAAAATTTGTCGATTTTTTATCCGACTGCGGATTTTCACTATGGCAGGTTTTGCCGTTTTCTATTGCGGACGAATGTAATTCACCATATAAGTCATATTCGGCTTTTGGTATAAATCCGTATTTTATTGATTTGAAAAAGCTTCATAAAAAGGGGCTTGTGTCAGTTGATGAACTTAACTTTTATAAACAAAACACACCTTATAGTTGTGAATACGAAAGATTATACAATGAAAGAATACCTTTTTTGATTGAGGTGTCGAAAAGAAGTAATGAAAAAGAAGAAATTGAAGCTTTCATTAAAAAAGATACATATTTAGAAAAATTTTGTGAGTTTATGGCATTAAAAAGTGTAAATAATAATCTTGAATGGAATAAATGGCAAAATTTTGATGTAGATCCTGATGTTCTTTTTGGATGGAAATTTATTCAGTATGAGCTTTTTACGCAATGGGCAGAAATCAAAGAATACGCAAATAGTAAGGGAATAGAAATAATAGGAGATATTCCTATTTATGTTGCATATGACAGTGCTGATTTATGGAGCAATAAAGAAGAATTTATGCTTGATGAAAAAGGGTATCCAAAGCTTGTTGCCGGAGTTCCGCCTGACTATTTTTCTAATGATGGTCAGTTGTGGGGGAATCCTTTGTATGACTGGGATAAAATGAAGAAAAACGGATATAAATGGTGGCTGGACAGAGTAAAACATATGCTTACACTGTTTGATGGCATAAGAATTGACCATTTCAGGGGATTAGAGTCGTTCTGGGCAGTAGATGCAAACGAAACAACAGCTAAAAACGGTAAGTGGATTAAAGGACCGGGAATGGATTTTATAAACGAAATCAAAAAAATTGCAGGTGATAAACTTATAATTGCGGAAGATTTAGGTGAAATAACTCCTGCGGTTGAAAAGCTTGTAGTCGACAGTGGATTTCCTGGAATGCGAGTTTTACAGTTTGGATTTTTATCGGATGATGACAATCCCCACCAAATGCATAATTATATAAAAAATTGTGTTGCTTATACAGGCACACATGATAACAATACACTTTTAGGATATTTATGGGAGCTTCAAGCCGACAAAAAAAGAACACTTTTAAGGTATTGCGGTTATGATAATGAAAACTGGGAAGGAGGGTATGACAGTATTGTAAGAACTATTTTTGCCAGCAGTGCCGATACAGTTATTTTACCAATACAGGATCTTTTAAAATACGGGTCTGATACGCGACTTAATACTCCCGGTACATCAGAAAACAACTGGCTTTACAGAATTACAGAAGAGCAACTTTTATCAATTGACAAAAACTATTATAAAGAATTAAATAACCTTTATAAACGTTGAAATATTACATATTTTTTTCAAAATAAATAATATGTTGACTTATTTGACAATGTAAGTTAAAATAGTATATACATCAAATTGTACATATAAAATGGAGGTTGTATTATGATGAAAATGAAAAGAATGACAGCACTTGTTACTCTTGTTGTTTTTATGTTTTCTTGTATTGCTCTAAATGCTAGTGCAGATACTACTGCGGCAACAACAGAAACAGCAACAACTGTTGCAGGTACAGGTTCGGTATTTGCAGATGTAACTGGCGATACCCAGTATGCTACTGCAATTCAAAAATTGTATGATGACAAAATTGTTGACGGTTATCTTGCAGAAGATGGAACAAGAACTTTTAAACCGCTTGATACAATTACAAGAGGCGAGTTTGCAAAACTTTTGGTTGCATCAAAAATTAAAAATGTTCCAACAACTTTAAATGCAACAACTTGCGGATTTAGCGATGTTGATACAGATCCTACTTTAAGCTGGACAATCCCTTATGTAGATTATGCTGTAAAAGCTGCTATTGTAAACGGATATGAAGACGGAACTTTCAGAGCAAAAAATACTGTTAAATATTCTGAAGCAGTAAAAATGGTAGTTTGTGCTATGGGATATGCTTCTGTTATTGAAAAAACAGAACCATGGTACAATGGTTATATTAAAGTTGCTCAGCAAATTGGAATTACCGGTAACGGTGCTTACAGTGCTGCTGAAGAACCAGCTTCAAGAGGTTTGGTTGCACAGCTTATTTACAATATGAACACATCTAAAAAACAGGTTTCTGTTATTCCTGGTGGAAATGCAGGCTCTGGCTCTGGCGGCGGAAACTTTATTTTAAATGATAACGATGATGACGAAGACGAATACGAAATTGCCGGTATGGTTACAGGCGTATTCCAAAAAGGTGTTGAAGGTGAAGCAGGTCTTTCAAGAGATGAAATTATGATTGAAGATACTGTTTTCAAAATTGGCAATATTGATATAGAAAGCTTAGAAAAATATTTGGGTTATTATATTGATGTTGTTTATATTCAGGACGGTTCTAAAAATATTATTCAGGGATCTTTCTCTACAAACGGCCTTAATGATGTAATTGAACTTGAACCGGAACAGATTGAAGATGTATTTTCTGATCACCTTACATACTACAAAAACGAAGACAGCACAAAAACAACTAAATTGAAATTTGAAAATGATATGAAAATTATCTACAATGGTGTTGGTGTTGCTGATGTTGATGGTGAATTAATCGAAACACTACTTGATATTGATAATGGTTCTATTAAATTAGTTGACGGTGATGTTAACGGTTCGTATGATACAGCTTTTGTTACAACTTACGAAACATTCTTTGTTTCAACAAGTGAGTCTGTTACAAAAACTGTTACTGATAAATATTTTAAAAACGGAAATGTTGCAAAAAGCATTACATTTGATGAAGAAGAAGAAAATATTGAATTTAAAACTGCTTCAGGTGCTTCGTCAACATTCAGTGCAATCAGACAAAACTCTGTAATTTCTGTTGCAAGACCTTATGATACAACCACACCTTATGGAAAAACAACTGTTATTATTTCTACAAATACAACAACAGGTGTTGTTACTGGTATTGATGCAAATAACGATATTTACACAATTGGTTCAAATGATATTAAAGCTTCTAAATATTATTTAGCACTTGTTCAGCAGGAACCTTCTCAGGTTCTTGAAACAGGTGATGCTGCAACATATTATCTTGACTATGCAGGAAATCTTGTTGCGATTTCAGCTACCGATACAAATAAATATGGTTATATCATTGATGTAATTGAGCCAGAAGGAGCAAACAGAAATGATGTTACCGTAAGAATGGTAACCTCTACTTCTTCAATCGCAGCTGATTACAAATTAAATGAAAACGGTGTTACAATTAATGGCAAGTCTTATGAGCCTTCAGAGGTTGCTGACGTTCTAAAAGCTTCTGCAGATAAAATCAATGTAACAAACGGCAAAGAGGCTGCAGGTCTTGCAGATAATGCAACTTATTCTCAGCCGATTATATTTAAAACAAAATCAAGCTCAAGCAATATGATTTCTACAATTTCTACTGTTGCTGCAGATAGTGATGATGAAAATTATATTGAATATAATAAAGGTGCTGTGTCTGGTGGTATAAAATCAACATTTGCATCAGGTAATGTGTTCAAAAGAGATTCAAGTACAGTATTTTCAATGAAATTTGGTACTTCTTCAAGTACAACAAACTCTGTAACAACAAAAGTATTTGTTGTTCCTTCTGACAGAAGCGATGAAGAAGAATATACGGTAAGAACAACATCGGGATATTTCACAACAGATAAAACATATTGTGTAGAAGGCTTCAATGTTGATTCTACAACAGGTAATGCTGAAATCGTTGTTGTATATGGCGGAACCCCTGTTGAGGTTACAGGCGCTACAAAAGCATATATTATTCAGGAAGTTAAACCTGATAATGTTTATAATATTAAAGGCGATAAAGCAAGTACAGTTTATTATTATGAACTTGGTGGTTCTGATGACGTACAAAGCTTTGTTACTGATGCAGCTGTATCTGTTGCGGGATTGAAAGCCGGCGATATTATTAAGGTAGGAAAGAAAAAATTTGGCGACGATGAACTTGTAACACTTATAGAAAAAGTTGTTATTGACAAGGTTCTTTATAAGCCTGCTCAAGAAGATGGAACTCAGGATGTAGCAACAGAATTTTATATGCAAGATTTATATGGCGGTGATCCTGATTACTATAATGCGTTTATGGGTACTGTGTTCTCTTATGCAGACAATCAGCTTCAATTAATAAAAGACCTTGATATTGATCTTGATGTAGATGCTGAAGATTATGCTGAAAAACTTGCAGAACTTGAAAAAGAAATTTTAACAACTTCTTCATCTGCAAAGGTTTACTATGTTGATTCAACAGCAAATGCAGTAGAAGAAAGAATTAAAATTTACACGAGTGCTGAATCGGTTGTTGCTCCACTATTTAATGGAACTAACTATGTTGCGCCAAGTGCTGCTTCTAAGATTTTTGTTTCAAGAAGTGGAACAGGTAACATTTCTGTAATAGTAATTTTTAAATAATAAATTAAAATAAGTTTTATAACTTAATACCTCCCCGCGTTCATTCGGGGAGGTATTAAACTAATTATGCAGGGGAAATATATCATTGCTAAGAGGTGATATTATGAAAACAAAAATATTAAAAGGCTATTTGCCACTATTTATTATTGGTGTGCTTTTAATAGCTGTATATAAAACATTTGATAATTTTGGTATTATAATCGATTTTTTCAGGACACTTATGAGCATACTTACTCCGTTTGCAGTAGGTTTTGTAATTGCGCTTTTACTTTATCCTTTGTGTGCTAAAATCGAGAAGCTGTTAAAAAAATGTAAAATGAATTTTATCAGTAAAAACAGGCGTGGAATTACAGTTGCAACAACTTTTGTTATTTTAATTGGAATTATAGCACTTGTTATGTATTTTGTTGTTCCGCCACTTGCAAAAAGTATTCGTGATTTTGCTTATCAGTTTCCATATATTTTAGAGAGTATTTCACAATATGTAAAAGGTTTTGGAATTAAAATTGACTATGAATATTTGAAAAACATTTTTACTGTTGATAAAATTATGCAACATATAAATTTAGAAAGTATAAATGAGTATGCAGCAGGTGTTGCTTCGTTTTCGGCTTCGTTTGTGAAATTTTTTATGGGGATTATTGTTTCTGTTTATGTTTTGATAGACCGTGAAAAACTTGTTTCTGGTGCTAAAAGAATTTTAAAAGCTTTTTTAAACGAGAAAAAGTATTTCAGAATTTCGCGTTATGTTAAAATGGCGACAGAATTTATTTATAAATATCTTTATTGTCTTATTATAGATGCGGTTATCATATTTATATTGTCGTTTATAATTTTGTCAATTCTGAAAGTTAAATATGCACATCTTCTTGCACTTATGCTTGGTGTGTTTAATCTTGTACCATATTTTGGTGCAATTGTGGCATCTGCAACAACAGCTATTATCACATGCTTTACTGCCAATTTTACAATGGGTGTAATAGTTGCAGTTGCACTTATAATTCTTCAACAAATCGATGCAAATGTAATTCAGCCAAATCTTGTAAATAATTCGTTTGCAATAAGACCTTTCTGGGTAATATTTGCAATACTTGTTGGCGGAAACTTTTTTGGAATAATAGGAATACTTCTTGCAGTGCCTACATTTGCACTTGTAAGGGTTTTGTTTCTGGAACTTTTGGATAAAAAAGAAAGTTCAAAGAAAATTATAGCAGAAGAAAATAATGCTTAAAGAAGGGGAGATAAAATATGACATATTTTGGACCGAGTGGTAATTCGGAAAGTTTTTATGCTGAAGGTTTTAAATCTTCTCTTCAAATGCCCAAATGGCTTAATAAGTTAGGGCTTGATGCTTATGAGTATCAATGCTCAAAGGGAGTTAAAATAACTGAAGAAACTGCGAAAAAACTTGGCAGTGAGGCAAAAGAAAACAACATAAGACTTAGTATTCATTCGCCGTATTACATTAATCTTGCTACAGATGATGAAGAAAAAAGAATTAAAAGTGTAAAGTATATTACCGACACATTGCAAGCAGCAGATTATATGGGCGCAACAAAAATTGTCGTTCATTCAGGTGCATGTGCAAAAATGGAACGAAGAAAAGCAATGGAATATGCAAAAAAGACTTTGCACATTGCACTTTGCGAAGCTAAAAATCTTCACCTTGACCATATTCATATATGTCCTGAAACGATGGGCAAAATTAATCAGCTTGGTGATCTTGATGAAGTTATAGAACTTTGTCAAATGGATGATTCACTGCTTCCTACGATAGATTTTGGTCATCTTAATGCACGTACACTTGGCGGTCTTAAAGAATACAGTGATTATCTTGAAATTTTTGATAAAATAGAAAATGGACTTGGATTTGACAGATTAAATGTTTTTCATGCGCATTTTAGTCGTATTGAATTTACGCAAGGTGGCGAGAAGAAACACCATACATTCAAGGACACAATGTATGGACCTGAGTTTTTGCCGATTGCCGAAATTCTTTATAAAAAAAATATTTCTCCGACTATAATCTGCGAGTCTAATGGTACAATGGCAGAAGATGCACTTTGTATGAAAACAATGTATCTTGAGCAGTTTAAAAATTAATTATTAATGGGGCAATTAAAATGGCTGATATAAAAGAGATGAGGATAAAAAAATTAAGAAAAGCACTTAAAAAAAACAAAATGGACAGTATTTTAATTACAGATCTTAAAAATGTTTTTTATTATAGTGGTTATACAGGAACAAGTGCATATCTTATAATTTCGTTGGAAGATTTGTATCTTATTACTGATTTTCGTTACACTACACAATGTAAAGAGCAGTGCCCGCTTTTTAAAATTATTGATTTTAAAGAAACTGATGTAAAATCAATTTGCAGTAAATTTTTTGCAACAGGATTTGAAAATCTTTCAATAGGATATAACCAATATATCAATTATTGTAAAATGTTTAAAAACTTATTGCCTGTTAACGATATGATTTTAAGATTCAGAGCTAAAAAGTCTATTGATGAAGTAAAAAGTATTAAAAAAGCTGTAAAAATCGCCGATGATGCTTTTTTGCATATTTTAAAATTTGCTAAATGTGGTGTGACAGAAATTGAAATAGCGAATGAAATAGATTTCTTTATGAAAAGAAAAGGTGCAAGCTCAAATTCGTTCGATACAATCTGTGCATCGGGAGCGCGTGGAGCACTTCCTCATGCATTTCCTACATCAAAAAAACTTGAATATGGTGATTTGGTTGTGCTTGATTTTGGCTGTGTATATCGTGGTTATTGTTCTGATATTACAAGAACTTTTGCAGTAGGTGATATTGATAAAGATAAAAAGAAAGTATATGATACAGTTTTATATGCACAAAAAACTGCTCTTGAGGCAGTAAAAAAGGGGAATAAGTGTTCTGATATCCATAATATTGCGCAAAATATTATAGAAAAAGATTACAAGGGGATGTTCGGTCATTCTCTTGGGCACAGCGTTGGGCTTGATATTCATGAAAACCCCAATTTAAGCCCTAAGAATGACAAGGTTTTGGAAACTGGCAATGTTGTTACTGTTGAACCGGGTATCTACATACCAGATTTTTGTGGTGTAAGAATCGAAGATTTGGTATATGTTTCTAAAAACGAAACACATATTCTTACTAATTCTCCAAAAGAACTTTTATATGTAGAATAAATATTTTTTAAAAAAGTCTTGCTATTTTATGGAAAATAGGTTAAAATATATATTATGGAATTTTGTGTCGGTAAAAATGTAAAAATCCGGCATTAAATATATGTATTGGAGGTATAAACAAATGATTTCAGCAGGAGAATTTAAAAATGGCGTAACTTTTGAGTTGGAAGGAAATGTATTCCAGATTGTAGAATTCCAGCATGTTAAACCGGGTAAAGGTGCAGCTTTTGTAAGAACAAAATTAAAAAATGTTATTACCGGTGGTGTTGTTGAAAAAACATTCAGACCAACTGAAAAAATGCCTAAAGCTCATATCGAAAGAAAGGATTATGAGTATTTATATACAGATGGCGAACTATATTATTTCATGGATCAGGAAACTTTCGAACAAATGCCGCTTAACAAAGATGCATTGGGCGATTCTTTCAAATTCGTAAAAGAAAATATGGTTGTTAAAGTGCTTTCTTACAAAGGCAGTGTGTTTGGTGTTGAACCACCTACATTTGTAGAACTTCAGGTTACTGAAACTGAACCAGGATTTAAAGGCGATACATCAACAGGTGCTACAAAGCCTGCAACTGTTGAAACAGGTGCAACACTTAATGTTCCTTTATTTATTGATCAGGGTGAAATGATCAGAATTGATACAAGAACAGGCGAATATATGGAAAGAGCATAATTTTGATTTGGAGGTATAATAATATGGAAAATATATCTAACAAACTTTCTTATGTCCAGGGCCTTATGGATGGACTAAAATTTGACGACAATTCAAACGAAGCAAAAGCTTTTAAAGCACTTGTTGCTGTACTTGAAGAAGTAAACGACGCAATTGATGATTTATATGATTATCAGGACGAAGTTGCTGAATTAGTTGATCAGATTGATGAAGATTTAGCTGAAGTTGAAGAAGAACTTTTGGATTGCTGCGATTGCGATGATGATTGTTGTGACTGCGATGATGAGTACTACGAAGTTGAGTGCCCTGAATGTGGTGAAATCGTTTGTGTCGATGAATCAGTTCTTTTAAATGACGAAGACATTTATTGTCCTAACTGCGAAACACAAATCGAAATTGATTTAGATGACTGCGATTGTGATTGCTGCGACTGTGACGAAGAATAAAACAAAATTTAAACTCCGCTTTTGCGGAGTTTTTGTTTTGAAAGGGTGGTAAAAATGAGAGTAGTAAGTGTTGCACAAATGAAGGAAATTGAAAAACAGGCAGATTTAATGGGGCATAGCTACTATCAAATGATGGAAAATGCGGGATTTGGTGCATATAAATTTATAAAGGAAAAATTTAATCCAAAGAGTGTAACGATTTTTTGCGGAAACGGAAATAACGCCGGAGATGGATTTGTTGTTGCAAGATATTTTGCTAATAATGGCGTTTTGTGCAATGTTGTTTTGTGTTGTGGTTATCCAAAAACCGAAGATGCATGTAAAAATTATGAGCTTTTGAACGATATGAATGTAAATATATATTGCGATTTTAAAATTGCAAAAGGAAAAGTTGATGCTGATGTTATTATTGATGCCATATACGGAACTGGTTTTCACGGAGAGTTTAAGGATGAGATTTGCGAAGTTGCAAAATTTATAAATTCATCAGATGCACCAAAAGTAGCCTTGGATATTCCAAGTGGTCTTAATGCAGATTTGTGTGTTGCGGTTTCTGACACCATAAAAGCTGATTTTACACTTTCGTTTGACAGTTTAAAATATGCACATAAGAGCGCAGAAACAAGACTTTATACAGGAAAAGTAATGGTTATTGATATAAAAATCCCAAAAAAAGTGCATAAAAAAGTTATAAACGAGTAAAATACTTATAAAACTTGAAAAATAAGGTAAAAATGCTTGATTTTTTATAAAATATGTGTTATCATATAAATAACTTAATACTATTTAACTTTGAGAGTGGGCAAAACCCACTCTTTCGTATTGTATGGGGAAATAAAAAAAGGAGGGGTAAAATGGCAAAAATTACCGATGCTGTTTATGAGATTGCTTATCCTATTGCTAAAGAAAACGGCTGTGAAATATTTGATGTTGAATATAAAAAAGAAGGCACAGACTATGTTCTTCGAGTTTTTATTGAAAAAGAGAATGTGGATGAGCACATTTCGATTGATGACTGCGAAAAGGTAAGCAGAAAGCTTAGTGATGAGCTTGATAAGAAAGACCCAATTCCAAATGAATATTTGCTAGAGGTCTCATCACCCGGCATTGACAGACCGCTTCGTAATAATGATGATTATGAAAAATATTTAGGTTTTGACATTGATGTTGGACTTTATAACAAAATGAACGGTCAGAAAGTACTTACAGGTGAACTTTCTTCTTATGGTGATGATTATATTGTAATAAAAACTGGAAAAGAAGAAATAAATATTGAAATTCAAAAATGTGCTTATATAAAGCTTGCAATAAAATTTTAGTAATTAAATATTTGTATAAAGAAAAGGGGCGTATAACAAAATGAACAGCGAGTTTATAATGGCGTTGGACGAAATTGAAAAAGAAAAAAATATTAAGAAAGAAGTTTTGCTTGAAACCATTGAAACCGCACTTATATCGGCTTACAAAAAGAATTACAATACAAATCAGGACAATGTTTTTGTAAATATCGATAACAAGACTGGTGTTGTAAGGGTTTTTGCAAAAAAACAGGTTGTTGAAGAGGTTGTTGATCCTCAGGTTGAAATTTCACTTGAAGAAGCACAGAAAATAAGCAAGCATTATGATGTAGGAAGTGAAGTTGAAATTGATGCAACCCCAAAAACATTTGGAAGAATAGCAGCACAAACTGCAAAACAAATGGTAACACAAAAAATAAGAGAAGTTGAAAGAGAGAATATCTACGAAGAATTTTCTCAAAAAGAACATACTGTTATTGAAGGTGTTATTCAGAGAATTGAAAAGAAAAACATATATCTTGATGTTGGTAAGGCAGAAACACTTCTTCCACCATCAGAACAGGTTCCTGGTGAATTATATACTTTCCATAAGCACTTAAAGGTTTATGTGAGTGAAGTAAGAAAAACCACAAAAGGACCTATAATTACTGTATCAAGATCAAAAGCACAGTTAGTTCAAAAATTGTTTGAAAATGAAATTCCTGAAATTCAGGATGGAATTGTTGAAATAATGAGCATTTCGCGTGAAGCTGGTTCAAGAACCAAAATGGCTGTTAAAACAAACAACGAAAATGTTGACCCGATTGGTGCTTGTATCGGCGCAAAAGGCGCAAGAGTTCAGGTTATTATTGATGAGCTGAATGGTGAAAAAATTGATATTGTTAAATACAGTGAAGATGCAGGCGAATTTATAAGAGCAGCATTAAGTCCTGCAGAGGTAATTTCGCTTGATGTTGATAAAGACAATAAGCAGGCACATATTATTGTTCCTTTTTCTCAGCTTTCTTTAGCTATCGGTAAAGAAGGACAGAATGCCCGTCTTGCGGCAAGACTTACAGGATTTAAAATCGATATAAAAAGCGACCGAGACTAATTATGTGGTATGAGGTGGTTTTGTGAATAAAACTTATATTCCTACCCGCACTTGCATAGGTTGTATGAAAAAGTTTAGTCAGGATATGCTCTTAAAAGTTGTCAGACAAAAAGACGGAGAAGTCGTGTTAGGTTTGGATAACAAGACTTTTGGCAGAGGAGCATATCTATGCAAAAACGAAAAATGTATAGCTAATGCGCAAAAAAAATCCAAGCTTTCAAGGGCGCTAAGATGCGAGGTTGAAAGTAAAGTTTATGATGAGCTATTCAAAATGTGCGGTGAAGATAATGGATAAAGTATATAAAGCATTAGGGCTTGCAAAAAGAGCCGGAAAAGTGAAAAGCGGTGAAAAAAACTGCAAAGATGCAATTATAAGCGGTATGGCGTATCTTGTGATACTTGCAGAAGATATTTCAAAAAACACACATAAAAATATTACTGACAGTTGTAAATACTATAATGTTGAGTATGTAACATTTGGTAATATGTTAAACCTCGGGCATGCTATCGGAAACGATTTTAATGCTTGTGTGGCAGTTTGTGACGAGGGTCTGGCAGGACTTGTTAAAAAGAACCTGCTTCAAATTTAACGGAGGTGGTAGATTTGGCACAACCAAAAATTCACGAAATAGCAAAAGATTTTGGCGTTCAAAGTAAAGAACTTATAGGTGTATTTGCCGATCATGGTATTGTTATGAAAAACCATTCTGCAAAGCTTGAGCCTGACGATATAAATCTTATTTTTGCAATATACTTAAATAAATTTGATGACGGAAAAACAATAGAAGAGTATTTTGCACAGCAAAAAGAAGAAAAGAAAAAAATTGCTGAAGAAAAATCGAAAAAAGCAAAAGAAGAAAAAGCAGATTCGAAAGAAACAGAAGATAAAAAAGAAGAAATCGTTATTGAAGAAGTAAGCGAAGAATCTTTAAAAATAGTTAAACAGGATAATTTAAAAGTTGTCGACACTCGACAGAATGTTGTTGATTTGGAAAAACTTGATACAGAAAAAATTGAACAGCTTGTTGATATTGAAAAGGTATCAAATGTTGAGAAAAAGCAAAAACTAAAAAAAGGCTCGCAGCATAAAAAGATTGAAAAGAATATGCCTGTTGCTAAAAAGGAAAAAGAGAAAAAAGAAGTTGTTGAAGTAAAAGATATTATGGTTCCTGATGAAATTTCTGTTGGTGATTTTGCGGAACGACTTGAGGTTAATGCAGCAACTGTTGTTAAAAAACTTTTTGAACTTGGTATAATGGCGTCAGTGAGTCAGGTTATAGATTTTGATACGGCTTCTTTAGTTGGTGAAGATTTAGGATTTTCTATTATAAAAGAGGTTATTGTTACAGAAGAAGATGTTTTGTTCAATGATACTGAGGATGCACCTGAAAGCTTAAAACCGCGTTCTCCTGTTGTTGTTGTAATGGGCCATGTTGACCATGGTAAAACTTCACTTCTTGATGCAATAAGAAGTACAAATGTTACTGCAAGCGAAGCGGGCGGTATTACACAGCACATCGGTGCTTATCGTGTAAGAATCAACGATAAAAAGATTACTTTCCTTGATACACCGGGACACGAAGCATTTACTGCAATGCGTGCAAGAGGTGCTCAGGTTACTGATATTGCAATTTTGGTTGTTGCGGCTGATGATGGTATTATGCCACAGACAATTGAGGCAATTAACCATGCAAAAGCTGCTGGTGTTACAATTATTGTTGCAATAAATAAAATTGATAAAGAGGGTGCAAACCCTGACAGAATTATGCAGGAATTGACAGAGTACGAACTTATTCCTGAGGCATGGGGTGGCGATACAATCTGTGTTCAGATTTCTGCTAAACACAGACAGAATATCGAAGAACTTCTTGAAATGGTAATTTTGGTTGCCGAAATGAAGGAATTAAAAGCAAATCCTGATAGAAAAGCAAAAGGTACAGTTATTGAATCTCAGCTTGATAAAGGTAGGGGGCCTGTTGCAACAGTTCTTGTTCAGAATGGTACTTTAAGAGCAGGAGATATAGTTGTTGCCGGTACTGCGGTAGGTAGAGTAAGAGCAATGGTTGATGACAGAGGTAATGCTGTTAAAAAAGCAGGACCATCAGTTCCTGTTGAAATTATCGGTCTTAGCGAAGTTCCCGTTGGTGGCGATATCTTCTATGCTGTTACAGATGAGAAAAAGGCAAGAAATGTTGTTGAAAAGAGAAAACAGAAAATCAAAGATGAAAATACTTTATCTCGTCAGGCTGTTTCTCTTGATGCTTTATTTGACCAGATTAAAGAAGGTGAAGTAAAAGACCTTAACATCATTGTTAAAGCCGATGTTCAGGGTTCTGTTGAAGCCGTTAAACAGTCACTTGAAAAGTTATCTAACGAAGAAGTAAGAGTAAGATGTATTCATGGCGGTGTTGGTGGTATTACGGAATCTGACGTTATGCTTGCATCTGCATCAAATGCTATTATAGTTGGCTTTAATGTACGACCTGACAGCGGTGCTACTGCATCAGCAAAAAGAGATAATGTTGATATGCGTCTATACAGAATTATTTATGATGCAATCGAAGAAATTGAAGCTGCTATGAAGGGTATGCTTGCACCAGAATTTAAAGAAAATGTTTTGGGTCATGCAGAAGTAAGAACAACCTTTAAAGTATCAAATGTAGGTACAATTGCAGGATGTTATGTTCTTGACGGCAAAATCACAAGAAACTCACAGACAAGAATTGTTCGTGACGGCATTATTGTTCACGAAGGTGTTCTTTCAAGTTTAAAACGATTCAAAGACGATGCTAAAGAAGTTGCATCAGGATACGAATGTGGTATCGGTATCGAAAACTTTAATGACATTAAAGAAGGCGACATTATAGAATCGTTTGTTATGGAAGAAGTTGCACGATAATTAAATTTTTAAGCCGCATAATTTATGCGGCTTAAAATGAATTAAAGGAGTTAGTGTTAATTATGGCTGGCAATAGAATCGAAAGAATTAAAGAAGAAGTAAGACGCGAGCTTTCAGATGTTATCCGTACATTAAAAGATCCCCGACTTGCGCCTTTGGTATCGGTAGTTGCAGTTGATGTTACAAAGGATTTAAAGTTTGCAAAAGCATATATTAGTGTTATGGGAACTGACGAAGAAAAGAAAAACAGCGTTGATGCTCTGAATAATGCCAAGGGGTTTGTTCGAAGAGAAATTTCTATACGACTTGATTTAAGAAATACCCCCGAATTTAAGTTTGTGCTTGATAATTCTGTTGAATACGGAATACACATAAACGAAATTATTCATAAGATTAATAAAAACGAGAGTGAAGAATAATGAATTTGTTTGATATTTGTGAAAATGTTTTAAAATATGACGATTTTATAATAATACCGCATATAAATCCAGATGGTGATTCGGTTGGTTCAGCACTTTCTTTGTGTTCGCTTTTAAGAAAGTTGAACAAAACTGCTTATATTGTTAACATCAGTGAAAATATGCCTAAAAATGTTGATTTTTTATCGCTTGATGGGTTTGTTGCACCTTCTGATTTTGAATACAAAACTGCTTTTTGTGTAGACTGTGCTGATAAAATGCGCCTTTTCGATAATGAAGTTTTTAATAAATGCGAAACATCTTTTTCAATAGATCATCATGTAACAAATAATGAATTTGCTCTCTTTTCTTTTGTTGATTCAAATGCATCGGCAACAGGTGAAGTTATACACAGTATGTATAAAATTTTTGATATCCTGCCCGATAAAAATGATGCAATGTATATGTTTTGCTCTATTTCATCTGATACGGGTAATTTCAAGTTTTCAAATACCACATCAAAAACATTTAAAATTGCCGGTGAGCTTTATGATATTTACGGTGAATTTTCTGATATTACCCGCGCAATGTACGATGAGGTTACATTAAATCAGCTTAAAGCAAATGAATATGTTTTGTCAAATTTAAAGCTTGTTATGGATGGAAAAATTGCTTATTCCTATGTTCATTACGACTATCTTGAAAAAAACGGACTTAGCTTTGACGAGGTTGAATTTTTGTCGTCACTTCCACGACAGATAAAAGGTGTTGAAGTTGGTATGTTTATAAAGATAAGAAAAGACGAAATAAAGGTAAGTCTTCGTTCAAACAAATATATTGATGTTTCTAAAATTGCAGCATCCTTTGGCGGTGGCGGACATGTAAGAGCCGCAGGCGTAAGCTTCTTTGATACTTCGTTTGAAGATGTGTGTAATAAACTTATAAAGGCGATTGAAAATGAAATCAAAAAAAGATATGAATGATATAAACGGAATAATTGTTATAAATAAAGAAAAAGGCTATACATCGCACGATGTTGTTGCAAAATTAAGAAGAATTTTAAATACCCGCAAAATAGGGCATACGGGCACATTAGACCCCGAAGCAACAGGTGTTTTACCTGTTTGTATAGGTAAGGCAACCAAAATATGCGATATGATTTTAAATTCACAAAAAGAATATATAGCAGGCATAAAATTTGGAATTACAACCGATACTCAGGATATTTTTGGTAATGTAATTTCGCAAAAAGAGCCTTGTGCTTCAATTGAAGAAATAAAAGAAGCAATATTGAGCTTTGAAGGCGAGATTGAACAAATTCCGCCAATGTATTCTGCAATCAAGGTTGATGGCAAAAAACTTTATGAATATGCAAGAAGTGGTGTTGAGGTTGAAAGAACATCAAGAAAAGTAAAAATTGAAAAAATTGAAATTTGTGAAGTTTCCAAAGAAAACGCACTTATAAAGGTTAGCTGCTCAAAAGGCACATATATCCGCACTCTTTGCGATGATATAGGAAAAAAGCTTGGTTTTGGTGCGTGTATGGAAAGTCTTGTAAGAACAAAAAGTTCAATTTTTGATATTGAAAAATCTATAAAAATTGATGACTTAAATCTTGACAATTATAAAGATTATATTATAAATATTGATGAGGTTTTTTTAGATTACGAAAAAATTGTTGTAAATGATGAAATAAAAATGCGCCTTATCAATGGTGCTAAATCTACTCTTGACAAAGATGAAGGAAAATACCGTGTTTATGATAAAGATGGTAATTTTATCTGCGTAGGTAAAGTAATATTTTACAACAAAAGAAATGTAATTGTATCTGAAAAGCTTTTTTATGTATAGGGAGATAAAAATATGCAGATTATAAGTGGAAAATTTAATAAAATCCCTCAATGCGCCATAGCACTTGGAAAGTTTGACGCAATACATAAAGGCCACCAAAAAATTCTTGATGAAATTTTAAAAAAAGCAAAAGAAAAAAATCTTAAAACACTTGTGTTTTCTTTTGAAATTTTGAAGCATAACTTTATTATCACAAAAGATGAAAAAGAAGAAATATTTAAAAATTTGAATATTGATTTTTTGTATTATCAGGCCTTTAGTGATGAATTTAAAAATATGAGTGCAAAAAGTTTTTTTGATATGCTTGTATCAAAATTTTGTGCAAAACACATTGTTGTAGGAGATGACTGGCATTTTGGTAAAAACCGTGAAGGTGATGTTAATCTTCTAAAAAAACTGTGCGATGAAAATAATATTGGCGTAACAATTATAGAAAGATTAAAAACAGATGATGATGTTATAAGCTCATCTAAAATAAGAGAATATATATCTTTAGGAGATATAAAAAAAGCTAACAATATGCTTGGCAGAAATTTTTCTTTGTCAGGGGTTGTTGAAGATGGAAAGCATCTTGGCAAAAAAATGGGATTTCCCACCGCGAATTTAAGGTATGATAGCACCAAAGTTCTTCCATCAGGCGGTGTGTATCATACAAAGGTTTTTTATAATAACGCATATTTTGATGCAATGACAAATGTTGGCGTTAATCCCACAGTGGAGGATAAAAATATCATACGCATAGAAACTCATATTATTGATTTTAACAAGGAAATATATGGTGAAAATATAAAAATTGAATTTATGGATAAAATAAGAGACGAAGTTAAATTTTCATCTTTAAATGAGCTTGTTTTGCAACTTGAAAAGGATAAAAATACGATAAAAGGAAAAAATTAAAAAATATTTTAAAAAAGTTATTTACTTTTTAGAAATGTTGTGATATAATCTAATAGTTGTTAACCTATCGCAAGGTTTTTGGACACACCAACCACTGCTTTGTGATATGGCGTTTTAAAAATGGAGGTGAAAAATATGCAGAAAGAAATTAAGCAGGAAATTATTAATACTTACAAAAGACACGAAAATGACACAGGTTCTCCTGAAGTTCAGATCGCTATTTTGACTTATCGTATTAATCATTTAACAGAGCATCTTAAATCTAACCAGAAAGACCATCACTCAAGAAGAGGTCTACTTCAGATGGTTGGTGACAGAAGAGGCCTACTTAACTACTTAATGAAAATTGATATCGAAAGATACCGTGATATCATTAAAAAGTTAAACATTAGAAAATAGTAACAAAAACAAGACAAAAGCGGTTTCTATACCGTTTTTGTCTGTTTTAATACTTGGACAATCTGCCTAACGGTTAGCGATTAAATATGTTATTTTAAAATGTTAAAAATGATATATTTAATGGCTAAAAGTTGGCAGACGACCAATTTAATTAGGAGGATAAAATGTTAAAGAAATTTACTACAACTTTGGCAGGCAGAGAGCTTACTTTAGAAACAGGCGAGCTTGCTGGTCTTGCTAACGGTTCTGTACTTGTAAGATACGGTGAAACTGTTGTGCTTGTTAACGCGACTGCAGCAGCAAAACCAAGAGAGGGAATCGACTTTTTCCCGTTAAGTGTTGATTATGAAGAAAAACTTTATGCTGTTGGTAAAATTCCCGGCGGCTTTACAAGAAGAGAGGGTAAACCAACCGAAAAGGCTATACTTACATCTCGTGTAATTGACAGACCTATAAGACCTCTTTTCCCAAAAGATTTAAGAAACGATGTTTCAATTGTCGCAACTGTTATGTCGGTTGAAATTGATAATTCTCCTGAAATAGCTGCTATGATTGGTACAGGTGCTGCTCTTGCAATTTCAGATATTCCGTTTAACGGACCGGTTGCAGGTGTATTTGTAGGTTTGGTGGATGGCGAAATTATTATCAATCCAACATTAGAGCAAAGAGAAAAAAGTGATCTTGAACTTACTGTTGCTGCTACAAGAGAAAAAATCGTTATGATTGAAGCAGGCGCAAAAGAAGTTCCCGAAGATATAATGCTTAATGCTATTAAAACAGCCCACGAAGAAATTAAAAAGCTATGTGATTTCATTGATAAGATGGCATTGGAGGTTGGAAAACCAAAATTTAGCTATCCTTCAGTTGATGTTGACCATGATTTATATGAAAAAATCAAAGAATTTGCTTATGATAAAGTAAGCGTTGCTTTAGATACAGATGATAAACAGACTCGTGATGCAGGCATAGGTAAAGTTACAGAAGAAGTTTGCGAACATTTTGCAGAAGAATATCCTGATATGCAGGCTGCATTTGGCGAATGTCTTTATAAATTACAAAAAGAAATTGTTAGAAAATGGCTTATTAAAGACCATAAGAGAGTTGATGGCAGAGGTCTTTTGGATATAAGACCGCTTGCTTCAAAAGTTGGTATTCTTCCAAGAGTTCATGGTTCAGGACTTTTCACAAGAGGTCAGACACAGGTTTTAACTATAGCAACACTTGGTGCTCTTGCAGATGTTCAGATGCTTGATGGTCTTGATGAAGAAGAAACAAAAAGATATATGCACCATTATAACTTCCCTTCATACAGTGTTGGTGAAACACGTCCTTCAAGAGGTCCTGGAAGAAGAGAAATCGGTCATGGTGCTTTGGCAGAAAGAGCTCTTGCTCCTGTAATTCCTTCTGTTGAAGAATTCCCATATGCTATAAGACTTGTATCAGAAGTATTAAGCTCAAACGGTTCTACTTCTCAGGGTAGTGTTTGCGGAAGCACACTTGCACTTATGGATGCTGGTGTTCCGATTAAAGCTCCTGTTGCAGGTATTTCTTGCGGTCTTGTAACAGATGGTGATGACCATTTAACATTTGTTGATATTCAGGGTCTTGAAGATTTCTTTGGTGATATGGACTTTAAAGTTGCAGGTACTAAAAAAGGTATTACAGCAATTCAGGTTGATATAAAAGTTACAGGTCTTTCTTACGAAGTTATTGAAGAAGCATTCTCCAAAACAAAAACAGCAAGAGAATATATTCTTGATGAAGTAATGCTAAAAGCAATTCCTGAGCCAAGAGAAGAACTTTCTAAATATGCTCCAAAAGTTATCACAATGCATATTGATCCTGAAAAAATCCGTGATGTTATTGGCAGCGGCGGAAAAACAATTCAGAAAATCATTGCCGATACAGGTGTTAAGATTGATATCGAAGATGACGGAAGTGTATTTATTCTTGCACAGAACCAGGAAGCAGGAAAGAAAGCAGTTGATATCATTGAAGGTATTGTTGCTGAAATTGAGCTTGGAAAAACATATCTTGGTAAAGTTGTAAGAATTATGCCTTTTGGTGCATTTGTAGAAGTGCTTCCAGGCAAAGATGGTCTTGTTCACATCTCTAAACTTGATACAAAGAGAGTAGAAAAGGTTGAAGATGTTGTAAATATTGGCGATGAAATTATGGTTAAAGTAATCGAAATCGACAAACAAGGCAGAGTAAATCTTTCAAGAAAAGATGCACTTTTAGAAAACGAAAATAAATAATTGATTTTTAAAAGACGGTTTTGTTATTAATCAAAACCGTCTTTTTGTATAATTTTATATCAAAATACAAAATTTAATATAAAATTATATAAAGGATTGATTTTATTTGTTTAATGTAAGAACGGATCTTGCAATAGAAGCAGCAACACTTCTTAATAAGTCGCAAAGTGAACTTTGTAAAATTGACGGAGTAGAGATTGATAAAGATAACAGAAAAAACTTAACCATTACAACTATAAGAATAACAAATAAAAATGGTGAGAAGGAAATTGGTAAAAAAATAGGAACTTATATAACCATTGAGTGTCCAAAGATTAAAGATAATGACGATGATACTTTCAATGATGCAAGTTTAGCTATATGCGAGTGTTTAAAAAAACTTATAAACATAAAAAAAACTGATACCGTGCTTGTTGTGGGGCTTGGTAATTGGAATATCACCCCTGATGCGTTAGGTCCAAAGGTGGTGTCAAACCTTGTTGTTACCCGTCATCTTTTTGAAAACATACCCGAGCATATTACACAAAGTCTTAATTCGTTATGTGCAATATCTCCGGGGGTTTTAGGTATTACAGGTATTGAAACGGGCGAAATTACAAAAGGGATTTGCGATAGAATAAAACCTGATTTAATTATCGCAATAGATGCTCTTGCATCAAGAAAGATTGAAAGGATAAGTACAACTATCCAAATTTCAAACACTGGTATTACTCCGGGTTCTGGAATAGACAATAAAAGAATTGGTTTTACAAAAGAATATTTTAATGTCCCTGTTATTGCAATTGGAGTGCCTACTGTAGTTGATGCAGCAACTGTTGCGAACGATACAATAGAAATTCTTTGCGAAAATATAAAAGCTAATACTGAACTTAAAGATGATATCGGCAAATTACTTGAAATTACCGATACTGATTTAAGATATCCGCTTATAAAAGAAGTTTTGAAACCTCATGTTGGTGATCTTATAGTAACACCTAAAGAAGTGGATTTAATAATTGACAATGTGTCAAAAATTATTGCAAATGGTATTAATGGTGCTGTTCATAATACAATGGAAAATTTAAAAGTTTAACATAAAATTGATATCCTGAACATAAATATTGACTTAAGGAAGTTGATTTTATGGAGGGAAAAATATTGAAATACAAAGCGGTAAAAAAAAGAGAAACTGCAAAAGTTTTTTTGTTTTGTTTTTTTATATTATTGTCGATATATCTTTTGCTTTTTAATTTGCCTGAATTTAAGACAAGCACGGGTTTTCAAAAATCTTTGTTGAGCAATGTAATTGTAAATTCAAAAAATATAAATGAAAAATCTGTTTACGAAAAGGTATTAAAAACATTTATTGAGTATATTTATAAAGAATATTTTTCGCCAAAAAGTTTTTTGCTTGATACTTTTCCTTCGCTTTTAGAAGGTGGTGTTATACCAAAGGTTGAGATTGTTGACAATAATCCAGTATCAGAAATGAAAAAAGATGAAAATGCAAATGTTGTTGAAAGCCAGAATTCATCAAAAAATCTTCAGATAAAAAATGAAACAAGCTATAAGGTTGATGTGCAGAGTATTTTAAGTGAAAAACCTTCTTTTAAAAAGACATTTGAAAATCCTATGGTGCTTATTGTTCATACACACTCATCTGAAGCGTATCATTCGAACGGTGAATATATAGTTAGCGATACAGACAGAACGCAGGATGAAAATTATAATGTGATAAGGGTAGGGAGTGAACTCAAAAAAATACTTGAAAATAAGGGGATTGGTGTTATACACGACAAAACAGTACATGATTATCCGTCATATACGAATTCGTATATTAATACGCTTAAAACCATTAATAAGAATCTAAATTTATATCCTTCTATTCAGATTGTCTTTGATTTGCACCGTGATGCACTTGGAGATGCTGATAATAAGGTTAAATTTACTTGTGAAATAAACGGTGAAAAGGCAGCGCAGATAATGCTTGTATGTGGTACAGATTCAATGGGACTTGAGTTTGATACCTGGGAAGATAATTTAAGATTTGCAATGCAGCTTCAGGACAGGTTAGAACGGTGTTATCCAAATCTTGCACGGCCTATAAATTTACGAAGGGAGAGGTTTAATCTTCATGCTACAAAAGGTTCGCTTCTGGTAGAAGTAGGTACAAATGGCAATACACTTGATGAGGCTTTGGTAAGCATTAAATATCTTGGCGATACTATGGGGGATGTTATTAATGACCTTTGTGTCTAAAAGTTAAAAAAATGTTAAAAATATACTACATTTTGTGCTAATATTACAGTAATGTTAATTTTAATAAAAAATACTTTATTTGTTTAAAAAAATATGATAAACTTACTACAAGCATAAATGTAAGTAAAATTATTACTTGTTTGTTGAATTTTGAGGTGTAATATGTTTGAGAAATTATCCTTTATAGAAGGTAGATTTGAGGAGCTCGAAAAAAAGATTTCTGATCCTGAGGTTATTGCAGACCAGAAACTTTGGCAAAAACTTTGTAAAGAACATTCGGATATTGCTCCCATTGTTGAAAAATATAAAGAATATAAGCTTGTTTGCGAAAATATAGACGAGGCAAAAGAAATTATTGAAACAAGCGACGATAAAGATATGAAAGAGCTTGCTGAACTTGAACTTAGTGAAAGCAAAGAAAAAATAGAAGAGATTGAACAGGAAATAAAGATTCTTCTTCTTCCAAAAGACGAAAATGACGACAAAAACGTTATTATGGAAATAAGAGGCGGTGCAGGCGGCGATGAAGCAGCACTTTTTGCATCAGACCTTTTGAGAATGTATTCTATGTATGCTGAATCAATGCATTGGAAAACCGAAATGCTTTCTGCAAATGAAACTGATATTGGTGGGTATAAAGAAGTATCTTTTGCCATTAACGGCAAAGGTGCTTACAGTAGATTGAAATTTGAAAGCGGTGTTCATAGGGTTCAGCGTATTCCTTCAACAGAATCAGGTGGCAGAATTCATACATCTACCGTAACAGTTGCGGTTCTTCCTGAAGTTGAAGAGGTTGAAGTTGATATTAATCCAAACGATTTAAGAATAGATGTTTTCAGAGCTGGCGGACCTGGCGGACAGTGTGTAAACACAACTGACTCTGCAGTCAGAATCACACATATTCCAACAGGTGTTGTTGTATCGTGTCAGGATGAAAAATCACAGCTTAAAAATAAAGAAAAAGCTATGAAAATTCTTAGATCACGTGTTTATGATATGGCAATTTCGGCACAGAATGCCGAAATTTCTGAAGAAAGAAAAAATCAGGTTGGAACTGGTGACAGAAGCGAAAGAATAAGAACTTATAACTTTCCGCAGGGAAGAGTTACTGACCATAGAATTGGGTTAACACTTCATAAACTTGACATGGTTTTAAACGGTGATTTAAATGAAGTAATAGAGGCTCTTATCACTGCAGACCAAAGCGAAAAACTTAAAATGAGTGAGTAATTAATGACAAAAATTGTAAAGTCAAATGATTTAAACGATGCAGCTAAGTGCCTGCAAAACGGTGGAACGGTGGTTTTTCCTACTGAAACTGTTTATGGACTTGGCGCAGATGCGTTAAACGAAGAGGCAATAGAAAAAATTTATAAAGCAAAGGGAAGACCGAGTGATAATCCTTTGATTATTCATATTGCCGATATAAACGATATTTATAAAATAACAAAAAACATATCAGATGATGCAAAAAAAATAATGGAAAAATTCTGGCCCGGACCTATTACAATGATATTTGAAAAGGCAGATATAGTTCCAAATAAGGTTACGGCAGGATTAAATACTGTAGCAGTAAGATTTCCATCAAATGAAACTGCACAAAAGCTTATTAAATTAAGTACCCGTTATGTTGCAGCACCATCTGCCAATATTTCTGGTTCTCCAAGCCCAACAAGTTTAAAATATGTTTGTGATGATATGGTTGGAAGAGTTGATTTTATTATAGACGGTGGGAATTGTGATGTTGGAATAGAGTCGACAATTTTGGATGTGTCTGGCGATGAATTTAAAATTTTAAGACCCGGAGCAGTTACATATGAAGATATTTTATCGGTGACTGATAAAATAAAAGATGACTATAAGGATGTAAAAGATGTTAAGACACCTAAGTGCCCGGGAATGAAATATACGCATTACTCTCCTAATGCTGATGTTTTCGTTGTAATGGGAGAAAAAGAAAAATGCCAGAGGTTTATACTTGATAAAATAAGTAACAAAACTCAAAAAATCGGCGTTCTGGCATATAAAGATTCAAAATACGATGGTGCAGATTATGTGATATATGCAGGTTGTGATATGAAATCATACGCTGCTTGTCTTTATGATAGTTTAAGAGAATTTGACGATAATGGTATTGACGTTATATATGCTCAATTTGAAAATTCCAATGGAATTGGAGTAGCGGTTAAAAACAGAATTTTTAAATCTGCCGGATATAAGATTATAGAAGTTTAGGAGAAGTATTATTTAATGGATATAAAAGTATCTTTGGCTGAAGAAACTGATTTTAAAACAATTTCTCAGATTGAAAAAGAGTGTTTTAAAGAAGATTTCTGGAGTGTTGATGATATTATATCAACTTACAAAGTAGGTAATTGCGTGATTTATGTAGCCAAACTTGGTAAAACAATAGTTGGTTATGCAATAATTACTTATGTTTGTGACGAAGTCGAGATTTTACGAATTTGTTCTGTAGAAAGATACAGGCAAAAAGGCATTGCATCTAAAATATTTGACGAGATTTTTGATTATTGCAAAAAGCATTTTATTCTTTACATAAATCTTGATGTCAGAGTAGGTAATGAGGCTGCTGTTAAGCTATATCAGAAACTTGGCTTTGATATTGTTGGAGAAAGAAAAGGTTATTATACAAAGTATAACAACGAAAATGCTTATTTAATGACCAAAAAGCTTTTAAGGGGGTAGAAATTACGGCATTAATATTAGGAATTGAATCATCTTGTGATGAAACCAGTGCGGCGGTTGTTGAGGATGGTCGAAAGGTTTTATCAAATGTGATTTCATCACAAATAAAAATTCATCAGAAATATGGTGGAGTTGTTCCTGAAATTGCATCAAGAAAGCATCTTGAAGTGATAAGTGATGTAATTGAAGAAGCAATAAAAGATGCCAATATAACTTTAGATGATATTGATGCAATCGCTGTTACCTATGCACCAGGGCTTGTAGGAGCACTTTTAGTTGGTGTATCAACTGCAAAAGCACTTGCTTTATCGCTTAATAAACCACTTGTTGGAGTTCATCACATAAGAGGACATATTTGTGCAAACTTTATTGAACACAAAGATTTACAGCCGCCATTTGTATGTCTTGTGGCATCGGGTGGACATAGTCACATAATACTTGTTGAAGATTACACAAAGTTCAAAATTTTAGGTCAAACTCGAGATGATGCTGCAGGCGAAGCCTTTGACAAGGTTGCAAGAGTTTTGGGATTGGGGTATCCTGGTGGCCCGAAAATTGATGCAGAGGCGAAGAAGGGCAACGCTGATTTTGTAAGTTTTAAACAGGTTTCGTTTGGAAAAGATAATTTTGATTTTAGTTTCAGTGGAATTAAAACAGGGGTTATAAATTATCTTCATAACCTTGAACAGAAGAATGAACCTTATAATATAAGCGATATTGCAGCTTCTTTTCAAAAAAGCGTTGTAGAGGTGTTATCAAAAAATCTTATTGCTGCAGCAAAAAAAATGGGTGTGGATAAAATTGCAATTGCGGGTGGCGTTGCATCAAACAGTGCACTCAGAAGTGAGCTTGAATTACAAAAAGGCAAATTAAAGCTTTATTACCCTTCGCCGGTTTATTGCACCGATAATGCAGCAATGATAGCGTGCTCAGGATATTATGAGTATCAAAACAAAAATTTTAAGGATATGACTTTAAATGCCATTCCTTATTTAAGTGTAGAATAATTTTTTAAATTTTTAAGGAGGTTTTACAGATGAAAAAGTTTAAGTTAATGAGCCTTGTGCTTGCAATGGTGATGGTGCTTTCAACATTTACGATGTCATTTGCATCAACATTTGCTGATGTTACCGAATCGTATGCATGGGCATCAGAAGCAATCGAGAGTATGGCAAGTGAAAAAATAATTTTAGGTTATGAAGATGGTACATTCCGTCCGGAAAAAACAGTATCAAAACTTGAATCTTTAGTTCTTGCTGCAAGAGTACTTGGTGTTAATGATGATGCTAATGAAGATTTTATAAGTACTGTATATGATAAATTTGGTTTAGATGTAGAATCATATGAACTTCCTTTTGGCGAAAACGAAATTGTTTATCTTTTAGCTAATGGAACACTTCTTGAAAAAGAACTTTCAGATTACATAGGTAGTTCTAATGTTAATCAGGGATTAAAAAGATACGAACTTGCTGTTATTCTTACAAAAGCAATGGGTGCAGAAGAAAAAGTAAAACAGAACCTTGTATCTGTTTTGGATTATTCTGATGAATCTGAAATTCCTTCATATGCAAAAAAATATGTTGAGTATGTAACTGAACAGGGTTTAATGCAGGGTGTATCAGAAAACGAATTTTCTCCAAATACAACAGTTACCCGTGCTCAGATGGCAGTTGTTTTGTATAAACTTAAAGCACTTGCTGGTTTTGAAAGATTTAGTGCTATAGTTTCAAGTGTTGATCCTCTAATTGGTGTATTAAGATTTAAAGATAAAAATGGCGAACAGTATGGATACACCATAAAAGACGAAACATCACTCAGATTTGAGGGTGAAAAAATTTCTGCAGATGATATAGTCGTTGGTTATGAAGGTGTAATTACTACTAAAAACGGCTCTTTGTTCTCTGTTGATTTTATTACTCCAGATGTCGAAGAAAGTTTTAAAGCATCTATCAGTTCAATTGCAAAAAGTGCTAAACTTGGTACTGTTATTAAATTTAACAAATTTTTAGAAAATACAGAAACAGAATCTGTTGAATTTCCGGTTAGCGATACAGTAGTTGTTAATTTTGATGGCGAGCCTTCTTCTGTTTCAGCTTTAAAAACAGGTGATTATGCAGAAGTTACAGTGAAAAAAGGTAAAGTTACTATTCTCAATGCAAAGCAGAAAACAGAAATTGTAAAAGGTGTTGTAGAGGATGTAACAATTGGTACAAATGGCGTTGTTTTAACTGTTTTGAATACTGATGACAGAATAGTTGAATGTATCGCAGGCAATACAGTATCTGTTAACAAAAATAGTAAAACAACTGCAACACTTGCTGATATTGTTGCTGGTGATTCGGTAAGTATAACTTTAGAATATGGATATATCACAAAAGTTATTGCTACAAGTAAAACTTCTAATTCAACAGGATTTGTTGAAGAAATTCATATTACAGATAATCCAAAGGTTGTAATTAAACTAAATGGTGAAAGCAAAGAATATGCACTTGCAAATAGTGTTGAAATTTTTGTTAATGGTGTAAAAGGTTCGATTTATGATTTGAGACTTGCTACAAGTGCTAAACTTACACTTGAAAGTGATACAATTACTAAAATTGAAACTTCTCCTGTTGAAACAGTAACTCAGATCAGCGGAACTGTTGATCTTGTAAATGCGGCTTATGGATTGATTCAGGTAACATATTTTGATGAAGCTATGGCTCAGAAAATTACTCAGTCGGTATTTGTAGGAAAGAATACAAAGATTATGAATAACTCTACTGGTAAAGAAGCTTCATTAAAAACAATTGCTGCAGGTTCACATATAACCGTAATTGGTTCTATTTCATCTGGTGTGTTTGAAGCTACAACCGTTATTGTAATTGGATAAATAAATTAAAAAACAAGACTGACATTTTAATGCCAGTCTTGTTTTTATATATTGGCTAAAAAAATAATAAATTTTGCTACATTAGCAAAAATTGCACATGTTAAAAATCCGATAAGAGTAGGGAGTATAATTGACAGTAAAGTCCATTTTATGCTTCCTGTTTCTTTTTTTATTGTTATTACAGTTGTAGAACACGGCCAATGAAACAGCGAAAACAAAATTGTGCAGGTAGCGGTAATAAAATTCCAACCATTTGCAATAAATAAATTTTTTATTTCGTTAATATCGGTTAGTTCTATTAAAGTTCCTTTTGCCATATAAGCCATTATTATAATTGGTATAACTATTTCGTTTGCAGGAAATCCCAAAATGAATGCAATAAGTATTATACCGTCAAGGCCCAGAAAACGCGCGAATGGATCTAAAAACAATGCACAGTGATTGAGAATACTAATATCGTTTATATGCACATTGGCACTAAGATAAATAATAATACCAGCGGGTGCAGCTACACTTATAGCTCTTAATAATACAAACAAAGTTCTGTCAAAAACAGAACGAACAATTAGTTTTCCTATTTGAGGTTTTCGATATGGCGGAAGTTCAAGAGTAAATGAAGAAGGTACACCCTTTAAAATTGTACACGATAAAATTTTTGTTATCAAAAAAGTTGTTGAAATTCCCAGTAAGATTATAAGCGTAAGAAAAAATGCAGAGTATAAAGTTGTGATAAAATTCAAATTTGTTGTACCTATAAAAAACATAGTAATTATTGAAATCATTGCCGGAAATCTTCCGTTACAAGGTACGAAATTGTTTGTAAGTATTGCAAGAAGCCTTTCCCTTGGTGAATCTATAATTCTGCAGCCAATAATGCCTGCAGCGTTGCAACCAAAACCCATGCACATTGTAAGTGCTTGTTTTCCGCAGGCACAGCACTTTTTAAATGTTTTATCAAGATTATATGCAATTCTTGGAAGATATCCCAAGTCTTCCAGAAGTGTAAATAACGGAAAGAAAATTGCCATAGGAGGGAGCATTACAGATACAACCCATGCAAGTACTCTGTACATACCAAGTACAATAATATCCCGTAAAAATTTTGGAAAATTAATATATATTAAAAATTCCATCAATTTATCCTGAATACTAAAAAGAAAATCTGACAGAAGTTTTGATGGGTAATTTGCACCGCTGATGGTTATATAAAAAACAAGAGCAAGAAGCAATATCATAACAGGGTATCCTGTAAGGCGACTTGTAAGAATTTTATCTATCTTTCTGTCAGATTGTGAATATTCATCTTTTTCATATGTAACGCATTTTTTTGATATATCCTCTGCTATTGTCATTGTTGAAGACACAATTAAATCTGAAATTTCATTAATACGAATATCATGTTTTAAAAGGATTTCTCTGGCGTTATCGATGGCATTTTTAAGTTCTTTTGAACTTAGAATATCAAAACCTATATAACAATTGATTTCATCTATTAATGATTTATCATTTTCAATTAATTTTAACGAAAGCCATCTGGAATTTAATTTATCTTTAATATTATTTGGAATTTTTTCTTCAACAATGCCGATTGCCGTTTCTAATTCGTAGCAATACTTTATTTGTATTGGAGAGAATTCGATGCTGTTATTTACTGTTTCATCAAGTGTATTTATTAAGCTTTCAAGACTTTTTTTGTTTTGCGCATTGCTGCATACTACAGGTACACCAAGAAGTTTTTTTAGATTCTGAATGTTTATTTTTATGCTTTTTCTTTTTGCTTCATCAATCAAGTTAACGCAAACAATAACTTTTTTATATATTTCAATAGTTTGCAGAACGAGATTCAAATTTCTTTCAAGACAAGTTGCATCACATACAACTATTACAGCATCTTTTTCTTCAAAACATATAAAATTTCTTGCAATCTCTTCTTCGACCGAATGTGCCATAAGAGAATATGTTCCCGGAATATCAACAAGAACATAAGAATTCTTTTTGCTTTCATAATATCCCTGAGCATTTGCAACAGTTTTTCCGGGCCAGTTTCCAGTATGCTGATTAAGTCCTGTAAGTGCGTTAAAAACTGTGCTTTTGCCTACATTTGGATTTCCTGCAAGTGCAACGACTTTGTCGTTTGGATTTTTTCTTTTAATAATAAGCTTTTCGTTAGAAATGTTTTTACCCACAGAAGCATTTGTTAATCCCAAATTAATCCTCCTTATCAATAAGATTTATTAAAATGTTCTTTCCGTCTTCAGAACGGATGGCAATAACAGCGCCTCTTATTAAATATGCTTTAGGATCACCCGAAGGACTTTGACCCACACATTCAATTTTGGTATTATTTATAAGTCCGATATCAAGAAGTCGTCTTCGCATACTTCCTGTAGCTTTTATTTCTTTTACAAGTGCTTTTTGGCCCACTGACAAATCATTTAAGCAAGTACCTTTATACATAATATTTTACCTCTTTTAAATTATTTGGTATATAAGCTTAATGTATTATATGGGCAAAAACTACAAACTGCTACAATTTTTGCAAAAAATAAAAGCAGTCCGAATTGGACTGCTTTTAAATATATATTATATAATATTATAGGTTAGCAAATATTT
>SVJU01000008.1 GCA_015068825.1 Oscillospiraceae bacterium | reverse complement strand
TGCAGGATGAGTATCATTTATGTGAATTGCAACCTTATCGGCTAAATTATCTAAAGTTTTGTATTTTTTGATATGCTTTGCAAGAATACTCTGAAGTGATGCAGATACCAAAAGATACTGCTGTTTAATTCTTAATCTTTTACCTTCAATATGGTTGTCGGCAGGATATAAAATTTTGGATATAACCTCTGCCATTGTGTTTTCTTCCAAAGACCTTACATATTCACCACGGGAAAATGCGTTCATATCAAGGCTGTTTGGAGATTTTGCACTCCATAAAACAAGCTTATTTACCGCATTGGTATCGTGCCCTGATATAAACATATCGTAAGGAATAGCCATAACTGTCTGATAATCCTTGTGTTCTACACTAAGCTTTCCGTCACACCAGTTTTCTTCAATGCGTCCGCCAAATTTAACCTCAAAAGCTTCGTCTTCTCGCCTGTTAAGCCACACATCGCCCATTTCAAGCCAGTTATCAGGAAATTCCATCTGCCAGCCGTCAACAATTTTCTGTCTGAAAATACCAAACTCATATCTTATAGAAAAACCTGTTCCCATCATACCAACACTTGTCATAGAATCCATATAACAAGATGCCAGTCTTCCAAGACCACCATTACCAAGGCCAGCGTCAGGCTCCATATCATAAAGGTGAGTTATGTCTATTTTCTTTTGCTTTAAGGCATTTTTGAAAATGCTTTCAAGTCCAAGGTTATAAAGGTTGTTTCTTAATGAAGTTCCAACCAAAAACTCCATAGACATATAATAAACCTGTTTTCCTTCATCCTCTTTAAACTTTTTAGCAAATGCACTTCTTTTTTCTGCAAGAAGGTCCTTAACCACATAGCAAAGTGATTTATATGCCTGCTTTTCGGTTGCATCGTCTATTGTGCAACCAAATATATTAAGACATTTAGAATCTAAAAGCTTAATGATATCATCTTTTTTGTACGCCATTTTGAAAATTCTCCTAACTAAATTAATATATCATAAATTATTGTATGATTTGACTGTAAACATTGATATACTTTTTCGCTGCAACCTTCCAGCTGCTGTCGTATTTCATAATGTTTTTAACTACTTTTGTGTATTTTACCTTGTCATAATAAAACTCCACTGCGCGCCTTACGGCATCGAGCATATCGTGTGCATTGTAAACCTTAAAGGTAAAGCCTCTGCCCTCAAGTGTTTCGGTATTAAGTGCCGGAACAGTATCAAAAAGTCCGCCCGTTTCTCTTACAACAGGAATTGTGCCATAGCGCATTGCAATAAGCTGGCTAAGTCCGCATGGCTCACTTTTTGACGGCATTAAAAATATATCCGCCCCTGCATAAACCTTGCTTGCAAGGCCTAAATTAAATGTTATATTTGCACTCATTCTGCCTGGATATACATAAGCTAAATGCTTGAATAGATTTTCGTATTTTTCATCGCCTGTGCCAATAACAACAAACTGAATACCAAGTGCCATAAGTTCGTTTGCAACTCTCTCAACAAGGTCTAAACCTTTGTGTGATACAAGACGCGAAATCATTGCAACCATAGGAATATCACCATTAACCTCAAGACCAAGCTCTTTTTGAAGCTCCATTTTGTTGTCGCGTTTTCTTAAAACCTCTCCAGCCTTAAAGTTAAAATAAATATTTTTATCTTTTGTAGCACTGTATAAATCGGTATTTATACCGTTTGTAATACCGCATAATTTGTACGCATTTTCGCTTAAAATATTTTCAAGGCCATGGGCATAATAAGCATATCTTATTTCGTGAGAATATGTTTCGGAAACTGTTGTAATTTTATCGCAAAGCACAATTGCACTTTTTAAAAAGTTCAAACAATCGCCATAAGATAAAACATTTCTCATACCCTCGTCCATACCAAGAACATACGATAAGAAATTATTCGGAACCTTACCCTGATACTCAATATTGTGAATGGTAAGAACTGTTCTTATTTTCTGATATTTTTCAATATGCGCATAATGAGTTTTTAAAAACGCGGGAATAAGCGCAGTCTGCCAGTCGTTTAAATGAATAATATCAGCATCAAAGTCAATATGCATAAGCATTTCAAGAATTGCCTTTGAAAAGTAAGCATATCTTTCGCCGTCATCATAAAACCCATAGCAACCATCACGCAGAAAATAATATTCGTTATCTATAAAATAATAGGTAACATTTTTATGCTTTGCACTAAAAACTCCCACATGAACCTTTCGCCATGCAAGATCAACAGCAAAGCTTGTTACAAATTTAATATTAAAATTCGGATTTTCTTTTATAGATTTATAATACGGAATTACAACTCTTACCTCAACACCCTCTTCTTTTTGAAGCTGCAGGGGGAGTGACTCGGCAACATCGCCAAGACCGCCTGTTTTTATAAAAGGAGCCGCTTCTGATGCAGCATATAAAATCTTCAAATCCTTTTTCCTCCTTTTAATGATTTTGTTTATGTTCAAATGCAGTGTGATTATCCCTGCCAAACATCATTTACAAAGTTTCCATCATAATAAATTACCAATGCATCCATACCATTTTTATCAGTTGTCACATCAAAGCATCTGCCGTGACCGTTTTTTAAATTATTTAAAAACTCACCTTCAAAAATCTTTATGCCATTATGGTATAGTGCACCTCTGCCTGATAAAAGATTATCTTTAAAATTGCCTTCATATATCAGGGCAGTATTTTTATAAGCATTTGTATATGATTTATTATTATCATACACCATATAACTTCCTTCTTTTACACTTTCAAAACCGTTTTTCTTGTTATATACTTTGCCGTAGCCGTGTGCAACACCGTTTACAACGTTTCCTTCATAATAAACAGAATCAAATTTATCAAAATAATATATAACACCGTTTTGGTCTGTATAGCCATTTGCATAAATCATAAAAGCATCAAGCTTGTCATAATACTGCGAAAAGCCTTTAAAACCATTGTCAAAGCCTACACTTTCAACCAAAAGCTCGCCTTCATAAAGCTTTTGACCATTTTTATAAAGAATACCGTTTATTTTTTTGCCGTTTTCATAAAAACCATCGTTTAAATATTCATTATCCAAGGTTGAAATGGTTAAATATTTTTCACCCGTCGCAATAATGTAACGGTCAGTTGTTTTATCTTTATTGTTTTTATAATTTAGCTTTATACCAAATTTAAAGCTGTCATCATTAATGCAAAACGAAACCAAATCGCCATTTTTGTATGATGTTGTTTTAATATGCTCTGCCATAAAATCATCAGTATAGGTAACAATTTTATTGTTTTTAAAATCGCCCGTTTCGGTTTTATAAATATCGCCAAAGCGAGTATGTCTTACGGTATTTCTTATTCCGTAAACAAGCTTACCTTCTTCAAAAATGCCCTTCTCGGTAACAGTTTTTACATCATCGGTGTTAACCTTTTGCTCTTTGTTTTCAATTTCCATACCCAGAATATCAACATAATACTGCCTTTTTGCATCATCATACGAGCAAATGCCGTATTTGTAAAGGTAATCTATACCGATAATTGTTCTTCCGCCAACATTGTAAGACAAAATAAGCTCACCATCAAGATAAGTTTTTATATCGGTATGATAAATTTCAAAAAGTCTTTTTCCAATTTCGGCATTCTTTTTAGAATTTATAAATTCATCAACAAAAGGAGCAAAAACTTTATTTTTACGATTTATTGTAAGGCTTCTTTCGCTTTCGGACCAGACAACATCAAATCCGTAATTTAACAAATCCTCTGCAATAATAAAAGTGTTGTTTTTATAATTATAAGAATTTATGGGCGATGAGTCAATAAACGCAGTAATGTCAGTGTCAACAACATAACCTAAGTCATTAGCATAAACACAAGATGAAAACAAAATCAGAATATATATCAGAACAAAGAGCTGTATTTTCTTCATATCAGCCTCACCGCCTTTGTAAAAGTTTTAAATTTTTTCGCCTTTACTTATAATAAGAGGAGAAATAGAAGCACCAATTAAAGTTCTTCCCATGCCAACCTCAACATCTTTGTCTATAATAACATTTTCAATAACGCTGTCCTTACCTATTTTTGAGCCCTGCATAATAATTGCGTTTTTAACTTTTGCCCCTTTTTCAATTACAACATCTCTGAAAATAACCGAATTTTCTGCCTCTCCCATAATTTTGCAACCATCTGCAATAAGGCAATCGTCAGCTTTTGAGCCTTCGCCGTAATAAGTGGGAGCTTCGTCACGCACCTTTGTATAAATTGGTGCTCTTGGGTTAAAAATACTCTTTCTCACATCATAATCCAAAAGCTTGAAATTGTTTTTAAAATAAGATGCTACACTGCTGTTTTTAAGAACAACATCATTAAATTTATAAACATTTACCGAAAGATTACCCTGATTGAACTCATATTGCAAATAATCCTTTTCAAAATGATAAAATCCGTGAGCAACGCTTTTTTCAACAACCTCAACAAGCTTTTCTCTTTCCATAATAAACATACCCATGCCTGCATAGTCGTCATCTTCGGGTATGCAGTTTATAGTTATATCTTTTGCAAAACCGTTATCATCAATCTTTAACAAAAGCTTGCTTTCTTCTTTCATATTTTCCGCTTCTTTGTTTGCAACACAGGTAACATCTGCACCAGATTTAATGTGAGATTCCAAAACCTTTTCAAAATCAATGTTGCAAATAACAACACTGTCGCAAAGTACTACATAATCGCTCCCCGCTTTTTTAAGGAAAGATAATGCTCCATATAAAGCTTCAAGCTTTCCTCTGTAAATTTCGGTACTCATATTTGCAAACGGCGGAATAATGTATAATCCTCCGTTTTTTCTGTCTAAATCCCACGCACCTGCCGAACCCAAATGGTCCATAAGCGACTGATAATGATATTTTGTAATAACACCGACTTTTGTGATGTTTGAATTTACCATATTAGATAAAACAAAGTCTATCTGACGGTATCTTCCGCCAAAGGGTACTGATGCAACTGTTCTTTTTTTGGTAAGCTCACCAAGTGTGTTGTCATAAATGTTAGAAAAAATAATTCCTGTCATTTTCATATCCGTACCCCTCCTTTATATAATTTCGTCAGGTTTAACAACCTGATTTACTTCTATCGACTTATCCTTACCAACAACGCTTATACCCCAGTTATCACCATAGTTTTCAGGTGAATCGCCGATACGGGCATTCTGACCTATAATAACATTTTCACCAATGATAGAGTACTTAATGTCAGCACCCGATAAAATGTGAGTATTTGGCATTACAACACTGTCACAAACAGAAACATTTTCGTCTATTACACAGCCTGTAAATATTATGCTGTTTTTAACCTTACCTTTAATAAGGCATCCTTCTGCAACATACGAATTTTCAATATCAGCACTTTTAGCAACAAAGCTTGGTGGCTGAGCATAATTTCGTGCAAAGATTTTTTGTTTTTTATCTTTTATAGCAATACCGCTGTTTGGGTCTAAAAGGTCCATATTCGATTCCCAAAGACTTTTAATTGTTCCAACATCCTTCCAGTATCCGTCAAAAGAGTAGGCAAACATTTCTTTTTTGTCTGATAAAAGCTTTGGAATTATATCTTTACCAAAATCGTTTGAAGAATTTTCGTTTTCTTCATCGTCAATAAGATAGTCTTTAAGAATTTTCCAGTTGAAAATATAAATACCCATAGATGCTTTTGTGCTTGTAGGATTTTTTGGTTTTTCTTCAAATTTAACTATTTTGTTATTTTCATCGGTTGTCATAATACCAAATCTTGATGCTTCTTCAATTGGAACATCAATAACCGCAATAGAGCAGTCCGCCTTATTTTCCTTATGAAAATCGAGCATTTTTGAATAATCCATTTTATAAATATGGTCACCGGATAAAATAAGCACATATTCAGGATTAAATAAATCTATAAAAGGAATATTCTGATAAATGGCATTTGCAGTACCCTTGTACCATTCTGACTTTTCGCTTTTTGAATATGGTGGAAGAATATGTGCTCCTCCGAAGCTTCGGTTAAGTCCCCAGGGTTTGCCGCTGCCAATATAATTGTTTAATTCAAGGGGCTGATACTGGGTTAAAATACCAACTGTATCAATACCCGAATTTACACAGTTTGAAAGCGGAAAATCAATAATTCTGTACTTTCCTCCAAATGGAACTGCAGGCTTTGCAGTTTCCTCTGTAAGTACTTTCAGTCTGCTGCCTTGTCCGCCTGCAAGCAGCATTGCAATACATTCTTTTCTTCTTTTAAGCATATTAACACCTCACGCAAATTAGATAAAAATATTTTTCTTTTTCTGTCATTTATCCTTGGTGCATTTTCCTTGAAGTTTAAGATTTGTATTCCTTACTACCAAACACAACAAATAAGGAATTCCTACTTTATTTTCATATTCGCCTTCTTTCGTGGTGGTGTTTTCTGGTCATTTTTCATGTCCATTTTTTCTTTTGAAGATATTGGATTTTTACTTTTTACGGCTTTTGTATTTTTTTCTTTTTTTGTTTCTTCCGTCTTTAAACCATTTTCAATATCTTCTTTTTTAGTTTTTTCAACAAGCTTTTTTTTCTTTTCTTCTTTTACTGATTTATAAAAAGTAACACTCATAGGTGCAATAGTAAGCGATATACTGTTTTCAAAGCCGTGCATAGCTTTATTTTCGCTCTTTACTGTTATTAAGCGTGTACCAAAACCGCCGTATTTTTTTGAATCGGTAGAAAATACAGGTTTATAGCTTCCTTTTTCAGGAACACCTATACGATATTTCTTTCTTTCAACAGGACAGAAATTGCAAACTGCAATAATTTCGTTACCTTTTTTGTCAATTCGTCTAAAGGAAACAATGCTTTGTTCATAGTCATCGCACGCAATCCATGAAAATCCCTGCCAGTCTGTATCGTTTTGCCACAAAGGTGCATTATCAAGATAAAACTTATTTAAATCCTTAACAAATGCCTGCATCTTTTTGTGATGGTCATATTCTAAAATAAACCAATCAAGACCTTTTGCAAAATCCCATTCAATAAACTGAGCAAATTCGTTACCCATAAACATAAGTTTTTTGCCAGGGTGCGCCATCATATAAGCATAGTATGCTCTTAAATTGTTAAACTTATTTTCATATTCGCCCGGCATTTTGTTAATCATTGAGCATTTGCCGTGAACCACCTCATCGTGCGATAAAGGAAGAACAAAATTTTCGCTGAAAGCGTATGTCATAGAGAATGTAAGGGTATCGTGATTGTTTTTTCGAAACAGCGGGTCAAGCGACATATATCTTATTGTATCGTTCATCCAGCCCATATTCCATTTAAAATTAAATCCCAACCCGCCGTCATAACCGGGTTTTGTAACCATAGGGAATGCGGTTGATTCTTCTGCAATGGTAAGTGCTGATTTATTTTTATTAAATATTGCACCGTTAAGCCTTTTTAAAAACTCAACCGCCTCAAGATTAATGTTACTTCCGTATTTGTTAGCTTCCCAAGCACCGTCGCGCCTTCCGTAATCAAGATAAAGCATTGACGCAACCGCATCAACTCTTATGCCGTCTATATGATATTTTTCAATCCAGAACACCGCATTTGAAATAAGAAAAGACATAACCTCGCCTTTGCCGTAATCAAAAATTCTTGTATTCCAGTCGGGATGTTCATTTTTAAGTGAGCTCTGATATTCATAACAACAGGTTCCGTCAAATTCATAAAGACCATTTTCATCTTTTGGAAAATGCGCGCCAACCCAGTCTAAAATTACACCAATTCCTTCTTTGTGACACTTGTCAACAAATGCCATAAAATCCTTTGGAGTACCGTATCTTGGAGTTACTGCATAATAGCCTGTAACCTGATATCCCCACGAAGGGTCAAACGGATATTCCGAAATTGGCATAAGTTCAATATGGGTATATCCCATTTTTTTAACATAGCCAATAAGCTCATCAGAAAGCTCTTTAAAGGTTAAAAAGCTTCCATCTTCTTTTCTTTTCCATGAGCCTAAATGAACCTCATAAATGTTCAAAGGCTCGGATAAAAAGTTTTTCTTTTTTGTATTTTTTAAATAAACAGCATCCTGCCACTTATAGCCTTCAATATTATAAACCTTGCTTGCAGTGCCAGGTCTTAACTCTGTATGGTAAGCATACGGGTCACTTTTATAAACAGTATCGCCGTTAGGCTTCTGGATAAGATATTTATACGAATGGTATTCTTCTGGCAAAGTTGTAAAACATTCCCAGATACCCGCATAATTTTTTTGCATTTCAATTTTATTTTCAGCCCAGCTTGTAAACTCACCGACCAAATGCACGCTTTGTGCATTGGGAGCCCACACTCTGAACACATATCCGTTTTTACCATTTATTTTTTCTTTATGACATCCTAAAAATTCGTAAGCAAAATCACAGTTGCCTTGTAAAAAAAGTCGTAATTTTTCGTCGGTGATTTTATTTAACACAAATATCCCCCTTTTAAAACTATGCTTGACTTACTTAATTTTATTCTACAAATATATATAGTTATATAAATTAATTATATGGCTAAACACACATAATGTCAAGCGATGCAGCATATATTTTTATGTCAAAAAATATATATATTTACATATTTTATGAGGTGTAGATTATGGAAATAACAAAAATCATACTTGGAGCCACACATTATGATGATGCAATAAACATAAAACATACTCTCTTAAAAAACAAAAACACACTTTATATAAGAAAAACACCTTTTGAAACCTGTATTTTGCCAGCCAGTATAAGTGAAGAAAAAATATCAAAGTTTTTTATGGATATAACGCAAAACTTTTTTGTACTTCTCATTATAAAAGAATCTTCGCTTTATGAGGATATTTTATATGCAGTAAAAATACTTTCGGCATGTAAAAATACTTTTATACTATTTTTTGATGATACAGATACTTTAAACGAAAATTTTTCTTTATTTTTATCAGAAAAACTAAAAACCTATACCTGTTTTTATAAACATAACAAAAACCGACTTTCTCAGGCTATAAAAAAAGATATTTACTCTTTTATGAAAAATGGCGAAGAAAGCAGTTTTTTGCCAATATATCCTGATGAATTTAAAAATATTTTGTCAAATTTATCAGATGCACTTTTTGAAAATAACAAATATCTTAAAAATCTCGCCCCTCATATTTTAACCTCATCAAAAGTGGATATTACAAAATTAAGCAATTTTTTAAATATTGATATTTTAGACAACATAAAAATTTTAAAAGCTTTATGCGTTGCAATGGAATTTATGGAAAGCTGCAATATTAAAAAAACTGAAATTGAAAAAAGTATAAAAAGTGCCAACGAAAAATTTGCCTTGGATATTGTTAAAAATTCTTGTTTTTATAAAACAAAAGAAAAAAGATTTAGTCATATTTTAAAAAATTTAAAATGCCCTTCATTTATAGAAAAGAACAGCAATTAAAAAGGCTTAAACAAATTGTTTAAGCCTTTTTGTTATTATTTATTTATCAAACATAAATTAAATCAGTACACCATTTTGTTTTATGCCAGTGATTTTTATCATAAATTCTAAAGCCCATTGAAAAATCAAAATTTTTTGTTCGTTTTAAAAGCTTTACAGAAATGTCATTTTCGCCTTTTTTAAGGTCAACCAAACAAAAATTATTATATGGTGTCCATAATCTTATTTCGTCTTTTTCCAAAACCTTTTCACCATTTACAGATATTGAAAATCCATCACTGTTTCCAACTATAAGCCATACCTTTTTATCTTCGGGTGATACAACCTTTGTTTCGGCAAGACAAGCATACTGACCTTCCATAGTTATGTAATCATCAAGCTCTATAAAATCTTCGTATGCCTCTATTTCAAAAGCTTTTTCGCCTTTTTCATACTCTCTTTCCAAAAACGCCTCATTATTTACCATACACACAATATCAGGAAGCACACATCCTTCGCCGTGCGGACTTGGATAGTTTGGGTCCATAGGCAAATCAAGCTGGTCGTAATAAGGTCCGTATATATTCCATTTTACAGGCGAAATTGCCCTGTAACTTTCTTCAAGCCCCTCTTTTGTAGGATATATAGCTTTTAAAGAAACTGTTTCTGGCATATTAAGAGCAAGTGCAGAGGTTTCTTTTGCAAGGTCGTAAATGCTTTCGGTATCTCTTACAACATCAATTCCGCAAACAAAATAATCGTTTATAAGATTTCCAAGATTGCCCAGAGCTTTGTAGCCTTTTATAATACCTATAATTGCACCAACAGTTGCACAGGTACAGTCGGTATCAAATCCGCATTTTAACGAAATTTCAATGCTTTTTTGCATATCGCACTCACCGTAAAGAAGCGAAATTAAAACTATACCAAGGTTTTGATTAACATTTGTAAAATCAGGATGCCCGAATTTATTAAGCATTTTCTGACGGCAATTAATCCACGATTCACCTTTTGAATAACTATCCATAACAAAAGTAAATACATCACATAATTTTGAATCTGAAGGTATAAATTCCATACCTTTTTTAACAAGTGTGAGTATATCGCTTTCGTAAAACGCCATTGCTTCCACACAAGCAAGAAACTGCTCGGCATATACTGAATTATCGGCATGATCAAGGCAGGCATCAAGATAAGCATATTCTTTTGCAAGATGCGGATTTCCCGCACAAATAACACCCCATATTTCAGAACGGATAGGACAACCCATTCCCTCTTTGAAAAAGCGGTTGTTTATAATTCCTGTGTATGGCGGTTTTATTCCACGCATATAGTTTTTCATAAAATAACCATATTCCGAAAACGGATACCAGCATTTTTCTATCCACGCATCCGCCAAATCGCATGATGTTATTTCATAACCCTTTGTTTTAAGAACATCAATCCACAAAAGCTGTAAATCAAGGTCGTCATTAGGCAAATCAGGGTTGATAACCTTTGTAAAATCAGGTACATCAATCAGCTTTTTAATACCTTCAAAAGGTGCACCAGCCGCTCCCCCAAGACATTTTCCATACCAGCATCCGTGAACCTTGTCTAAAAATTTGTCATAATCAATATTTTTCATATTCATCACCCGAAATTTGTTATTTTGTATTTATTTTTAATACTTTGAAAAAGAGATATTCAACAAAAAATCCTTCATTTTTTTATTTGCGTCTGTAACAAATGTTTCATTTAGATTGCCAATGAAATCATAATATATATTTTTTCTTATGTCAATACTTATAATACAAAATACCACAAAAAACAATAGTATCTTTTATAAACTATTTTGTTTATTATTCATCAACAACAAAAAGGCTGTTGTAATAATATCCAACAGCCCTTTAATTCTTATTTATTTGAATGCATCTGCCTGAATTTACCCGGTGTTATACCCTCTAATTTTTTAAACACCCTTATAAAACCAATGTCATTTGAATATCCTACCATATTTGCAATCTGAAAAACGGTATATTTATTATTTTTCAAAAGCTCTTTTGCATATTCAACTCTTACACGGGCAATGTAATTTTGCAAATTCTCTTTTTTATATTTTTTAAACAAAACCGATAAATACTGTCCTGTAATGTTAAATTCATCTGCAATAACCGTATTGCTAAGATTGTTGTTCATATAATGAGCATCAATATATTCTTCAATATCAGCAATCATTTTAAGTGAGCGATTGTTCTGAATATCTCTGTAATCGGTAATTTTTCCGCTGTTTGCCGCCAAAGCGGCAATCGCTTCATTATAAGAATTTGATAAGCTTTCTATTCCCTTTCTTAATGAACTTATACTTATATCCACCCCAATAGAAAACTCTTTTGTCATAACATCAGATAAAAGTGTGCATACAAATTTTGTATCTTCTATAAATGCATCCTCATTATCATCATCAACATTTACAATAAACACCATATTACCTGATGTATCGATAAGTTTTTCGTAAACATAAAGTGTACTTACAAGCTCATCTGCCATATTATTTATTGCATAGTAAATAACACTTTTTTCATCGTCTGAATAATTTTCAATATCGCCTGCACTTACAACAACAACTGCATAATTATCATGCGAAAATACAAAATCGAATTTTTTAATCATTGAATTAATATTTTCAGAAGATACATTGTTTGATATTATATCCCACAAAGCATCGCTTTTCATCTGCTCGCTCTGTTTTGTAATAACATTTTTCATATCTTTGTTGCTTGCCGCAAGCTCATCAACAACTGAATGGATAAAATCCATTTCATCAAGGTAATCATTTTTCGCATCGGCATTTTTGCTGAGCTTATCTATCATAAGCTTGATAGGACGGTAATTTTTCTTTAAAAGAAGCTGTGATAAAAACACCCCAAAAATAAGGTATCCTGCCGACAAAAGTAAAATAAGATATTTAAACTGGGTAATTTCGCTAAGAAATTCTTTTTTTGAAACAGCAACAATGTAAATCCAGCCATTATCTTCCTTTGATTTAGTATATGTAATCATTTCTTTTGTATCGGTAAGCTCAATTACATCACTGCTTTTAAAAAGATGTCCGACTAAGCTTTTTGTATTTATTTTTGTTTCTTTGTTATTTTTATAAATTATTTCCCCGTTTTTATTAACAATCATCATAAGCGCATCATTAGCTCCTGCAACAGGGTTTAATACATTGGAAAACCATTCAGGATTAAGCTGAACAAAAAGCTTATATTCAGAATTCTGATAATTCTCTCTTGGAAGGCTTTGAGAATAAGTTATGTATGAACGGCCAAGCTTTCCTGATATTCCTGTTCCCCAGAATTTTTTATAGTGGAAATCGTTAAGGTAATTTGCAAGAAAATCAGAATATTCCATTTTTTTATACTGGTCGTTGGTATTGTAAAACTGTTTCGCGCTCAAAACACCCGTACTTGACAAAACCATTTCCTTGCCCGTTATGTAAAGATATACATTGTCTACAATCTCAGTACGCGCTTTAACCTCGTAAAGTATTCTTGTTAAGTCTATGTAGTTGTTATTCTTAAAATCATCTAAACTCCTTGTACCGTTGCACAAAGAGTGAATAACTGAATTTGACTCAAAATTTTCTACCAGAAGCTCTACCTCGGAAATGTAATTATTTATAATATGCTTTGACTGTTCAAGCATAGAAATATTATATTTGTAAAAATAATCTATTTTGTCTTTTTCGAATTTTGTATATACCACACCAAATATAGTCAATGAAAAGCAAAGTAAAATTAAATATGATATGAAAAATTTAACAAACAACTTGCTGCTGCGATAGAATTTAATTTTCAAAGCACTCTCCCTTTCAAAATAACATTATTACATTTATATTAATACAAAATTTTAAAAAAGTAAACTAAATTTTAAAATTTCCGCCCTTCCAGTTTATGTATACTTCTACATCGTTATTGCTTTTATAAATTACGGGTTTTTCGTCTTCGCTTTTTCTCTCTTCACAAATAAGATCAATTGTCTTATCAGGTCCGAAAGGATAGTTTTTTATACCGTGACGGCAGGTTAAATTAACATCCCATACAATTTTATTTTCAGGTACATTGCTTTTTATTCCCATAACAAATTCAAACAAAACAGCAATAGGCACAAGACCTGTCCAGCCAACAAAATCTCCTCTTTTAGAAGAATTTTTTCCAAATTCATCGGGAGAATAATTTTCCCAGACAGTATTTGTATCACAAAAGCATTTTACAACATTTTCAACATGGTTTAAAGCAATTTTGTGAGCAAGATTTAATTTGTTCTGCTTTTCAAGACCTTTTAAAATCATATATGTAGTAGGTGCCCACACAGAACCGCACCAATACCCGCCTGTCGGAACAAAATTAGCATCTGATGCCGACAATGACGGCACCATATGAGTGCGTTTAAACTCGTTTTCATTTTCCAGATGCGAAATAAAACCTTCTTTTCTTTCATCAGGAACACTTTCAGACAAAAGTCCCCAGTACGATGCCACACTCATTACCATATTAAGCTTTCCGTTTTTCCATTTATCATAATAAAAGGCAGTATCATCATCCCAAAGCTCATTATTTATGATTTTTTCAAGATTTAAAACCTCATCTTCAAGAAACTTAACCTCATCATACCGGTTAAGCTTTTTTGCCATTTTAATAAGCACCTTTGCACTTAAAACCGCCTGAAAACAAGTATCAATCCACACCTGATGCCCATGCGAAAAGCTTACATCGTAACCTTTCATAAGACGAGGCGTATTATCCATACCGCATCCCCAGCCCGATGACCAGTAGCTTCCGTCACGCCAGGTGCGGTTTTCCATATTCCATTTATGATATGCAAGTAAAGGATCAAACACATCTTTAAGCCTTTTTTCATCGCCTGTTGCAACATAATACTCCCATTCGCACCAGCCCATTATGTCAGGACCTGTACTTATTGGGTCGTGACGGGCAAAATAATCGCCACCGTCACTTTCTCTTATTTCACGGCAAATAAAACCGTCAAGATGCTGTTTTGCATAAAAATTATCAAGTGTCTTTTGAAAATCAAAAGCTCTTCTTGCATATTTTGCAAACATAAGTATAAAAGACGAATCCCACATAAAAAGCGCACCATTAAATGCAGTATCAATAAAATTAGTAATAAATCCGCTGCCCTTCTCGGGCTTTTTTATGTTGGAAAAAGCTATTTGCCACACTTTGTCATAGCATTTTATAATGTCATCTTTTCCGTCTATTACAGGATTAGGAAGAAGATGCTTTATCTTTTCGTATTCTTTTATATCTTCATCTTCTGCCTCTTTATTTATAAAAGGCGTATTGTAACCGTATCTTATAAGAATTGGTTTATACGGCTCAAGCTTAATCACATTTTCTATATTTTTGCCACTTATAAGCTCAACCATATTTTCCATATTCACACCATCATGTGTGATATAAACCTCTTTTTCTTCATAAGAGTAATTACACAAATTTATAAGTGTATTTCCATTAAGTGTACCAATTGTATATTCAACATCATCTGCCATACTGCCATCTTCCAAGTTTATTACTTTAATGTTTAAAAGTCCTTCTTCTTCAAATGCCTGTTTTAAACTTTCATTTAAACCTTCTATATTTGCAATCTCAGAATTTTGTGTTTCATATGTTGGAATAACAGTAATATCTTGTTTTATATCTTCAATGTTTCTCTCTTTTAAAAATTCATTTTTGCTAAGAGAATTTTCGCCTATGATAATAAGCTTTCCGCCATTTTGTTTAAACTTTAATATTTCTTCATAAGTTTTATCAAAAACCGATATCGCTTCGGGTATTATAAGAACTTTTAAATCAGATAGTTTATCAAGCTGGCTTTCTGCAACAAATAATGGTCTTTGACCTAAATAAAGTGCATTTGTATATGCAAGATAAACACTGTTTAAATATGAAGGCTCATATACCATAGAATTATACGAATATAGTATTCCAACTTCTTTTTTTGCATTGTTTAGTGCGTATAATTCATTAGATAATCGCTGCATATCCAAAAACAGTTTGCCATTGTTTGCAACTATATCAGGTCGGACAAGCATATTTGAATTTAAATATACTCCTTCAAGCTTTGTTTTATCTCTGTCCCACATCCACACAATGGATGCTCTTCTTCCATGCACAGCTCCCTGCCACATATCAGCATAAGATGTTAATACAATATCTTCACAGCTATTCAAACTGTAATTATCTCTTGTAAGATGGTCTTCTGTATTAAAAACAGGTAAGTCTTCTACAGAAGATAATAAATCATACCACTCCATTTTCGCTAAAATAGGATATTCTGAATGGTCGATATAATGCATTGCATCACAGCCATTTACATCAAAAACACCCACAAATTTTTCTATATCTATTCCATGTGATAAAGATTTTTTACCGTGTGCCCTTATCGCAGGAAGATTTTTTGCAAATACATTTATATTTGGAGCAAGATTTTTTACACCTTGTGTGATATAAGTTAAATACTCATACATTATAGTATCGTTATATCTTAAAAGATGATATTTTAATGGTGTAAAATCCTGTGCATGAGAGAATTTTATATCACCAAAATCTTCATAATCAGTATCACAATTATTATTAAAGTCCTCTATACTACCAGAGTACATATTTTCAAGATAATATTGCCATAACGGCTCATAATACGATGTATTAAAGCATTGAAAATTTGGCTCGTTTGCTACACAAATGCCAACAATTGCAGGATGGCCTTTTATTTTTGGAATAACCGCATTTAAAAATATGGTTATCATTTCTTTTATTTTTGGATGTGTAGGGTTAAATCCCATATAGCTTGGATAAGTTCCGTTTTCATCCTTTAAATCAGGATAAATCTCAAAAATATATTCGGGCATAAAATGAATACCAAGTCCAAGATTTACCGCTAATCTGTTTTCATAAGCATAATTTAAATCGCAGATAAGCTTTTCTAAATGACCATCATATATCGAAAACTCTTCATCTTTCTGATAAGCATTTTCAAATCCTGAATTTAAAATAAGATTTTCATCGCTATTAAGTGTTTTAACATATACATCATCTATATAAAGAGCGTCCGTTTTGTTAAGACACGGTATAATTAATTCAAAAAGATATTCATTTTCGCCTGTTGTATATGTAAATTCAAAGTTTTTCCAGTCATAGCTTCCACTCAAATCATGTCTTTCTCTTTGCGAAAGCCCATAATTTGAATCTATAAGTCCATGCCCGCTAAAATGACAATCCTTTACATTTTCCGCTTTTGCCCACAAGCCAAAAACATAAGTGGTTTTTGGCTTTACTTTAACCGTTTGTCTGACATGAAAAGATTTATTGTTAGCCCACTCATCACTTCGGGTAATTTTCAGAGAATAATTCCCGTTTAATTTTTCTTTTGAAGACATTTCAACCGTATAGTCTTCAATAACTCCTCTTTGATAAATATTCCAGTTTTCGCAAGGATTTTTTCTTGTTACAACATCATAAAATTTAACACCTAACGAAACGGCATTTGCGCCAAAATTGTTAAATTTATCAAAGTCGTTTACCGTGTATGAAAAATGTCCGTATCCGTTTAAAAAGATATTTTCTTTTTCTAACACATTATCTTTTTCCATCATTGATGTAACATTGTTACCCTCTATATTTATGCCGTTATTTACATATTCACCAACACTTTTAGGCTCCAAAGTTCCATCAAGGTATTTTTGTATGTTATTATAACTTTCTTCATATAACAAAATAAGCTTTTCATAATATGAATTTGCTCTTTCAAATTCATTATAAACATAAAAATCTTCTTTCATTATATCAATAAATTTTTCTATTGTAGCACAGTTTACAATCTCATAATCAACCGATAAACCTTTTTTGTTACATTCGGTTATAAGCATTTTTAGTGTGCTTAATTTCTCATTAAGGTCAGATATCTTATTTTTACATTATATTTTTTACCTTCTTCAAGATTGGGAAAAGCGCATTTTAAAATTGAATAGTTACCGTTTTTCTTATTTTCTATATTAGATACAATTTTAATTGCCGCACCACCATCAAAAGAAGAATCTTTTAAAACATTGTAAAATACTGCGGGGTAAAAGCTTTGTGCATCGTATCTTGCATAACTAAATCCCCACTTACCATCTGAAAGCAAAGATTCATTTGTACCGGCTGATGGTGCAGCCGATACAAAGTAATCTCTTTTTACATTATCTTCAAACAAAACCGACACCTTAAAATCATAAACAGTAAGGTTTATAAGATTTTCAACATAATAACAAACATACGAAAGTGGCGTTGTTGTAACAGAATCGGTAATTAAAATCTCTTCTTCGCCCGTAATATCGTATATTTTTATACTGTCTATCGGTGTATCAGGATTTTTCCACGATATACTTATAGTTTTCCCCTCAGAACCTTTTGCCACACTTTCGACATTAAGGTTTATAAGCTCATAGTCCTTATCCAAGCTAAGTGCAAAAACACTGATACAAGGTAAACAAGATATAAATAATGAAATTGTAAGAAAAACTGCAAGTACTCGTTTTATCATTTTTCTCTCCTATAAATTATTCTGCGTATGGTTTAAACTGTTTTAGAGGTGTCATATCATCAAGACTCTTCCAAAGCATAACCTTAACTGTATAATCTCCATCGTCAACAGAAGGAATAGAAACATTCTCTACTGTTAAAGGAGTACCAGCAAGCTCTGAATCAGTTTGTGCAATAGTTGTTTTTTCACTTGCTTTTGCCAAAACAAGCTTTTTATCGTTATATACTGCAACAATAAGCTGTGCTGTAAAGTTATCTCCCATGCCGTTGTTTTTAACACTTACATTTGCTTTATATGTACCGCCTGTTAGATTTTGTGTATCAGAAGTTTCTGCATCTTTTAATAGCTTAAATTCTCCTATAACCAAATCTTCAGGCTTTGGAGTAACTGTAAATTCGTATCCATCACCTTCAACATCTTTCCAGTTTTGAGTAGTCATAATAAGATTATAAGTTTTGTTATTCTTTAAGTTGTTAAGTGTTATTGTTCCATTTCTTGTTGGCTGCTGAATAGAAATAAGATTTTTTCCAAACTCTGTTACTTCATAAATTTTTATAAATTTACCTACTTCCGAAACAGTATAATTAATTGTTGCTCCTTTATCAAAGGCTTCTGCAGTTACATCAATTACAGAATATTCATTTGTTTCTTCCTCTACAACATCAAAGTCGCCTTTTGTAAGAATGTTTGTACCTTCAACGCCATCTGTAACAGGAACTATCGCTAAATTATCAATATATAAGCTTTCCAATGGATTTACAAACCCGAATTTAATTACATTGGTTGAAGCATTTTTATTTGTAAAATCAAAGCTTGCTTTCTGCCAGCCATCTGATGCAAGATTGATTTTTCCTATTTCTGAATTGTTAACATAAACACTTGGTCTTGAACCGCCCGCTAATGTCATATAGTCGAATTTTAATCTGTAGGTTGTACCTGATGCCATCTGGTCTGTAAAGTTGTAAGTTAAATTTGCGTAATTTCCGTCTACATAAGATTTTATATTAGACACAACATTTAATACATAATCCTTGGTTTCAGATAAAGGATTCTGAACAATTCTGAAATCTACAGGCGGATATGGAGTATTACTATCTTTTCTTCCAAAGGTTTTATTCCAGTAATGATTTGATGAATCTGTGTTAAAATTCATTGCATACGCACCTGCACCAGGTTTTGCGGCAATGTCATATTCTTTAAGACCATCTGATGTGGTTGTAACTCTTAATTTATAGTTATATAATGTACTATTTGTAAGGTTTTTAATTACATAAGCGTTTACAGCACCTGCATCTAATGAAAATGCAGTGTCTGATATTTTAGTTTCACTATCGCCATTTACATCGTAAAGCTCAATAGAAGTAATATCTTCTACCTCAGGATTTTTGAATGATACTGTAAGAGCACCGCCTGTTCCGCCAAATGTATATGTATTAACCGAAAGGTTTGAAATCATAGGATTTTTAGGTGCAGGCTCTTTAGGTGTTACATCAACAGTTTTAATTTCGCCTTCTGCAAATGCCTGATTATATGCACTTACGCCAAATGTGTAAGTTTCATCGTTTATAAGGTTATCAAATTCAACGCTTGTTGTGCCATCACTTTCAGGATAAGCTATACCGTAAAAAGCACCGTCTTTATAGATTTTGTAATATCTTGCGCTAGAATCGTTTTCCCATTCTATTGTTGCTTTTTCATTTCCTGCTTTGCCTGATAAATTTTTTGCACTTGATAAAGCATTGGTAAGATTTGATAAATCGCCATTTGATACAAGGTTTGTTGCACCTTCTAAAATGTTTCCTTCTGCGTCACATTCTTTAACAAAGAAATTGTCAAGTATAATTTCTTCTACGGGATTTAAAAATTTAAATTTAAATTTTACATTTGTTGTTGTAGGGGTAAAAATTCCTTCATATGTATGAGTTTTCCATTCAGAAACATTCTTAATAACAATACCTTCTACTTTAGTAGTTTCAGTATCGGGAAGATTATCTATATCAGTATCTGTTGAAGTATCACGAACATATACACCAACTCTGTTGTTATCGCTTGGCGTACCTTTATAATCAAAGCCTACTTTGTAGGTTTTGCCAACTGTGGGTGTAAAATTGTATAAAAGCTGACCATAAGTTGAATTACTATACCAGCCTGTTACATTAAATCTTACTTTTAATGCAACATTGCCACCTTCTTCAGTTATTGTTTCTAAACCCATTGGTAAGTATGGGAAATTTGTAGTAGATGCCATAGAATCATATGTTGATATCTTATTTGAAATTGTTTTTGATGCACCATTAGTTGTTTGAGCAACAGGTGCTGCTGCAAGATAGTATGATTTGTTGTTTGAAACATCACTAAATTCAAAATCAAGTCTGTACTTTTTGTAAGTGCCCGGTGTAAGAGAAGCTAATCTATACCACACAAAATTTTTATCAAGACGCGTTGTGGTATTTCCTATAAGGTACTGATTTGAAATTGAATCGCTAAAAGTTGTTACCGCACCGTCTTTTGTGATATTATCCACAAGTGTAGCAGTACCTGAAGTAACATCATAAAGCTTAACAGCCGAAAGAGTATTACTTGTAGGATTTCTCCAAGAAATCGTCATATAACTTCCATCATTTCTTACATCAGGTTGAAGCATAAGTCCAACCGGAGCAAACTCTTCTGCCGCACTTACTGTTGTAAAAGTAAATGAGGTAAAAAGAACTGCCATTACACAAATTAGAGCCAATAGTTTTTTTAACATTTTTACACACTCCTAAATTTTAAATTTTTTATATTATTTATAAATAACAACATTTGTAACGCGTGAGTTCTGAACTCTTACAAGAACATAATTTCCTATATCGGCTGATGTAATAAGCTCTTTTGATAGTTTTACATCATTTTTAAACTTTTCACATACAATCGAAGGTGTTGAAGCATCTATTTTTAAAACCTGCATTTTTCCACCACAGTTTATTTTGTATTTTCCGTTTGCTATATCGCATTTTTCAAGTATTCCGCCAACATAGGTAACTGATGTGTGAATGGTTGCAGGAAGAAGTGATACATCCGAATCTTTTATTCTGTGAATAACATTAAGCTTTGAAATTTCGCCGTACGAATTTGTTAAAAAGCTTACTGTATCGCCTTCTTTTATTCCATCTAAATCGGTATCATCTGAAAAACTAACAGTTATATTGTTATAATCAAACATCATACCTCTTATAGCATTTTTGTTTTCACCATTACCATCAACAACTCTTAAAACCTTATCAACCACAAATACACCCGAGCGTTTTGCTTTAAATTCAATATTAGAATCGGTATCATAAATTACAAAATATTTTGAAAATCCGTATTCATCTTTATTGTACTGAATATATTTGTAACTTCTGTCTGAATAAAGCTCAGATGTGCCTGATATTGTAATATCATCTTCATCTTTGGGAATTTCCTTTGCAAGATTCCATATTACAGCACCATCTTCAAGATAAGCCTCACTTCCAAATGACATATTTGCATATTGGAAAACTTTTTCTTCAACATTAGATACAATAAACTCGTCATAAGCACCAGTGGATACTTCGCTTGCCAGATAAATTTCTTTTATTTTATTATCTTTATCAAGTTTATACTTTACAAGCTGAGGGGTAAAGTTTTCACCGCCAAGCTCATCATACATTTCTTTGCCGTTTTTAGTACTTAAGTTATTAAAATTAACCTTATCAGCAAAAACATAACTTTGCCAGGTTGAAAACTCATCAAGAAGCCTTATTTCGCTTTCTCTTTCATAATGGGTATAAAGAGCATAGCCATAAACAAATTCGTTTTTCAAAGGCTCAATATACGCAACTTTTCCAAAGCAATCGATGTATATGTTAACAGGTGTGCCAAGCTTTATGCTCCATGCTTTTACATCCTTATCCAAAATTGCATCTAAATATCCTGCCGATAATTTATATGTCATTTCATTTAATGTAATTTCATTATCTTCTTTGTTATACTCACTTATAACGCCAGTTTCCTTTTTATCCGAAACATATATTTTTATTATTCCGTTATCCTTGCTGCCGCCTTTTAAAACAGAAAGAACATCGCCCTTTTTAATAACTGACTTATCACACACTTCACCGTTTTTGTATACGATAGTATTTACCCATTCTCTGTCTTCAAGGTCGAGTAATTTTGTATCTTCATCATTTGTATATATGTTGTAAATTTTTTGTGCGTTTTTTGATACATAATCTGAATAATAAATTTTGTAATCATTAATATGCACAACATCGTAAACTTTGTCCGAATTGTTGTCGTAAAGTGTAATATTTCCGTCTTTTATCAAAAATGTTTTTTCGTTGTAGTCTGCTTTTGCGCATCCGTTAAGCATAACTGCCGCTTCGGGAGATATTTTAACATAAGCCTCTTTATTCTTTTGGTTTATGTAATAAAGCTTTCTTTCAAATAACGAATCCCTGAATTAAATGCTGATTTAATGTATGGATAATACCATTTATCTTTTTCTACATCAAAAAATTCAATTTCTTTGTCTTCACCAGTCACATTAAATGCACTTACAATAACCTTTACAAATTCTTCCCTTTTAATTAAATTTGTTGGTTTAAAGCTTCCGTCTTCATAACCTGAAAGAATATTTTTATCGCTAAGGCTTATAATGGCATCCTTTGCCCACAAAGATAAGTTAATGTCATTAAACTTTTCATTTTCAGGAAGAATTGTTGTTACACCATTAAGAGTAAAGCCTGAGCCCGACGATTTTGAGCCTCCTCCGCCACCGCCTGACGAGCCGCCTGAAGTTGAAATAATTGTACCTGCTTTGTCAATAGCATCAAGAAGTGTTTGAACAGTATATGCTTTATTTTTTGAAAGACTATTTACAAGATTACCTTTTTTTATGTCTATTGAGCTTATAAGGCCCATTTTGTTTTTGTAATGCATTTTAAAAACCCCTCCTTGTCATCATTCTTTTGATTTTGTCATTTTAAAATACACTATACTGCCTGCAATCAGAATAAGACATACCATAACACTAAGTGCATTCGCCTTATCTATTGCACCCTCACCAAACATATAGTTATATGTAAGCATCATAACGGTAGTAGATGCCTCGTTAGGTCCGCCACCTGTCATTGCGAGCGGTCTTTCAAAGCTCTGGAACACACCTAAAATCTGCATTATTGCAGTAACTCTTACAAGTGAGCTTAAATGAGGCAAAGTTATATGCTTAAGCTTTTTGAAAAATCCCGCTCCATCTATTGCCGCAGCCTCATAAAGTGCTAAATCTACCGACTGTAAGTCTGCAAGGTATAAAATTGTTGTAGGACCAAAACCGCTCCATGTGGTAACTATTGTAATAATAAGTATTGTAATTCTTGAATCCTGAAGCCATTGGCAATTAGGAAGATTAAGATAACTTAAAATAACATTCAAAAATCCGTCGGTACCGGGTTCAAGTAAAATTTTCCACATGATTGCAGTTACCATTCCGGGTATTATTGCCGGAAAATAAACAGAAAATCTGAAAAAGCCTTTAAAATGAACAATCTCGTTTAGTATAATCGCTATAAAAATCGGAACAGGAAGACCTATAACAAGCGACCAGAAAGTATACTTACAGGAGTTCCACATTGCTTTTGCAAGTGACGAATCACTAAGAACATCTTTAAAATTTTCAAATCCGACAAATTCTAAAATTTCAAAACCTTTTGTTTTGAAAAAAGCAAGAAATCCACTCGATATAAAAGGTTGCCAGTTAAAAACTATAAATCCTATAAGAGCAGGAGCAATTAAAAGCCACGCAACAGCATCTTTTCTGATGGTATAGAGTGCTTTTGAAAAAGCTCTGTTATTTTTTTGTATAACCTTTGTATGTGTCATAAAAATTCTTCTTTCATTTATGGAATAAATTATTGTTTGTCAAGAAAATCCTTCTGGAAGGTTTCGTTTGTTTCGTGAATAATCTGAGCACAGTCTGCATCAGGATTTGTTAAAACATTTTGCATTGCTGTTGATAAAAGCGCATATAGATTTTGTGCGCACATTGGTTCTTCCTGCTGAACTTTAACGCCTTCCGGATAAGCATTTGTCCACAATTTTGGATTAACATTAGAGTATTTTGCATAAAGTTTATCGTCTATTGAAGTACGTTCTTTATTTACCCAGATTTTTAATACAGGTGGTACTATAAGTTTATCTGTTTCAACATCTGCAAGTATTGTTTCTTCAAGATTTTTCTCATAGTCTTTTCCAACATTAGGAGTAAGTCCTAAAAATTCAAACCATTTAAATGCCGCATCAACCTGATTATCTTCTGTATTGGTTGAGAACATATAAACATCTCCGCCAACTTGCGAAACCTGAGCTTTAGGTCCTTTCATAACAGGTCCGTAACCAATTACATCTTTATCTGTTTTATATTTTGTTACAATACTTTTTGGTGTGCCTTCACCAAACATCGCCATACCAACTCTGTCGGTAGCAATTAGTTTTTGAAGCTCGTTTGTATCTATAAGCACATTTGCAGAGAATACATCATGCTTCCATTTTAAATCTTTTATGTACTCAAGGGCAGCCACAGCTTCGGGAGTATCAAATGTTGCAATCCATTTTCCGTTCTCATCCTGTTTCATAAACTCTACTCCGTACGACCAGGCAATGTTCATAAACATCCAGCCGCCTTCTTTGTTGGTTGTCTGAATAGCATATCCCGGGATACCTGTTTTTTCTTTTATAATTTTTGCAGTTTCAACAAGTTCATCATAAGTTGTAGGAATCATTAAACTTCCGTCAGCATTAACAAGTCCTGCTTTTTTAAATACATTAGCATTGTATGTCATACCAATCATATAACCTGAATACGGAACACCATAGTATTTTCCGTCTTTCATACAAATTTTCATAATATCAGGGTTAACACCTGTATCGTAATTATATTTTTTTACGATATCACTTATATCACGCGCATAACCTGCATTTATAATCTGCTGTGGTTCTGTATAAGGCTTACGATAAACATTTGGAAGCTGATTTGTTGCTGCAAGAACCATAAAGTTATCAATTCCATAGCCTTCTTCATCAGGAATAATTGTAATGTTAGGATAAAGCTCTTTCATTTTTTCAAGATATGTATCATATAAAGCATGTCTTTCGGCATCTGTTTCGCTGTTTGGCCAGAAACTTATTGTTACCGAAACATTTTCATCATCCGAATTTATTGAGCTTGTGTTATTATTGCACCCTGTTATCAAAAGTGCCATAACCATAACCAATGATAAACCCATTAATATTATTTTCTTCATAAAATAACCCTCTTTCTTTTTATTTTTCATATTTTTATTATACTTTTTTTGTTGTAACAGGTAAATTTTCTGTTTTTTGAAAAGATAATTAAAATTTAAAATTGAAGCTATCTGTTTTATCAACTGTTATCTGATTTTAGTATTTAAGCATAAACAATTATTTTACAAAGCTTATGCTTTCAAAATCGCAAAGAGGCATAGATTCATATAATGTTGTCCATAAAAATGCTTTTGCATATTTTGCATCAGATGGAATATCATACCATAAGGTTTCTTCGGCTTTGTCCATATTAAATTCTTTTTCTTTATCAAAATGTGTATTTAAAAGCTTTCCGTCTGCATCATAAAATGTTATAACCGCTGTATATTTTCCGCTTAAATTTTCAAAATAGTTATCTATTTCAAATTTTGCCTTAACTTTTGTCGGTGTATTTGCGATGTCGGTTACATTATCACCATGTGACAATGTAAGGTTACTTGTAATATCAAGCTTTACTCCAACTGCATCATATACGGAATTTATTTCTTTTATTGTCTGATTTATATTTTTTCCGTTTTTATTTATCATAATTTTGCAGTCACCTGCATTAAATTCAAACGGAATTAAAAATTCGTATTTTCCATTTTCTTCTACAACTGCTTCATCTATGTGCAAAACATCATTTTCAAGCGAAATATTATCCTCTGGTGCATCTTTATCTATAATAAGCAGTGTAACACTGTCGCCATCTTCGTTAGCATCAATCATTCCGCCTACATATAATTTTTTATCATTTATATTAAGGAATGATTTTTCTTTAAGTGTACTTCCCTCTTGCCATATATCAACATTTTTTGCAACTTCGTTTATTTTTTCATAAAGCTCATTTGCCATTTCTTCCGCTTCGGTATAATACGGATGAGCATGAACACCTGATGCTTTAAACGAAGTAAGAGTTACAAAATGATATTTTTCGTTTTGCATATCCAAAACTGCTTTTTCTACATAATCACCATATGAACCCTGCGGTTTTGAACAACAAAAAATGTGAGCGTCAGGATATTTTGAGCTGATAGTTTTTAAAAAGTTTTTGTATTGTTCGTAAAAATACTGTGGATTATTACCTCTTGGATTTGTACCGCCATAATCATTTGTACCAAGAAATACAACAACTACCTGAGGAATATATTCATCAAAATTCCATTCTTTTAATGTTGCACCCGAAACATTAGGATTTGCGTATATGTACTGCTGCGACATATTTGAGTTTGACACAATGGATGTATCGCTTGTACCTATAACATTCATACAAACGCCCTTGCCCGATGCAGCAACAATGTTTGCATCAGCATCAAAAAGCCTTGATGTATATCCTGCATACGAGCGCCATGTGTCGGTATTATAAGATGTTTTTTTATTGGTATCTTTTCCGTATTCAAGATTACCATATCCAACCGTGTATGAGTCGCCTATAAATTCCATTTTTCTTACTTTTGGCAAAGTGGGTTTTATATAAGTTCCGTCAGACTTAACATGTGAAAAAGATAAAAGTCCCTCATACCCTTCACTCGAACGAGTTACCTTTACTGTGTGTACTCCTTCGTTAAGATTATCTGCAACCTTAACCCAACCTTCTTTAGAAACCTCTATTCTTTCGCACACATCACTTTCATCAACAGATGCATTTATATACAAAGTTCTTGAGCATCTTGCAACATAGACATACGCTTCTTTTCCATCAAACTCAAATTCAATTCCCGACATAGGCCAGTTAAATTCTATTTTGTCATTTAAAGCTACATATCGCCCCAATAACCTTACACTGTCAAGATTTGCCTCACATTCAGCATAAGCTGTTGCACAAACAAGCACAAGACTTAAAATTATCAATGCCGCAAGTCTGATTCGTTTCATTCATACCGTCTCCTTTTTTATTGTTATGATTTAATTATAAAACTGCCTGTTTTTAACAGTCAACATCATATTTTTACTAAAACATTCAGTTTTTAACATTAATACAAACTGTTTTTAATATGAATAATCAGTTTTTTGTTTTACTCAGAATACATATAAAAATGGCCCAAACCAAAGGTTTGAGCCATTTTGCATATTGTTCTGTTTTATATAATATGTGAATTTTCAAGAATTTTTTCTACAAGCTCAACACTTTGTTTTGAGCTTTCAACACTTACCATATCAGGTTTTACATTCTTTTTAATGCAATCTGTAAAATATCTTATTTCGTCTTCATAGCCGCTTCCTGCTTTAATGTTTATATCAGTTTTTTCCGATTCGGTATCCTGTGTGGCAAATTTAACTTCCTCACCGTTTTTAAACACTTTTCCATCACCAACATAGTTTATGTGTCCGTTTTCGAAAACTGCAAAATACTCATCTTTGAAAGGAAGAGTGCAATTATACCAGCCTGCAGATATATTAATATCAAAATCATCGTATACAAGGTGAGATGTAATACAGTCACTGTTGCCTTTTAATTTACGGTAAGTTCCCGATACATTTTTAGGCATACCAAATACATACTGAACAAAGTCTATATCGTGTATTGATAAATCAATTGGTGTACCGCCGCTTTTTGATATATCTCTCATCCAGTCTTCCCAGCTCCATTTAGGAATAGAAGATGATCTTCTCATATCAATATGTACTACTTTTCCAAGTTCACCTGAATCTATAATGCTTTTTAAATATTTATAAGGATGCATAAATCTTAAAACATGGGCAATCATCAAAAATTTACCTGATTTTTCAGCTGCTTCTTTCATAAGAGATGTATCTTTGGATGAAATGCTCATTGGCTTTTCACACAATACATGAACACCCATTTCAAGTGCTTTTATGCTCATTTGTGCGTGCATATAGCTTGGTGTGCAGATATCAACCATATCAACATCTTCATTTTCAAGCATTTCTTCCATACTTGAATATATTTTTATGTTGTCATCTTCTACCTTTTCTTTTGCCATATCGCATCTTACATCTGCAACACACACAACTTTTGCATCAGGGATATTTTTATACGCATTAAAATGCACTTTTCCCATTCCGCCTATTCCAACTAATCCAACTTTTATCATATTATTCCCTCCAAATAAACTTTTGTGTCTTTAATATCTTTAATCTGTTGTTCACCGCTTATTTCTCTTTCGATTATAAGTGTTTTGTCATAGCCTATTTCTTTTAATCTTTTTACAAATCTTTCAAAATCAACCTTGCCTTCGCCAATCTTCTTTTCCTGACCAAGATTTTTTCCGTCTGTAGGATAGCAACCGTCTTTTGCATGAATATCACGAACATATTTACCAAAAACATCAAGCGCATCAACAGGATTTGCTTTTCCGTAAAGAATAAGATTTGCAGGGTCTAAATTAATTCCAAGATTGTCAAGACCGATATCTTCTATTGTTCTTAAAAGAGTTACAGGTGTTTCCTGACCTGTTTCAAACATAAAATACTGACCGTTGTCTTTGCAATGCTGTGCAACCACTCTTATTGCACAAACAAGTGAGTGATATTCTACGCAGTTTGGTGTTTCGGGCAAAAATCCAACATGAGTTGCAACATTTTCAACACCGATTTTTTTAGCAAAATCAGAACCAGCCATTAAATCTTTCATTCTTTCGTATCTGTAATCTAACGGAACAAGTCCAAGTGTTACAGGTCCTTCATATAAATCCCATACAGTAGGACCGCACCATCCGCACCAGAATGTAGAAATTGTTATATCATATTTTTTGCACGCATCTAAAACCATAGTGGCAATTTCATCTGTAAAAAGAGATGTATCCCATCCGCAAAGCTGACAGTATTTGAACCCGTAATCCTTTACCTGTTTAAAACGCTCATCGATATTTCTATCTTTAAGTTTTACCATTACACCTAAATCCATTTTACTTTCCCTCCCGATTTTATTTGACATTTTAATAAATTCAGTATATCATAGTATTTAATAAATTAACAAGAATTGTTATGACTTATATTAGCATTATTTTGACCTGAGGTGATTTTTTGAAAAACATTTCCCTTTACGAAAAAGTTCCTCCTCTTAAAAACAATTTTCAGGTGCGTTTTCTTGGCACTTTAAAACAAAACCGCCTTACTCCGCACTGGCACGAGCATATTGAGCTTTTATATTTTATTGAAGGAGGTTGCACTTTTACCTGTAACGGAAAAACATTTACTGTGCAAAAAGGCGATTTTGTAACTATAAACAGTGCAGAAGTGCACTCATTTATATCACAAGGAAAAATTAAATATTTCTGCATGCTTATTTATCCTGAATTTTTCAGTGATATAAATTTTAGCAACATCCTTATAAAAAATCATATATCGTATGACCCGTTTATTGAAAAGATGATGTTTAGCATAAATAGCGAGCATTCTTCCAACAAAGAAGGCAGCGATATGATGGTTAAAAGTTATGTTTATTCTGTTATGACGCATCTTTTAAGAAACTACACCTATGCACGCATTACTGAAAAAGAATTATATGCTCATTCCTCAAATTTAAAAAGACTTGATACGGTTTTTGAATATATCTCAAACAATTACGACAAGGAATTATCAACCCTTATGCTTTCTAAGCTTTGTTATGTTTCAGAAAGCTATTTTTGCAGATTTTTTAAAAAAGCAACCGGCAAAACCGTTGCAAATTACATTAACGAATACCGCATTGAAAAAGCTGTATTTTTATTAAAAAACACCGACAGCACAATATCTGAAATTTCGATAAGAACGGGGTTTTGCGATGCAAATTACTTTTCAAGAGTGTTTAAAAAAGTTATGGGAATATCGCCAACAGACTATAAAAACAGACTATAAAAAATCACTGCCGTATGGGCAGTGATTTTTTTGTTTATCAGCTTGATTTCTTTAATATTTGTATAGAGTCTATTTCAAATTTACCTGTTGATTCCATTGGGTCGATTCTTATGTTTTTAAGTGTGCCCTTCCAACGGCTGTTTGCTTTCATATATACATAATAATCGTAATATCCTTCGTTGTAAACGCCAAACGAAATATACTTGCCGCTTCCCCATTCGTTGTCGTCGGCAGTTTTAAACATTACACTTGCACTGCATGATGTAGAATCTGTAAGGCGCATACGAACCTTTACATAATCTGCGCCTGTTAAATCTACGCTTATATCACACAATTTATGTGAGTTTTGTTTTTAAAATGTTAATATTTGGCATTGCGTCCAAAAATTTTTAATGATATTATAAACTTATCTTAATATTTTTACGAAAGGTGGCAAAAATTATGAATATCAAAAGAGTACAGGTACTTACTACAAAAAAAGAAGCACCCTGGATGGATATGGCAGTTTTAAACCCTGCAATTATTGAATATAAAGATAAGATGATTATGCTTTTCCGTACCAAAGGAAGCGAAGGAAAGGCTTGGGACGACCCTGAAGCAATATATCCTATTGCAGTTGGATTTGGTATAAGTAACGATGGCGGAGAAACATGGGATTTTGACACATCACGCCCTGCGCTTTTCCCAAAATGCGAGCTTGACATAGACAAGGTTTTTGTTACCAACAAATACGGCAAAAAAGTTCCCAACTGTGCAAACGGAAGTATTGAAGACCCACGACTTTTTATGATTGAGGATAAATGCTATCTTACAGTTGCGTGCCGTCTTTTCCCGCTTGGAAACTTATGGTGGAACAACAATATGACAAGAATGGTTCCTGATTGGACAAGTAATGAGGATAACCCGTTTGGAAAATCTGCAAAGGATAACCCCACAGTAACTGTTCTTTACGAGGTTAATTTAGAAAAGCTTGTCAAAAGGGATTACGACAACGCATTTTATTATCTTACTCATCTTTCAAATCCCGATTTTGGCGAAAACAGAGATATTGTTTTCCTTCCTGAAAAACAGCTTATTGACGGAAAAATGCAATATGTTATGATAGAAAGGCCTGTTGAACCTTTTAGAAATCCTTATCTTGATGCTAAAAAGCCTTCAATGGTATTCTCGGCGGCAGAAACATTTTACGATTTTGTAAAAGAGGACAATAAAAAAGTTCTTATCGCAGAGCCTACATTTGAGTGGGAAGCAAACAGAATCGGTGCAAGTGCTCCCCCTATAAGAATTGACGATAAGCACTGGCTTCTTTGCTATCACGGAAAGCAGGACGACAAAGTTGGATATACTCAGAACTTTATGGTGTTTAAAGACAGAGAAAACGATTTTCCAGAGCTTATTTATCACAAAGACGAAAGACTTATCACAGTCAGCGAAGAATGGGAAAAACCCGGTAAATTCCACATTCCATGCATATTTGTTACAGGTATGGTTAAAAAAGATGATAAATTAATTTTAGCTTACGGTGCAGCAGACGAAAGAGTTGGTCTTATGACACTTGACTACAACGAGCTTTTAAATCACTTAAAAGATAACGGACTTGTTTTATAATTCAAAATCAAAAACCCTTAAGAATAAGGTCGAGGGTTTTTATTATTAATCAAATACAAAATACTCTGCGCCTTTTGCCTTTATATCAACATTTACCGAATTTAATCCGTTTGAAGTAAACTTTCCGAAATCAAGTTTAAAGCAAACATCGTCTTTTGGGAAAACGCCAATAATTCTGTTATCCGCATAAACGGTTGTGTTAAGTGGTGCATACATTTTACAACCCGCATCCTGAGCTATTTTCCTAAAATCTGATGCCATCATAGAAGGGTATGCGCACAAATACGATACGCCGCCATCTTTTTTAGTCATAGCACACATTATTTTTTTGTCAGGATAGTACGAAACAGGTGTTATATTTTCTTTTGGTAATATTTCAAACAAAGGAAAATCTATATCAATCCTTTTAACAGGTCCGAAATTATACTTTTCTATTTTATATCCAAATTCTTCACCAACAAACAAATGCTTAAATTCGTTTATATTAAAGCCTGTAACATCAAATACATTATCGTAAGAAAACTCTGGCGAAAGCACTCCTGCCGCATAATTCCAGATATATGTTTTTCCTTTTGCGTTTTTCTTTAAAATTTCTCTTAATTTTTCATCAATAGAAAATGCGTTTGCAAAAACAATCAGTTTATACTGCGAAATATCTGTATTATATAAATCACTTAATCTTAATGTGTCAACGGGTGCTCCGCAAAGCTTTATCTCACTTTGAAGATTGTATAAAAGTCCACCACACAAGCCATAGCTTACCGACATTGATTTTAACGATTTTTCATCTACAACAATAAGTATTTCAGAAATGCTTTTATGCTCTTTTTTATAGATTATATTTTGTGCGTCATACATTTCTTTTATATAACCCATTATTTCGGGCATATCATACCAGCCTTCACCAAGATCCATCCACCAGAAGCCCTGATTATACGATAAGTTTTTTACACCTTCACGAAGAATGAGAGTTCTTGTTTCAAAAAGATTTTCTGCCTTGCCTTCACGCCTGTCAAGATGTGTCCAGTTGTCTATTTCGTCAAGCCATACCTTCTTTTTGTTTATAGAATAGCTTGGTCCCTGCTCACCGCCGGGCTCACCTGCAAGTGTTCTGAAATATGCTTTTGGCGATGCAACAAAATCAATGTATGGCGAATCCATAACCTTGTCGATTGCAAGATGTCCCATATACGCCGACTGTAGCATATACATATACGCATAAAATATTCCCGCTGCAAGTTTATTATCGGATTTTTCTTTTACCACACGGCAAAATTCTTCGCACGCAAAAGCATTTGCCTCAGACATAAATTCGTTATAATCAAGGCAGATAAGATTATTGCTCTCATCATAAAAAACATCTCTTAAACAATCTTTTTTTGCATCACGAAGTTTTAATGACGGAACTTTAATTTCATCCATTGAATTATAATTCCATTTTTTAAGTAAATTTTCTTCTGTTTTGTATTTTTTCAAGCCGTATTTTATAAACTCTTTTGTGTTTGTATAGCCAAAATCGCCTCTCAAATTCTGGCTTTGAGGCCTCCAGCCTCCCCAAAGGCAAGTTTCGCCGCACTGACCGTATGCTATATGATATCCTATAATCCTATCTTTGTAAGGCGAATTATTTATATGGTCAATAAGATTTGATAATGCTTTTGAAGCATCCAAAATCCACTGTGGAGATGAAAAACTCTGAAGTGCTATTTTTCCGCCGACATTGGGTCTGTCATCAACAAACGAGCCATCACCGCCATTTACAGAATAACCGTTGGGGCAATCAAAACCAAAATAATCCTGCTCTAAGGTTGTGCAGATATCCGAAATTTCTTTTAAAGAAAGATTCTGATACTTTTCATATACAAAAACATCTTCAGGGTGATTTTTACACCATCCCGGAGGTGCATTAAGCTTAACTCTTGGCATATAAAAAATATTGGGATTATCCTTGAATATTTCATCAAGAGTTTCATCGGTAAGACGATAATCATAGGTGTTATCATCAACCCAGCCCGAATTTAATATGGTTGTATGATATTTTATATTTATATCCTCAAAATCTTTATGTGTTTTTCGGTATTTTTCATAGTTGCGCGAAAAAATAATCTGATTGTTGTTTTTGTCATATCTTGGAGGGTCGTATCCAAATCCAAGTCTTGACCAGAAAAAAGGTTCATTTCTTAAATAATCATTATTGCTCATTTTTATATCCCCTTTATGTATACAATATCAGTCCACAAAACATTTGGTTCTGGTAACTTTTATATTATGTTTTTTTCCATTATACACAATTTTAAAATTCATTTCTTCAAAGCTTTCCGGAAGACATGGGTTAAGTGTTATTTTGCCATCTTTAATGCCAAGACCTGCAAATCCGAGTATTGCACACATCCACGCACCGCCTGCCGATGCAGGATGTGTTCCTCCTATAAACACTTTTCCCGACCATTGACTTCGCTCTTCTTTAAGGTCGGCTAAGGCAGAAGTCATAAACAGAGGATATGCACTTTCTGCATTTCCAAGATAGCATCCTAAAAGCGAATACATACATGCCGAGAGCGATGAACCGTGCTGTGTACGTTTTTCATAATAATCAAAATTTGCTTTAAGTATTTTATTTGAATATTCATCTTTAAACATACAAAGCATTGTTGCAACATCTGCCTGCTTAAGTATTTGTGTTTGTGTGGCAATTCCATACGCACCGCCCCAGTATTCACCTTTTGTATATTCTCTTTTTTTCAAATCTTCTACCGAGCAATTCTCCATTTTAAAATATCCGTCAAACTGCTCTATAACATCATCTTCTTTTCTTGGTGATGGAATATAAAGCTTATCAGCACAGTCTTTAAACATAAGTGCATGCTCAGTATCATCATTTTTTGTAAGCTCGTACGCATAATCAAACACCATTTTTGCCATTTTGTTTGTGTATGCGTTGTTGTTTATACATTCGTGGTATTCATCAGGACCAATGCAGTTATGTAATTCATAAAAATTGCTGTTTAGCCTTTTAACAATTGCAGAACGATAAAACAGTGCACACTGAATTACCATTTCTTTTCCGCCTTCATCCAGTATAGAATAATCCTTTGTATATTCAACATATCTTTTAAGTGCATATATTATATCGGCAGAAATATGTATTTGTTTATCACGGAAATGTGTTTTTAAAGGTCGTCCGCTTACAGGGTCGATTATGTTAAATTCAGAGCACGCATCTATGCCGTCTTCCTGACTTTCCCACGCATAAAATGCACCTTCATAGCCATATTCCTTTGCCTTTATCATAGCCCCGCCCATAGTTTTAATGCGGTAGTTTATAAGTGTTCTTGCAACCGATACATCTGTATGCAGAAAATAATCAAACATAAACATTTCTGTATCCCAGAAAATTGCGCCTTTATAAACCTGTGCAGAAAGGCCTCTTGCAGGAATTGAGCCTGCATCTGTATGCCTTGGAGCTATTGCGTTTAATTCGTATATACAAAAATTAAGCGCTTTTTCGGCTTCTTTATCGCCTTTTATTTCAACAAACGAAATATCCCATATTTTGTCCCACTCTGATATATGAAGTTTTTTAAGATTTTCATAATTTGTCTTTTTTAAATCAGTTACTGATGCTTTTTTATCAACTGATGAAGATATTTTTGTTATTTTTTCCAGAACATATTTTTCATCTTTTTTTGCATTAATTTCAAAAACATTGAATATTCCGTTTTCGTCATTTATAATGCTTTTTTTACAGTTTGTATTTATCGCATCATACTCCTGCAAAGAAAGCTCAATATTTTTTTCAATTGTTGTGCAAATACAGTTTATATAACCATTATCACTTGTTTTTTCAACCTTTGCAAAATGATTTCCGTTTATATTCCAGATATCTGTATTTATGCCCGAGGTAAGCTTTATTTTGCAGTCATAATCAGAAAAAACTGTATATTTAACACACACAAGATGCTTATCGTGCATTGATGCAAAGCGTTCACTTTCTAAAGTTATTGTGCCTTTATTTGTTTTCCATACTGTTTTTCTTGTAAAAATCCCATACTTAAAATCAAGCTCGTGATAATGATTAGAAGGTAATGTATCAGGAAGTGAATATGTTTCTTTATCAGCCTCAAGCTTTACATAGATACAGTTTGGCGCATTTACAGATTCACGCCACGCATCAGGCTCTGAACGGTCATATATGCCCGACATATTTATTGCACCATACATTTCTTTTGTGTACTCTTCAAATGTGCCTCTTATACCAAAATATCCGTTACCTGTAAGAAGCATATTGCCATACATCATAGAATCATCTTTGTTGTACTGATTAAATTTTATTTTAAAATCCATAAATAAAAACTCCTTTTAGTCTGCTAAAATTTCTATTGCTTCTTTAAGAGAATTATATGAATAATTTGTATCCTTTTCGCTTTGTGCATCGCCTACCGCCAAAACATCCATACCCGCTTTATGCGCGGCAATAACACCTGCTTTGGCATCTTCTATAACAAGGCAATCTAATGGATTTTATTCATCTGTAGTTACAACAACTCCGTCAAGGTCAAAAATTATTGCTTTGTATTTCATAATAACGCCTTTCTTTTAAGTATATTTTTGCTTCTAAAAGATGTCAAGAGGGATAATAAATCCCCCCTGAATAAAAAATTATTAATAAAAAAAGCTATAATCATAACCTGCACCACAGCGTATACAGGATACCTTTCTTAACGATGGATTAATTGAAATTATATCAAATGCACTTTCTTCACCGGACCCTCTGACTTTTAAATGACGGTATCCGTCTTTGCAGATGTGTCTTGAAAAGTTATCGCTTGCCGCCTGAATAACACACGCAAAAGGAATACCACATACATTCCATGTAAAGTCGGTATGATGATGTCCGCAAAAATAGCCTGCAATTTCACCTTTTTTCTGACTTGTAAAATCACATTCCACATCATAAAACATATCGCCTTTTTTAGCTTTTGTACTGTATTTTTCGCCATTCTTAAACGCTTTTAAAATTTCAATAAGTGCGTCGCCGCCAAAAATATGCTCACTTTCCTTAAACGGTGGTATAATGGGCGATGCGTGTGAAAAAAGCACAACCAGCCAGTCGTTTTGAGGAAGCTTTAATGCTTTGTTTGCTATAAAATTCAACTGGTCATTTGATATTGCATAACTTGTTCTTTCGTGAAAAGAAAGTCCTTCTTCATTTTTTGTGTATTTTAATTCAAAAACATCTAAATATATTGCACGGATTTTTTCATCGGGCATATCGTAATATCCATACATAGCTTTATCGTTTTTGCTATCACTTACAAAAAAATCTTTGTGGTGCGACATAATTGTATCGTAAATTTCATTATGGCTTATCTCATTTTCTTTTTTTCCAAACGGATTATCATCGTGATTTCCCTTTATAACCATTGTGGGAATATGTGATGAATAATTTTTTATAATTTCAGATAAATCATTTAACTGACTTAATGCTTCATCATGTGTTGTGCGCAAGTTATTGCACAGGTAATCTCCGCCGATACATATAAATTTTATCGGAATTGTTTTATTTATTTTATTGATTGCATATAAGCTTCTTTCAACATAAGTGTTGCAATTATGAGTATCTGAAAAAAAGGCGAACGAAACTGCATTATCATCTATTCTGCAGTTTTTTATTCTTGATATTGCTTCATCAGCAACCTGGTCAATATATTCAGGAATTTTCTCTGTCATTACACATTACCCCTTGATTTTTTCTTCTTTTTTTGTTTTTGAGCTTTTGATTAAAGCGTCCATAATAGCCATTATCTCTATATTTATATCAAGTGTAAGCATATTGTGTATATCTTCGCCTGTATTAATGTGATTTGCATAATGATATGGCATATTTTTATATTTTTCGTCAAACTCTGTTTTTGGAATTTCAACTTCGTTACCGTATATATCAAACGCCTTTACATCAGGCTCATTTTCGGCACCGCCTGTGCACATTATTACCCCTTCGGTGCAAACCACCATAGGTCCTGACGGAATAACCGCCCTTGGAGTAGTCCATGTGCCTTCTATAACCGACATTTTATCGTCATATTTAATAATTGATGCAAAGTTATCTTCGGTATCGCCAAAAGGTGTATTTAAATTTGCACCATGCGATAAAACACTTTTTTCGCCATCACCCAAAAACCACTTTGAAAAAAGACATCCGTAACAGCTTATATCCAAAAATACTCCGCCGCCGTGCGAAAGAGAGTGCCACCAGGTTTTTGAACGCTCAAAATCTGTCATTTCCTGTGCGTTTTCGCTAACTCCCCTGTGCTTTGCACCTTTTCCCAAAGGCCCTGTATGACCATTAATATATCTTAATTTTACCGGTTCTCCAACAAGTTTTAAATCCAAAGCATTTTTCATTCTGTGAACATATTCACGCCACACAACCGGCCAGTTCACAACTGCATTTATTTTATATTTTTCAACAGACTTTTTAATTTTTTTTGCCTCTTTTAAGCTCACCGCTATTGGTTTTTCAATGCAGACATTTATTTTTCGTTTTGCACATTCATTAACAATTTCGGGCTTCTGACAATTTTCTGAAAGTATAAATGCCATATCGGGTTTTAACTCATCAAGCATTTTTTTGTAATCTGTATAAATTACATTACAGTAGTTTTCTCTTACATTTTCAAGATTCCACTTTGGTGTATATCTTAATGGATCAATGTCCTCCAGATTGGATTTTACTTCTGCTGCACCTATAAGCTCAAAATCCTTCTGTTCGCTCAGATATAGTGCAACCTCGTTAACATGCATATGTGAAAAACCTATTATTACAGCTTTTATCATTACAAAATTTCCTCCATAAACACTTCTCTTTTAAGCTGGGCTGATTTATAGAACAAATCAATTATTGCAGAAACATTAATTGTTTCTTCGCTCTTTACAATTAATTCTTCCTCACCCTTTAATGCTTTTCTTAAATTATCTAAAATGTATATATGCCCTGGGAAAACACTGTCATAAGGGCATTTTTCAACTTCAAGATTTTCTTCGTTATCCGCCCCCTGATACACCTTTGCACAAGGAAGCTCCATTCCCCATCTTGTTGCAGAAAATTTAATACTTGTTTCCTCTGGCAAATTTGCCGCCCACGCAACTTTAAAATTAACAACTGCGCCGTTTTCAAAGGTTATAATACCTGCTGAAAAATCTTCTACATCCATTTCATCAGGATTAAACTTTCTTGCTATATCAACTTTACCTGTAAGTGCACCGCTTTTTTCAAGTGAGCCTATTTCGTGCTTATGATTCTTTCCTGTTACTGCACGCACAGATTTTACCTTTTTATTGCCCATAAGGTATACAAGCTCGTCGAGCATATGTACTCCTATATCCAAAAAGGCTCCGCCACAGCTTACTTTTTTTATGTGAAATGCTCCCCAGAAAGGTATTCCGCGTCTTCTTATTCTTGAAAATTCGCCGTAGTATATATCATCAGCGCCCATTTTTTCAATGTATTTTTTAGCAGCAATTCTGTCGGGAGTAAAACGCATACTCTGACAAGCCATAAGAATTTTATTATTCTTTTTTGCAATATCAAACATTTCAACTGCATCTTTATATGTTACCGCCAGCGGCTTTTCGCAAAGCACATTTGCTCCACTGTTTAACGCCATAATGGTGTATTCTTTATGAAAAGCATTCGGAACACAAACCGAAACTAAATCAGGCTTTTGTTCATCAAGCATTTTTTTAGCATCTGTATAGTAATTTAGTATACCGTGTCTTTGTGCGGTTTCTTTTGCGGCATTTTCGTTTGTATCGCAAACCGCAACTATTTTGTAATCATCCGAAAACATTTTATATGCAGGGATATGCGCGCTATTGGCAATCATTCCACAGCTTATAATGCAAACTTTAAACATTTAAAACTTCTCCTTTTTATATTCCGGTTAAAAATCTGTCTACAACAAGCTGCCGAAACTGGGGCGACAAGCTTGCAAAATACGCAGTAAAGCCTGTAACTCTTACAACCAAATCAGGATGCAAATCAGGATTTTTGTTTGCTTCTATAAGTTTTTCTTTATCTAAAATATTAATATTTATCAATGTTCCGCCCTGCTCAAAATGGCCAAGAATAAAATTCTCTATTATATCTACGCCACCGTTTTCGATATTGATATCAGGGTCAAATTCAATTTGAAGCGGTGCAGTATTGCCGTATCCGCACTGAACTGATGCAATACCGTTTGATTGTGCAGTCACAGCTCCGTCACTTCTGAAATGCGGATTTGGGTTTGCCCCATGTGAAACAGGTTCCTGCTTTCTTCTGCCATTTGGCGTTGCACCTACTGCCTTTCCGTATTCAATGGTTCTTGCCCAGCTGAACCACCCCGGAACAAGAGTTCTGCCCTGCGGCATTTTATGTGATTTTATTCCTTCTACCCAGCTTTCTGTAAGCTTTTTTGCCCACGCATCCGAAACAGTATTTCCGTGGCAGTATTTTGGGGTAGAATTTAGTATTAAACGCACTCTTTCATCTTCAAAATTGTTTTCGAGAGCCACATATACTTCGTCCCATGTAAGAACATTTTCTTTTTCAACCCTTGTTTCAAGCGCACCAAAAGAATCTGCAACAACAGCAAGGCCTATTCCGTCAACGCCAACTGTATAAAGCTTTGCACACCTTGAAATATCTTCGCCCTTTTCAATGGTATCTTCCATCATAAGGTTCATAACAAGCTCGGGGGTTACCTCCCACTGATGCTCTATATGAAGATTTATTCCGTCTGCAGTTACTCTTATTGCCTCTTTAAGATGCTTTTTGTAAATTTCATAAAGCTTTTCAACCGACTTATTCTGGTCGTTTTTCATTTCATTAAGTGCAACTTCAAAAACCTTTGCAATATTGATTTTAACAGTGTCGTTCATAGGAAATTCCTTACCTGGAACGCACATCCAGTTGCATCCAACCGCAATTCTTTCGCGTGCGGTTTTTTTGTCAACACCGTTTTTCATATACCCTTCTGAAAGAGCATCATCATTACAAAATCTCGGCCAGCCGTTTTTGTTTTTCAAAAGATAATATATTGCTTTTTTAAGAAGATTTTTATCGCAGTTTTTATGTACTCTTACCGTTAAATTGCAAGAAATATTTATACTGTCAGCCGCATCTAAAATAAGATATGTAAGCTTGTTTGTCATATCGTTATCGTTTTCGTCAACACCCGAAATCTGATAATAATGCGGATCTATTAAAAGAAGATTTGCAATTAAAAATTTTGCTTTTTCATCATCAAGTATTCCGTTTTTTATATCGTTTTCGTAGTAAGGATACAAAAGTGTATCAAGCTGAAAGCCTGCACCGTCACGGGTATAAATTCTTGATGCACAGTTAAAATACGCAGTCCACTGACACACCTCGTAAAATGTTTTTGGTGCGCCGTATTTTATGTTTTTATTAACCATCAGCATTTCTTCAAGACTTTTTACTATTTCAGGTCTTTTTTCTTCTTTTAACAGCCTTTCTATTTCGTCAATGTGCTTTTGCACAAAATCAATTATTGCCAGAAGCACCTTTTCTTCAGCATCGTAAAAGTCTTTTTTATCTTTGTTTATGTCGCGGTATTTTTTTATTTTTTCTAAAAGACCGCCAAATCCAAGCTCAAAACCAATACGGTAATCACATGCTAAATGCGCATCACCGTCTATTCCTGTTTGTATGTTATATTTTTTCTGCAATGGTTTTAAATCATCATACGGAAAGCGTTGTTCGTCCCAGCGTTTACTCCACTGGTTTGTAACGCTTTTCATAAGCGCTATTGTTTTTGGCTTATTTTTTAACCAATCGGGCATATAATGAAGGTCGCCGCGGTAATTTACAAGCATATCACGCCATCTTGCGCAAAGCATTTCCATTGGGTCAACATACGCAGGATGTGCATTGATTACTCTTACAAAATTTTCGCTCATACCGTCGTATCCGTAAAAACTTCCGTTCTCACTGTTATAATACGGCTCAACCTCGTAATCGGGTGTTATGGGAACAGTTCCAAAATCGTCAAGGTCGGTATAGCCATTCTGGTCCCTTTTTTCCAATGTATGTCTTATTTTTGTATCACGCATTATTTTTAATCTGTCGGCGTATGAAAGCATATTTATAAATCTCCTTCATATATTCAGATAGTTGGTTTTAATTTATAAATTCTGCAAAAAACCAAAAGTTTCTTCATCGGGCTTTGTTGCACGGTATTCAAGACCAATGTATCCGTTATAATTTAATGTGTTTATTGTTTTTATAATGTTTATATAATCAACCTTGCCTGTACCCACCTCATGTCTTCCGGGTACATCTGCAACATGAAAATGTCCTATGTAATCAATATTTTGTTTAATTTCTTCAATATTAAAATCGCCCATCATATTCTGATGATAAATATCATAAAGCATTTTAATGTTTTTACTGTTTACCTTTTTTAAAAGATTAAAAACAGGTGTTGCATACGGCATTGAATAGCCCACTCTGTCAATATTGTTAAGTGGTTCAATAATTAATGTTACATTTTCTTTTTCAACAATTTCTTTTGCCGCTAATAGACATTTTAAAACATTTTCTTCGTTATATTCCTTATTTTCGCCGATTAAAACTATCATAGCCTTTGCATCAAGCTTTTTATACACAGGAATACTTTCAGAAAGCGCTTTTAAAAAATCGTCAACACGGCCATCGTTTAAAATGCCTCTTGATAAATCATACGAAAGCTTTTCATCGGCTGAATCAATATTAAATATTGAAACATTCATATTGTTTTGTTTGATTTTATCAATATCCTTATTTGACCATTTCCAGAATTCAACTGTATCAATACCGCATTTTTTAACTTTTTCAAAGCGGTCGTAAAAATCGCAGTACGAAAACATCATATCAATGCAAACACTAATCTTCATCAATAATCTCCTTATCAGACGGCAACTTGCCAACATCAGGAATTGCTACAATTTTTCCGCCTTGCATACTGCTTTCGTGTGCTTTAATTCCTGTTAATGTGTAAATAGCCGAATTCCAAGCATTTATCGGCGGAATTTTATCTTCTACAACTGCTTTTACAAAATCGTCTACACAGAAAAAGTGCGAGCCGTTATGGCCTATTACCGAAAGGTCGTCTCTTTTTCTTGACTCTTCTGCCATTTTTCTGAAAATTTCAGGAAGCCTTTGTGCATCGTGAACAGGCGAAAATCCACAATGATATTTATAGTGCAATCTTCCGTCTTTCAAATCCATATTATTTTTATTTTCAGTAAAAGTGAGAGTATTAATTTCATCACTTACATTTATAGAATCAGGTGTTTGTCCAAAAACACCGCCTATTGATAAAAGATGTTGATTTCCGCTACATTCATAAGATGCTTTTGTACCGTAAATACCTGTTATAAAACTTGATGGTTTTACACCACCAATTCGTCTGAATTCATTAAGTCTGCCAAGTGCACCGTTTTTAAAACGCACTATTGCAGTTTCATTAGAAAACGGATTATCCCAGTCGTTTTTGCCTTTTCCGTAAATATCATCGCCCACTTTGTCAACATAGCCAAAGCACGCAACTTCAGTAGGAATATCACCCATTGCAGAAATAAGCATAGATGCTGAATGTGTTCCGTAAAACATTGGCGGAATACCTGCAATTCTTTTATATCCGTCGCCCACCGAAGCAAACGAAGCAAACATTTCGGTTATATCATGATAATACTGAGCTTCGCCATAAGTAACAGTACCGAATGCACCTTTTTTTCTTTGTTTTCTGCTCCACACAGCACACGGAAAATAATAACAGGTTTCACCCATTGCAAAGGTAAGCCCTGTTTTCTTTACAAGGTCTAAAATTTCGAAAATTTCTTCTTCGGTGCAACCCATAGGAACGGCAGTAAAAACATTTTTTCCGGCTTTTAAAGCCTTAATAATCATAGGTCCGTGCTGATGACGCTGAGAAAAAACTGCCACACTGTTAAGACTTTGTTCTTTATCAAGCATTTCATCAAAGCTTTCGTACATCTTTATTTTAAACTTATCTTCAACAAATTTTCGTCTTTCGGGATTTATTTCCGCACCAACAACACATTCAACATCAGGGTGATTTTTAAATATTTCAACATGACTTAACGAAAATTCGCCAAAACCCACGATACCTATTTTTACTTTATTACCCTTCATTTAAAACTCCTCATTTCTTGATTGTATTTTTAAAATCTGTCCATTAATTCAAAAACCTGGGTTTCTTTAAGTGCATTTATAACATCTTTCATATTTTTCATATCAAACTTTTTAAGTATTCTTGATACCGTTGAACGCACAGTAATTTCTTCTATATAACGCTTTTTTGCAATATCTCCGTATGATTCGCCTTCGTAAATGGATTTTAAAATCTCATATTCATTATTTGAAAGCTTTATAAGTGTATTTACAAGATAAAGCGAGCTTACATGCTTGTTTGCAATTTCTCTTGCTTTATTAACAAATTTATTAACTGTTTCGTTGTCAAGGTCGGCCTCGTTATTGTAAATACTTCTTATTTTTGGCACAATTCTTTCTACCATATCGTCTTTGATAATATAATCAACTGCGCCGTTTATCATTGCAGAATACACATAATCCTCATTATCAAAGCTTGTAAGCATAATAATTTTTGTATCAGGCGATTTTTCTAAAATTTTTGGGATACAGTCAATTCCTGCCATATCGCTTTCCATTTGTATATCAAGTAAAAGTATATCGGGCTTTTTTTCCATAAGCTCAACAACTTCAATTGAATCGTGAGCAAAGCCGATAACTTCAATATCCTGCGCACTTTTGAGATGCTCTGATATAATATCGCATACGTACTCTGCATCATCACAAATACAAACTCTTATTTTTTTCAAAGCAATCCCTCCAATATTATTTTTTTGTAGCGGGCAAAACAATGTCAAATCTTGTATATTCATTTACCTTTGACTTTACACTTATTTCACCGTAATGATTTTTTATAACATTATCAACATAATAAAGACCTATACCGCCACTGTTATTACGAAGCTTTTTAGAAAAGAACGGTTTAAAAACCTCTTTAATATCTTCATCTTCAATACCGCATCCGTTATCCTGAACACTTATAAGTATATAGCTTTGGTCGGTATGTGCTGAAATTGTTACATACGATTCTTCTTTTTTTGATTTTTCAATGGCCTGAACAGAATTTAAAAACAAATTTACAAATGCTTCGCTTAAATGTTCAAAATCACCGAAAATCTCTATATTTTTATTGTAGTTTTCAAAAACCACACCAACTTTTTCGGTTGGAAGCCCTGTTTTTGCAAGGGCATTTGTTATACAGTCATCAATATTAAAGCAACTCACCTTACTTCTGAAATTATCAAGCTTTGACTGCATATTAATAAGCATTTCAATATGCTCTTCGGCTATTGCACGTCCTTTTGCAATATTATTTTTTGCCTTTTCAACATCTTCTATGTTATCTTGTGCAAATTTTAAATACTGGTTAATTCCCCAGAATGCGTTTTTATAAATATGAAGTATCATATTTACGTTTTTATCAAGCCATTTACTACCATTTGCAAGCTCAAGCTTATTGATGAACGAAAAATTATCAAATGGTTTACAAAACAAAATAATCACCAATACAACTATGAGTATAAACAAAATCAGCATCGGCACCGAAACATAACTTATATCCGGCGGAATATGAACGGGAATTTTCATAAAATTCACATTGTTCATCATAATAAATTTATATGGGCCTAAAACAAATATGGCATAAACACATATAAAAATAAGTGATATAATAAATACCGAAATCAATAAATCGCGTTTTTCTCTTGTTAGTTTAAGGGAGATATAGCTTTTTACAATATAGTAAACCGGGAATATTGCATAAGCTACAAAAATAAATGTATTAAACCTTTTTATCACCAATTGAACATTTGTATAAAGTGCTGCTGTTTCATTATTAAAGCTGTTTGCAAGAAAGAACACCTTTTTGGTAATATAAGGATCGTTTACTATATAAAAACAAACAATCGGCATAACAAATATAAGTGCTATATACATTTTTAATTTGCCAATTACCTTAACATACGAAACGCTTGATATAAAAAACAAAGCAAAGCTGAAATTTAAAAGACGCGCAACCATTGCGTTTGTCAGCTTAAAATTTTTGGTTAAAAACAAATATATTGAGTAATCAAGTTCTAAAGGGAATTTGTATGTGGATATTTTTGTTGTGTAAAGAACAACAACAATCATCATTGATATAATACTGAAAATATATAAGCCGACAACATAAGTAAGCTTACTTTTAAAGTTGATTGCAATATAAGTAAGTATTATAAACAATGCTACAAATGCGGTTAATAACACCTGTAAAATCCCCCTTCAAAATTGTTTAATCTCCGCCCTTTTATTCTAAAGGGCGGAGAAATGCCTGAAATATTATTTTATTTTTATATCTCTTGTTTTATCAACAAATATACTTCTGTCTTCATCAGGATGTGCTTTGTAATAATCATCTGTTGCTTTAGTTACATCATTATCGTATTCTGTAAGCATCTGAAGAGCACTCTTGTCACCGTTGAATACTTCTTCAACAAATCTTGTGTGTAGGTCTTTAAGGTTAGATGAATCAAGACTCGGGCTAAGACCTGTATATCTTGAATCAGCAACAAGATTTGCAAACTCCATCCAGCCTGTTTTTACTTTATCATCAAATTTTACACTTGCAATAACTTCGGGTTTTACAGGAATAGTTACACCAAGTCTGTAACAATCAGCCAAAAATTCGTTACTGCAGAAAAACTCCATAGCTTTCATAATTTTGTCGCCGTATTTTTTAGCAGATTCAGCATTGATGTTATAAGAATATGAATAACCTAAAGGCTGATAATAAGTATTGTTTTCATCAAGCACAGGAACAGGTGCAACACCCCAGTCGCAAGTTGCAGGGAACTGGTCGTTTAATACACCAACATCAAATGAGAATGCCATTTTCATACCAATGTTTCCTGCTGCAAAGTATGCTCTTGCCTGGTCGTTGTCAATACTTTCACAACCTGGCATACAGCTTCCGTCTTTAAACATTGTTGTGTATGTTTCCAAAATCGGAGCCATACCTTTATAATCAAACTTATCTTCCTGCATAACATAGCCAATGTGTCCGATAGATGCCTGAGCAACATTTCTTACATCAGAACCAAACCAGCCTGTCCATTTTAAAGGAAGAATATATCCGTACTGATTTTTAGCTGGATCTGTAAGCTTTTTAGCATATTCAATCATTTCAGCATAGGTTTTGGGAGGTTTAGCTTCACCATTTTCATCTACTATACCAGCAGCTTTAAACATATCTTTATTGTATATTAATGCTCTTACAGTAGCACTTCTTGGCACTACATAAGTTTTACCGTTAAAATCGGTTGCTTCATTAGCAAGCATATCGTTTTCACGATAGTATTTTAAAAACTCTTCACCGCCGGGTAAATCGCTTATTGCACAAACCTGATTCTGTTCAATCATTTTTTTAATTGAACCACCTTCAAACATATCAGGAGCATCACCTGTCTGAAGTGCAAGCTCAAGGTTTGTTTTTAAAGAATCACCGGGTTTTACCTGATAATCAAGATAAACTCCGTCTTTTTTACCCTGACCTTCGTTGTACTCTTTAATAAGCTCATCATAAACTGCTTTACTTGAAGATGCAGTTGTCCAGATTGTAATTCTTTGTGCATCACCTGCAACATTAGCTTCCTGTCCGCATCCTGCAAACAGCGAAACACAAAGTGCAACTACAACCATCATACCAAAAATTCTTTTCACCCAATTTTTCATAATTTTTCTCCTTTTTTGTTATTTATTATCCTTTTACTGCACCTGCAGCAATACCGTTAACAAAATATTTATTTGCACAAATATATGCAATAATAACCGGCAGCATTGAAACTACCGAACCTGCCAGCATAAGATTCCAGTTAGTAGCTGCACCATCACTGTTTTTAAGTGCCAGAAGTCCAACTATAACCGTTCTTTGTTCAGGTCTTGTCAAAGTAAATATTGTAGGCATTAAATAATCATTCCATGAATTTTTAAACGAAAGAATTGCAATTGTTGCAAGTACCGGCTTTAAAAGTGGAAGGATTACCCTTAAAAATGTTGTAAAGAATGTGCAACCATCAATTTTTGCAGCTTCAATAATTCCGCCGGGAAGGCTGAACACAAACGACCTTACAAGATATATATTTACAACAGGTACCGAAAACAAGTGTATAAGCATAAGCGAATACAAGCTTCGTTTTATATGCAAAAGATTTAAAACATCAAATGTTGCATAAATTGACACACTTCCAAGCTTTATAAAAAGAAGTGACGAAAATGCTGTAAATATAAGTTTTTTAAATCGAAATCGTCCAACGGCAAAAGCATAACCTGCCATTGAAGAAATAAACACCGCTGTAAACACACTTACAAGTGTATACATAATACTGTTAATATACATTCTGAAAAAGTTGAAATCCTCACTTTGCCACACTTTTATATAGTTGTCCAGAGTTGGATTTTCAGGAATCATTGATGCAGGATTTGTGAGCATTTCCATATTGCTTTTAAATGATGCACAAAATGTATATAAAAGCGGAACAAGTGTTACAAACAATATCAGAAAGAGTATAACATAAATAAAAAATCTTTTAATTTTTATAGCTTTCATATTTTTCTTCTCCTAAAAAATACTATTAACTTTGTTGTTTACTTTATTGTATACAATACTAAGTGATGCAAACAACATTGTTGTAACAAGTGACAATGAACATCCGTATCCGATAGGAGGTTCAGAATTGGTGGTAAATCCGGGTACAAACTTTGTTGTAAGATACGACATTACCGTACGGGTTTGTCCACCGGGAGCACCATTTGTAAATGAAATTACATATTCATTTGATCCAAGTGCGGCAATAAGTGCCAAAAGCACTATTGTTACTGCAACAGGGGCAATAAGCGGTAATGTGATTTTGATAAACTTTGTCCATGCTTTTGCACCGTCAACATCAGCAGCTTCGTAAAGCTCAGGCGAAATGTTTGAAAGTGCTGACAAAAAGTATAAAACATTAATACCAAATCCGCTCCATATACCACCCGCCGCAAGCATAAAGGTTGCTGTATGTCTGTTACCGAACCAATCTAAATTCTTATCAATAATATTAAGCTTTAAAAGGATTGAATTAATAAATCCGTTTATACTGAACATATTTGTAAACATAAGACCTACAATTGCAATACTTATTACACATGGAAGATAATATGTAGCACGGAAAAGGCCTTTTAATTTTATATTTTGCTGAAGTAATACCGCAATAAATAACGATAAGCACATTTCAAACGGTACTTTTAAAACTGCATAATAAAGTGTATTTCCCCATGCCTTCCAGTAGTCAAGGTCTGTGGTAAACATCTTTTTAAAGTTATCCAGCCCAATAAAAAGCGTTTCTGATGGTATTCCGTTATATGAATAAAAAGCCCATCTGAATGTCCAGAAAATCGGATAAATACTGAATACGAAAAAACCAATTAAAGGAAGCATAATCATTAAATAACAGGTTCTTTCTTCTTTTTTTAATTCGCTCATCTGTTTGGAACGAAGCTTCATAATTGTTTTCCCCCTAACCTTGTTGAGTTTCCGATGCTGCTTGCGCCGCTTCATCAATTATTTCAATAAGACAAGAAAGCATTTTTGCACTTTCTGCTCTTGTTGCAAAACCTGCAGGAACAAAAGTACTATCTGAATATCCGTTTATAATTCCGTAAGACGAACATCTTATAACAGATGCATACGCCCATTCAGAAATGTTTTCTTCATCTGCAAACATTTTATTCATTGAATCTGATTTTACATCTATACCAAGATTATTTATTGCCCTGTCAACCAAAACTGCAATTTCTTCTCTTGATATATTAGAATTTGGATAAAACATATTTCCGTTTCCTACAACAATTGAATTAACATAGCCAGAAGCTACATAATCATAAAACCAGTCGTTTTCACTAACATCATCAAACTGACAGGCATCTTCTTCGCCAAGAACAGTACCCGTTGCCAAAACAAGCATTTTAACAAATTCAGCTCTTGTGATATTGTCCAAAGGTTTTATATAACCATTGTTGCCGTTCATAATGTTTTTGCCGGCAAGTTTAAGAATATAATCTTCGTACCAGGTTCCTTTTTCCAAATCCTTGTAAATAGTTTCTTTTTCTTTTGAAACTTCCGAAGCTGTTTCTTTTTCAGCTTCTTTAACATATTCGGTATCGGCTTCATATTTCGGAGTAAACTTAATTGAACCACCGCCACCGCCGCCTTTTGAGCCACCTGACGAGCCAGACGAGTATGAAGGTTGCTGTACAGGTTTTGTATATGTATCAATAAAGTCCTTTATATCTGAAACATCATCTATTGTTGATTTTAAATAAATAAGCTGAGTAAACATATCGCTGCATTTTACTTCTTCATAATGAGTAGTATCGTATCCTATAATACTCTGGTTTTTATTACAAAGATCTTCTACATCAGAATACGAAATCATTTCTTTATAACTTGATAAAACAATATTATCAGCAAAATATTTTTTCAAGTTATCATAATTATCATATTCCTTATTCAAAAGATTTACAACACACTTTTCGTTAAATCTTTCAAAAAATTCATTTTCTGTATCAAGCTTTAATAATTCGTTATTATTTAAAAGCAACTCATCTATTATAAGTGTATCGTTAATGTTTTCAAATTTAATTACATCAAGTTCAAGCTCAACGGCATCTTCAAAGGTTTTGAAATCTTCTAAAGAAGCAAAACTGAAACCATCGTAACTAATAAGATTATTAACAAGTTTTTCAATTTCGGCATCTTCTGTTTCTGATAATATATCTACATTAATATCGGGAACAGATTCAATTTTTATTTCACCTGTATTTGTTAAAACCGCTTTTAATTTTGAAGCATCATCTTCGTTTAAAGCATTGTTTATTTCGTCAAAAACAGGTTTCTTTGATGCAAAATATTCATCAAGCTTATCTTCTTCAAGTGCATAGTCATATTCGCCTTTTACTACAACATCATAGCTTAATGATGCACCTTTATATGTAGCAGTAATAGTTGCACTGCCTGCTCTTATACCTTTTACCACACCTTTATCTACAGTTGCAACATTTTCATCAGAAGATTCCCATGTGAATTTATCATTTCCCATTTCTCCTCTTAATTTGGGGAAATAATGCACAGCCTCGCTTTTTATAGGCTGATTCTTAGAAGGGTTTTCTTCTGCTATTGCATAAATTGCAAGATCAGAATAATCATTACCTTCAGGTAGAGTTACCTTTGTAAACATAGATGAATCAACAAGATTAACCCATTTTCCTTTTGCATCAAATGAGGCTTCATAAGTTTTAGATGTGCTTTCATCTTCAAAAACCACTTCAACTTTTTTATTAGCAAGCGATGCACTTGAAATTCTTCTTACAACCGCTTCTTCAAATTCATTTATATTTGCTTTATCTGATACATTTTTATACAAAATCGTACCCGGCTCATAATCTACAAATTCTTCAACATCATAAATTGCTATATTATCAATTTGCGAATTTGTTTGTGTAGTACCTACAAAAAATCCAATTGTGGTATCTTTTGCATCAATATCAAATGGTTCAGAATCAGCAAGTGTAAGTGTACTTGAATACGGAGTGCTTTCGCCATATCTTTTTCCTGTAAGAGTAACAGTTATAACACCATTACCATCCGATATAATGGAAACATGTCCTTTGGTTGTTGTCACTGCACCGGGAGAAGATGTTGGTGATGAATATGATTCAGGTGATTTTACAACTACATCACCCACTACAGCATTATCAACAATCTTTGCAACTGTCCATACAGGAGCTCCGCCTGTTTTTTCGCCGGCAATATTAACAATATAATAGTTTTTTCCGCCGTTGTGTATCATAAACTGAAAACAAATAGTTGATTTTGTTTGAGATTTTTCAAAGTCATATTCAAGCTTATAATTATTATTTATATTTGCAAGGCCATTACCCATATATCGGGCAGCCTGTCTTCTTTCTATATAAGATGAATAATCGCCTGAACCACCTGTCAAATTAAAAGCTTTATTACCATCTTCTTCAACAACCGATAAGGTTGGATAAACAATAACACCGTTTGATTTTCCGGCATTAAGCGGATTACCCGATGTACCTTTAATCATCCACCAGTCAGTTTCACCAAGCTGTTTTGATGTGTTGTCATCAATTGTAATTGTAATTGGAGTTATAGTATCTGAATAGCTTTCAACATCTTCAAGAAAAACTTCTCCATCAGCAAAAGCATATATAGGAATTAAAGTTAATATTAATAAAAAAACAATTGCTTTTTTCATAGTGTTTACCCCATTTTTCATCATAAAATTATTTTGCCTCTAAAGTAAGAATTACAAAACTGCAAGAAGGCACTATATAGCTTGTAAAAGTATTATTATCCGAAAAATTTGTGTTTTGGATTTCAAACAAATCCGAAGCCTCACTGCCGTAAATATACGAATATTCATTTGGTGCAGTTATCTTGCTCACTTTTGTAAGCTTATACTCGTTTTCAAGTTCAAAATTTATTCCAAATTCTCTTGTATTACTGTCATTAACAAGCATTACTTTAATTGTGCCGTCTTCTTTACCCATAACAACACAGGCAAGATTGTTATTAACGCTGTTCATATCAGTATAAGCACTTCCGTTTTCTACTGTATGAAGCAAAACAGAATCGCCGTAATTTTCATTTAGCATTGTAAAACCCTTACCTATTGCACTAATAACAGGAACACCATTTGTTCCGTTTCCTGCTCGAATCATTCCCCAACCGGTTTCATCGATAAAATTATGATAGTTAGCACAATAAAATTCTTCTTGCGGTAAAAGTGCACACATAAATTTCATAACATCTAAAAGTGCACCTAAACTTTGTCTTTTCATAGGTAATCTATTTTCACCGTCAGCATCCCATGTTGAATGTTCGGTAAGAGCAATTTTAATATCTCTGCCGGTGCTTTTAATAATTTCTTTTATCCTATCAAACGAAGGATTAACTTTAAAAATACTCGCTGATATCGTATAATATTTATGAACCGCAATATAATCAATGTAAGGAGCTAGAGAAGTTATAACAGGTACGTTCCATGTTTCAAAACCACTTCTTGTCGGTGTACCGTCAATACTCGGTATAATCTTTATATCCGGGAATTCATATTCAATAGCTTCAGCATGACTTATACATGTGCTAATATACCACTCAATAGCCAATTGCATATGTTCTTCGTCTGTCCAATATTCTTCGTCCATAAAATACAGCTCATTACCCATTTCAAGCCCAATGACATCTATAGGATTTTCAATTCCCCAACTCTCTCTTAATTTTGCCCATTTGCTTGTGCCGTTTTCATCAGTACAAAAATGTAAAAAATCTACTGTTTCTGATGGGTAAGTTCTTTTTATATCAATCGTAAATATAAATTTGGCATCCGGATTATTCATAAGTGCAGCAAGAATTTTTTCGGGAACCTGTGGAGAATTTGAAAGGTTTACACCAGATTTTGAATAATCTATACCCGGTTCATATTCCTCGTATCCGATATCATCAAGAATATAAGAAACTTCCCTATCTTCCGGCATTTTTAATGCATTAACCGCATTTCCCAGACTACCCATTCTGAAAATTGGAACATCATACATCTTGTTAGCCACATCCTGATAGCTTTCTTTAATAGCACCTTTTTTATAATCATAAAAAGTGTCTGTTAATATGTGAACACCAAGCAAATTTTTATCAATGTCTCTTACTTTTGCAGTTTCATCAATTTTAATAGTACATTCATCCCATAAAAGATCAAAAAAGCTGCTATCCTCTCTTACAAGTCTATCTAAATCAGACCATCTGTATAAAGAAAATGCATTTTTCATTGCATTGTAATCTGATGCATATACAAAACCCGAATTTATAATCATTAAAAAGCATATTACAACAGCCAAAAATTTTTTTATCATAAAATTTCTCCCGAATTAATTTCTGTAATCGTTGACCAAAACAAAGAAACGAAGGTTGCTGCTTTCTACAATAAGTATTTTTGTGCTGTCTTTATGACTGAACTTTCTTGCAGGTCTTATATCGCCTGCATTACCGGTTTTAAGCTCAATTTCCCTGTCGTAAATATTACATGTTACACAACCATATCTAAAGGTTGTAGAAATATTTGACCAGTAACAAACTCTTTGCATATCTCTTTTTCCGTCACCGTCACCATCAGGGCCCATCTGAAGCACAAAGCTTCGTGTGGCAGCACTGTAATCATAAACCTCCATAGGTGTGGCATACAAAGTTTCGCTATCGGCTGTTAAGGTTTTCATTATATACTCGGTGCTGTCATAGTTATGATTTGCAACATCATATAACGAATAAATCATTTCTGCTTCTTCTATCTGATTGAATGAACCTTTACAGAAATAAACATCGCCTTCTTTGGCATTGGAAAATACACCTTCTGTTTTTTCAACAAATTCAGCTTCTCTGTATCCGTCAACACCCGAAACCGCTACAACACCCATACCGTCTTCATCAACAACCTGTTTTTTGTTTTTAACAACAATAAACGGCGGGTCGTTTTGTGTAAGTTCCGTTTTTGCGTATATTACAGCTACATCTGCACTTAAATTTTCGTTACAATTGTATAAATCCATTTTTGTTGAAGAAGAAAAATAATATGTATCCGCTTTAACCCCGTAATCTTTATCTTCAAATGTTTCAGCATCGGGAACTATAAAATAAAATCCGCTTTTTGAGTATCTGGCAAGCTTTCTGCCTTCTACAACAATGTCACCGTCTGCACTGAAAAGCGCACCGCCAAAATACTGCGGAGATGTATACGATGCTCTTGGTGCATGTCTGTTTAAATGGTCAGCCTCGTATCCTGTCGCAATTCCTGTTGATGCAGTAACAGTCTGCAATTCTTTTATTTTATTTTCTTCGTTAAGCTTATATTTAATAATCTGCGAAATAGTAAAGGTTTTATCAATAAGCTTTGCAGATTTATTTAATTTTTCTCCAAGCTCAGTTGTATCTTTAAGCTTTTTGCCGTTAAGCTTTAATGCTTTTATATCAACGCAGTTAAACATTTCTATCTGTCCGTTTGGCTTTAGAATTTTAAACTTATAATCTGCATTAAAATCTCTTCCGTCAATAGCATTTACAAGATAACCATATATAAATTCGTCTTTACCTTTTTCAATATAAGCCGCTATTTTACCATTGAAATCAAAAAGGAAAGTACCCTCTGTGCCAATTTTGATTGCATTATCTTCAAAAAGGAAGTTATCGGTAGAAAATTCAAATTCTTTATCACCTATAACAAGCTTATTTGAAGCAAAATCCTGTTCATCAATTGTGCCTTCTATCTTTGCATCATTGATATACACTTTTAAGTAAGTTGCATTTTTGCTCAGAATTTTATGATTTCCAATAGCATCATCCATTTCATCAGCAAAAACACTGATAACAGATTTTGCGGGAATTGGCGGAACAAGATATTTTTTAACAAGATTACCGTCGTTATCGTAAGTATCGGTAACAGACAAATCAGACGACATTCTGCCGTTTTTGTCATAAATTTCCATAAGCAAATCTTCATTTGCCATATCAATAACCATACCGCTTGTTTCGCCATTAGGTGTAAATTTCAAAATACTTCCGTTTGCAGATAAAGAATCCACATAGAAGTTAAAGTATTCATTTACAAACACAACATTATAACCTGTTCCTGTAAAATCGCAGGTTCTTAAAAGTCTTACATAACCGTTTTTCGGCATAAAGATATCTTTGTTGTAAGAGATTTTTCTCTTATTGTTATAAATAAGAGTATGTCCTACATCAATTTTTGCAGTTTTTAATTTACTGCCATCGTAATACTGATATGTATAATCATCAAAATCTGCAATATCATCAGATTTTATAATAATTTCTTTTTCGTCGTTATAAATTTCAAGATGCTTTATAGTTTTAATATTGTTTTTTTCTTCGTAATAAACATCAACACATTTTCCTATGTAATCTGCATAAGAATGTTTTTCGCAAAAATATTTTACACCGCCGATAATAACAGTATTATCTGTTGCTTTTTCGTTATCGCCGATATTTGCAAGGTATGTTGATTCTATTATACCGTAAGATTGATAAATATCAAAATATGCTTCAAGCATTGTGCCCATTTCGCCAATCTGAGAAGATTTATTTCCCATTATAGGCGACCATAAACAATCGGCATGAAGGCAGTTGTATAAAAGAGTGGCAGCATTTGCTCTTGTAAAGATACCATCATCTTTAATAACAATATCATCATCAAGGTCAAGCTCTGCACCAACCTTTATAAATCCGTCAGGATAACCGCCTTTTGAATGTGCATTTGTGGTGTAACCCATAATTCTCAGCATTACAGTAAGTGCATCCTGATAGCTTATAGGTGCATCGGGCTTTAAGGTTTTATCCGAAAACCCTGCAATAATGCCAAGCTTTACTGCCGCTTCAATTTCGGGCAGATATTCATAATCTTTATTTATATCGTAAAATTCTACTCCATCACCGTTATACATTGAAGCATCATATTTAATCATTCTGAGTGCTGTAAGCACAAACTGAATACGGGTAAAAGGCGCCTCCGGTGAAAACTTACCTTCACCTGTACCGCTGACAATACCCAAAGCACTTAAAAGAGATACTCTTTTTAAAAGCTCACCATCTTTTATATCTGTAAAACGGTTTTTGTCAAGATAGTTTACACTTGACATTTCTGTAACATCAGCCGCACCGTATGTAGAATAGTCGGTAATCGCATTAATTTCGGTACCGTCAACAAACAGCTCTTTCTCTTCATCTTCAAGATCGTCGGCAAATGCTATAAATGAACTGTTTATTATTAAGATGCAACATAATAATAGTAAAAGAAATTTTTTCATAAACTCAAATAACCTTTCATTAATACTTTTCTATGTTGTTGAAAACACGGAATATAATACTTGCCGCTTCTCCTCTTGTAAGAAGTTTAGATGGCTCTAAAACCTTTGTTTCGTAAAAATATCTTAATACACCGCCATTTATCTGATAATTAAGTACATCCTTTTGCCAGTCGGTCAAATCAGATGCATCATATCTTTGCGACATATCAATTGCTTTTTTATCGGCTGTTTTATCAGCACGGTAAATCATACTTGCCGCATCAATAACCGATATTGGTGCATTTAAGTTGAATTTATTGTTATCAAGACGGATAACACCCATATTTACAAGATAATTTACCGCTTCATAATAAGGAGAATCAAAGCCAACATCCAAAATTTCAAAATTGCTTACCTTTTTGTCTTTTTTAATTGTGCGGTAAAGTAAAAGAGCAAAATCGCCTCTTGTAACTTTTGTATCAGGGCTGAAAGCATCAGCTGATACACCATTTACAATACCTGCATCGCTAAGATTGTAAATTTCGTTTTCTGCCCAATAACCTTCAAGGTCAATAAACTTTTTCTCACCGTCGTAGGTAACTTCTTCACTATCTGCCGCCTCGCCCAACCTTGGAAGCTTTGATTTTGTTTCCAAGGTCAGAACTACTAAGCTTTTAGACGGCATTTTATATGATGAAAAATTGGGCTCATTTTTTGGTGTTACTGTTGTAGTAAACACATCCTTTGTGTTTTCACTGTAAACCAAAGAATAAATATTTGGTGCAGTAAACACTGTTTCTTCAACCAATGTATAATTATTGTTAAACTTAAAGTTTACATTAAAATCTGTATATGGTTCTCTGTTACAGATAAATATTTTAAGCTGATTATCGCCTTTGGCAGTTGCAAGAACAGTAAATCTTTGTGCTGTGCTCATTTCATCTGTAAGTGGAGAATCACTCTCTACCAAAGTATCATAAACTCTGTCACCAAGGTTTTTTTCATATACAGCGTGCATATAGTTCATACCTGTTGGCTGCAAAGTTCCGTCGTCCTGTTTTCGTACAAAAGCCCAGCCTGTATGAGTGTAACAAAAAGCATTTGTACTATGCATGTAATCTTTTTTAATCATTCGGTTATAGAACTGCGCTGTGGGTAAAATTCCCTGCAGTCCCTGCCTTTTTGTATATGTTCTTGTTTCCCATGTGCCATGCTCTGTAAAGGCAAATTTAATTTTTTTACCTCCCGAAACCTCTTCAATAAGGTCTAAAGTATCCTGAATCCACTGATAAGTATAAGCAAGCTCATAACCGCTGTAATATAAATGGAAGGAAATTATATTTACATATTCATAAAGTGCTGCTAAAACAGGTCTATTCCACTCATAGAATCCGCCTCTTGTTGAGTTTGAGTTGATTGTAGGCAATAACTCTATATTTGGGTCTACTGCTTTAACTGCTTCATAATGTTTTTTAAATGTTTCAATATACCAGTCGGTTGCGCTTTTTGCAAGCTCGGGTGTGGGAGTTGAGAAAAAGTATTTTTCATTACCCATTTCAATACCAATAAGATTGATTGGATTTTCAATACCCCAGCTTGCTCTTAATTTTGCCCATTCACTACTACCATTCGGATCACGACAAAATCTTACCACATTGGCAGTATCTTCAGGACGAGAACATTCTATATCTACAATAACAAAAAACTTACAATCGGGATTTACTTTAAGTGCCTGCAAAAATGCGGCTGCACCTTTACCTTCTGTTCCTGATCCTGTGCCGTGAGGTGCAGACGAATAGTTTACATCAGGGCGATACATTTCAAGATTAATATCTTCAAGATATGTATCGGCAGTTCTGTCTTCAGGAAATTTAAGTCTTTCTGTTGCATTTCCCGGCAAACCACAACGAAATATAGGAATATCATAAACATCATCAATTATCGCAAGATAATCATCATTTAAAGTTTTCATATCTTCATTGAAAAGCCAGTCGTATCTTCCACCATCTGAAGCACCAACCAAAAGTGTTGAAGTTTCTGTTAAAATGTTGTTTTCATCTACAGTAACATCAACATCAACAGTATTTTCAATTATGTCAGAGTTATCTGTCATAATAAGCTCTTCTGCTTTTTTAAGGTCCATTGCATTAATTGCCGCCTGAAGCTCTTCAAGTTGAACTTTTTCTGATGCAAAGACATTCATATTCACCGAAATGCCAAATATAAGCACAGTGCATATTAACTTTTTGATTGCACTTTTGTAAATCATCGAATTCCTCCAAAAATTAAATACTATTGTGTAATTTCAACGCTTGGGTTAAGGGGATAAATATTTTCAAAATTGTTCCAGAAGAACACTTTGCTTGCACCTTCTGGGATATTTGCAGTTGCCTGCTCGTGTGTTGTTAATGTTATAGGAGCAGTATGGTAAGATACATTGTTTCCGTTTGGAACTTCAAATAAAAGCATACCAGCTTTTTGTGCAAATTTTCCTCCATAAACATAAACCTTGCCGTCAATTGGCTCAACAGCTTTTTTGTTTGCTGTTAGAACAATGTTATCAAAGTCAATAGAGTGAGGGGATGCACTTTCACTTCCTGCGAAAGTACCACCGTGAGAAAAACCAAAACGGTTTCCTTTAGGTGTAATATTAAAGGTTTTTACATCTGGGGTTCCGTCATCTTTTGCATGGTCAACAGTAACAGTAGCAACTCCATTATTAACTGTTAAAATTACACTTGCCTCTTTTATTGAAGTACCTTTTATGGTATTATCAACAGAAGCTCCTTCTGCATTCGGGTCATGAGTAATTGTATAATCTGAAGAAACTATTGTATCAGACCAGGTATCTCCACCTGTCATTTTTCTTATTTCCCAGCCAGGAATTGTGTATTCATTATTATTTATATGATTTGCAACCTCGCCTTTTCCACTAAACGCAAGAACATAATAATCATTATATTCAAAATCTTCTTCACCATTATTTTCAAGTCCGAAAATAAAGTAACCTGCGTTCGCACTCTGTCCTGATGTATAATCAAAAGAAATTGTATAGTTTTCTCCTACACCTTCAAAGTCACTTCCCCTATATTCAACAAAATCAAGCTTGTTTACTTGGTTTATGTTAAACATAGAAGCATTTGTATACGATATATTTAATTTATTTTCTGTACTGTCTACCTTTGCAATAAGTCTGCCTACATTTGAAACTCTTCTTGTTGTAACATATAAATCTGTGCCTGTAATATTTGTTCTTACACTTTGAACACCTGATTCATTTGCAAATGCTGTATCTTTTGTAATACCTTCACCTGAAAAATCTTCTGAAATATTAGAAACCGAGTATGAGAATTTGATGTTGTCAAATGATGCAAGTGTTGTTGCAGAATTGCCAGTATCTGTGGAAAAACCAAATTTACATTCAGAAGGTTTAGCAGAGAAAGGTGTTGCATCTGTATATGTTCCTGTGTGCTTGTATGCACCTAAACTGTATCTATTAGCATCTATTTCCCACGAAATTTTTCCGTTGTCATAAACAATTGTAACACTACCGTTATTAACAGCATTAAAATTAGTACCACTCGTGATAGATATAGTTTCAGGAGAGCTTACCAAAACCTCCGGTGTACCATTATTTGTAACCTTGTATAGATTCCATACAGGTCTGTCAGCTTTACCTTCAAAATTTAATGCATAGTAGCTTTTTATATCATCTGAAAGCATAAATTTAACTGCTGTGCCTAACTTTATTGTACTCTTTTTAAAATTAAAAGAAATTTTAAAGTTGTTTCCAACTTTGCTATAGTCTCCATTATAATACACTGCAGAACGCCTGGTAATATCACTCTCAAACACAAGACCACCGGAACTTAGAGAAAGCGCCATATTTGGTGATGTCTCAGTACCGCTATTAGTGATAAAGGCATTTGTATAGTTAAATATTTTTCCTGAATTTGTTTGCAAAACCCATTTTGTGTTTTCTCCACCAATTGGATATTCTGTTTCTGTTGTCATAGTTGAATAATTCATTTGTTCAGTAGCACCAAAGCTTTCAAAATCCTCTTCAACCAAAACATAACCTTTATTTGTAGTAACCGTAGCTGCATTTACTGCTAAAGTAGGAATGATCATTGTCATTACCAACATAACAGCCAACATAATTTTTAAACATCTTTTCATAAAAATTTCCTCCATTTTTATAAATTTATCTTTTTATATCCCAATCGGGAATTAAAAACTTATTAAATTCTTCATCGGGTAATTTTTGATAATATTCAAAAACCGATGCATTAATTTCGTCTGCACTTAATTTTGCACATTCATAAGGCGTCATCTTTCCTGTCCACACATTTTCTACAAAGCAATTGTCAATTCTTTGGGATGATGCCAGATTATTAACGGGTATTTCGGGATATATTGCGCTTATTTTTACAAGGTCGTAAAAATCCTTCCAGCCTTTTTTTATTTTGCTTTCGTCAATTTTTACATTGTCAACTATTGACAATTTATAAGGAACATTTGTACCGCTTAAGTAAAATTTTTCTAATGTTTCATCACTTGTAAAATAATTCAAAACTTCAATAAGCTTTTTATTATCAACAGTATCTTTTGCTTTTTTTGTTACGCAAAACGAATATCCGTACGACATTCTCTGCTTATACTTATTATTTCTATCCGCCACAGGAAACGGTGCAACACCCCAGTCAATATTTGCAGGATACTGGTCATTTAAAACACCCACATCAAAGCTGAAACCAAATTTCATTCCCACACCGCCTGATGCAAACAATGCTCTTGCGGTATCGTTATCTATTTTTTCTGCACCGGGAACATAAGTTTTATCTTCTTTTATGCCCAAAAATGTTTCCATTATAGGAACTGCGCCTGAATAATCGTATTTGCCTGTAACAGGATTAAACTCCTGAAATCCGCACGAGCTCATCATAAGCGAGCGGATATCGCTTCCATACCAGCTACCCCACGCAAGCGGAAGAACTATTCCGTATTCATCCTTATCTGGATTGGTAAGTATTTTTGCATACTCTCTTAATTCTTCAAGTGTTTCGGGCGGGGTAGGATTGCCGTTTTCATCTACAAGGTTTGCTTTTTTAAACATTTCTTTATTATATAAAAGACCTTGTGTGGTAACCGATATCGGCAGGCAATACACATCTTCGTTTAATGAGTTTTCACTCCTCATAGGAACACTTCCAAAATCTTTTAAAAACTCATTTCCGCCTTCAAGCTCTTTAATTGGAACTATATATCCTTTTTCAGCAAATTCTTTTGAAAACCCCAAAAACATATCGGGAGAATTTCCTTCTTCAAAGGCTGCGCTCAACCTTTCTTTTATAAGAAGAGAATCAATTGTTATGTAATTGATATAAATGTTTTTTTCTTTTCCAATCGTCTGATTGAAGTTATCAACAAGATTTTCGTATTCAACCTTTGAGCTTGTTGACGAGCTCCATATTGTAATTTCGGTTACATTTTTGTTTTTTATGTCGTTACAGGATGAAAAAACCAAAATAAGTATAAAACAAATTAAAAATGTAATCAGTTTTTTAATGTGTATCAGTTAAGCCACCTCCTTACAAAAGGCTAATATGGCAATTATATCTTTCATAATAACATTATACCTTGTTTAATGTACGAATGTAAGTTTGAATTTTTAGAACATTTGGGCAAAATTTCAATCAAATAGCTTTAATTTTAAACAATTTAGTTTCGCCGATTTTTGCTTTGTAACATAATTTTTTGTTTTCCGTTTTATACAAGCCACCATCAAAAAGTTCTTCAAGCTCACACTCAAAAGGTAGAGTAATTTCACATTTTGTTGATTTGGTATTCTGATGTGCAACAAATTTATCAGTTGCTGCAACATAACAACCATTATTTGCCCATATATGAGCACCACTCTTTTTTTCGGCATATTGCCAAAGCGTATATGGTATATTCCCCGTTGCACAATAAAAAGTTTTATCTTTTTGTGCAAAGCAAACAGCACCATTTTCATACAGAGCAATATCATCCGAACTGGCATCATCAACATAAAACAACGGGCTTACAGCTTCATAAAATCCAAATTCAACACCATCATATATTGCCGTATGCTTTTCTTTTTTTGTAAATTCTTTTATCTTAATTCCGGTTATATTTTCAACGCGGGATGAGTCCATTTCAGCTCCCATAATATTTGGGGCATACACAAAAAATTTATATTTATCTGAAAGGTTATTTTTTATAAAACTATGTATTTCATCACAAATTTTAAGCGAATTTAAAAATACAAAAAGCTTAAATTCATTAGCATTAATTTTTGTTATATCGTTTATATTGTATGTTTTTATCATTGCTCCCGCTTTAACAAGCTCGGTAAGATTTGCTCGCACACACTTAGGAACAAGATTTACCCTCTCTTTCATATAATTCATAGACTGTGCATCAACAAAAACTGCAACATCTGCCACTTGCTCAAATGGTGTGCTATTTAAAAGTTTATATATTTCAAGCTGGTTTTTTAACTCTTTTTCATACTGTGGTGTTGAAAAGTATCCGCCATAAAAATCAAACCACCAAAAGCCTGAATTTTTAACAAGCAAATTGCAAAATTCTCTTCTTAACACCGCAACTGATTCTTCGTATGTTTCATAGCAATCCCACATAAAATTACCTGTGCTTAAAGGATACATTGCCAATTCTGTTCTGTGGTCAATTTCGTGAATATAAAGCTTATTATTAAACGGCAACGAATCTATTGCATACTGAAACAGAGGAACACCTTCAAAAAATCTGTTGTCATTATATGAAGCAGGCGAAAAAAGCATATCAATATCACTTGATTTCCATACCGTTTCATAAAAATTTGTAAACCAAAGATTTTGCTTTATTGATGTTCCCTGATCTATATAACCATAAAAAACACCAACAAGTTTTTTGTGATTTAAAATACTTTGCGCTTGTTTTGCAAAATAGCAAACAAGCTCAGCACTTAGTTTACAACAAAAATCCATATATTTTTTCTCATTGGAACAAGGAGTTCTTAAATCACACTCATCCAAATATTCATCGCCGCCAAATACGGGGATTCTGGCATTTTCATCATTAAGATATTTTTTATATGCTTTTTCTTTTTCCTCAGTAGCAAGTCCTTTATCATTCATAAACCATTCAGTGCAAAGCCCGCACGAATAACTATAACCAAATATTCTGTCGCCATATTTTTCTTCTGCATAGGTTATAAAAGATTTAAGGTAATCAGCGGCTTCTTTTTTCCACTTTTCATCAACAGCAGCTATACCTAAATTTTTAAAGCTGTCGTAAGCTTTTTTGTTTTTTTCAACATACCAGTCGGGCGTATCGAGCTGTATCATAACAAGAAAATATCCATCCGGCGCAAATTTTATAAACATTTCCATCTGCTTGTCAAAGCCTGTAAAATCATATTCATTTTCACCTGTCCACACTCCGCCGTATAATGAATACATATCGCCAAGTGCATTTTTCTTTCCTGATACAATCATTTGGAAAAGGCGAACTCCCATTCTTGAAAACTGAGATATGTTATATGGCTGGGGTCTGAACGAACGCATTGCAACAGGTGAAATAAGTTCACCATTAACTTCTATAAAAGGATGTCCGTTTTTGTATTTTATACTTGACATAATTTGCCTCCTTAAAAGGTTGTATATACTTATGATAACATTTTGCATTGCTTAAAATAAGTTTGAAATTTTAGAACATTTGGCTATTTTTGCAATAAAAAATCCCTGTTTTAAGGTCGAGGGTAACAAGGAAGTATTGTCCTAAAAATCATCTTTTTGACGAATTTCTGCGTTAAAAAATGCCCATATCCGACAGGATTACGAACATTTTTTAGCCTTGAACTTCATTCAAAAATTT
>SVJU01000041.1 GCA_015068825.1 Oscillospiraceae bacterium | reverse complement strand
CAATTACAGGATTTGCACCGGAAAGTCTTAAAAACTGCGTTGCAAAAATTCCAAGTAACCCTTGTCCCATTACCATAGCAGACTCGCCAAGCTCAATTTCAAGCTTTCTTACGCCGCCAAGTCCCATCGAAGCAATAATAACAAATGCTGCTTCAAGAGACGAAACGGTATCGTTTTCGACCTTTGTTATCTCATCTTCGGTGCGGATATTATACTTTGAATGGCAGCCGTGATAAACCAAAACTCTGTCGCCTACCGACACTTTTTTTACATCTGAACCCACTTCTTCCACATATCCCACACCGCAATATCCTAATGACATAGGGAATTTTTGCGAAGTGTTATTCATTCCCAAAATACAGGCTCTTTCCGTACCACCACTCACAACTGTATATTCCATTTTCGCAAGAACTTCGTTTTCTTTTACCTTGCCGATGTCATTTTCTATGAGCTCCGCTTTATGAATATCTGTAAAAAATATCTGTTTATTTAACATATCGCACCTCACAATATCTTTTTCATATTATCAATAACAGCCATAACTGTTTTTAAATCAAGCTGTTCCATTGTACTGCTTTGGGAAAATCTGTCAACACAAAATATTATATGCCCGCCTAAAACAGGATTTATTATTCTTGACAGGCTGCCCGCTTTTCCGTTTACATGGTAGCTTACTGGAGTTTTTAGTTCTTTTTTTAATGCAACCATTGTTTTAAAGCTTTCAACAAGCTCATCTTCATTTGTTGCAGCTGTTACAATTTTAATAATATCAGGATTTTGTTTTTCTAAAAACAGAGCCAGTTCAACAACCTGCGTAGAGTTCATCGGTATCCCTGGATGACAAGACAGTAAAACCTCTGCGCTTTTTGAATGTATTTTTTCTATAAACTCACATTGCTTAGAAATGATTTGCTCATCTATAACAATTTCTTTGGGATTCCCTTTTGTAAAAGAATATTTATCCTCTCCACAAAAACCATCTTTTGACGGTGTGTGAAAGGTATATCCCTGCATATCTATTCCTGCAGCACCTGCATCTACCGCACGAAGAAAGCTTTCTACTCTTTCTTCTTCTGAAAAACCTGCCGGCGACCAATCGTATCTGCTGTTGTAATTAAGAGCCAAAATTGGCAGCTTTGAAGATTGTATAATTTCTTTCAGTGTGTCCGTTTCGCTATTTTCCAGGCATGACATATGTAAATCTATCATATCAGCCCCATCATACATACAGTTTTTGATTTCGGCAATTGCAGCTTTAACATTTTTTTCCCTGATAACTCCCGCAATAGCCGGCGCCTGTAATTCTGATAATACTTTCATAAAATCACCTCTTGTTGCCATTATATAAAAAAGCAAAATAAAATAAAATAGCAAATGTGATATTTTTATCAAATTTGCTACTATATTATTGACAAAACAAGTTATTGAATTTATAATTATTTCAAAAGGTGTGATATATATGAATTTGGAAATTTTATCAAATCTGATTATTACCAAAGTTTATTCTGCAACTACAATGTATACAGAAAAAAATGCCAAAACTCAAAGAAGCAATCGTCCAAACTGGGCAATTGTTATTAAATACGAGGGGGAAACCATGTATGTTTCCGAAGGAAAATCATACCTCTCTGACATAAACAATATTTTTATTTTACCAAAGGGCTTTTCTTATGAATGGTGTTGTACACATTCGGGACACTTTTCAATTATAGAATTTGAAAGCGACCTTGTATGTAATGAAATTTTCCATTTTTATGTAAAAAACAGTGAGAAATTTTTAAAGCTATTTAAAGAAATGGAATATAAAAGAACTCTTAAAAAACCAATGTATGAAACTGAAAGCATTCGGGATACATACTCAATTTTGCTGATGCTGATACAATCTGCACAAAAAAAGTATTTACCTACCGAAAAAATAAATAAAACCAGTCCTGCATTAGAGTATATTGCCAAAAACTATAATAAAAACATTAAAAATGATGTGCTAGCGAATCTCTGCAATCTATCAACTGTTTATTTCAGAAAACTGTTTGCAGAAAATGTAGGTACTTCGCCAATCGCATATGTGCATGAACTACGAATAAAAAAAGCTAAGGAAATGCTGAAAAGTGATCACGGCAGCATCACTGATATAGCGCAATCTTTGGGATACTTAAATATTTACGATTTTTCAAGAGCATTTAAAAAATATACAGGTATTTCCCCATCGAAATACTAAAAAAACGGTTGCACAATGTAATTCAATGTGCAACCGCTTTTTTTAAAATATTGTCCTTAAGAACACAACCCGTATGGGTGGTTTTTTTATTTTAAAAATGCAAACAAAAAAGCACAAAAAGCAGTCAGCACCAAAACAGAACAGATAAAAAATGCTGTTTTTTTAAAATTATTTTTGTTTTTGGGAGGCTTTGTTATAAAATTATTTATAATAGTTTCTGCCTGAGATAAAATATCGGGAATTTGATTTTTTCCGTTTGTGTGAGGGTTGAATGACATTAATTAGCCTCCTTGAATTAATAATTTAACCTTTGTATGTAATAATTCCCATATTTTTACTTTTTTATTCTTTTATGCGTTATGCACTTTTAATATGCGCACATAAAAGAGTCATATCATCACTTATCTTTTTATCTTTTCCTTCTGCAGCTTTCATTATAATATCGGATAAAACCTCTAAATTTTTTGTGTCGGTTTCTTTAATAAGGTTTATAAGTTGCTTTTCGTTTTCAAATGCATCAAAAACGCCGTCAGACATCATAATAATAATGCTGTCATCGCAAATCGGATATGAGCAAACCTTTTTTTCAACATTCATAAGTATGCCGATTGGAAGAGAAGTAAATTCAACTTTCTCAACCTTGTTTTTTGTTTTTATAAAGCTTGCACATCCGCCTATTTTAATAAAGCGTGCATATTTTTTTTCAAGGTCAATACTGCATAAATCAAGTGTCGCAAAAATTTCGGAATCGGTTTTTAACATAAGGGTTGAGTTTATAAGATTTATTGCTTCATCCATATTAAATCCGGCTTCAAAAAATCTTTTAAGCAGCGAAAGTGTGGTTTTACTTGCGTTGGATGCTTCCTCGCCACTGCCCATGCCGTCGCTTATTGCAAATAAATGCCCCGATTTTGCAAGTGGTATTGAAATAAAACTGTCACCGCTTACCTTTTCGCCATCTTTTGTTTTGCATTTTGCAAAAATAGTGGCATCATATTTTTTTGCAGGATAAAATTTTACAAGAATATCACCTTTATTATTTTCGATTTTTCCAACTCTTACCTTTCTTTTCAAAACCTCACAAACCGCCTCGTAAAGCAAGTCCTTGTTCACATTATCTTTTGTTAAAATGGTTATTTCAAAATCATCAGCTTTGCCATCATTTACAAGCGCCCATACATATTTTGCATAAATTCTTCTTTTATCAAGTGCTATTTTTATATCGTTTTCAACTTCGGTATCAATTCCAAGGTCGCATCCGTCAACAGCGGTGGATATAACATTTGAAACATCTTTTAGTATTGATGCGGCTATGTGTTTGCTTTCAATAATTTTTCCTTTCCACAAATCTGACATTGTGTAAATTTCGTACATATTGTTAAAGGCATCAACAAATTCGTCCTGACGGATACATTTATCTTTAAATGCCTCGGGAAGCTGCTTTTTTAAAATTTTCCCGTTAAGATTTGCAATTGATAACATTTTGAGCATTTGCGAATATGTTGCCTGATACGAATTTTGCCAGCAGTTAAATCTTGCGGTGCAATCGGCACACACTTTTTTTGATGCGCTGTCTAAAAAAGCAATAAGATCACGGCGGTCGGCTTCATCGGTGTTTTGTGTTTTTGATGAAAACATTTCACAAAGCGAAGAAAGCGCATACGCCATCGAATAAATTTTTGTTTTTACAATGGTTTTAAAACGGTTTCCTGCAAGGTTTTCCTGCGTATTTATAATTGATACCGCTGATGAAAAGCAGGTTACTTTATTTAATATATTGTTTGGAAGAATAAAAAATAAAACAGTGGCAAAAAGTATTTCATATATGCTTATAAGAACCTCGCTTGATGAATTTAAAAATATGGTAATAATGGTGTTTGCAAGAATAAAACCAAGGCAAACGCCAAGCTTTGCATAATTTTTAAAAAGTCCTGCAACAAGTGATGAAAAAGAAAATGCACCGATTGTGGCACTTAAATTAAAGTTATTAAGTCCCGATGCAATTCCAATAACCACGCCAATGCTTGAGCTTAGGCCTATTTCTCCGTTTAGCGAAAAAATAAGTATTAAAAGTATACATAAAACATTACAGATATTTACCGAAAACACAGGCGGTATTTTAGAAAGAGCAAAAATAGAAATTGAAAAAACAGCACCAACACATATAAATTCGTCCTGCGATAAAATATGTCTTGAGTTTATGTTCTTTATTGCAGGAAGAGCCTTGTCCATAATAAAAACGCCCACAAACGCCACAAAGCTTTCTACCATACATACAACAATATCGTAGAGTAAAAACGAGTCAAAATATGTAACAACCAATCCTGTTAAAAACAAAAATGATGATATTAAAGAAGCCCTCATATATGTTTTTTTAATGGGTAAAATTAAATTTACGCTTATATATAAAAGCATTGGCACTATGTATTTTATGCTCATTGCACCGCCAACCGAAAGTATGCTCGATATACATATTGCAATAAATTTAAAAACAGATGTCTTTTTTAAAATATCTGATGCAAAAAAAGACAGACAAAACGGAATGTATCCGGAAAAAACCATAGAAAAAGAGGTAATAATACTAAATACTGTATCAAAAATTTCTTCCTTAAAATCCTTTAAAAAGCCAAATTTAATATTTTTATGAAAATCAAAATATGGCTTTATATTTATCCTTTGCATTTATCAAAAATCCTCCTTGTTTTATCTTTTGTTAAACCATTATAAAACTTTTGTGAATAAAATTATGTCAAAATATATACAAAAGAAGGTAAAACATATCGCAAAAAAACAAAAAAACACAAAGGGTATTTCTTTATTTGATAAAAAATTTTGTAAAACTTCAAATTTTTTATCAGGATATAACTTTTTAATAAGGTTAACTTAAAAAGAGAAAGTCTTTTTAAGAGGTGATAAAATTTGAAGGCAAAAAAAGTTGGTATTTTTCTGATTGTTGTGTTGTGCACAATTTTTTTGGCATATTATGCTGTTGACTATATTGATATCCCCCAAAAATTTGGCTTGCAACAAAACAGTTCGGACATAACAGCAAGTGATTCGGGCGTTTTAAAAAATGGTATTTATAAAAGCGGAAATCAAAATCAGGCTGATTTTATAAAGGAAGATAATTCATCGTCATCAGAATTAAACAATTTAAACTTAAATAATAAAAAAGTTGTTGCTTTGGGTAATTCAATCGGTGTAAAAATATATACCGACGGTTGCATGGTTGTTGAAATATCGGAAGTTGAATGTGAAAATGGAAAAAAGATTTCGCCTGCAAAAAAATGCGGTATATCTGGCGGTGATATAATTAAAAAGTACAATGGCGAAAAAATTACAGATATAAATTCTTTAAAAAAGCAGGTGGAAAAATGCGGTGAAAGAGAAGTAAAAATTGTTTATTTAAGAAACGGAAAGCAAAAAGAGGCGTTTATAAAACCTGTAAAAGCATCAGACGGTGGTATGTTAAAGCTTGGAATGTGGGTTAAGGATAGCAGTGCAGGTATTGGTACTATGACTTTTTTTGACCCTCAAAGCAAAAGCTTTGCTGCGCTTGGTCATGGAATTTCGGCAGACAACGGAAAGATTTTGTCGGTTTTAAAAGGCTCGGTTGTTAAGGCAAGTATTCTTGATGTTAAAAAAGGAAAATCAGGTGACCCTGGTGAGCTTTGCGGAATTTTTCTTGGTGGAAATTCTAAAATCGGTTCAGTTAATAAAAATATTAAATACGGAATTTACGGCAAAGTGGAAAATCAGAATAATATTCCAAAAGGAAAAGAGGTTTATATTGGCAGAGCCAACACAATTAAGATTGGAAGGGCATCAATTTTAAGTAATGTTGCCGGCGAAGAAGTGTGCGAATATGAAATAGAAATTCAAAAGGTCATGCTTTATAACGAAAAATCCACAAAAGGTATGGTTATAAAGGTTACAGATAAAAATCTTATTGAATTAACAGGCGGTATTGTGCAGGGAATGAGCGGTTCGCCCATTATCCAAAACGATAAACTTATTGGTGCTGTGACACACGTTTTTGTAAATGACCCGACAAGAGGGTACGGGATATTTATTGAAAACATGCTGGCTGAGGCAGAGAAAATTAAATAAAGCTTCACCCGTCTATCATGATAGACGGGTGTTTTTTTGTAAAAAAAGGACAGGGCAATTTAAAGCACCAATTTCCTCGTCCTAATTTGTAATTATCTGTGCGTTTTTCTGTACTGAGATGGCGACATTCCTGTCTTGGCTTTAAAAGCATTACAGAAGTACACATTAGAATTATATCCCAAATTTCTGCTTATTTCATCAATCGAACTGTCTGTATCAGTCAGCAATTCTTTTGCGTGCTCCAATCTGATATTGTTTCTGTATTCAATCGGACTGCTTCCTGTTATATTTTTAAAAATACGAAGGAAATGAAATTTTCCCATATAACACATATTCGCATAGTCTTCCAAAGAATAATTTTTTTCGTACTCTCTGTTAATTTTTTGTATTACAAAGGATATTCTATCCAAATATTGTCCGTAAGGATTTAACTCTTTTGCACAGTTCCTTTCGAGCAAAGAAAAAATGCTGAAAAGCTTTGCAACACAGTTTTTTTCATAAGCAGGTTGTTTTAATTGAAGCTCGTGTATTATCTCTTCAAACAAATCCTTTATTTTAGTGCTTGGTTTTGCGTAATAAGCAACCGAGCTTTCAAAACCAAACAAATCAAAATCAGCAGGTGCATTAAAGTGAACATAATAAAACTCGCTTATTCCGCTTTCGTTTTGAATATGGCTTTGCTTTTCAAAAGGTCTAAAAATTATAAAGCCACCTTCGGTAAGCATAGTTTCACTTTCCAAATATATATTTTCGCTTCCTTTTTGTACATAAAAAAGTAAATAGTCACTTCTTCCGTTAGGACGGTGGATACGCCTGTTTTGCCAAGCAAAGATGTGACCACTGCTTACAACAGAAACTCCTGCTATACCTTTATCTGTATCCTGGTATGCACTGTAAATCATACTTTTTTCTCCTTAATAAAAGCAATAAATCTTAAAAATATGTCAATTTTTCGTATTGTTTTAGCCATATTATATCAATATAATTAAAGTATGTCAATATTAGAGTTACAATATAGAAAAAATGATTAAGGAGCGATAATATGCCTATAAAAGAAGAATCCTTTAGAATAGGAAGCGGGCGCTATATTCAGGGGAAGGGCTATATAGAAAAAGTTGGAGAAGAAGTTTTAAGGAAAGGTAAACGTCCTTTGATTATCGGTGGAAAAACCGCGCTTGAAAAAACACGTGAAAAACTGGAAAAGAGTATCAAAGAAAAGTGCAATACTTATGAAATTGTTGTTCATACAGGAACCTGCAATGAGGAAAGAGCAAAAGAGCTGGCGAATCTTGCAAAAGAAAAGGACTATGATGTTATAGTGGGTGTCGGTGGAGGAGTAATTTGCGATTTTGCTAAGCTTTGTGCATATTATGCACATCTTCCTTTAATCAACGTGCCGACATCAAGTGCAACCTGTGCTGCGTATACTCCCCTTAGTGTTCGTTATACACCCGACGGAAAAACAGTCGGTTCAATCCATTATGAATACGAGGTAGATTGCGTTTTAGTGGATACACAAATTATTGTTGAACAACCTGTGCGTCTTTTTATTGCAGGTGTGTTTGATGCTCTTGCAAAATTCGTTGAGATTAAACAAAGATATACAGAAGATATGACAGACTACCCCTTAGGTCTTGATTATGCTTATATTATGTCAAAGTACTCATTTAACCTGTTAAATAGTAAAGTTCAGAAGTGTATTGATGATATGCAAAGCGGTATTATAAGCGATGATTTTGAAAAGATAGTATTTACTACAATTGCAGCAACTGGTGTTATAAGCGGCATTGCACGTGGTTCAAACCAAACAGCCGTTGCACATAAATTTTATGAAGCTACAAGATTTTTGTTTCCTGAAAATACAAAAAAATATACGCATGGTGAAATTGTAGGTGTTGGACTTCTTTTGCAAAACCATTTCAATGGGGAGAAAGAAAATAATAAGATTATACTTGAGCTTATGAAAAAGTATAATATGCCGAGCTGTATAGAAGATATGAATATTGAAAAAACTGATGAAGCTTTTGATAAGTATTACAATAAAATTTGTGGCAGCAGTGCAATAGAAACCGAGGAAGAGAGCATTCGCTTAAAAACATCACTAAAATATTTATGGGAGATGAAATAGATATGCTTAAAGGAAATGTTTGGGACGAATATATTAAACCCTCTAAAATCTGGGGAAATGTGTACTTTGTGGGAATCCGTGCGGTATCAACACACCTTATAAATACGAACGAAGGACTTATAATAATTGACCCGGGATATTCTGAAAGTTTACATATTATAGTAGATAATATATGGGAGCTTGGTTTCAAGCCAAAAGATATAAAATATATTGTTGTTTCTCATGCACACTTAGACCATATGGATTCGGTGAGTGCGCTTGCCGCAATGACCGGCGCAAAAACCTTTATAGGAAAAGATGACCTGCCTCTTTTAACGGGAGAATTATATCACTATCCTATAAAAACTTTTAAGCCGCATGTGCTTTTAGAGGACGGGGATATTATAACTTTGGGTAACACCAGTATAAAATGTGTATCCACCCCCGGTCACACGGATGGAACGATGTCATTTTTCTTCGATGCAACTGACGGAGAAAAAACATACCGCGCAGGTATGTTTGGCGGTGCAGGAAGCAATACCTTGCGTAAGGATTTTATGATTGAGCATAACCTGCCTTTTAGCAACAGACAGAAGATGATTGACAGTATAAATAAAATTAAAAACGAAAAGATTGAACTTTTCCTTGGTAATCACCTTGAAAACAACAAAACAGAAGAAAAACTAAGTATCTTAAAAGACAGTAAAATTAATCCTTTTATTGAAAACAGCCAGAAGGAATGGGACGCGTTTTTAGAAAAAAGGTTGGAATTAATTAATAAAATTATTGACGAAAATCTTTAGAAAGGTTGTGTAAAGCTATGAAAAGAACAATAGAAAAAATAGAATCAGAAAAGATTATTGCAATTGTACGTAATGTACAAAAAGATAAACTGATAAAACTTTGCCGTGCGTTATATGATGGCGGTATACATTTGTTGGAATGTACATACGATGCAAGCGGCATTACTACGGACGTGGAAACAGCAAATAAAATCAAACTTATAACTAGTGAATTTGGTGAGAAAATGACAGTAGGTGCCGGAACGGTGCTTACAGAGGAACAAGTTGAGCTTACAAAGGAAGCGGGGGGTAAATTTATTATTTCTCCCGATGTAAATAGGGATGTAATCAAAAAAACCAAGCTTGAGAGCCTTGTCTCTATTCCCGGTGCTCTTACCCCCAGCGAAATCACTTCGGCAATTAGATACGGAGCAGATTTTATAAAGCTTTTTCCCGTAAATGCAGTCGGCGGAATAGATTATATAAAAGCCGTTTCTGCACCGCTTTCCAATGTTAAATTTCTGGCAGTTGGCGGGGTAAATGAAAATAATATAGCCTCATATATAAAAGCAGGTTTTTGGGGTGTAGGTATAGGAAATGGTATTGTAAACACGAAGATGATTGAAAATGATGACTATATCGGCATAACCAATCTGGCAAAAAGATTCGTTGAGAATTCAAAGGAGGATTAAAATGCAACCGGGAATTATGTTATTTATCCGCTGTAAGGTTGATATATTTGAACAAATTAAAATCCTAAAAGAAATAGGTGTACGCAGAACTTTTGTAAATGCTATGCATCCTGAGATTGATAAGGTGTTAAA